>NZ_CAXWGW010000002.1:0-934638 GCF_964266755.1 Cellulomonas sp. T2.31MG-18
TCACGCGGCCGCGAGACGAGCACTTCGCATCCAGACGAGCAGTTCGCACTGCTCACCTGGATGCAAAGTGCTCATCTCGGCTCGGCGGCTGCGTCGAGCACGCGGCGGGCCGGAGGTCAGCGGGTGCTGAGGTGGGGACGGTGGCTCAGAGGGATGTCGGCCGGCAGCAGCCGGATCACCCGGGCGACCAGTGCCGTGGGCGTGCGCAGGTCCTCCTTGGTCACCCGCAGGATGCGCCAGCCGGCCTCGACGATCGCGTCATGCCGCCGCTTCTCGCTGATCAGGGCCTCAGCGACGGTGTACTTGGACCGACCGTCGTACTCGAGCAGCACCCGCCACCGTCCCCATCCGAGGTCGCCCCAGAACGTCCCGAGACGGCTGTCCACCCGGAGCTGCGTCTCCGGCTCTGGCAGGCCGGCTCGCAGCATGACGAACCGCAGCGCCGACTCCTGCGGCGACTCGGCGCCAGCGTCGGCGAGACGGACGATCGCTCGCGCTCGCGCCATCCCGCGCCCTGTCGGATCGACGCGGAGCAGCGCGAGCAGGTCGTCACGGTCGGCACCAGCACGCATGGCGGCGTCCATCACGACGAGCCCCGGCAGCGGCCCCATCTCCCGCGCGCAGTCGACTGCGGTCCGCGCCAGCGTCGTCACCGGTAGCCCGGACAGCGTGGTGATCGCGGTGGCATCGATCGGCGGGACGTGCCGTCGGACGTTCCCGTCCCGGCCCGTGCCCGGACGGCACGACTGGTACACGTGCACCTGGTCGGGAACTGACCAGAGCCGCAGACCCCAGAGCATCGCCGCCGAGGCGTGGCTGAAGGCGTGCGGCCCTCGGAGCCGGTGGTGGACCCCGACGATCCGCGCCAGGGCCACGGCGCGGACGTCCGTGCTGAGGGGCGTGGGGACGTAGGTGCCTCGACCAACTCGGTACCACTCGCGACTGCGGACGCGAGCGGCGACGTCCTGGCGCACGTGATCGCGTGCCAGGTGCACGGTCGGCAGCGGTGGTGGTGTCGGAGGGCGTGCTCCGGGGCGTGACGGCATGCGCGACGGTCCCGCAGCGCGCAGGCACCTCGGCCGCTCACCGTGCCGCGGTGAGCACGTCGGGCACCGGAGCTGGTCTGTGGACGGTCGAAGCCCCGCGGGATGAGCAGTCTGCAGCGAGGTGAGCAGTCTGGACTGCTCATTCCGGTGCGTAGTGCTCGTCTCCTGCGGGTCCGGACGGCGGGCGCGGCCGATAGCGTGCGCGCATGGTGCTGTGGCAGGTGATCGGGTGGGTCGGGTCCGGGCTGGTCGTCCTGTCGTTGATGCAGGCGCGGGTGCTGCGGTTCCGGTGGATGAACCTGGCCGGTGCCGTGGTGGCGACCGTGTACAACGCCGTGTTCGCCATCTGGCCGTTCGCCGCGATGAACGGGGCGATCGCCGTGATCGACGTGTACTGGCTGTGGCGGCTGCTGCGGGAGCGGCACGACTCGGCGGTGTACGAGGTGGTGGAGGTGGCGCCCGACGACGCCTACCTGCAGCACGTGCTCGGCGTGCACGCCGAGGACATCGCGCAGTTCCGGGCGCCGGCGCCCGCGCCGGCCGGGCAGGCGGGGACGGGCGGGGGGACGATGGTGGCGCCGGGGGCGCCCGTGGCGGAGCGGGGTGCCGACGGGCGGGTCGCGTTCCTCGTCGTGCGCGGCGACGAGACCGTGGGCGTGGTGCTGGTGCGGCGTCTCGACGAGGGTGTCGGGTACGTGGAGCTCGACTGGGTGACGCCGCGGTTCCGCGACTTCACGCCGGGGGAGTTCGTCTACCGGCGCAGCGGAGTGTTCGCGGAGCACGGGTTCCGGCGGCTGGTGGCACCGGCCGGTGAGTCGGACTACCTGACCCGCGTCGGCTTCCGCCACGAGGCGGACGGCTGGGTGCGCGAGGTGGCCGCCGCCTGACGCGTGCGCGGCTGCCCTGTGGGCGAGCCGCCGGCATCAGGGGCGGACCGGGCCCTGGGGCGGCCGTCAGGGGCGGGCAGGCCTCACGGGTTGGCGGCGTCGATCGCGGCGAGGCGGGGGTCGCCGATCACGCCCATCACGACCCGGATGCCGAGCTTGCCCAGCGTGTTCTGCATCGGCGGCCCCATGTGGCCGGTCACCACCACCTGCACGCCGTTGTCCCGCAGGAACCGCACCACACGGGCGTGGTGAGCACCCTCGCCACCCTCGTCGTGCGCGACGTCCCACCGCACGTCGTGGACCTCCCAGCTGCGGATCGTCGCACCGTCGATGGTCGCCACCGCGACCTGCGGGGCGCGGCCCCAGCCGCCACCCACCTGGTCGCCGTGCAGCGCGACGGCGACGACGACGGGTCCGCCGAACGTGGTGGTGGTCTCCTGCTCGATGTTGGGCGTCTCGCTCATGGCGCCATCCTGCCGCGGGTCATCCCACGCCGCCGCCGACCCGGCCGTCCTGTCGGTGCCCCGTCGTACCGTCGACGCGTGCCACAGCTCAGCGCGGGACTGCTGCTCTACCGCCGTGCGGCCCCCGACGCCGCGCCGGAGGTGTTCGCCGGGCACATGGGCGGACCGTTCTGGGCCCGCAAGCCGACGCACTCGTGGTCGATCCCCAAGGGGCTGATCGAGCCCGGCGAGGAGCCGCTGGACACAGCACGGCGCGAGTTCGCCGAGGAGGTCGGCGTGCCGGCGCCGGACGCCGAGTACCGGCCGCTGGGGGAGTACCGGTACTCGTCAGGCAAGCGGCTGCTGGTGTTCATCGCCGAGGCGGACGCGCCGACGGGTCAGGTCGGGGCGGCCACCGTGGAGCTCGAGTGGCCGCCGCGGTCCGGACGGATCCAGTCGTTCCCGGAGATCGACCGGCTGGCGTGGATGCCGGTTGAGCAGGCGCGGGAGCTGCTCGTGGCGGCGCAGGGCCCGATGCTCGACGACCTGCAGGCGCTGGTGGGTGCGGCGCCGGACGCCTGAGCGGCTAGCTGCCGCGTCTTCGGGTCGGCGCGCGAGGTCAGGTCGGTGGTCTCGGCGTCGCGGTCCGGTCGGGGTCCGGGTCGGAGCGGCGATCACCGTCCGGCCGGCGGTGGTGCTGGCGTTCCGACGGAGTCGGCGGCAGCACCACCACGCCGGAGTCGAGGTCTGGCGGCCCTTCCACCGGCGCCTGCCTGATGTCGAGCGCGTGCCGGTCCTGCTCGTCGGTGACGTGGTGGCGGGACGGCTGGAACACCTCGACCAGGTCACCGAGCAGCCCGCTGGCCACCCCTGGCCCTTCGCGGGTGGCCGGCCGCGGGCGGGGACGACGACGGTCGAACCACCCCGCCGCCACGGCGCGATCGGCGGCGATCAGCAGCACGACCAGGACCACGGCGACGGCGATCCAGGCCCCGGTGCTCATGCCTCCAGGCTCGCACGGATGTGCGCCGGGGCTCCTCCGCGCTCGATGTGGGCGTGCGCCCCAGGCCAGAACGCCGTCCAACTGCCCGCCTTGCACCTGCACGCGCTAGACCTGCACGCGCGGCACCGCGACAAGCTCCGCATTCCCACCGCGGGAGGGGCTGGCGACGCGGGCTCGCGCGAGCACCAGCACCGCTACGGCCATCATCACCAGGCCGACGGCGTAGGGCGCGGCGTGGTTGATCGATGCGTACAGCGCACCGGCCAGCAGGGGTGCGACCACGCCGACGCCGGCGGTGACGGACTGGATCGCCCCGGCGAGCCACCCCTGCTCGTCGCCGTCGACGGCGTTCGACGCGACCCCGTCCATGGTGGCCTGCGCCGCTCCCTGGCCCGCGGCGAGCACCAGCGTGCCGACGACGAACAGCCACGGCTGCGCCAGCACCGAGGCGACGACCGCCAGGCACAGCATCCCGACGGCCTGCGTGACGATCCCGCCGAGCAGCACGCCGCGCTCACCGTGCCGGCGCAGCAGCAGCCCCAGCAGCCCGCCCTGGATCACGATGTCCACGACCCCCACCACGGCGGTGAGCAGGCCGATCCTGGTCGGCGTCCAGGTGAGGGAGTCGAGCGCCAGCACGCTGAAGTTGTTGACGAAGAAGCTGAAGGGCACCGTCACCAGCACGATGCCGACCAGCAGGCCGCGCAGCTCGGGCCGGGTGAACGCGCCGGTCAGCACCCGGAGCGGATGGAGGTCGCCGAGCCGGACCGTGCGCGTGCGGCGCTCGGCGGGCAGGCTCTCCGGCAGCAGCACCAGGCTGATCACGCCGATGGCGGCCGCGATCCCGGCGGTGACGAAGACGGGGAAGTCGACGTTCACTGCCGCCAGCAGCCCGCCGAGCGCGGGACCCACCATGGTGCCGATCCCGGACAGCGCACCCAGCAGCCCGAACCGGCGGGCCCGCTGCTCGGGCGGGGTGATGTCCGCGAGGTAGGCGAACAAGGCCGGGAGGTCCCCGGCGGTCGCGCCCTGCACGATGCGACCGAGCACGAGCACCCACAGCGCCCCGCCGATGCCGAAGAGCAGGTAGCCCACCGCGGCGCCGAAGGCCGCCACGACGATGATCGGCCGGCGTCCGACGCGGTCGGACAGCGCGCCGAGCAGCGGGGCGACGAGGAACGTGCAGAGCCCGTTGACCGCCTCGAGCACTCCGACCCACAGCGCGAGATGGCTGTGCGAGACGTAGCGGAGGACGACGAACGGCAGGACGGGGAGCACGACGGTCATGCCGGCGGTGGTCAGCATCGTCAGGACGACGAGCATGATCCAGGCGCGTCGGCCGGAAGCGATCGCTGGTTGCATACCGAAACTGTAGCGATACCACTATTGGTGTCAACACACTTCTGTAACCGCAGCGCTAAGGTGAGCCTCGTGACGGAGCCCACCACCGGCCGGCGGGAACGGAAGAAGGCCGCGACCCGCAAGGCGATCTCGGACGCGGCCACGCGGCTGTTCTTCGAGCGCGGCTTCGACGCCGTCACCATCCGTGAGATCGCGGACGAGGCGGACGTCTCACCGACCACCGTGCTGGCGCACTTCCCGCAGAAGGAGGCGCTGGTCTTCGACGAGGACGACCAGCAGCGCGCCGAGCTGGTCGCCGTGGTCACCGACCGGCCCGCCGGGGTGTCGCTGACGCAGGCGTTCCACGACCACCTGCGTGACGACCTCGTCGCCAACCTCGTCGGCCACGCCGAGTTCGACCGTCGCGTGCGGCAGTTCTGGACGCTGATCGAGTCCACTCCCGCGCTCGCCGAGTACGGGCAGCGCATGTGGCTGCGGCACGAGGACGCCATCGCCGCCGCCATCGCGCAGCAGCTGGGCCAGGAGGAGCCGGCGGACCAGGTGCGGGTGTTCGCGCGGTTCGTGCTGCAGCTCGCGACGCTCGCCGGCACCAGCAGCGACCGCCTCCGCATGCTCGACGCCGGGTTCGAGCTGCTCGAGCACGGGTGGTCCGGCTACGAGGCGGAGCACCCGCGCGTCGCCGACTGAGAGGCCATCCGGCGCTGGCGCCGGCAGCGGGCCGCCGGGGAGCGATCTGCTGTCGGCGGAACGAGGGGACGCGAGGCACCGCCGCGGTTAGCGTCGCGACATGGCGACGAGGTCCGGCGGTGCTCAGGAGCGGGACGGCGCCGACGGCGTGGTGCGGATCGGCGCCCGACGGCCGCCGTGGCGGCTCGCCGTCGGCAGCGTGCTGCGGGACTGGCGCACCGACCAGGGGCTGCGGCTGTCCGACGTGGCCGAGCGGGCTCGCGTGTCGGTGCAGTACCTCTCCGAGGTCGAGCGGGGCCGCAAGGAGCCGTCGTCGGAGGTGCTCGGCGCCGTGACCGAGGCTCTGGGGGGCTCGTTGACCGACCTCGCGCTGGGGGTGGCTCGTCACCTCGCTGCGGCCGACGGCCGCCGCCGGACGCTCGCCTCCGGCCCTGCCCGGATCGCGCAGGTCCGCGAGCTGCGGGCGCTCACCACGCCGCAGACGGTGTCCCGCGTCGACGCCCGCGACACCGTCCAGCGAGACGTGCTGCTCCTCGCGGCCTGACGGGTCGCCCGGCCAGACGGGTCACCCGGCCGGCCGCTCGACGCTGTCCGGCCAGGCGTCCGTCGTCGTCCGTCGTCCTACCCCGCTCGCCGCAACGCACCCTCCCGGCCGACGATCACCCGGTCCGCCAGCCCGTACGCGACGGCCTGCTCGGCGGTCAGCACCAGCTCGCGGTCGGTGTCGCGGCGCAGGGTCGCGACGTCCTTCCCCGTGTGGGTCGACAGCACCTCCTCGAGCTCGGCACGCACGCGCACGATCTCGTCGGCCGCGAGGATCAGGTCCGGCACGTCGCCGCGGGCCTGCGTGCCGGGCTGGTGCAGCACCATCCGCGCGTGCCGCAGGATCGCCCGGCTGCCGGCCGCACCCCCCGCGACCAGGACGGCCGCATCGGCCGACGCCTGCCCCACGCACGTGGTGAACACCGGTGAGCGGACGTACTGCATGGCGTCGTAGATCGCCAGCATCGCCGACGGCGACCCACCGGGGGAGTTGACGTACAGGTCGATCGGCGTGTCGGGCTGGGCCGACTCCAGGTGCAGCAGCTGGGCGACGACCACGTTGGCCACGTCGTCGTCGATCGCGGAGCCGAGGTAGACGATCCGGTCCGCGAGCAGCCGGCTGTAGACGTCCAGCGCGCGTTCACCGCCGCCGGCCAGGCGCTCGACGACGTAGGGGACGATCATCGCCGCACCCCGAATCCGACCGGCCCGGTGACCCCGGGCAGCAGCTGGTCGAGGCGTTCCACGACGCCGTCCACGAACCCGTACTCGCGGGCCTCCTCGGCGGTGAACCAGCGGTCGCGCCGCGAGTCCTCCCGGATGCGCTCGAGGGATTGGCCGGTGTCGGCCGCCACCAGGCCCAGCACGGTGTCGCGCATGTGACGCAGATCGTCGGCCTGCACCTCGATGTCGACCGCCGTGCCGCCGATCCCGGCCGAGCCCTGGTGCAGCAGGATCCGGCTGTGCCGCAGGGCTGACCGCTTGCCCTTGGTGCCCGACGACAGCAGGAACTGGCCGGCGCTCGCCGCCCAGCCGACCCCTACGGTCGCCACGTCGTTGGGGATCAGGTCCATCACGTCGCGGATCGCCAGCATCGCCGGCACGGAGCCGCCGGGGGAGCTGATCAGCAGGGTGATGTCCTTGTCCGGGTCGTCGGCCGCCAGCAGCAGCAGCGACGAGCACAGTCGGTTGCCCAGGGTCTCGTCGAGCGCCGAGCCGAGCAGCAGGATCCGCCGGTGCAGCAGGCGGGTGGTCAGCTCGTCGTCGACGCCCGGTCGGTAGGTCGTCTCGTCCATGTGCCCACCGTGCGCCGCGCCGCTGGCCGGGGGAACCGGATGCTGCCCGGGGCAGATCTGCCCTCGGCAGACCGAACCACGCACGCATGTCGGACGCCGTCCGTAGGCTCGGGGCGCCGGCCGGCGCGACCGCCCGCAGGCCTGCTGGCCGCACACGTGAACCCGCACGACCGATCCCGCACGCCGCTCGACGAGGAGCCCCGATGACCCGCCCCCTGCCCACCGGCGTCATGCTGCGCCGCGACCTGCGCGCCGCGGACGTCATCCCGTTCGCGCGCCGCGCGGACGAGCTCGGGTTCGACGAGCTGTGGGTGGTGGAGGACCTCGGGTTCCGTGGCGGTGTCGCTCAGGCCGGTGCCGTGCTCGCGGCCACCGAGCGCATCCACGTGGGTGTCGGCATCCTGCCGGCGGGTGCGCGCAACGCCGCCTTCGCCGCGATGGAGGCGGCCACCCTGGCGCAGCTGTTCCCGGGGCGCGTCTCCATCGGCATCGGCCACGGCATGCCGGCGTGGATGCGTGCGGTCGGCGCCTGGCCCTCGTCCCCGCTGACGCTGCTCGGCGAGCACGTCAGCGCCGTGCGGGCGCTGCTGCGCGGCGAGCAGGTGACGTCGGCCCCCGATGCGCGGTCGGTGCACCTGAGCGACATCGCGCTGGAGCCGGTCGCGGTCCCCGCCGTGGTCCCGGACGTGCTGCTCGGCGTGCGCGGACCGCGCTCGCTGGCGGTCTCGGGCCGGGTGGCGGACGGCACGATCCTGGCCGAGCCGTCCACCCCGGAGTACGTCCGCACGGCCCTGGAGCAGATCGCCGCCCCCGGCAGGCACCGGCTGGTCACGTACAACGTCGCGGCGGTGGACGACGACGCGGCCACCGCTCTCGCCGCCGTCCGGCCCTCGCTGCAGTGGGTCGGTGAGCCCGACGCGGCGCCGCACCTGGAGCCGCTGCCGTTCCGCGACGAGCTCGTCGCCCTGCGCGCGTCCTGCGCCGACCGGACCGAGTTCGTCGAACGGCTGCCCGCCGAGTGGGTGCGACAGCTGGCCCTCGCCGGCACCCCCGACGAGGTGCGCGGACGGCTCACAGCGCTCGCGGACGCCGGGGCGACCAGCGCCGTGCTGGTCCCGGTCGGCGACGACCCGCTGCAGGTCCTGACCTCACTGGCTCGCGTGCTGTGATGATGCGGGGGCCGTCGGCAGGCGGCGGGGGGACGACGGCGGGAGGGTGAGTGAGCGGCCGCGCGCAGCCGGAGCGTGAGTACCGCGACGTCACCGTCCGTGCAGCGCCGACCGACGTGCGGATGACCCTCAGCTTCGGGCTGGTGATCGTCGGGGCCGTGGTGGGTGCCCGGTTCGCCGACCGCACGGCCACCGCGGCGGCGACCGACCTGCGCGATGCGTTGGCCGGCGTGCCGTCGTCCCTGGTCACGGTGCTGCAGACGCTCGCACTCGGCGCTTACGGCGTGCTGGCCCTGGCCGGTCCCGTGTGGGCCCTGGTCAGCAGGCGGTTCGGGCTGCTGCTGCGCGTGCTGGTCGGCGGTGCGCTCGGCGTGGTGGCGTTCGCCGCGCTGGGGCGTGTGCCCGTGGTGGTCTCGTGGACGCAGCACCTGACGGCCGGCGTGGGCGGTGGCGTGCGGTCGTGGGACATCGTCGTGCTCGCCGCGGTGGTCACCGTGGCGCAGTCGGCGGTGGCGCCGCGGTGGGTGCGGGTGCTCCGCGTGCTGCTGGTGCTGCTCGCCCTGCTGCGGGCCGTCGGCACCGTCGACGTGGTGGACGTACTGCTGGCGATCGGCGCGGGCGGCGGCATGGGTGCCCTGGTGCTGGTGGGGCTGGGGCGGTCCGCGCACCGGCTGACCGGCGAGGGCGTGCGGCTGGCGCTCGCCGGGTCGGGCCTGGCGGTGCGGGACGTCCGGTCGCTCGCGGCGGCGGCGGGCCGGTACGCCGCCACAGCCGTGGCACCGGTCGCCGTCCGGCACCGACGCGGCAGCGACGCGGACACCGGGCCCGTCCCCGTGGTGGTCGCGGGCCGGACGGACGACGTCGTCGCCGTCCCGGGGGCCGCCGCGGCAGTGGACGTCCCCGTGGACGTGCGGGTGGTGGACGAGCAGCTGTGGCGGCTGGACGCAGTGCGGCGGGGCCTGCGGCGGCTGCGGCTGCGGGGCGTCGGCGACGACTCGCCGTTCGGCTCGCCGGTGCGGGTGGTGGCCAACGAGGCGACCTCAGCCCTGGTGGCCGGCAGCCGCGGCGTGCGGGTGCCGACGGTGCTGGCGCTCGCGGTGGGCCGCGAGGGCGAGGGGCTGCTCGCGACGGAGCACCTGGTGGGCACCCGGTTCGACGAGCTCCCGGCCGAGCGGCTGACCGACGACGTGCTCGACGCGGCGTGGCGGCAGCTCGCCGCCCTGCAGGACTGCGCCGTCGCCGTCCGGGAGCTGACGCTCGACCACTTCCTGCTGACGGAGGACGGGGGCGTGGCCGTCGTCGACCTCGGCCCGTCCGAGCCGGCGGCTGCCCCGGGTGTGCTGGCGGGAGACGTCGCCGAGCTGCTGCTCACCACCTCGGTGGTGGTGGGCGCCGAGCGGGCCGTCGCCGCCGCGCACCGGGTGCTCGGTGCCGACCGGCTGACGCCGGCGCTCGGCCGGATGGTGCCCGACGCCTTGTCGGCAGCGGCCCGCGCGGCGCTCAAGGGGCACCCGGACGCACGGTCGTCCCTGGTCAGCGCCCTGAGCGACGACCTCGGCGTGGCTCGGCCGGCGTTCGAGAACGTGCAGCGGTTCCGGCCCCGGACGCTGCTGCTGGGCGCGACCCTGGCCGTCGCGGTGTACGCGCTGGCGCCGCAGCTGGCCGACCTGCCCCAGCTGGTGGACACGGTCCGCACCGCCGACTGGCGGTGGCTCCCGGCGGTGCTCGCCGCCTCCGCGCTGACCTACCTCGGCGCCGCGCTGGGCCTCGCCGGCGGCACGCCGGGGCGGGTGCCGCTCGGTGAGTCCGTCGGCGTCGCGCTGTCGGCCTCATTCGTCGCCACGTTCGCACCGCCCGGAGTCGGGCAGGTCGGGCTGAACATCCGCTACCTGCAGAAGCGCGGTTTCCCGACACCCGTCGCCGCGTCCGCCAGCGCCGCCAAGGAGGCGGCCGTGCTGACCGCGCACGTGCTGCTGCTGGTGACCGCGGCGGTGTGGGCGGGCTCAGCGCGCGCGCTGACCGGTGAGCTGTCCCGGCTGCCCTCCCCGTTGGTGATCGCGGCGGCCGTCGGCGGCACCCTGGCCGTGCTGGGCATCGCGGCCGCCGTGCCCAACGTCCGTCGACTGCTGCGCGAGCGGGTGGCGCCGGCCGTGCGGGCGTCCGCCGGCGCGATGCGTCCGCTGCTGTCCGACCCGGGCAAGCTCGCCGCCCTGGTGGCGGGCGTGGCGCTGGTGCCGGGCGGGTACGCCGTGTGCCTGTACCTGTCGGTGCGGGCGTTCGGCGTGCACACGCCGTTCGTCACGGTGGCGCTGGTGTCGCTGACCGCCGGCGCGGTGGCGACGGCGGCGCCCACACCGGGTGGTGTCGGCGCGGTCGAGGCGGTGCTGCTCGCCGCGCTGACCGGCGTCGGGGTGCCCTCCGGTTCGGCGCTGGCCGCCGTGGTGCTCTACCGGCTGGCGACGTTCTGGCTCCCGATCCTGCCGGGCTTCGCGGCGTTCCGGATCTTCACGGCCCGCGGCGTGCTGTGACCGGGTGCGTCTCCGTCGTGCGCTCGTCGCCCGCCCTGTCCGTCCGCGTACCCGCCCGACTGCCGGGCCCACCTCGAAGGAGTGCCCACCGATGACCACCGTCCTGACCTGCACGGCCGTGCTGTTCGACTGCGACGGGGTGCTGGTCGACTCGGACCCGGTGGTGGTCCGCTCGTGGACCCGCTGGGCGCAGCGCCTGGGCCTGGAGCCCGACGTGGTGCTCGCGACGGTGCACGGGCGGCGGGCGGCCGACACGGTGGCCGAGTTCGTCGAGCCGGCCGGCCGCGAGGCAGCGCTGGCCCTGATCGACGCCCTCGAGCTGGAGGACGCGGACGACGTCACGGTGATCCCCGGCGCCGCGGCGCTGCTGGCGTCGATCCCGGCCGACCGGTGGGCCACCGTCACCTCCGGGTCGCCCGTGCTGGCCCGCGCCCGCCTGGTCGCCGCCGGGCTGCCCGTGCCTCAGGTGCTGGTGACCAGCGCCGACGTCACCCACGGCAAGCCGCATCCCGAGGGCTACCTCGCCGCGGCCGCCCTGCTCGGCGTGCCGGCGGACGAGTGCGTCGTCCTCGAGGACTCGCCGGCGGGTATCCGCGCCGCCCGGGCGGCGCGGGTGCGGCACGTGGTGCGCGTGGGCGACCGGGAGCTCGGTGACCTGCGGGCCGATGCGGAGGTCGCGGATCTACGCAGCCTTCGCTGGACGGGCGACGGCCTCGAGGTGAGCTGACCAGCGCGCAGCTGGCAAGCGGTGTGCGCGGACGCGCCAGGCTGCGCGGACGCGCCAGGCTGCGCGAGCGCGCTAGGCTGCGCGAGCGCGCCCTGCCCCGCGGGCGTCACACCGCCAGCAGCCGCCCGTCCTCCATGCTCAGCACACGGTGGCAGTGGTGCAGCACGTCGTGGTCGTGGGTGACCATCACGGTCGCGACGGACGCGCGCTCGGTCCGCTCGCGCAGCAGCGCCACCACGTCCTGGCTCCGGGCCCGGTCCAGGGCTGAGGTCGGCTCGTCGACCAGCAGCAGCGACGGGTGGGTGGCCAGCGCTCGGGCGATGCCGACGCGCTGACGCTCGCCGCCGGACAGCTCGTGCGGGCGGCGGTCCGCCTTGTGCGCCATCCGGACCTGGTCCAGCGCGCGCGTCACGTCGAAGGCGTCGCGCCGCCCGCGCAGGTGATGCACCAGGCGCAGCTGGTCGGCGACCGTCAGGGCCGGCACCAGGTTGCCGGACTGGAACACGAACCCGATCTCCTCGAGGCGGAAGCGGGCCCGGCGTCGCGCGCTCAGCGAGGCGAGGTCGTGGCCGTGCACGGTGGCGGTGCCGGACGTCGGGCTGGTCAGCGCGCCGGCGACGGCCAGCAGGCTCGACTTGCCGGCGCCGGACGGGCCGACGACGGCGACCAGCTCGCCCGGCCGCACGACGAGGTCGACGGAGTCCAGCGCGCGCACGATCCGGTCGCCGTCGCCGAGCTCGAGGCTGACGCCGGACATCACCAGGCCGGTGCGGGACGTGTCGGCGGCGCCGGCCGCCGGGGTGGGGACGGTGGACGTGGTCATCGCTGGCCTCCGAGCGCGGTGAGGGGGTCGATCCGGGCGATGCGGAGCACGGCCAGTCCGGCGCCGACCAGCCCGAGGGTGATCATCAGCACGGCCGCTCCGGCGACGGGCGCGGCCTCCAGGGCGAACGGCACGCCGTCCGGGATCAGGGCGCCGAGGCCCAGCCCGATGCCGGCACCGACGGCGGTGAACGTCACCAGCAGCGCGGCGGCCTGCGTCAGCCCGTCGCGCAGCAGGAACCCGGTGGGGGCGCCGACGGCGCGCAGCACCGCCAGCTCGTGCTGCCGCTGCACCGTCCACACGGTGAAGAACGCCCCGATCACCAGGGCGGCGATCACGTAGAGGAAGGCGGTGATCATGCTGATGGTCGTCGTCTCGGCGGTGTAGCCGGGGGAGCTGGCGAAGGTCGCCTGCAGCGAGCGGGTGGTGGTGTCGGCCGCCTGGTCGCCGGCTGCGACGTCGATGCCTGACGTGGCCAGCGTGGACCCGGTGTCGCTGCGCAGCGCGACCACGCTGGCCGTGTCCAGCGCATCCGCCGCGATCGCATCGGCCGTCGGGGCGCCCGCCGCCGACCGGCCCGAGGCGATGTACTGCCACGTCCGCAGCGGCAGGTAGCCGACGTCCACGTGCCCGAAGGTGTCCTGCTGCGCGGTGAACCCGACCACCCGCAGCGTGGTCCCCACGCGGTCCAGGGTCAGCACGTCCCCGGCGCGGACGCCCGTCTTGCGGGCAGTGGCCGAGAGGACCACGTCACCGGGCTGGGTCAGCGCGGGCCGGCCGTCCACCGTCGGCGCCAGGAACGAGTCGGGTGCGACGCCGAACAACGTCAGGTCCACCGGCGTGGCGTCGGCCTTGCGCGTGTTGACGATGGACACGCCCAGCAGCTGCGCGTCGGCGACGTGCGGCCGGCCCGCCCACGCAGCGCGCTGCTTCTCGTCGACCACCGACTGCGAGAACGCGTTGTCCGTCTTGGTGCCGGCCGAGAACGCCATGGCGGTCGCCGGCAGGTTCTTCAGCCCGGAGACGCCGTCGTTCACCAGGCCGCTGGACAGACCGGACAGCATCACGGTGAGCAGCGCGAGCAGCCCGATCACCAGGCCGACCAGGAGGAAGCGGCTGCGTTGGAAGGCCAGTGCGCGCAGAGCGAGGAACATCGGGCTCCTTGACGACGGGGACGAGCGGACAACATGTCGACAACGTGTCGACATGTTGTCAACAGTACGTCGGCAAGGAAGGAGTGCCAAACCTAGCCTTGTCGGACCTCCGGCCGGAGGGCGGCGCCGGTCGACAGTCAGCTGGGCGGGCCGCGGGCCGCCCTGGACCGGGTCGGCGCGCGAGAGTGTGGCCATGGCATCGGGAGGGGATCGCATGCACACCGGAGCACAGGCGTCCGGTGGGCGGGTGGGGGTGGTGCTGACGTGCGGGCCGGCCGGCTCCGGCAAGACGACGCACGCCCGCAGGCTCGAGGAGTCGGGCTACGTGCGCCTCTCGTTCGACGAGGAGGCCTGGCGGCTGGGCCACCGGGAGCACCCGTTGCCCGCGGCGGCCGCCGCCCAGGTCCACGCGGTGCTCCAGGACCGGCTGGTCCGCCTGGTCGGGGAGGGCCGGGACGTCGTCGTCGACACGTCGTTCTGGTCCCGCGCGTCCCGCGACGTCTACCGCGCGCCTACCTCGACGGTTTCGAGGTGCCGACGGCGGAGGAGGGGCCGCTCGTCGTCATCCGGCCTGACTGACGGCTGCCGCACCCTCCGCTGCAGCTGCGCCGCGACCGACCGACAATGGCCGGCGGCGCACACCACAGGGCGCAATGAAGGGGAGAGCGATGTCCACCACCATCAGCAAGCACGGCCACGCCTGCATCCGCCTCGAGAAGGACGGCCACGTGCTGGTCCTCGACCCGGGTGCGTTCAGCGACCCCGCTGCGCTCGACGGCGCCGGCGCGGTGCTGGTCACCCACGAGCACGTCGACCACGTGGTGCCGGACAGGCTGACGGCGGCGCTCGCGGCCGCACCCGACCTGCAGGTGTGGGCCCCCGGCGTGGTGGTGGACCAGCTGGTCGCCGCCGGTGCACCGGCCGACCGCCTGCACGCCGTCACCGAGGGCGATACGTTCACCGCGGCGGGGTTCGCGGTCGAGGCCGTGGGCAACCGGCACGCGGTGATCCACCCGTCCATCCCGGTGGTCGCCAACGCGGCGTACCTGATCGACGGCGTCGTGCTGCACCCGGGCGACTCGTTCACCCCGCCGCCCGCCGGCGTGCACGTCGAGGTGCTGCTGCTGCCGGTGAGCGCACCGTGGATGAAGCTCAGCGAGGCCGCCGACTACCTGCAGGCCGTCGCGCCGCGCGTCGCCGTGCCGATCCACGACGCGATCCTCAGCGACGCCGGCCTCGGCCTCGTCGACCGCGTGATCCCGCAGGTCACCGGAGGGGTCGCGGAGTACCGCCGCCTCGGTGCCGGCGACACGCTCACGGTCTGACGCGGCACCGAAGAGCACCCGAGAGAGAGGCTTCATCAGCATGCGCGCTGTCGTCATGTACGCCCCCGGCGACGTCCGGGTCGACGAGACGGAGCGGCCGACGATCGTCGAGCCGACCGACGCGATCATCAAGCTCGCGGCCACCTGCATCTGCGGGTCGGACCTGTGGCCCTACCGCGGCATCGACAAGGTGGACCACCAGGCGATGGGCCACGAGTACGTCGGCACGGTGGAGGAGGTGGGCTCCGCCGTCACCGACGTCAAGGTCGGGGACTTCGTCGTCGGCTCGTTCTTCTCCTCGGACAACACCTGCGAGATCTGCAGGTCCGGCTACCAGACGTACTGCGTGCACCGCGGTCCGGGTGCCGTGCCAGGCGCGCAGGCCGACTACGCGCGGATCCCGAACGCGGACGGCACCCTGGTCGCCACCCCGGGCCAGCCGGCGCCTGAGCTGATCCCCTCGCTGCTCGCCGCGTCGGATGTGCTCGGCACCGGCTGGTTCGCGGCGGTCGCTGCCGAGGTCGGGCCGGGCAAGACCGTGGCCGTGGTCGGTGACGGGGCCGTCGGCCTGCTCGGGGTGCTGGCCGCCAGGCAGCTGGGGGCCGAGCGCATCATCGCGATGTCCCGGCACGCCGACCGGCAGGCGCTGGCCCGGCGGTTCGGCGCCACCGACATCGTCGAGGAGCGCGGCGACGCCGGTGTGGCGCGGATCAACGAGCTCACGGGCGGCCTCGGTGCGCACTCCACGATCGAGGCGGTCGGCACCCAGGAGTCGATGATGCAGGCGATCCGCGCGACCAGGGCCGGCGGCCACGTCGGCTACGTCGGGGTGTCCCACGACGTGTCGCTGCCGGGCCAGGAGCTGTTCAGGTCCGGCGTGCACCTGCACGGCGGCCCGGCGCCGGTGCGCCGGTTCCTGCCCGAGCTGATCCAGCTCATCTGGGACCGCAGCATCGACCCGGGCGCGGTGTTCGACCTCACGCTGCCGATCGAGGAGGCGGCCGAGGGGTACCGCGCGATGGACGAGCGGCGCGCGATCAAGGTGCTTCTCACCGTCTGACGACGCACTGTCTGACGACCTCACCGCCTGACGACCGCACCGTCTGACGACCCGCGACACGGAAGGACGAGACGCATGAGGTTCACCCGAAGCGGCGGCGCGACCGCCCCCGGCCCCGCCGACTGGTTCACCGGCACCGTCTTCATGGAGGGGATCCGCAACCCCGACGAGCAGTCCGCCGTCGGGGCGACGCACGTCCGGTTCGCGCCGGGCGCGCGGACCGCCTGGCACCGCCACCCCAAGGGTCAGACGCTCTACGTCACCGACGGCATCGGCTACGTCGGCACCCGCGACGGCCAGGTGCAGGAGATCCGGCCGGGCGACGTGGTGTACGTCGAGCCGGGCGAGGAGCACTGGCACGGGGCGACGCCGGACCGGTTCATGGCGCACGTCGCGATCCAGGAGGCCGACGGCGACGGGCAGGTCGTCACGTGGCTCGAGCACGTGAGCGACGAGGAGTACCGCCGGGACTGATCCGTTCCGTCCGACCGGGAACACAGCAGGCTCGTCGAGAGTTGAGCCCATCAGACTCAAGTCCGCCCGGCCGAGCTTGCACGACGGGAGCGGCCGCCGCAGACTTGAGCCGGTTCGACTCAAGACTTCGGCTCCATCACGGCATCCCGGCAGCATCCGGCACGGCAAGGAAGGCACACAGACATGGCACGAGCAGTCGGCATCGACCTCGGCACCACCAACTCGGTGGTCGCGACGCTGGAAGGCGGCGAGCCCACGGTCATCGCCAACGCGGAGGGGTCGCGCACGACGCCGTCCGTCGTGGCGTTCTCCAAGACCGGTGAGGTGCTGGTGGGCGAGATCGCCAAGCGCCAGGCCGTCACCAACGTCGACCGCACCATCACCTCCGTCAAGCGCCACATGGGCACCGACTGGAGCGTGGCGATCGACGACAAGAAGTACACGCCGCAGGAGATCAGCGCCCGCATCCTGGGCAAGCTCAAGCGCGACGCCGAGGCGTACCTGGGCGAGCCGGTGACCGACGCGGTCATCACCGTCCCCGCGTACTTCAACGACGCCCAGCGCCAGGCCACCAAGGACGCCGGCACCATCGCCGGCCTCAACGTCCTGCGCATCATCAACGAGCCCACCGCGGCCGCCCTGGCCTACGGCCTCGAGCGCGGCAAGGAGGACGAGCTGATCCTCGTGTTCGACCTGGGCGGTGGCACGTTCGACGTGTCCCTGCTGGAGGTCGGCAAGGACGACGACGGCTTCTCGACGATCGAGGTCCGCGCGACCTCCGGCGACAACCACCTCGGTGGTGACGACTGGGACAACCGGATCGTGCAGCACCTGGTCACCGAGGTGAAGAACACCACCGGCGTCGACCTGTCCAAGGACAAGATCGCGCTGCAGCGCCTCCGCGAGGCCTCCGAGCAGGCCAAGAAGGAGCTGTCGTCCGCGACCAGCACCAACATCTCGCTGCAGTACCTCTCGATGAGCGAGAACGGCCCGGTGCACCTGGACACCAAGCTGACCCGCGCGCAGTTCCAGCAGATGACGCAGGACCTGCTGGACCGCACCCGCAAGCCGTTCAACGACGTCATCCGCGACGCCGGCATCAAGGTGGGCGACATCGACCACGTGGTGCTGGTCGGCGGCTCGACCCGCATGCCCGCGGTCACCGAGGTGGTCACCGAGCTGACCGGCGGCAAGGAGCCCAACAAGGGCGTCAACCCGGACGAGGTCGTGGCCGTCGGCGCCGCGCTGCAGGCCGGTGTGATCAAGGGCGACCGCAAGGACGTCCTGCTGATCGACGTCACCCCGCTGTCCCTCGGCATCGAGACCAAGGGCGGGGTGATGACCAAGCTGATCGAGCGGAACACGGCCATCCCCACCAAGCGGTCGGAGATCTTCTCCACGGCGGAGGACAACCAGCCGTCGGTGCTGATCCAGGTGTTCCAGGGCGAGCGCGAGTTCGCCCGGGACAACAAGCCGCTGGGCACCTTCGAGCTGACCGGCATCGCGCCGGCCCCGCGCGGCATCCCGCAGATCGAGGTGACCTTCGACATCGACGCGAACGGCATCGTGCACGTGTCCGCCAAGGACCGCGGCACGGGCAAGGAGCAGTCGATGACGATCACCGGCGGCTCGGCCCTCCCCAAGGAGGACATCGACCGCATGGTGAAGGACGCCGAGGCGCACGCCGCCGAGGACAAGAAGCGCCGCGAGGAGGCCGAGACCCGCAACTCCGCCGAGCAGCTCGCCTACTCCACGGAGAAGCTGCTCAAGGACAACGCGGACAAGCTGTCCGACGACGTGAAGTCCGAGGTCGAGAAGTCGATCGCGGACGTCCGTACCGCGCTCGAGGGCTCCGACCTCGACGCCGTGAAGACGGCGCACTCCGCGCTGCTGGCCGCCGGCCAGAAGATCGGTGAGGCGGTCTACGCCAACCAGGGCGCTGCCGAGTCCGGCTCGGCGGGCGCGGGTGCCGGTGCGGGCGCAGGCTCGACCGGTTCCGCGGCCTCCGACGAGGACGTGGTGGACGCCGAGATCGTCGACGACGAGGACACCACCAAGTGATGGCTCCTGCTGACGGCACCTCGTCGGGGTCGGGCACGCCCGGCCCCGACGAGGGCGCCCCCCGGTTCACCGACAAGCGCCGGATCGACCCGGAGACGTTCGAGGTGCGCCAGCCCGGCGCGTCCGCCGACACGGGCAAGACGCCCGACGAGGCCGTGCTCGACGCCGCCGCCCAGGCGGTCGCCGACGCGGACCACCAGCTGGCCGCCGAGACCCTCGAGGAGGCGGAGCGGCTGGCCGCCGAGCGGCTCGACGAGCTGCAGCGCACCCAGGCCGACTACTACAACCTGGACCAGCGCTACTCGGCGTACGTCAAGCGGTCCAAGGCCGAGGTGCTGGCCGCCCACGGGCAGGGGGTCGCGGCCCTCGCCGAGGCGCTGATCCCCGTGCTGGACGACGTCGAGCTGGCCCGCCAGCACGGCGACCTCACCGGCCCGTTCGCCTCGATCGCCGAGAAGCTGGAGTCGACCCTGCAGCGGTTCGGCATCGAGCGGTACGGCGAGGCCGGCGAGACGTTCGACCCGAACGTCCACGAGGCGCTGATGCACGCGCACTCGGCCGAGGTCTCCGAGCCCACCGTGCAGATGGTGCTCCAGCCGGGCTACCGCACGGCCGACCGGGTGCTGCGCGCGGCGCGCGTGGCCGTGGTGGACCCGGAGGCCTGACAATCCTGCTGCGCACCGGCAGTCACGCACGCGCGACGACGACGAGGAGGGAGGCACCGTGACCGGCCAGGACTGGCTCGAGAAGGACTTCTACGCCGTGCTCGGTGTCCCCAAGGACGCCGACGCCGCGACCATCAAGAAGGCCTACCGCAAGCTCGCGCGGCAGCTGCACCCGGACCACAACCCGGGGGACGCCACCGCAGAGGCCAAGTTCAAGGACATCGGCGAGGCGTACGCCGTCCTCTCGGACACCGAGCAGCGTCAGCAGTACGACCAGCTGCGCGCGATGGCCGGCGGTGCCCGGTTCACCGCGCCCGGCGGTGCCCGTGGCGGCGCCGCCGGGTTCGAGGATCTGTTCGGCGGCATGTTCGGCGCCGGCGGTCAGGGCGGCACCCGCGTCCGCTACTCCACCGGCGGTGGTGGCGGTTTCGAGGACATCCTCGGCGGGCTCTTCGGCGGCGGCGGTGGTGGGTTCACCCAGCAGCGCGGGCCGCAGCCGGGCATCGACCTGACGGCTACCACCACGCTGCCGTTCCGCACGGCAGCCGAGGGCTCGACGGTGTCGCTGTCCGTCGAGGGCCGCACGGTCACCGCCCGCATCCCGGCCGGCGTCCGCGACGGTCAGAAGATCCGGCTGCGCGGCAAGGGCCGACCGGGGGAGCGCGGCGCCGAGCCGGGCGACCTGGTCATCACCGTCTCGGTGACGCCGCACCCGGTGTTCTCCGCGGAGGGTGACAACCTTCGCGTAACCGTGCCGGTCTCGTTCGACGAGGCGGCGCTGGGCGCGACGGTCGAGGTGCCGACGCTCGACGGCTCCACCGTCCGGGTCAAGGTGCCCGCCGGGACGCCGTCGGGCCGCACCCTGCGCGTCAAGGGCAAGGGCATCCACACCGCCAAGGCGACCGGCGACCTGCTGGTCACCGTGCAGGTGGCGGTGCCACAACGGCTGTCCGGTGCCGCGAAGGAGGCCGTCGAGGCCTTCGCCAAGGCGACGGCGGACCAGGACGTGCGGGCCGACCTGATGGCTCAGGCGCGAACGTAGGCCCGGACGCGGGCGGGGACGTGAGGAGGTGAGGGGTGTGGACGACGACGCCAAGGTGTTCGTGATCTCCGTCGCGGCGCGGCTGGCCGGCATGCACCCCCAGACCCTGCGCCAGTACGACCGCCTGGGCCTGGTCCAGCCGGGCCGCACCACCGGCCGCGGCCGCCGCTACTCCCGCCGGGACATCACGATGCTGCGCGAGGTGCAGCGGCTCTCGCACGACGAGGGCGTCAACCTGGCCGGCATCAAGCGCATCCTCGAGCTCGAGGAGGAGCTGGAGGCCTCGCGCCGGCAGGTCGAGTTCCTCCGCACCCTGCTGAACCCGGGCCGCCGCATCTTCACCGCCGACCCCACGGGCAACGTGGTCGCCGACCGCCGCCCCCCGTTCACCACGGAGGCCGAGCCCCGCCGCACCCCCCGCTGGGTCCCGCGCCAGCTCCTCGCCGGCCCCAGCTCCACCCGCCGCAGCTAGCCCGGAGGCGCCGCCGGGCGGCAGCCGGGTGAACGACCCGCGTTCCCACCCGGGAAGCCGGTGCGGCGCAGTACGGTCCGCGCAACCGGTGCGACGCGAGGAGGGCTCGACCGTGCCCGCCTCTCCCGAACCACGCGACGAGGATCTCGCCGACGAGCTCCGCCAGGTGCAGCGAGGGCTTCACCGCAGAGTCCGCTGGGCGCTCCCGGTCATGTTGCTGATGCTGCTCGCCGTGCTCGCGTTCGTGATCAGCCTGAGCGTCACCGGGCCCTCGCCCCGGCTGGCGCAGCTGCAGAAGGAGCCGGTCCTCGTCGCGCCGATCCCCGCCGTCGAGCTCGGACGTCAGACCCGCCAGTCGCAGTTCGGCATAGACAACGCCTCGGCCCACGTCCTCGTCGCTTACCAGGTCGACGTCCCGCCGGAGGCCGCCCTCGCGGCCTGGCGCGCCGCCTACGGGCAGCGCTACGGGCTGCACGACGCGTCGACCCTCACGACCCTCACAGGCTCGACGCTGCAGGTCAACGTGCGAGTCGCCGCTTCGGACCACCTGGAGGGCACGGGGAGCGCTGGAACGTTCGGGGCCCCGGCGCCCGGAAGCACGGTCGTCACGGTCGAGGTCTCCGGCAACAGCTGATCTCGCCCCGCCGGCACGGCGAGGGCGCCGGCGCTGGCAGCTCAGAGCCGTGCCGAGCGACGCCACGCGTACCGCACGAGTCGGATGCTCCCTGTCGGCTGTACGCCTGATGTACGTGCACCAGGCGTACAGCACGAAAAGGGGGGCGGCCCCGCGCCCGGGGCACGCCGCTGCCGCACGCGTCCGGTGAGGGGTGCGTCTGCGCGCCGGCACTCGTGGCGGTCGGAGCCTTCGCTCGAGCTCACCGCAGGTCTTGTCCGAGTTGTCGGATTCCTGGACCGGTTCGACCATGGTGGTTCGCCACCCCGTCGTCGTCGCACGCCCATCGAGGTGCGGCTCGAGGAAAGGGCCCACCGTGTCCGAGACCCTGCCCGTGACCGTGCCCGTGACCGCCTCCGAGGCCGTGCCCGTACCGGTGCCCGGTCGGCCCGCACTGCACGACGTCGCGCTGGACCGAGAGCGGATGCGGCGCCGGCGCCTGCTCCGGCTGACCGTCGCACTGGCCGCCGTGGAGCTGTGGGTGGTGCTCCGGTCGCTGGCCGGCGCCCCGGTGCTGCCGCCGCTGCCGCACCTCGACCCGCTGGTGATGGTGCCGGTGCTGTTCTTCGTCGCGCTGATCCTCATGCTGGTCGGCACGCAGGTGGGCGCCAGCCGCTCGCCGCACGTCGTCTACCGCCCTGAGCAGGTGGACGTGACGCTGGACGACGTGATCGGAATCGACCCGATCATCGAGGACGTGCGCCGGTCCCTCGACCTGTTCTGGACGCACCGGCGGTTCGCCGACCAGATGGGCGGCACGCCGCGGCGCGGGCTGCTGTTCGAGGGCCCTCCGGGAACAGGCAAGACGATGACGGCCAAGGCGATGGCCGCCGAGGCCGGCGTGCCGTTCCTGTTCGTCTCGGCGACCAGCTTCCAGTCGATGTACTACGGCGCCACGGCGCGCAAGATCCGCTCGTACTTCCGGGCGCTGCGCAAGGCGGCTCGCACCGAGGGCGGCGCGATCGGGTTCATCGAGGAGATCGACGCGATCGCGATGCGCCGGGGTGGCCTGTTCGGGTCGGTGGCGACGGAGCAGTCCGGCACGCTGCCTGGCGTCGGCGGCGCCGTTCGCCACGCGATCATCAGCGAGGGCACCGGCGGCGTGGTCAACGAGCTGCTGGTGCAGATGCAGTCGTTCGACGAGCCGGTGGGCAGCGAGCGCCTGATGGGTCGGCTGCTCGACGCGGTGAACCTGCTGCTGCCGTCGGACCGGCGGCTGCGTCGTCGTCGGCCTCGTCGGGCGCCCATCCTGCTGATCGCCGCCACCAACCGCGCCGACTCGCTCGACCCGGCCCTGCTGCGCCCCGGTCGCTTCGACCGCCGGCTGACCTTCCCGACGCCCGACGCGCACGGCCGCCGCGCCCTCGTCGACCACTTCCTCGCCCGTCGGGCGCACGAGCCCGAGCTGGACGACCCGACGCTGCGGGACCGCGTCGCGGCCGCCACCAACGGCTGGACGCCGGTGATGGTGGAGCACCTGTTGGACGAGGCCCTGGTCAACGCCCTGCGCCGGGGTGCCGAGACGATGAGCTTCGTCGACGTGGAGCACGCGCGGATCACCGAGCTGGTGGGCATCGGCCACCCCGTGACGTACACGCCGGCCGAGCAGCAGCTGATCGCCACCCACGAGGCGGGGCACGCCGTCACCGCCTGGCTCGTGGCGCCACGTCGCAACCTCGAGGTGCTGACCATCGTCAAGCGCGGCGCCGCGCTCGGAATGCTGGCGCACGACGACTGCGAGGAGGTCTACACGCAGTCGCACGACGACCTTTCCGCACTGGTGCAGATCGCCATGGGCGGCTGGGTGGCGGAGGAGCTGTTCTTCGGCGGCACCACCACGGGGCCGGCCTCCGACCTGGCGGCCGCGACGCGCACCGCCGCCCAGATGGTCGGCGCCGCCGGCATGACGGGGTCGCTGGTCTCGCTGGCCGCCACCGGCAAGGACGTCGTGGAGGCGGTGCTGGCCGACTCCCGCGCGCGCGACCGGCTCGAGCAGGTGCTCGACGAGGCCCGCAGCACCGTCCGCCGGCTGCTGGCCGGAAACCGGGACCTGGTCGAGGCGCTGCGCGACGCGCTGCTGGTGCGCCACGAGCTGATCGGCGACCAGATCACGGACGTGCTCGAGGCGGCCCGCGCCGCCCGTGAGGGCGAGTCACCGGCCCCGCACGCCCAGCCGGCCGCTGCGGGGCACCTGCGCATCGCCTGACCCGCGGGACCGGCGGGTGAGTCCGGCACCGTCCCGTGGCTGGCCAGGGGATGGTGCTCGCCGATGTCGGTGTTGAGCCCTGTGGACGGCGTGTGGGCGGCTGCGCGGCCCCACGGGGGCCGCTGTGGACGGCGTGTGGACGACGCGCCGAGACCCTGGGGACGGCGGCTCGAGCGGGTCCCCCGTTCGCCGCGAACGCCCTGGCCAGGGCCCTGTGTCAGTGGTCCTCCATAGGGTTGCCTCACCATGCACAGGGTGAAAAACGACACGGCTGTAACACAAGCCCTTGTGGCTGGTGGCAAGCCCGACCACTAGGTGTAGTGTCGGCATCCGACGCACGGCGTACCGCTCCAGCGGGTCGCCCACCGACGTCGAGGCTCCCGGCAGCACGTGCCGGGAGCGACGAGACGAAGCAGAGCAGCAGGATCACTGGGGAGCCACGGATGACGATCACGGTCTACAGCAAGCCGTCGTGCGTGCAGTGCAGCGCCACCTACCGCGCCCTGGACAAGCTCGGCTACGACTACACGGTGGTCGACATCAGCGAGGACGCGGACGCCCGCGACTACGTGATGTCCCTCGGTCACCTGCAGGCCCCGGTCGTCATGGCCGGCGGCGAGCACTGGTCGGGCTACCGCCCGGACCGCATCAAGGCGCTCGCAGAGCGCATGGCGACCGCGGTCGCCTGACGAGGCTCGGCGAGCGCCGGCCCCGAGCCGGAGCGCTCGTCCGACGGACGCCCCGGGCCGGCGCCGGACCACACCGTGCCGGCCCGGAGGGCACCGTCCCCGCTGATCCGGGGACGCGCTGATCACAACTGGACCGCCGGGCATCCGTGTCCCCGGTGGCGGCGCGACCGCAGGTCGGAACCGGGGAGGGGGTGCGCCATGGGTTCGTTGGTGTACTTCTCGTCGGTCTCCGAGAACACCCGTCGGTTCGTCGACAAGGTGGGCCTCGCGGCGGAGCGCATCCCGTTGCGGCCCACCGACGGGTTCCTGCACGTGCAGGAGCCCTATGTGCTCGTCGTCCCCACCTACGGGGGCGGCAACGAGGGCGGGGCGGTGCCCCGCCAGGTGGTCAAGTTCCTCAACGACGAGGGCAACCGTGCGCTGATCCGCGGCGTCATCGCGGCCGGCAACACGAACTTCGGCTCGGCCTACTGCAAGGCGGGGAAGGTCGTCGCCACCAAGTGCGACGTCCCCTACCTGTACGGGTTCGAGCTCATGGGAACAGCAGAGGACGTGACTCGCGTCCGCGAAGGATTGGGGCGGTTTTGGCAGCGACGGCGACAGATTCCCGCGTGAGCGCGACGGGGCTGGACTACCACGCCCTGAACGCGATGCTCAACCTGTACGACGCGGACGGGAACATCCAGTTCGACAAGGACCGTGAGGCGGCTCGGGAGTACTTCCTGCAGCACGTCAACCAGAACACGGTGTTCTTCCACGACCTGGACGAGAAGCTCGACTACCTCGTCGAGAACAAGTACTACGACCCGGCGGTGCTGGCGAAGTACGACCGCGCCTTCCTCAAGACGCTGTTCGAGTATGCCTACTCCAAGAAGTTCCGCTTCTCGACGTTCCTCGGCGCGTTCAAGTACTACACGAGCTACACGCTGAAGACGTTCGACGGGAAGCGCTACCTGGAGCGGTTCGAGGACCGCGTGTGCATGGTCGCCCTCGCGCTGGCCGACGGCGACACCGACTTCGCGGTGTCCCTGGTCGACGAGATGGTCTCGGGCCGGTTCCAGCCGGCGACGCCGACGTTCCTCAATCTCGGCAAGGCGCAGCGAGGCGAGCCCGTCAGCTGCTTCCTGCTGCGCATCGAGGACAACATGGAGTCCATCGCGCGCGGCATCAACTCCGCCCTGCAGCTGTCCAAGCGCGGCGGCGGCGTGGCGCTGCTGCTGAGCAACATCCGCGAGCACGGCGCCCCCATCAAGCACATCGAGAACCAGAGCTCCGGCGTCATCCCCGTGATGAAGCTGCTCGAGGACTCGTTCAGCTACGCCAACCAGCTCGGTGCCCGCCAGGGTGCCGGCGCGGTGTACCTGCACGCGCACCACCCGGACATCTACCGGTTCCTGGACACCAAGCGGGAGAACGCGGACGAGAAGGTCCGCATCAAGACCCTCTCCCTGGGTGTCGTCATCCCGGACATCACGTTCGAGCTGGCCCGCAAGAACGAGCCGATGTACCTGTTCTCGCCGTACGACGTGGAGCGCGTGTACGGCGTGCCGTTCGCGGACATCGACGTGACCGAGAAGTACCACGAGATGGTCGACGACGCGCGGATCCGCAAGTCCAAGATCAGCGCCCGGGAGTTCTTCCAGCGCCTCGCGGAGATCCAGTTCGAGTCGGGCTACCCGTACATCGTGTTCGAGGACACGGTGAACAAGGCGAACCCGATCAAGGGCAAGATCACCATGTCCAACCTCTGCTCGGAGATCCTGCAGGTCTCCACGCCGTCGGAGTACAACGAGGACCTCTCGTACAAGACGGTGGGCAAGGACATCTCCTGCAACCTGGGCTCGCTGAATATCGCGCTGACCATGGACTCGCCGGACCTGGGCAAGACGGTGGAGACGGCGATCCGCGCGCTGACCGCGGTGTCCGACCAGACGGACATCGAGTCGGTGCCGTCGGTGAAGAAGGGCAACGCCGGCGGCCACGCCATCGGCCTGGGCCAGATGAACCTGCACGGCTACCTGGCGCGCGAGCGGATCTTCTACGGCTCCGACGAGGGTCTCGACTTCACCAACATCTACTTCTACACGGTGGCCTACCACGCGATCCGCGCGTCCAACCAGCTCGCGATCGAGCGGGGGAGCGCGTTCGAGGGGTTCGCCGACTCGAAGTACGCGTCCGGTGAGTACTTCACCAAGTACGTCGAGAAGGAGTGGGCGCCGCGCACCGAGCGGGTCGCCGCGCTCTTCGCGGACGCCGGCATCCACATCCCGACGCAGGACGACTGGCGGGCACTGGCCGCCTCGGTCGCCGAGCACGGTCTGTACAACCAGAACCTGCAGGCCGTCCCGCCCACCGGCTCGATCAGCTACATCAACCACTCGACCAGCTCGATCCACCCGATCGCCAGCAAGATCGAGATCCGCAAGGAAGGCAAGATCGGCCGCGTCTACTACCCGGCGCCGTTCATGACGAACGACAACCTGGAGTACTACCAGGACGCGTACGAGATCGGCCCCGAGAAGATCATCGACACCTACGCCGAGGCCACCCAGCACGTGGACCAGGGCCTGTCGCTGACGCTGTTCTTCAAGGACACGGCCACCACCCGCGACCTGAACAAGGCGCAGATCTACGCCTGGCGCAAGGGCATCAAGACGATCTACTACGTCCGTCTGCGCCAGCTGGCGCTCGAGGGCACCGAGGTGGACGGCTGCGTCAGCTGCATGCTGTGACGCAGACGCCCTTCACGACGAACGACGAGGAAGCACGATGACCCCCCCGAAGCTCAAGCTCATCGACCGCGTCCAGGCGATCAACTGGAACCGTCTCGAGGACGACAAGGACGCCGAGGTCTGGGACCGCCTGACCGGCAACTTCTGGCTGCCGGAGAAGGTCCCGGTGTCCAACGACATCCAGAGCTGGGCCACGCTCACCGAGGCCGAGAAGACGATGACCACCCGGGTGTTCACCGGCCTGACGCTGCTGGACACCATCCAGGGCACGGTCGGCGCCGTCAGCCTGATCCCCGACGCGCTGACCCCGCACGAGGAGGCCGTCTACACGAACATCGCGTTCATGGAGTCGGTGCACGCGAAGAGCTACTCGTCCATCTTCTCCACGCTGATCTCCACCCCGGAGATCGACGAGGCGTTCCGGTGGAGCGAGGAGAACGCGAACCTGCAGCGCAAGGCCGAGATCGTGCTGCAGTACTACCGGGGTGACGAGCCGCTGAAGCGGAAGGTCGCGAGCACCATGCTCGAGTCGTTCCTCTTCTACTCGGGCTTCTACGCCCCGATGTACTGGGCGTCCCGCGCCAAGCTGACCAACACGGCCGACCTGATCCGCCTGATCATCCGTGACGAGGCGGTGCACGGGTACTACATCGGCTACAAGTACCAGAAGGGCCTCGAGCAGGTCACCGAGGCCGAGCGGGCGGCGCTCAAGGAGTACACGTTCGAGCTGCTCTTCGAGCTGTACGAGAACGAGGTCGAGTACACGCAGGACCTCTACGACGAGCTCGGCCTGACCGAGGACGTGAAGAAGTTCCTCCGGTACAACGGCAACAAGGCGCTGATGAACCTCGGCTACGAGGCGCTGTTCCCGCGCGACGAGACCGACGTCAACCCGTCGATCCTCTCGGCCCTGTCCCCGAACGCCGACGAGAACCACGACTTCTTCTCCGGCTCGGGCTCGTCCTACGTGATCGGCAAGGCCGTGAACACGCAGGACGAGGACTGGGAGTTCTGACCTCCAGCTCGCTCTCCGTCCAGCACTGAGGCCGGCGCCCCCCTGCGGCGCCGGCCTCAGTGCTGTGGTCCGAGGCGGTCAGACGGTGAAGTGGCCGACCAGGTCCTTCAGCTCGACGGACATGCGGGCCAGCTCGGCGACGGACACCTGCGACTCGGCGACCCCCTGGGTGGTCACCGCGGCCGCGTCGGCCACCCCCGAGATGTTCGCGGCGATCTCGCCCGCGCCGGTGGCGGCCTTGGTGACGCCCCGGTTCATCTCGTTGGTGGTGGCAGTCTGCTCCTCGACGGCCGCCGCGATGGTGGTCTGGTAGTCGTTGATCGCACCGATCACCGACGTGATCTGACCGATGGCGGCGACCGCGCCGTCGGTGTCGCCCTGGATCGCCTCGACGCGGCGGGCGATGTCCTCCGTCGCCTTGGCCGTCTCCCGCGCAAGGTCCTTGACCTCTCCGGCGACCACCGCGAACCCCTTGCCCGCCTCGCCGGCGCGCGCGGCCTCGATGGTGGCGTTCAGCGCCAGCAGGTTGGTCTGCTCGGCGATGGACGTGATGAGCTTGACGACGTTGCCGATCTCCCGGCTCGACTCGCCGAGCCGCGACACCGTGGCCGTCGTCTCCGCCGCTGCCGACACCGCCTGAGCCGCGACCCGCGCCGCCTCGGTGGCGTTCTGCGCGATCTCGCGGATCGAGGCACCCATCTGCTCGGCGCCGGCCGCGACCGCCTGCACGTTCTGCGACACCTCGCCCGCCGAGCTCGACACCACCCCGGCCTGCGCCGCCGTCTCCTCGGCGGCCGACGCGATCTGCTGGCTCGAGGCGGCCATCTGCTCGGTGGCGGTGGCGAGCGACGCCGAGGAGGCGTCGATGGTGCCGAGCGTCGTCCGCAGCGTCCCCACCGCCTGGTCGAGCGCATGGCCCATCTGCCCCACCTCGTCGTGCGACGTCAAAGCTGCGGTGACCGTCAGGTCCCCGTGCTCGAGCGCGGTCGACACGGCCCGCACCCGGCCGATGCCCCGCACGATGCCCCGCGCGACGAGCAGGCCGAGTGCGACGGCCGCCGTCAGTCCGGCGCCCAGAGCGACGATCATCAGCAACCGGCTGCTCCGGTACTGCGTGGTGACCGCCGCCGCGGAGGCCTTCGCCGCCGACTTGGAGCTGTCGACCAGCGTCGACATCGCGGTGCCCATCTGGTCGATCAACGGCGCGGCCTGCTCGTCCCGGGCCTTGGTCCAGGTGGTGATGTCCTTGGCGCGGCCTGCCGGCAGCAGGGCGTTGTCGCGCACCCCGACGTACCCGGTGAAGCTCTGGTCGAAGTCGTGCAGCGCCGACTGCTGCTGGTCGCTGAGCGCCACGGCCTTCAGCGCGGTCTCCGCGTCGAGCACGTCCTTCTGGTCGGCCATCACGGCCTGCTCGTACTTGGTGGTCTCGGCGGCGTCGAGGGAGAGTGCCTGGTTGGTGATGTCCAGCCGCATCTGGAGCGTGGCGCGGCGGATCGCGGTCGCGTCCTCCAGCCCCAGCACGTCACGCTGGTACAGGGACGACGCGGCGGCGTTGGTGCTGCCGAGGCCGACGATGCCCAGCACCCCGACGCCGAGGGCGACGACCGAGGCGACCAGCACCGCCGTGAGGATGCGGGTGCTCACCGACCTGTCGCCCCACCAGCCGAGCAACCCCCGGGAACGGATCCCGGACGACGTACCGAGAGACGACGTGCCGAGCGACGACGTGCGAATGGAAGACGTGCGGATCGACGACATGCTGAGCCCTGCCCTAGCTCGCGGCCATCGCCCCCTGCGATGACACCGCGCGGCCCATCGGCGGCCGGCGGCACCGTCTGAGCGGCTCACGTGGGCCAGTCAGGTCGCGATGCACCCGATCGGGTGGCGAACTCGCCCGTGGCTCGCGCCGCGCAGGACGATGGTCCCAGCGCCCAGCGCCCAGCCAGTCGCCCGGTCAGTCGCGGGTGACGTTCTCCATGGACCGGACCAGCCCGACGGCCTCGCCCAGCAGCTCCCGCTCGCCGGCCACCAGCGCCGGGTCGTTGGCGCGCAGGTGCGCGGCCTCGTTCAGCACGGGCCGCACGTCGAGGTGCACCCCCGCGAGGAACGCCGCGAGCAGCACCCGCGCGGCCTCGGAGTACTCGCCGCCGGCGTCGACCGCCACCTCGGCCAGGATCAGCGCGCTGAGCGCCACGTCGAGCGCCGCGGTGCCGGTCCGTGCGTTGGCCCAGTCGACCAGCATCGGACCGTGGGCCTCGGACAGCACGATGTTGCCCGGGTGCAGGTCGAGGTGCACCACCACGTCACCACCGCCGACGTGCGGCCAGTCGGTGGGCGACGACGGCGCCCAGCTGGTCGGCGCGGGGATCCGGTGCAGCTTGTCGTGCAGGTCGGTCATGATCTGCGCGCCCTCGTGCAGCGACGTCACCCCGGCGGCGAGGGCCTGCAGCAGCGTGGGCCCGTGCAGGCGCTCGAGCACCAGGTCGGGGCCGCCGACGTGCACGGCCTTGGGTACCGGGAACCCGTGCGCGAGCGCGTACCGCATCAGCTCGGCCTCCGGCCCGGCGTCACGGCCCGAGCGGTAGCGACGCAGCACCTGCGTCTCGGAGATGGCGTACACGTCCGCCGAGAAGCCCGCGGTCAGCAGGGGTCCGGGTCCCTCGGCGGCGGCGTGCGGCGTTCCCGGCGCCTCGGCAGGCGCGGGGACGGCGGCGGCGGACGCACCCTTGTCCCGCTCGGCGTCCGGCGCCGCGGGGTCGCTCGGGGCAAGGCCGGCGGGGGTCATAGAAAGAAGGTAGGCGCTGATCCCGAGATTGTCCCGTGATCGGGAAAACTCGCTCATGACCTGCGACGCGACCGGGCGTGGACAGGACGTGGGCTGCTCTTGACCTCCGTTGACCCGAACGGGTCAACGGATCGGTGTCACCGGTCCCGGCGGGTCAGCCGCGTCAGCAGCGCCTCCGCGCCGGACCTGGTCGGCGGCAGCGCATGCGTCGTCACCCGCAGCGGCAGCCGGGTGGCGACGCGCACGTCGACGTCGCAGCAGCGGCGGGCGATCTCGGCCCGCAGGGCGGCGATGCGGTCCGCCGGGTCCTCGTCGTGCAGGCCGACGACGACGAAGACGCCGCCCCCCAGGCTGGCCATCGGCCACCCGGGCCCGAACGCCGCGTCGAGGGAGGCGCCCATCGCCGCGGACCGTGCCGCCCGAAGGAAGCCGGACACCTCCCCGGCCGCCACGTCGATCACCGTCAGCGAGCCGGGGCTGCCCTCGGCACGGGCGTACGCCTCGGTCAGCCGCAGGTGCAGGTACTGCTGCGTGGGCAGGCCCGTCTCGGCGTCCACGCTGGTGCTCGCCGCGAACGCGCCGGCCTGCTCGTCCGTCCACCCGTCGCACAACGCGCGGACCACCGCCATCGGCGGCTGGTGCGCGCCCATGCTGCTGTACAGGCAGCTCAGGTCGTCCAACGCCTCGCCCAGGCCGATCCCGTCGTACGACCGCGCCCGGCCCAGCTCCTGCGCGGGGGCCGTCGGGTCACCGCCGGTCAGCACCGCCTCGGCCAGGGCGTCCACCGCGGGGTGGTACCAGTCCGAGGGGCGCAGCCACACCGAGGCCAGGCTGCTGCGCCGCCACTGGTCGCGCAGTCCGTCCGGCACAGGGTCGGCGCGGTGCCGCGGGTCGCGCGATCCGTCTCCGGGAAGGCCGCCGGAGAGGAAGGCCTGTGGGCCCATGTCCGTCGTCACGCCGGAAGAGAGGGTTCAGCCGGCTCGTCGTGATGCCGATGGAGCGGGCGAAACGTGATTCACCCGCATGGCGGACCCTGTGGCACCCTAGGTGTGGCAGATACCGGACGAATCGGAGCGCTCGTGAGCGCCATGGCAGGGGTCGGCTCGGACCTGCGGTCCGATGCCGATCTGATCGCCGCCTCCCGTACGCGGGACGCGGCCGCCTTCGGCGCGCTCTACGAACGGCACGCGGGGGCCGCGCTGGTGGTCGCCCGCCAGCACACCGACTCCGCCGCGGACGCGGAGGACGTGGTGGCGGACGCGTTCACCGCCGTCTGGGGCGCCCTGCAACGCGGGTCGGGACCGACCGAGGCGTTCCGCGCCTACCTGTTCACCGTCGTCCGCCGGGTCGCCGCGGTGCGTCGTGACGCGGGCCGTCGCACGCAGGCGACGGACGACGTCGCCGTGCTGGAAGCCGGTGCGCTGCCCGAGGCGGACGCCGCCGAACCGGCGCTGGCGGGGCTCGAGCGCGGGCTGGTCGCCCGGGCGTTCGCCTCGCTGCCCGAGCGGTGGCAGGCCGTGCTGTGGCACAGCGAGGTCGAGGGGCTGCAGCCGGCGCAGATCGCGCCCCTGCTGGGCCTGACGGCCAACAGCACCGCCGCGCTGGCGTACCGGGCGCGGGAGGGTCTGCGCCAGGCGTACCTGCAGCAGCACCTGAACGAGCCGCTCTCCGAGGCCTGCCGTGCGGTGTCCGGCAAGCTCGGCGGGTACGTGCGGGGCGGGCTCGGCGCGCGCGACACCAAGGCGGTGGAGGCGCACCTCGACGAGTGCGGCCGGTGCCGCGGGCTGGTGCTGGAGCTGGGCGACGTCAGCCACGGCATGCGCGGCGTCGTGGCTCCGCTGGTGCTGGGTCTGGCCGGGCTCGGGGCGCTGGGGCACGCGCTGCCGATCGGCGGCGGGCTTGCGGCCGGGGTGGCGAGCCTGACGGCCGGGCCGACGGGCGCGGCGGCCGGCGGTGGCGCCGGTGCCGGTGCTGGGGCGGGCGGTGCCGCGGGCGCCGGTGCGGGCGGTGCCGCGGGTGGAGCTGCCGCGGGCGAGCTGGCGGGTGCCGGCGCGACCGAGGGGATGGGGGCGGCCGGTGCGGCGACGGCCGGTGCGCTGACCACGGGTGCCGCGGGGGTCGGCGGTGCGCTCGCCGGCGTGGGCGGTCTGCTGGCCGGCATCCCGACGGCGCTGGTCGCCGGGATCGCCGCGGTGGTGGTGGTGGCCGCCGGCGTGGTCGGCGCCGTCCAGCTGCTCTCGTCCGACTCGTCCGGCAAGGGCGCGGCCGTCTCGACGACGACGGCGTCGCCGTCGACCGGTACGACGGGCAGCACCGGGTCGGGCGGGGTGTCGGACGGTTCGGCGGCCGGGAGCACTCCCGCGGCGTCCTCCGACCCGACCTCGAGCGCCGCGGCCGGCACCGGCACGGGCATCGCCGACCTGGTCGCGGGCTCGTCGGGCACCTCCACCACCTCCGGCGGCTCGAGCACCTCGAGCACGGCATCGTCCGGCGACTCCGGCACGTCCGGCACGACGGATCCCGGCACGGGTCCGACGCAGACCAGCCCGGCGCCCGCCCCGACGCCGCCGCTGCTCAGCGTGCAGGGGCCCGCCGGGTTCACCCTGACGGCCGGCACCACGGGGACGCTGGCGGTCGACGTGGTGAACACCGGCGGCTCCCCGGCGACCGGTCTGGTGGCGACCGTGACGCTGCCCGCCGGTGTGTCGCTCGCCGGTGTGGACACCGGCGCCCTGTCACCCGTCACCGGCCGGTTCGCACCCCTGGCCGCCGTGGGCTGGCTGTGCGGAACCGCCGGCGGGGCCGTCGAGTGCAACCTCCAGCAGCTGCCTGGCCAGACGCAGCTGCGGCTGACGCTCACCGTCCAGGTCGACGAGGGGTACGACGCGGGCGACGGCTCGCTCGCGTGGTCGGTCAGCGGCGCCGGCCTGACGACGGCCTCTCAGAGCGTGCCCCTGCACGTCGCGCCGTCGCCTGCGCACCTGGTGGCCGCCGGTGCCGTCCCCGACCTGTGGCTGGTCACCGGCCGCACCGCCCAGGTGGCCGTGCCGCTGCGGAACGCCGGCGGGACGGCGACGACGGCGGCCGCGCCTGCGGTGGTGGACGTCGTGCTGCCGTCGGGCGTCGCCTACAGCTCGGTGGCCGCCCCGTGGACGTGCACCCGGACCCCGGCCGGCGGCGGCACCACCGCCGTGCACTGCACGGACCCGAGCCTCGGCGCGCGAGCCGGCACCACGCTGTGGCTCGCCCTCCAGGGCAGCCAACCGGGCACCGGCACCGTCTCGATGCAGCTCGGCCCGACCGGGGGACACCCGGCCGGCGTGCTCAGCTTCGGGTGCGTCGTCGTGACCCCGTCGAACGCCACACCCACGCCGACGCTCACGACCACCGGCTCGCTGCTCTGACGCCGGACCGCCCTCGGCGCCGCAGCGCCTACCGGGTGCCGAGCGACAGGGTCGTGTAGGTGGCGGCCGCCGGCAGCAGCTCCTCGGCCATCTCGCGCAGCAGCTCCGCCACCTCGGCCAGCTCCGTCCCGCTGACGCCCGCCGACTCCTCCGAGAGCAGCACGTGCAGCACCAGGCCGCGACGTGCCTCGGGGGCCGGCGGCTCGGTGGCGGGGTCCGGCACGGCGCGCAGGGCGCGCAGCACCCGGGAGGTCGGCTGCTCGGCTGCGGACGGACGGGGGTGCGCGGACATGAGGGGTCTCCGGGGTGGGGTGAGGGTGGACGGGTGCGCGGTCAGCGCGAACACGTCTGCCAGCACGTCGATCGACGTACCGGAGCGGTACGTCGATAACGAGCCACCGGAGTCATGGCTCGATGCTCACACGGGGCCGCGGCGCCGACCAAGGGAAATGCGCGGGCGTCTCAGGCAGCGGGCGTGACGGTGGTCACGTCAGCGCGCAGCTCAGCACGGTGCGGACGCGACGACGGCGACCGTTCGAGGGGTCGCAGCCGGATGGCGACGCTGCGGGAGCGCCGTCGGGCGGGCGTCAGACGATGCCGTACAGCCGGTCGCCGGCATCGCCCAGGCCCGGCACGATGTACGCCTTCTCGTTGAGCCGCTCGTCCACCGCGGCCACCACCACCTGCACGTCGGCGCGGTCGCCGACGTACTTCTCCACCGTCGCGAGCCCCTCCGGGGCGGCGATCAGGCAGACGGCCGTCACGTCGAGCGCACCGCGGTCGAACACGTACTGCATCGAGGCGACCAGGGTGCCGCCGGTGGCGAGCATCGGGTCGAGCAGGAACACCTGCCGGCCGGACAGGTCCTCCGGCAGCCGGTTGGCGTAGGTGATCGCCTCGAGCGTCTGCTCGTCGCGGCGCAGGCCGAGGAACCCGACCTCGGCGGTGGGCAGCAGCCGCGTCATGCCCTCGAGCATGCCGAGGCCGGCGCGCAGGATCGGGATGACGATCGGGCGGGGGTCGGCCAGCTTGGTCGCCGTGGTGCGCGCCACCGGGGTGGTGATCTCCACCTGCTCGGTGTGCACGTCCCGCGTCGCCTCGTACGCCAGCAGGGTCACCAGCTCGTCCACCAGCAGGCGGAACGTCGGCGACGGGGTCGCCTGGTCCCGCAGGATCGACAGCTTGTGGGCGACGAGCGGGTGGTCGGCGACGTGCAGGCGCATAGCCCAAGCCTAGGGGCGTCGCTGGGGCAGGATGACGGGCATGACGTCCCCCGCGGCCGGGCGGCCGGTGCAGCCGGTGGATGAGTGGGCGATGGGGATCGCGCTCGACGAGGCGCGGCGGGCGGTGCTGACCGGGGACGTGCCGGTGGGCGCCGTGGTGGTCGCACCGGGCGCCCACGTGGTCGGTTGGGGCCACAACCTCCGGGAGGACGAGCAGGACCCGACGGCGCACGCCGAGGTGGTGGCCCTGCGGGACGCCGCGGCGAACCTGGGGCGGTGGCGGCTGGACGACTGCACCCTCGTCGTCACCCTCGAGCCCTGCCTGATGTGCGCGGGGGCGGCGATCCTGGCGCGTGTGCAGCGCGTGGTGTTCGGCGCGTGGGACCCCAAGGCGGGGGCGGTCGGGTCGCAGTGGGACGTGCTGCGCGACCGGCGCGCGATGCACCACGTCGAGGTGGTGGGCGGCGTGCGGGCCGAGGAGTCGACCGTGCTGCTGCAGCGGTTCTTCGAGGTGCAGCGCTCGCCGGAGTGAGGGGTCCGGCGGTGGCGCCGGCCTGGTCGGCGGCTAGGCGAGCGGGGTCGTCGTCGGGACCGGGAGCCGGCGAGCCAGCTCCGCCAGTGTCTCCGAGGTGCCCGCGTGCAGGGTCACCGCGGCGTAGCGGTCGCCGCGGGTCTCGCCGCGGTTGACGACGGCGATCGGCTTTTCCGCCGCGGCGGCGTGCCGGACGAACCGCAGCCCCGACTGCACGGCGAGCGAGGATCCGGCGACGAGCATGGCATCCGCCTCGTCGACCAGGGCGAACGCCCGCTCCACGCGCTCACGCGGCACCGTCTCGCCGAAGTAGACGATGTCCGGCTTGAGGATCCCGCCGCACGGAACCGGACGGCCCTCCGGGTCCGGCGCCCAGCAGTCCGCGACGACGAAGTGCTTGGTCTGCTGCACGACGGCGTCGGCGTCGGGCGCGATCTCCACGTCCGCCACCTCGGTGACGCTCTCGACGAAGCCCGGGTTGAGCTCATCGAGCCGGTCAGCCACCTGCTGCCGGGTGTACCGGGTGCCGCAGCGCAGGCAGACGACGCGGTCGTAGCTGCCGTGCAGGTCGATCACCGTCTGCGACCCGGCCTGCCGGTGCAGCAGGTCGACGTTCTGGGTGATGACGCCGTTGACGATCCCGCGCCGCTCGAGGTCCACCAGCGCACGGTGGCCGGCGTTCGGCTCGGTGCGGTGCACGTGCCGCCAGCCGACCTGGTTGCGCGCCCAGTAGTGCCGGCGGAACCGCGGGTCGCCGACGAACTGCTGGTAGGTCATCGGGTTGCGCGGCGGGGAGTCCGGGCCGCGGTAGTCGGGGATGCCCGAGTCGGTGGACACGCCGGCGCCGGTCAGCACCACCAGGCGGTGGCCGGCCAGCACGTCGATCAGCTCGGTGAGGGTGCCCATGACGTCCACGGTAGGTCGGGTGCCGGGGTGCTGTGCGGGGCGTGCGGGCTGGTCGGCGGCCGATTCGGTGGCAGGCGGCGGCTCGGGTACCCTCGTCCCCGGTAGCGTGTCCGAGCGGCCAAAGGAGCACGCCTCGAAAGCGTGTGTGGGTGAAAGTCCACCGTGGGTTCGAATCCCACCGCTACCGCCACCGGTGTCTTGACGAAACTCGAGCACCGAGAGTGACAGAACCCGCCGTGCGGGCCCCCAAAGGGGCTCGGACAGCGGGTTCTGTCGTTCCTCAGCGTCGAAGTGCGCTTGCGGAGGGCGGCGCTCGCGGTCTTGTACGGCTCGCGAGTGCCGTGCGCGCCAGTGATGGTCGTTCGCCGGGTGCGCCTGTAGCCCGCCGGCCTCGGGCCGCGGGCTCTTGCGTTTGATGCTCTTGGGTTGTGCGCGCGTCAGGCGGCAGTGGCCTGAGGGCTCCCCCGCTGGTTGATGTCGTCGAGCGTGACGAGCTCGTAGCCGACGATGCTGCGGTCGAAGCCAAGGAGGTCGGGGTCGGCGTTGTAGCGGTCGTTCTTGGCCGCCCACTTGGTCAGCAGCCGCAAGTTGTAGTGCACGGCCGCGAAGGCCAGCATGAGCGTGGTCGCGATGAGGCCGACCACGCGGATGGTGCCGCGTTCGAAGCGTTCGGTGTCCGGGCCCTTGAGGTTGGAGTACCCGGACTCGACGGCTGAGCGCCGTCCCCAGGCGCTGATCCACTCGTCGGAGCCCCAACGCAGCCGTTGGCGGATCTCGGGACACACGGCTGCGCCGAGGACGAGGGTCGGCTGCCTGAACGCCTTGGTTCGCCGCTGGGCTGCCGTCGCGCGAGCGGCGTCGAAGCGTGATGTCTTGAACTGTCGCGTCCCGTTCGACCGCGGGGCGCCGTTAGGGGTCAGGGCGTACTGCGCGAGTTCGGCATGCTGCTGGCGGAAGCGGTCGAGGTCTGCCTTGAGTCGCTCGTACGTGGTCTTCTTGCGTGAGCTGGCGTTCGGCTTGGGCTTATGCAAGATCCAGCGTTGGGGACGTGCGATGTGACGGAGGTTTTCGGGCGTCCACGGTGCGTAGGGCCACCCGTCGATCATGAGGACGCCGGTCTCCGGGTCCAGGCGTGGTCCTCGCTGAGGCTCGGTCAGGTCAAGGACCTGCTCGATGCCGCGGGCCCGCAGGGGTGCGGCCCAGTGGCGTGCGACGGCAGTGGTGTAGCCGCGGTCGACGACCAGGGTTGCCAGGGGCGTCTCCTGGACCTCGTTGATGTTGTCCAGCACCCGAAGGGCAGGGCCTGTCTGAACGGCGTTCGCGGGGACGACGGTCAGTCCGACGATGGGCTGCAACCGGCGGAACTCGCTGTCCTTGCCGAAGGAGGCAGATGCGGGGATCAGCTGGTAGCCGAAGATCATGTCGGCGTCGTACTTGGCCTCGGTGGGGGTGACGTGACCGGACCGAGCGTCCGGGTCGTAGCCGCCGGTGGGCTTCTGGACGAAGACGCTGTTGTCGAGCCGGTAGTCGTCGTGCGGGTTGGCGCCGGTCTGTCGAACGCGTCGGGCGTGGCTGCGGATCCCGCTGGCGTCCAATGCGACGACGGTCGGTTCGGGCATGGGGCGGAGCGACGCCGCGAGCAGACGGGTGATGTAGCCGATCGCTTCGGCTTCCCGTTCGAGTCGTTCGGCCTGGGTGGTCGGTCGGTAGATCCGCTTCCGGTACCCGTTGGCGTCCGTGGATGTCCACCCCACCGCGACACGTCCCGTAGTGGGGGAGTAGTCGAGCGCTCGGCACACGGCCTTGAACAGGTAGCGAACCTGGTGGATGGCCACTGGCTCGAGAGTCGTCGCGGTGGCCTTGGCGATGCCCAGGCGCAGTTGCTCGCTGACGGGCAGGCTGTCGGTGAGGGCGTCGTGGATCTGCACCAGGGTGGCGGTCTTGTGCCCTGGTCCGAAGACGGTGATGCACGCGGCGAGGAGCACCTCTACCGCCAGCTGCCGGGGGCGACCACCCTTGTCGGATCTGAGGCGGTTCTCCAGGTCCGCTGCGATACCGGATCGACGCACGACCAGCAGAGCCTTCCGGAAGGTGGTGTTGTACCGGGCGCGCTGCTGGGCCTTCTTCGCGTCCTTCTTGGCGTCCAGCTTGGCGCTCATCGCGAACCTGCCGTGGGACTCGTTGTCAGGTTCAGTGCGGCGCGCGCCACCTCGGTCGGGTCCGGGGCGGGGCACAGATCCAGGAGTCCGGCCAGGGTCCGGGCGGACTTGAGCCCGGCTTGCTGGAGCACGATGGACAGGGGGATCGGCGCGTTCAGGGCTGCGAACAGCCAGGTGGTACGCAGCCGGAACGGGTCGATGTCGACCGGCTCGCGCACCGCGGTGACGATGGAGCGCCGCGCGGCTTGGGTGACGTTGCGCCGGTTGGTCTTGGAGCCCAGCACGGGCGTGTCGAGACCGGCCTTGCGCCGCAGGCTCATCGCCTGACGCAGCAGTGGCTCGTACTGGCGGCGGACCACCACGGTACGCACCGCGCCGGCCCGGACGTCGACCGTCAGGTAGTCCCCGAGCTCGGCGTCGTGCACCTCCACGATGTCGCGGTAGCGGACGTGGCGCAGATCCGCCGGGGCCAGCCCAGCGCCCAGGCCAAGGCCGAGCAGGAAGCAGGCGTTGCGGGTCTTGCCCCGGTTCGGTTGGGCCGTTGCGATCGCGACGAACCTGTCGCACTCCTCAACGCTGTAGGGGGACCCCAGGGGGGTGGCGGGGATCGTGACGGGCGCGTAGTTGGCATCCAACGAGTTGACGGCGCGTCGTAGGACGGAGCGTGCGCTGGCCGCGCTGGCGGTCGCCATGCCAGCGACGCACAGGCCCGAGCCGCCCTCCGTGAGGTACTGCTCGAGCAGTGTGGAACCCAGCAGTTCCTCTGCGGTCGGTGGACTTCCGGGGTCGGGGCGGTCCGGACGGCCCTGAACCCACACCAGGAAGCGGACGACGACCGTCGCCGTGTTCCGTGCAGACGTGACCGACACAGGACTGCACCCGGCGAGAAGACGCACCGTCAGCGGACGCAGTGCCGGCCAGATCGTGGCCGGACGCCGCTGCGGCCGGTACGCCTCGATGGCGGCGCGGATGTCGGGGGCCAAGGCGTTCAGGTCGGGATGCTCGGCGAGCTGTGGTCCGGCCGCGGCACGGGCGGCTGCGGCCCGGTCCGCGCGCTCCGTGGCGAGGCGCTGGCGGCCAGACATCGGCTTGGTGCTCTTTGCGCGTGGCGTCTTGGCGGACACCACCTCCTTGGCGGGCTTGAGGATCTCGGCGGCCAGCAGGGCTGCGGTCGCCGTGGTGCTGACCTGCACGGTGCCGGCCGACCCGCTCGCGGCATTGGCCGGCCGCACCTTCCGAAGCTGGTAGCTGCTGGCCGCCTTGCCCGCGATGAGCTGGTGGGCCCGGGTCAGGGCGACCGGCGAGATCCCCTCCGCAGCGGCGGCGCGCTGAAGAGGTGATGCCGTCGCGACCGGTGGGTGCACCACTCGCGGTGCACGAGTCAGCCCGGCCCGTGCGCGCACCAGTGCGCGCAGGTTCGTGGTGTAGACGGCGCGGGTGTGGGGCGTGCCGCCACTGGTGCGCCCGAACTGGCTGATCGTCGCCTCACTCAGCAACGCCTCCAGGCGCGGGCGGCTGACCCGGTCCCAACCGCATGGTGAACGCAAGAACGCCACCAGTGCGCACAGCAGCGCCTTGGCATCGGCTGGGCAGTGCGGCTCGGCGAGGGCGACCAGGTCGACGACCGCAGGGCGGGCCGCGACCCACTGCTGTGGCTCGAGCGACTTGGGTCGGAACCGGTCGATGAAGGTGGTGGTGGCCTCGTCCATGCCAGGACCGGTCCGGCGCTTGCCCCTCGACGCAGTCTCCGCACCACAAGGCGGAAGCGGCGTGCGTCACACCAAGGGATGCCCCCGAGGAGGGCGGCCTTGTGTTCCGTCCGGCTGCGCCCAGCGGTCCTGGTGAGCGCCCTGGCGCTCCGTACCACCGGCGCCACCGGTGCCGGGGTACCCACAAAGGGAGACTGAATGACCGCCGCACAGCGAAACGCCAACCGGCACCGCACGATCGGCCAGGTCAGGCAACAGCAACTCATCGCCCGACGCAGTGTCGTCGCCACGGCGTGGGCCGAGGGCATCTCTCACGGTCTGCCCGTCGGTGACCTACTCGAGGAGCTGTCGATCCTGGAGTTCGCCCTCATCGATCAGTGGCCCCACCTGGCCGAGGCTTGCCTCCGCCGGTGGGTCGTCGCGGACGCCGCGAAGCTCCACGATCCGGACCGGGGCGCCTACCCCGGATGCACCCTGTGCCACGAGGCTGCCCGACAAGCGGCCTGACTCCCACGCGCGGGGCGAGGATTCCTCCTCGCCCCGCGCGCCTCATCGCACGCGAACAGGCGCGATGTCGGCGAGGAGCCAAGCCAGAGAGCGGCCGGTTGCGCCGCCGCGACTTCGTGAGGCTGAGCGCGGCCTGCTGCGAAGTCGCGCTCTACTCCGACGCGATCCGGAGCGGGGGCAGGCCGTCGACAATCTTCATCGTCTCCACCGAGACCGTCGTCACCTTGCCGATCAGATCCAAGATGTACCGGGGGTTGCCGACCTCCCGGGACCAGTCGTTCGGGTCGTTCACGATGCCCGACGCCTTGTCCGTCTTGACCTGGTACCGGTCCAGGACCCACTCCAGCGCCGAGCGGGACCCAAGCATGTACCGGTGCGCGGCCTCCGGGATGCCGGAGATCGTGATCCGGGGGTTGTAGACGATCGTCGACTTGTCCACGTCCTTACCTTTGCCCGCCCAGCGCAGTCTTTTCACGGAGAACCAGTCGTACAGGTCGCCCGAGCCAGGCCCGGTTGGCTTGTCGCCCGTGATGGCGAGCGGGTACGGACCGACATCTTCATAGCCCACGTGCTGCTCGACCAGCCGGGCGCCGGCGTCGCGGAAGGCCGGGAAGTCGGTGACCTGGACGCGGGGAATGCGCGGCAGGGATCGCTTGAGGTCCGCGGCGAACTGGGTCCGGTAGTCGGGGGAGTGCAGCACGCCATACACGAAGGTGAAGATGTCGTCTCTTGTTATGTCGGACCCATACCAGGACTGGTACTGCTTGAGGGTTGCGTCCGTGATGTTGTCCACCCGCCTGTAGGTGTCGACGACCGCGGCGTCATCGAACTCGAAGGTGCCCTGCGCGGCGTGGTCACGCTCGACCTTCTCGTAAGTCCACCGCGCGAAAAACTGACCCGTATCGAGCATGTGGTAGTTCGGCACCAGATCTGTTGCCAGCAGGCAGAACGAGAAGTGCGAGCCGGGCCCGGTGAGGGTGAAACCCACATTCCGATATCCGGGTGCGGGGAAGATAGACGGGATCTGCGAGACCACTTCGTTGACGTCTCGGTCGAACCACATGGCCATGCGTGCGAACGGTCTGTAGGCGCCAGTCGTTAGTGCCCCTGCGCGCGGAGGTATGTGGCGACCTCGTCCGACCATTGCCCGAAGAGCCCTGCTCCAACTCACCCTGGTGGGGTCGGTATCGATGAACGACTCGACATGGTTGCGCGGGTCACGCATACCCTCACGCTTGACGAAGGCAGCGTAAGCGTCCACTTGACTGTTGAAGAACGAAACCATCCGCCCGACGTTCTGGGTCACAGTCGCGGGGGAGAAGTTGTATACCCACGGATCCCGCGCGGTGACTACCCCGGTCGACTGTCGAGCGAAGATCGCATCTCCTTGTCCGGCGCCACGCGCGATCGGCTGGAAACTGTCGAAGAGCCCGGTGCGCTGATTGAGCCAGTCCCCAGCGCTGTTCGGCTTGAGCTCAGACCAGGCCACCGTATCCATTGTCGATTCGTCGATGATGCGGAGCTTATCCTCACGGCTCAGGTAGTCGCCGATATCGCGGTACTTCAGGTCTGCGGGGCCAGCGTGCCTTGGATGCTTGACGAGCAGTGTGATGGCCGTCGTCGTTCTCGAGCCCGATCCGAAGACCTTCCCACCTTCGCGCCGTGACACTTCACCCTGAGTCGAAGCCTGGTTTCCCCGCAGATTGAACACGTAGATGGTTGTATAGTCGTCGATTAGGGTCTTACGGAGGCCGTCGGCCGAATTGGCGTCGATGAAGCCGCCATTAGTGACGAATCCTACGATACCTTGGTTGCCGATCCGGTCCGATGCCCAGCGGATCGCCCTGATGTACGAGTCGTAGGTCGTCCGCGACGACGTCGCCGAAGACGCTGCTGCGTAGGTTGCACCGATCTTGGCGTCCAGGGTCGGGTACTTCAAATTCTGCGCGTTGTCGTTGCCGCTGGTCTGACCGACGGAGTAGGGCGGGTTACCGATGATGACGCGGATGTCGAGTGCACGCTGTGCGACAACCCGGCCGCTGTTCTGGGTGAACACCGAACCGTCGTCCAGGTCGCCGTCCTCGGACATCTGGAACGTGTCGGTGAGCACGATCCCGTCGAACGGTGCATAAGGAACGCCGACGCCGACGTTCTCGCTAATGACATCGTGGTAGGTGGACTCGATGTTGATGGCGGCGATGTAGTAGGCGAGCAGCATGAGCTCGTTGGCATGTAGCTCGCTGGCGTACTTGCGTGCCAGGTCGTGAGGCTTGATGAGCCCGGACTGCAGCAGCCTGACGATGAAGGTCCCGGTCCCGGTGAACGGGTCCAGGACATGGACACCCTCGTCGGACAGGGACGCGCCGAACTCGGTGCGTAGCAGGTGGTCGACGGAGCGGAGGATGAAGTCGACAATCTCGACTGGGGTGTAGACGATGCCGAGCTGGTCGGCGGCGCGGGGGAACGCGAGCTTGAAGAACCGCTCGTACAGGTCCTTGATGATGCTCTGCCGGCCCGCGGCGTTGTCGATGCCCGCGACCCGGGTGCGCACGGAGGCATAGAAGTCGTCCAGGGGGGCGGTCTCGGCCTGCAGGTTGGTGCCTTCGAGGGCCTGGAGCATGTGCTCCATGACCTGGGCGACAGGGTTGCCGGTGGCGAAGTCGTAGTCGGCGAACAGCGCGGAGAAGATCGGCGCGGTGATCAGGTGCTGGGAGAGCATGTCGATCGCGTCGTCGCGGCTGATGGATTCGTTCAGGTTCGCTCTGAGCGCGTCGTGGAAGGCGTCGAACTCCGCGGTGGCGTGGCCGGCGTCGAGCAGCCCGACGAGGCGTTGGCGGTGCTTGTCGGCGATCGTCGCGACGTCGCGGGCCCAGTCCTCCCAGTACCGACGTGAGCCGACCTTCTGGACGATTCTGGTGTAGAGGGCGTTGCGGAAGTCCCCGAGGGCATCCAGGTCGAGCCAGCCCTGGACCCCCGCGCCGCTGGTGCCCTTGCTGGGGCTCGTCCCGTCCTCGTCGCGGTCGAAGCCGCCGACGCCGATGACGTTGATCCGGGCGTCGCGGTTCTTGTTGAGCTCGATCTTGTTGACCAGGGATTCGAAGCGTTCGTCGTGGGCGCGTAGCGCCTGCAGGACCTCCCAGACGACCCGGTACCGCTCGTTGTCGCGCAGGGCGTCCTCCGGGCGCATCCCAGCGGGGATGACGATCGGCAAGATGATGTACCCGTACTTCTTGCCCGGGGCCCGGCGCATGACTCGGCCGACGGACTGCACGACGTCGACCTGGCTCTTGCGGGGGTTGAGGAACAGCACAGCGTCCAGGGCCGGCACGTCGACGCCTTCGGACAGGCACTTGGCGTTGGACAGCACGCGGCACTGCCCGTCGGTGTCGTCCTTGAGCCAGGCCAGCAGCCCGTTGCGGGCAACCATGTTGTAGGACCCATCGACGTGCTCGACGGCCACCGGCAGCAGCGAGGTGTCGGTGCGGGTGGCTTCTTCCCGCATGCCGGTGTTGCGTTGGAACTGTTCGGCGATCTCGGCGAACTTCTCGGTGAACCGGCGTGAGTCCTTGATCGACCGGGAGAACGCCACGGCCCGGTGCATCGGTTCCGGGTCCGTGGCGAAGTCGTGCTCGGTGGCTCCGCGCTTGGCCAGGCCGTTCCAGCAGCCGACGATCTTGGCGACGTCGTCCACCTTCAGCTCACTGTTGGCCGGGTCGGTCAATGCGGTCTGCATGGTCTGGTTGATCGTGCCCTCGTCCACTGCAAGGACGAGCACCTTGTAGTCGGTGAGCAGGTTTCGGGTGACCGCCTCGTCGAACCCCAGTCGGTACAGCTCGGTGCCGTACAGGCGCTCGTCGTCCATCGAGGCGAGGACGGCTTGGGCCTGGCCGGCCTTGGCCTTGGAGTTGTCGTCGTAGATCCGCGGGGTCGCGGTCATGTACAGCCGCTTGCTCGCGTGCAGGTACTCGGCGTTGTGCACCCGGACGAACGCGGACTCATCGGGTTCCCCGGCCAAGGTGACCCCGGTAGTGCGGTGCGCCTCGTCGCAGATCACCAGGTCGAACGCACCCAGTCCCATGCGCTGCGCTTGGGCGACCACGTCGATCGACTGGTAGGTCGAGAACACCACGGTGATCCGCCCGACCGCGCTGGGGTCACCGGCGGTCGCGGCGAGCTTGGCCGCGTTCGTGGTCGGGGGGATTGGCAGGTCGACGGTGGTGATGTCCTCCTCGAACTGCCCCGCCTTGGTGTCCGAGCACACCGCGAACGTGCGCAGGGAGTGCTCGGCCTCGATCGACCACTCCTTCAACGCCTGGGACAGCAGCGCGATCGACGGCACCAGGAACAGCACCGACCCGCCCAGGGGAACCAGGTCCTCGGCGATCCGCAACGAGGTGAATGTCTTGCCGGTCCCGCAGGCCATGATCAGCTTGCCGCGGTCGGCCAGTGCCAAGCCCGCGCGGACCTTCTCCAGTGCAGTGCGTTGGTGGGCCATGAGCTCCTTGCGGGCCTTGACTTTGAGGGCGTCTGGGGCCTTCTGGTCGAACTGGGACCAGTCGATCGAGGAGTCCAGCAGGTCGGTGAGCCCGATTCGCTGCACCGGGATCTGCTGGTCCCGGATTGCCTGCTCGGCGTTCGGGCCCCACTTGTCCGTCGTGGTCACCACCAGCCGACCGGTGAACGGCTGCTTGCCCGACTCGGACAGGAACGAGTCGATGTGCTGCTTGGCGATGGTCGTGGACGGGTCGTAGAACTTGCACTGCACGGCCACCAGACCGCCGGTGTCGCGCTCGCGGGCGACCAGGTCGATCCCGGTGTCGTGACCGTGGTGCGCCGGCCACTGCGACCAGGTCCACACTTCGTCGTAGAGCGCCGACCACTGCGTGTCGGTCTTCAGGAACGCCTGGACCAGCCGTTCGAACTTGGTACCTCGCTCCGAGGTGCTCGTCGACTTGTACAGGTAGTCGTCCAGCAGGTCCTCGAGCGTGGTCACGATCTGCATCCTCCCTGATGCCCGGGCGTCCTCGGCTGGAACCGGGCTCGATTTGGATCGACCGTCCGGGGCGGCCACTTGACCCGGCCGCGGCTGCGTCCCCAGAACGGGTGGTGTGGCGTAGGCCGGCCTGGACGTGTCGGCGCCCGCCAGTAGGTTCCGGCTGTCGGTACGGGGTAGGGGGACGCATGGGATGGCAGGAGACGGTGCGCGGCCACACCGCATGGGCGGTGCACGGGACAACGCTCGCTCAAGCAGACCAGGACGAGTGGCCGGAGGACGAGACTGTCCGAGACGCGATCGACCGGGTGCGCTGGGTTCTGCGCGACGTGTGGGCGCGGTTCGAGGGCATGGACCCCCGGCTGGTCGCCAGCGCGACGCTTGATGCGCTCCAGTCGCAGTTCGCCCAGGCCCGCGACGCCCTGGTGAACCTGCGGAGCAACCCCGCCTATGTCCCCTCCGTGCATGCCGCCTGCGATGCGATCATCTCGAGCACTGCCACGTGGCCCCGGCCCCCTGCGGACGCGGACATCGCTGTGGTGCACAGGACCGCGACCGACTTCCAGGCGAACGCGGAGAAGGCGCTCGCTGGCTTGGTGGAGACCGTCGCGTCCGCGTCGGTGGAGGCAGACAAGACGAAGGCGGACTTCGCCGCCAAGTCCGATGCCCTCCAGGCGCTCCTTACGTCTCTCTCGGACCGCGTGGAAGCTCAGACCAGCAGGCTGGACGCAGGCCTCAACGCCTTGGGGACCCGCTACGACGAAGCAGAGGCGGCTCGATCCGACGCTGCCGAGGCCGCCGCCGCCGAGCGGGTGAAGGCGTTCGAGTCGGAACGCGAGCGCACCTCGGCACTGACATCCGCCCATCTGTCGAAGCTTGAGGTGATGCTCAACGAGGCCCGCACCACCCTGCAGGCCATCGGCGTCACGGCGACCGCGTCGCACTACGGGACGTACGCGGACCAGCAGCGCAAGGCGGGCTTCAGGTGGGCGATCGCCGCGGTGGCGGCCGGCCTCGGGTGCGCCGTCGGCGTCGTCTGGGCATTGCACGGAGTTGCTGCTGGCGGTGAGTCCTGGCAGTCGGCCTCGATGAAGTCACTGGTCAGCACCATCGTTCTGGCGGTCGCGGGGTACGCAGCGACGCAGTCCGCGGCACACCGACGCGAAGAGCGTCGCGCCCGCCGGATCCAGCTCGGTCTCGCGGTGCTCGACCCCTTCCTTGCCAACGTCGATGGGGACGATGTCAAGACGCTGCGTCTGTCTCTGGGAGCAGAACTGTTCGCTGCACCCGCCAAGGAGCAAGAACAGGGCTTCTCACCGCTCGCGTCGCTGCAGCAGGCGCTCACCCACAAGGCGTTGGCCGGCCGGGTGGAGGTCACCGCGAAGCTGAAGGACTCCAACGACGCCTGAGTCCCGCTCGTGCGCCAGCACCCAGCGTCGATGGGTCTGATCTTGGGACTGGTCCACCGCTGCCCTTGCGGCTCGACAGGGTGTGCGGCGACCGGCCGCACCACCCTGGGCGAGATGGCGCGGACCCGCGTGCTGGTCCGCTTCCAGGACGGCGGGTACGTCGCTCCGAACTGGCCGCGCTGAGCGGCCCTGACACTGCAGTGAGCCGGTCCACCCTCGTAGAAGCGCCGGCGCTTGGCACTGCCATCAGGGCCGGCCGCGGCACGGTGCTCGCGTGGAGTCCTCAACCGCAGCTCAGCCGCCCGCCTGGATGCGAACCGTCCCTGAGCACACGCTGGACCGTCGGGTCCTGAACCAGCCCACGTACTGGATCACCAGGCGCACCAAGATCCTTCCGGTTGCCGGCATGAGCCCGGCGCATCTGCGCAACGTGCTGGCGATGCTCGAGGGGATGGCCCGCGAATTGCACATTGCCGCGATCAGTGACCTGCTCATCGACGACGACAGCACCGGGTTGCGCGCGGAGCAGACCCTGTATGGGTTGACCGGGGGTTGTATCGCCACCGTCAGTGCCAGGGCGTGGCTGCACGCCACAGAGCTGGTCAGGGCCATCGACAGGGAACTGAGTAGGCGAGACAACGACTGAGCACCCGGCCCCTGCGGGGAGGCGCACCGGTGCCGGTCGGGGAGCTCGACCAGGTCGGCTCGCAGGCCGGGTGCGACATCGACGGCAACGTGGAGCAGGTCCGGCTGCTCGCGCGCCGGCAGCCGAAACGGTTCGTTGGTCTGCCCATGGTCTCGGCTGAGGGTCATCAGCGGTCACCGGAACGTCGGCTTGCAGATCACCTCCAGGGCTCGAGCCCGCTGCTTGGCCGCGGTGTCCGCCCAGGCGTCGCGGGCGTCGCTGTGTCTGTGCAGCGGGGATACGGCGCGCAGCCGCCGTGCGAGCAGTTCCCTCCGACGCAGAAGGCCGCGCTGCTACCGCGGAGGTGTCGGACGGCGGGTGTAGACGATGTCCGTGCACGCGGAGATCCCGCCCGGTCAACAGGTGATCGCTGCCGCGAACAACCGCCGCCACGAGAGCCGCGCGGCCGTCCAGGTCTTCGCCCGAGACACGCGCCTCGACGCCGACGCTCCACTGGTCTACCTGGCGCCCGGACAGGCAGACCAGCTGCGCCCTGACGCCCGAGCTGGTCACCTCGTCTGCCCCCTTGCGGACTGCCAGGACAGCACGTTCGTCGTGCGCGGCGGACTGGTGCGCCGTCATCACTTCGCGCATCGTGCTGGGGCAGGCCACCACACCGCCGAAACCATCGCCCACCACACCGCCAAGCACCTGGTCGCGCGGTGGCTGCGCGAGCAGTACCCGACCGCGACGGTCTATCCCGACACCAAGGAGGTCGAGACAGGCCAGCGACCGGACGTGCTGCTCGAACTCCCCGATGGCACGCAGGTGGCCTACGAAGTTCAGTTCGCGGACCTAACCGCAGGGGCATGGCAGGCACGCCGAGACCGCTACGCCAGTGAGGGCATCAAGAACGTCTGGCTGTTCGGCGGCCGGCGGTACGACCGTGCACCGGCCCCCGGGGTGAGCGGTGGGGACTGGGTCTCGCTGCACGGGGTGTTCCGCTCCGTCCTGGCCGAGCTGCACCCGATGTTGCTCATCGACCCTTTCGCGCAGACCGTGGCCCTCGGAGCAGGCGATGACGTCTTCGAGCTCCTCGTCGCCACGGACAGGCGCGGCTGGGGTGCACGCATGAGTGCGCAGGTCGGTCCTCGCCGCCTCCTCCAGGACCTTCCAGCCACCCGAGGTGTCCTCGAGGTACCCGGTGTGCGCCCGCTCCTGGAGGCCGCACGAGCAGAACGTGTCCGTCGAACTGAAGAAGAACGCCTTCAAGCAGAACACGCGGAGAAGACCCGAGCCGACGCCGAGAAGCGACGAGCGGAAGAGCAAGAACGCGAACGCCTCGAGCGTGAGCGGGCAGAACGACTCGATGCCCAACGGCGACTCGGCCGGGAACGAGCCGAGGAGGCCGCGCGGGCCGAACAGGCGCTCCAACTCGCTCGCGCGACGCAGGAAGCCGACCGACGTCGCGCGCTGTGGGCCGCCGAACGCTCTCGGGTCGAAGCCACGATTGGACCCCTCCCTGTGGCCGTCGACGCTCCGGTGGCGCCTGCGGAGCTCGCGGTGACTACCGCGGCGCCCGACGAGTGGCGCTGGCGCGTGCTGTCTGCACTACAGGCCAACTGGGGCTTCACGGTGAACCCTCAAGGACTGCGCACGCTGATCCCTCGGCGCGACGGAATCCCGACCAGCCAGGTCGATCCTCTCCTGGGGGACTTCCTCGTCCTGCTGAGAGCCCATGGATGGGTCTGGTTCTGGGGTGCACGACGCCCGCGCTCGGGCGAGGCGGTGCGTGTCCTGGCCGGCGTCGGTGCCCACCCGCAGCGTCCAAGGTCCGCGCAGCTGAAACCGCTACCGTCCGGACGCGTGTCCGGTCCCGGACCGGGCAATCACCCGTACTTGGACGTGGATGGGACCCCGAGCGTCGATCCCGTTGACCGCTCGCGCGCGGTTGGCACGGATGCGGCTTCCAAAGCGATGGAGTCCGCCCTCGAAGAAGAGCAACAGCGGATGATCCGAACCGCACTCGCTGAAGCCTTGCCGCCCGAGGAGGCGGGAGCTGACGCGAGCGGTGCACCGAATCTGATCGGCGTCTACCGGGCACTGCCCGAGGCGGCCAGATGGTGTGTGTCCAGAGACTGGCCGGTCTGGCGGCTCCCACCCCGGTTGCACGAGACCGCGAGACTCACGTTCTACGTCTTGGCCTTCGTCTACCGCGACCAGCCACAAGCCGACGTCCGCCTCGCCGACTGCTCGCCCGAAGATGCCCTTAGCGTCCTGGAGGAACTGCACCGCCAGGGGTTCGTGAGCCACGGCGCGCTCGGATGGCAGGCGACCTACGGCGGGGTGCTCTGACCCAGACCCTGCGGAGCGACGTCGACTCCGGGGTCTCTACCTGGGCCGCGCGCGCGAGTCCAGCGTGGGCAGGGTGTCGCGCTGCACGGGCTCGATTGATGTGCAGGCCCGCGGCGACCACCACTGGTAGGGGCGCGAACCGCCGTCGGGATCGGTCAGGTACACATGGCGCACCCCGACGGTGACCTCCTCGACGGGCCCGCCATGGTCTTCGACAGCAGCGAGTGGCACCCAGACGCCGTCGTACTCCCAAGCCGGACTTCCCGGGCCGGGTACCCGCAAGAGCATCTTCTTCTTGAGGTCGAGGTAGATGACCGAGGGTGAGCTGCTCTTGATCGCCCAGAGGCCGCCCTCGTTGAGATTCAGGGTCGTCCTGCTCGCTTCTGATTCTGTCGTCATGCGGCGCAGAGTGCTCACCAGTAGACCTGCGGCAGTGGGCGGTCTGCCTTGTCTAAAGAGGCTAAAGGACGCAAAGCGCCGAGTCTGGGTCGGCCGGAGCCCCTTCTCGTTGCGTCGTCCGGTAGTGCGGCGCAACGTGACAGTTCAGAAGCGAGCCGTCCTCGACGGCCGTGCAGGATCGCTACCCCTCCCCACCCCCGCGGGGCGCCGGCACTTGGGAACTGCGGCGGTCTGGTCTGGCAGTTCCCACCACGGCCGCCGGACGGGAGGCGCGATTCACCAGTCAGGAGGTCCACAGCTCTCGTCCGCCGACGATCGCGGTGGCGGTGCTCGTGACCGTGTCCAGGTGTACTTGCATCACGTCACCAACCTTGACCCCGTAGGCGCCGAACACCTTGTGCCACCCCCAAGTCCAGGCGTGCTTCTCCGACGTGCGGATCTGTCCGATCGGGGTGCCGTTCGGTCCGCCTACGGTGAAGGTCCGCTCGCCGAGCTGCTGGCGGAGGTGGTCCTCGAAGCCGATGGCGCCTGCCAGGAGGAAGGACGTCGACACGTCCATTGTCAGCAGCAGTCCACCGTCGCTCGCCCACGCCCAGTCCGTTCTGTGAGCCTCGCTGTCCAGTCGTGCCTTGGCGGCCCGCTGGATCTCGTCGACCAGGGCAGGGCTCGGGTGGGCTCCCCGCAGCCCCCATACGTTGGTCCCGTAGTTGTCCATCCACTCCGCGTACGTCGTCCACACCCCAGCGGTGCCAGGGGCCGCACCGACTGCCAGCCACGCCTCCATCAGCGAGTTGCGGTCCATGACCTCGCCCGGTACGGCCTTCAGGACGTCGATCATGATTGCCGCGATCGGGCCCTGGACCTGGTGGTAGTCGAGCGGAATGACGGACTCGACCAGGCCGTCATCCGTTAGGCGGAAACTCTTGCTTGCCTTGATGAACTCGAGCATCGCCGCGCCCGGCGGGACGATGTCTCGCTGGCGGAACTTCTGGTTACGTCGCAGGCCTTCGTGAAGGGATTCGATCGTCTGCGGGGAGTTGACGGACAGCATCGACTTCAGCTGGTTGACCATCGAGTTGGTGTACGTCGTTGCTTCGTCCTTGACGACCCACAGCCACTCGCCGGCCCACCGAACCCCCGAGTTCTTGCGGAGGACTCGCAGTACATCCTCGATGTCGGCCGCCACCGTCGGCGTCGATAGCTCCTGGCGAACGTTCTCCGCAGTCGTCATGCCGAATTTCGAGGTGTGCTTGGAGGCGACACGCGCAGCGTCTGTGACGAGCGCTTCACGCTCGTCGACCAGCCACCCCCCACCGACTTTGAGGGTGGTCCCGGTCACCGCGGCGACGTCCACGTTCAGCAACTCGACGAACTTCAATACCTGCGCCGCGGTCAGATCGAGCGTCGCGAGCCCGGCGGGCAGCTGACGACCGACGGGCTCGGCGACGGGTGACTGCTCCACCAGGGCCCGGAGCACTGCGACCATCTGCGGCAACCACCGGCCGCGGAGCTTCGGCTCGAGCTTGGCGGTGACCTGCCGGACGCGCTCGCGGGTCACCCCTACCAGTTTGCCAGCCTCCTCCAGCGTGGCCGGCGGTCCATTGAGGCCGAACCGTGCCTTCACGCCTTCGGACCACTCCGGCGTTGGTGCCCTTCCGAACGTGGCGATGTACGTCCGCCATACGAGGTAGTCCATAGCGCCCTCCAGCGTGTCCGCGAGCACGAATTGGGCGGTGGTGATCGCCGAGGTCAGGTCCTCCTCCGGCAGCAGGTCCTGGTCGACCGCCTGGCGCAGGCTGACACCGGCCGGCAGCACGAAGAACCGTGGGTCGTTGCCGGTGATCGCGTCAGCGTGAGGCTCCAGGTCCTCCGGAAGCCGAATCGTCATGTTGTTGCTTGCCCCCTACTGATGCGTCGCTGCTGGAATGTGACAGTCCCCATTACGAGGTCGCAGATGAGGTCGACCCGGTCGCCAGGCCGGGCCCCGATGGCCGAAAGAGCAGCTGCGAAGCCCCACGCCTTTGCACCGCGAACGATCATGACGCCGGCCACCGACGGAGCTGTGATTGCCAGTTCGCGGCCCTCGACAACCTCGGCGATCGGAGCGGGGATAGAGACGACCGGGCTCGGTGTCGCAGGCATGGAGATCTGCAGCACCAGCTCGCCAGCTGCCGTCCACGAGTACGTCGTTGGGCGACGCGGGGCACGCCGCTGAGTCGGACTGACGGCGACCGGTCTCCGAAAGTGCCGGGATCGTTCCGGGGACGGGCGGAGCGCCCACAGACCGCGCCCGGGGTTGATCAGCGCCGGATGGTATGTCAGCACCGTTGACGCGCTCGACGCAGCCAGCCCTGCGCGCTCGGCCAACGCCAGGAGGTCTTGGCGGGCCAGCCCGGCCGGTACTTCCGACAGCGACTCCAGGAGAAACTGGTCAACCTTGCCAAGCTCGACCGGCCGGCCTGTTGCCTCGACAACCTGCGGGCCGCCGAGCACCTCGGACGCGCGGATCTGAACTCCCGGCAGCGCATCGACCCACGCCTCAACTACCGTCACGTCGGCGGGCAGGCTCCCGTAGGGCGCCCTTCCCTTAGCTCGTCCCCAAGCAGCGAGCAGGTCCGCCCAAGGCAGCGGGCCGGTCATGGTGACCAGGCGCCTAAGCTCCCGCCCGGCAGGGTTGTCGACCAGATCGGTGCGGGCCATCCATACACCCGACGGCCTGCGAAGTACCCAGACCACACCGGATCGCAGCAGGTGTGGGAGAACCCGTGCTGCCGCATCGGTTCCGAGTGCGGCGGTCACGTCGTGCGGCAACCCGTCGCTGAGCAGCGAGAGTGCTCGCGACGCGGGCATCTGGTCGCCGTCGGGTGCAAGGAGCTCGTCACCGAACCGCCCGGGCAACGGCTCAGGGAGCAGGTGCCCCGCCGCCAGCGTCGCCCACAACGGCAGCAGTGCACCGTCCGCCCTCACAAGTCCGGCGGTGACTGCACTCGACTGCGCCTCGATCACTTCAAGGCGGCCACCGTGCTCCCGCACGAACCCGGCGAGAACATCCGCGACATGTGCCACCCGGCCGTCCTTCGCCAGGTCGGCGACGAGCCTGTCGCGGTCGCGGCGCACGCTCTCGCGGGACACCTGGGCGGCCGCGGCCGCCTCGGCCAGGGTGGCTGATGGCTGGCGAGGTCCGAGCCCGAGGACAGCCATGGCAGCGCGCGCCCGAGCGGGCGGCCAGGAGGCGGTCACCTCCCGTGCTACCTCCGCGACCGCGAGGTCAACCGGCTCTATCGGCTGCACATATACATCCTTGCATGCTCGTAGTAGGTGTGTCAGGCTGCTACCGGTAGCAAGTGTGTCGAGAAGGGTTGGCGCATGGCGGAGCACCTGACGAAGAAGGACGCGGTCGTAGTGGCTTTGGCCTCGTTGGGTGGCGCGACGTCCGCGGTCGACACCGAGGACGTCGCGATCGCGGCGCACCGGCTGGCGCCTGTCGCATTTGGTTGGCGCAAGCACACCGAGCACATCGACCTGGACACCGTCCGCACCTCGCTGCGTCACGAGGCCGAGTCGCGCGAGGCGCGCATCGGCGGATCGATCCGTACCGGCTGGCACCTGACACCTGCTGGCCAGGCCTGGCTCGCGTTTCGGCCCGCGCTGCAAGGGCAGAAGTCCATCACTGTCGCTGATCTCCCGGCCGCCACCGCGAAGCGCCGAGCGGAGACCCGGGAGGTCTCTACGGCGATCGATCGAATCCGCAGCTCCGCGGCATTCAAGCAGTGGATCAACGGCCACGAGTTCAGCGATCGGGCCGCTGCAGCCGTCTTCCGCATCGATGAATACACCCCGGCCCTGGAACGGTCCCGCAAGACCTCGCGCATCAACGTTCTGGCCAGCGGCGACGACGAGGTCGCCGCCTTTCTCAAGGTCGCGATCCCGACGGCGCTCGCGCTGCGCGCTCCGGCCGCCGCACAGACCCAGCAGCAGAAGGACGAACGGTGAACACCCTGAAGATCAAGTCCCATGTTGGACGGGACATCCTGCAGTCCGCACAGTCGTTCAGGACCCCCGAGGCTGCGATCTGGGAGTATGTCGTCAACTCCCTGCAGTACGTCGACAAGGGCGTCGGCGCCACGGTGAAGGTCACCCTGGACCAGAAGGCCAAGAAGGTCACCATCGCTGACAACGGCTCTGGTATGGACCGCGATGGCCTGGCGCACTTCTTCACTATGCACGGGGAGAACCGGGAGCGCCGCAAAGGTGTGCCCGGCCGCGGCAAGTTCGGCACAGGCAAGTCTGCCGCCTTCGGCATCGGCTCGGCCCTGACTGTCGACACCGTTCACGATGGGGTCCGTCAGGTCGTGTACGTGGACCGCGCCATGATCGACGCCGCGGACGGCAACGAAGTCCCTGTGACCTTCCTGAAGTCCGACGAGCCCGCGCCCGGTGAACCGAACGGGACTACGGTGACGATCAGCGGGGTCAGCGTGAAGCTCCCGCGCGAACCGGTCGTCTCGCTCATCGAGCGGTACTTGTCTGCCTTCCAGACGTCGTCGCCGGTGGTCTTCGTCAATGACCAGGTGTGCGAGATCGCCCGCCCCCAGGCGGCGGTCACTCGCACGTTCACCCCGCCGGCCAACCTGGCCGACACGCTTGGCGACGTCGAGCTGGTGGTGAAGGCGGCCCTCGCTCCGCTTGACGCCGTCCAGAAGGGCGTGCAGGTCACCGTGGGGCCGGGCAACCTGGTAGCCGTTGTGACTGCCGGCGTCGACGTGAAGGAGTACGGCAACCGCCTGTTCGGCACCGTCGACGTCCCCGCACTGGACGACCCCAAGTACGACCCCGTCAGTGCGTACGGGAACAATCGTGATCTGACACTGAATGCCAGGCACCCCGTCGCGCTGGCCCTGACGGCATTCATCGGCGGCAGCCTGGAGCAGGTTCGCCTCGAGCTGGTCGAGGAGGCGAAGCGCGCACGCGAGGACGCGGACGCTAAGCGCCTCCGGGAGACGACGAACGCGATCGAGAAGGTTCTGAACGCCGACCTGGCCGACGTGCGCGACCAACTCGACTCCACCATGAGCAACGTGCACAAGCGCACGCCGCTGCCCGCGTCAGCGGCCGGGGACCAGCCAGACGAGACGAGCACCACCCCCAGCCGCGACGGCGAGACTCCGGGAGTCGTTGACGGCATTCTGGGCACGTTCGAGGACATCCCCGATCCGAACGTGAACGCGACACATCACAGTGAGCCGACCCCGTCCCAGAACCCCGGCGGGAATGACGCTTCTCCGGCGGGCCGGCCCGACGACGACGGCGACCAGCAACTGACCGTCGCCGGCAGAGCCGGACGCCAGCGTCCCCGGGGTGGGATGCAGGTCAGGGCTGACTACCTGGGCGCTACTTGGGATCGATCGCACTGGGACGTGGAGTCCAGGGTCATCACCATCAACCTCGACCACCCCGTAGTCATCGCAGCCAAGGCGCTTGACGACGGCGAGGCCTCGTTCCATCGCCTGTGTTACGAGATCGCGTTCACCACGTACGCCATCGCGCTGGCCGACCTGTTCTTGGAGCGGGATTCCGCACTGGCACCGTCGGATGTGACGTACACCGTGCGTGACGCGCTGCGACGAGTGTGGGCGAACGCCGGTGCGCTGTACGCGGCCTGAGGGTCATGGTGTGGGCTCACCGCGCGGGTAACGCAGACGGCACCTGATGCGCGCGAACGGCCGAGCGCCGGTCCGCCGAGGGTGCGCACGGCGTTGTCGCACGCGGGGGGGCTCGGCCGGGTCGGTACCCGTACTCCATCACTGGTCGGCGCACGAACGAGCGCGGCGTCGGCCAGCAATGGTGCGTCCTACACCCCGCCGATGAACCGCACGTGGCGGGCGCGCGTAATGCCTTCGTCGTTCTCGGAGCTACTGCGTGGCCAAGCGCCTCCGCCCGCCACCGCGACGCATCGTTCGCCGCAGCACCCACTCGCGCCGACCTTGAACGAGAGCTCGAGCCCCGAACCCGAGTGAGAGAACCCCACACGCAGCCCCGAACTGCCAGTTGCCAGATGCCGCGAGCAGAGCGGCGGCTACGAACCCGACTGCGGCGAACACCAGGCCGGCGGCGTCAAGCAGGAGCAGGGCCGCGTTAGTCCACCTGAGCAGCTGCAGCGGGGTGCCCCTCATCCCGACGGCCCTCCCTGGTGCGAACAACCTTGGTGACAGTCCACGTGACGCGGTCGCGCTTACCCTCTGTAGACACCGTGACCTCCCGGATAGTGACCCGGAAGATGTCGTCGTGGTGCAGAGCGAGACCGCCGAGCACTTCACTCATGAACTCGCTGTCGGTGATCGTGGCCATCCGCGCCTGGCCCAAGGCTGCCACGCGCCACTGACGGCCCTCGAAGTCGATCGAGCGCAGCTGCGCCTCGACGTCGGCGTAGACCTCGGTCGTCTCTTCGGGCACAGCGTCAACGGCCGCAGCGGCTCGGTAGTCCGAGACGTCAGCGACGATCGCCGGCGGGACCTCCTCGATGATCTGTTCGGTCGGGGTCGCCTTGGGTGCGCTGCGGACCTGGAGCTCCGAGGCATCCCCAGACAGCGGCGCCTGTAGCTTGGCCACTGCTTTGCGCACCTGGAGGCTGGGCTTGTTGATGATGGCGAATATCTCGGGGGACACCTCCTCACTGCGGCCGTCCGACCAGGTCACCTTGTAGTTGCCCGTCTCGAGGATCTCGAAGTCGCTGATCGTGCGGCTGAACGTACGTACACCGGCTCGGATCGCGCGAACCGTGACAGAGCCGAGGGTCGTCAGGGCGCCCCCGGCCATCCCCGCAGCGGTCAGTGCGGTGTCCGGGTTGTTCGCTGCCCACTCCAGGACGGCTTCGAACACCGTCGAACCCTTCTGGATCGGACGGATCCGAACCTCCGGCGCGGGGCCCTCGCCGTATACGCCTGCTTTGGCCATCGCTGAGACGAACTCAACGAGGCCCTGGATCGATTCCGCAAGGAGGTGGCCGTCAATAGTGCCGTCGTCGCGTCCGACGAATCGGAGCTGAACGACGTCGCCGCCAACAGGCTCGATTCGGTCGGCGGTCTCAGCTCGCACCACGCTGCGTCCTTCGTTCCTGGGCCGGTGTCTGCTGGCGAAGCCAGTTCGGCGTGCCTTTGGGGATGTGGCCGCGATCGCCAACATGCCCCTGCTGGGGGACGGTCCGACTGTAGTGAGGCTGGCCTTCACGAACTGGCTGTTTGACAACCTCTCGACGTGCGAGCCTGATGCACCGTCATAAGCGCGGGCGCGGGAGGGTGCCATCTCCGGCAGGTGCAGCCAGGGCGCCGGCGGCCGTGTTCCACTCTGCAGCCTTCGATCGTTGTTGGCCGTGAGTCGGCCGCCGACCTCGGGGGAGGCTCAGGTAGACCTTCAACAGTCCTCCGTTCGTCGACGACGCGAGGTCCATGCGCGGAGCTGCCAGGCCGACCTACGCGCACGGGTCTGCCCCCGGTACTCGCGGGGCGGGTAGCCACGTCCGTTCGTAGAGGCCCAGGTCAAGGTCCTGCTGGCATTGCGCGGCCGCGTGCGCTCTCTCGTCGCGTTTCCGCACGTCAACGCGCGGGCGTGTGAGCACTTCAAGCCTCAGCGTGTGATCGCCTTCCTCCGACGGCTCCGTTCGCGCGGGTCAGACAGTTGTGTCACCACACCGCCACCCGAAGGGCCCCACCTGCAGTGATCTGCGGAAGTGGGGCCCTTCGTCGTTCCAGGTCACCGAGAACTCACCGCTTTGGGGTCTCAGGTGCCTGTTCGGCCGCCGCTTGTTGGACCAGCTGGTCGATGACGACGCGAACGTCCGGGGCGATGTGGACTCCGCGTCAAGGGCGCCTACGGCGTCGCTGCGCTACGGCCCGTGGCCAACCTTGACCCAGAGCTCCGCCGGCCTCTCGTGCTCGCTATCGGTTCGGCGCCTCAGACTGCCCCAACCTTCGAGGCGCCCGCGGACTGCCGAGCCATTGCCTCGACCTCGTGCGACACATCGGACGCAGAACCTCGCGACGCACTGCGCCGTGCACCGAGGCGCAACAACACCAGTCCGGCCCCGCGCTCGTCCGGTCGGTGCTACACACGCCCCGTGAGCTACGACATCCTCGCGTTCGATCCGGGCGCCACTGCCGACGACGACTTCGAGGCGTGGTGGGACGAGCAGGCGCAGTGGCCTGAGGGCCACGGATACAACAGTCCCAGCGTGTCCACTCCTGCGCTTCAGGCCTTCTACCGCGACGTCGCCGCGAAGTACCCGCCGATGAACGGCCCTGACGCGCCGCAGCTTGACGACCTGGATGAACCGCTGGAGTCCCGGCTGACCGACTACTCCTTTGGACGCGACCTGATCTACGGCGCCGGGTCTTGGCGCCTCGCCGACGAGCTCACAGCTGACTGGGAACGGATTGCGCGAGAGCACGGCATTGCTGTCGCGTTCGTCAGCAACTCGCCGCTTCGGATCGTTCGTCCATAGGGCGGAGGGCCAGCCACTCGCGGGACAGCGAAGGTCGCCGTTAAGCCTCCACTTGTCGGACCAAGCGAGCGCGACAACGTGTAGCGCGATGCACGCCGCGACGAAACGTCTGACCAGGTCAGAGCCCAGATCGTCCAACCGGACCAACCCCCTACAACACGTGCGATCCAAGCCCACCGCTACCGCCAGCCGGCCGTCGAAGGGCCCCACCTGCATTGATCTGCGGATGTGGGGCCCTTCGTCGTTCGTCTCCCCACCGCCAAGCCGACTACCACCGCGACTTGGCCACCACGGCCAAGGACCTCCGCTGCGACATCCGCCGTCGGAGGTGTTCTGATGCTTGTGACGCTCGGCGCGCCGGGGCGGTGAGGCTTCGTTGCATCGACTGGGTGCCACACTCGGCGCCGTGGACCGGCGCGGCTGGAGATGGGTCGCGCCCGAGAACTGGCCTGTGCCACCGGATGGATGGGCTCCAGACGCGGGTTGGCAGCCCGATCCCTCGTGGCCTCCGCCCCCGCCGGGGCACGCATTCTGGAAACGATCTGGGCAGGCCCGGTTACGGGTCGCTCTAATCGTGCTCGCCTGCTTCGTGCCCGTGGCTGCGCTCGGAACGTTGATCGGAATCACGAGCGTCCTTGGCGACTGCGGGTTCGATCCTCCTCCCGGCGATGTCGGTTCCGTGACTTTGGCGAATGATCTAGCTCAGCCGATCTCGTTCCAGACGTGCCTGAACGCGCAGTGCACCCGACGCGATGACGTCGGCAGCGGTGGGCCGCTCGCACCGGGCGTGAGCCTCGAGCGGAACCATGAGCTGTGCAGCGAGGAGTCGGTCGGCGTCCTCGACTCGAACGGTCACCTGCTTGGGTGCGTTGTGCTGCCGGCCGAGGACCCGGCGACGGTGACGCGCTTCTATGCCTCGGCGTCGAAGCCCTGCCGCTAGCGTGCAGGTGGGCCCTTCTCGCAGCGCACACCAGCTGGCGCACGACTCCAGCTAACCCACACCACCCGCTTCTCACCGCTCTAGATGTGCCCGCGCCAGTTCCACATCAGTTGTGCGCAACTCGGTTGTATGCAACTGTTCTGCCATGACCGCGCTCGATCGGATGGTGTGCTTCTCGCTGTACTCGGCGAGCCGCGCCACGACGCAGGCCTACCGGCGCCTGCTGGAGCCGTGGGGGCTCACCTACCCGCAGTACCTGGTGCTGGTCGAGCTGTGGACGCAGGGACCGCGGTCCGTGCGGCAGCTCGGCGACGACCTCGGCCTGGACTCCGGCACCCTGTCGCCGCTGCTGCGGCGCATGGAGACGGCCGGCATCGTCACCCGGTCACGCGACCAGGCCGACGGGCGCGTCGTCACCGTCGACCTCACGGAACGCGGTCGCGAGCTGCGCACGGAGATGGCCGACGTGCCTGCTCAGGTGGCGCAGTGCATGAGCCTGACCGTCGAGTCCGCCCGGGAGCTGCTCGACTCCCTCCACCGGCTGACCGGCAGCGTGCAGGCCTCCAACTCGGATGCGACCACGGTCGCGTCCTGACCCCAAGAACCCCTACAGAAGGTGAACGTCATGGAGATCCTCTACACGGCCGAGGCGCTGGCCACGGGCGACGGTCGCAACGGTCACGTCGCGACGATGGACGGGCTGCTCGACGCCGACGTGCGCGTGCCCAAGGACATGGGCGGCGAGGGCGGCGCGCTCAACCCCGAGCTGCTGTTCGCGTCCGGCTACGCCGCCTGCTTCCACAGCGCGCTCCTGTCGGTGGCGCGCACGCAGAAGGTCGCGCTGCACGACACCAGCGTCGGCGCCCGCGTCGGCATCGGCCGCAATGGGCAGGGCGGGTTCGGCCTCGCTGTCGAGCTCGAGGTGGTCATCCCCGGCCTCGACCGCGAGCAGGCGCAGGCACTCGTCGAGGCCGCCCACCAGGTGTGCCCCTACTCCAACGCCACCCGCGGCAACGTCGAGGTCACTCTCAAGGTCGTCGAGGACTGACCCGAGCAGGTCCCCGGAGCCGGCCCCTGCGGGGCCGTCAGGCGGCGGGGAGCAGCAGGCGGATGGTGGTGCCGGCCCCGGGGTGGGTGGTCGGCACCACGGCCGCCGTGCCGCCGTGACGGGCGACCGTCTCGCGCACCAGGAACAGGCCCAGTGCGGGTTCTGGCCGGTGGGGCGCTCCCGGTGCAGGCGTGGCCGACGACGGCGGGCGGTGGGCGAAGCGGTCGAACAGCCGGTCGGCGTCGGCGCCGGTGAGCGCCGGACCGTCGTCGTGCACGTCGACTGAGACGAAGTGACCGGCCCGCGCCAGCGTGATCCGGACCGTGCCGCCCGCCGGCGAGTGGCGGAAGGCGTTCTCGAGGAGGGCGATCACGCACTGGCCGAGCGCGGCCGTCGGGATGCGGACCGCGAGCGGCTGGGCGGTGGAGTCCACCACGACGCCGAGCTGCGCCGGACCCGCGGAGGACCGGGCGGCGAGAACCGCGTCCTCGACCGCGGCGTGCACGTCCGTGCGCTCGTCGGGTGCAGACCCGGGAGCAGAGCCGGGTGCGGAGCCGGCACCCACGCCCGGCTCGTCGGACGCTGCGAGCAGGTCGTTGACGATGGCGATCAGGTCCTGCGCGTCGTCGGCAAGGTCGCGGACCAGCGGCGCCGCCTGCGAGTCCGGGCCGATGCGCCGGGAGAGCAGCTGGATGCGGGCGTGCAGCACGGTCAGCGGGGTGCGCAGCTCGTGGCTGGCGTCGGCGACGAACCGTCGCTGCCGGTCGAAGGCGTCCTCCAGCGGCCGGACGGCGCGGCGGGCGATGAACAGCGTGGCCACGCCGGCGATCACCACCGCGGCGCCGCCGACCAGCGCGAGGCCCAGCAGCACGTGGCCGGCGTCGATGGACAGCGTCAGGTCTCCCTGCTTGGGCGGCTCGACGCGCTCCGCCGGGGTGGACTGCAGCCACAGGTACAGCGCGGTGACCGTCAGCACGCCCGCGACCAGGAGGGCCGCGGTGACGGCGACCGCCACGCCGATGGACACCACGGAGGTACGCATCGCGCGGCGGGCGTCGCCGGACAGGCGGGCCCGGTCGCTCACGGGTGCCCCAGCCGGTAGCCGCGGCCACGCACGGTGTCGATGAGGTCGCGGTCCGTCTTGCGGCGCAGGTAGTGCACGTACGCGTCGACCGTGCCCTCCGCCTCGCCGCGCGGGAACACCGCCGTGAGGATCTGCGCGCGGCTGAACACCCGGTCCGGCTCGGCCGCGAGCATCGCCAGGAGTGCGTCCTCGCGGACCGTCAGCAGGATCCGGCCCTCGTACGGGGAGTGGATCTCGCCGGAGCCCGGACGGTAGGTCCACGTGCCGAGCTGCTTCTCCGGGCCGGTGTGGTCGCGCGTCAGGGCTCGGAGGCGGGCGAGGAGCTCGTCGAGCTCGAAGGGTTTGACCAGGTAGTCGTCCGCCCCCGCGTCGAGACCGTCGACCGTGTCCGCCGTGGTCCCCAGGGCCGTCAGCAGCAGCACCGGGGTGGCGACGTGCCGGGCGCGCAGCCGGCGCACCACCTCCAGGCCGTCGAGCGTCGGGACGCGGCGGTCCAGCACCAGCAGGTCGAACTCGCCGGTCAGCGCGCGCTCCAGGGCCACCGCGCCGTCCGCGACGAGTGTCACGTCGTAGATGTCCGACAGCAGCTCGGCGACGACGGGGGCGAGGCGGGGGTCGTCCTCGAGGAGCAGCAGGGACAGACGACGGGTCGGGACCGTCATCGCTCAGGCGTCCTGGTCGGCATCCACCAGCTCACGGTGCTGATTCTGGCCGCGTCGACGCAGACCCGTGGCCACCAGCGGCAGGACGGAGACGACCACCACGACGATCGCGAGCAGGTCGATGTTCTTGGCGACGAACGGGATGCCGCCCAGCAGCAGTGCGACGAGCGTCAGGCCGGCCACCCACAGCAGGGCGCCGGTGACGTTCCAGACGAGGAACCGGCGGTAGCGCAGCCGGGCGGTGCCCGCGACCAGCGGCACGTAGGTCCGCACGATCGGCACGAACCGGGCCAGCACCAGGGACACCGGCCCGTACCGGTCGAAGAACCGCTCGGCCTCGCCCAGTCGTGCCGTGGTCAGGACCCGGGCGTCGTCCGTGAAGAACCGCCGTCCGAACCGGTGGCCGAGCCAGTACCCCGTCTGGTCACCGGCCACGGCTGCGACCAGGGCGACCACGGCGATCGCCCACGGGGACAGGCCCAGCGGGCCGCGCAGCAGCACCGCGGTGAGGATCAGGGAGTCGCCGGGCAGGAAGGGGAACAGCACTCCGGACTCGATGAAGATCATCACGGCGATGCCGGCCAGCGCCCAAGGGCCGAGGGCGTGCAGCAGGTGCTCCGGGGAGATGGACAGGCCGGTGGCGACCGTGCCGGCGTGCGTGGCGGCGGTGGACAGGGAGTCGATCACGCCGGAGCTCCTTCGTGGCGGTCAGGGGTGTCGAGGTGCACGACGGCCAGCACGCGGCGCAGGGGTGCCGTGGTGGCGAGGGCCGACAGGAACGCGAACCCGCAGGCCGCGTACACCGCGGCGGCGACCACGTCGAGCGGGTAGTGCAGTCCCAGGTAGACGCGCGAGACGGCGACGACCGCGACCAGCACGAGGCCGACGGGTACCGCCCACCGGCGCTGCCGGCGGCCGAGCAGGGCCAGCGCCGTGACCACCAGCACCGTCGCGACCGTCGTGTGCCCGCTCGGGTAGCTGAAGCTGGTGTCCACCGGCGGCGGCGAGGCCAGCAGGGCGATGTCCGGACGTGGCCGGTGCACCAGCACCTTGAGCACCACCCCGCCCGCGAGCGTCGCCCCGGCGATGCCGAGCAGCACCACGGCTCGTCGGACCCCCATCCGGCGGGCGCCGACCACGCAGAGCACCACCAGCAGGCCGAAGCCGACCGGCGGAGACACGACCGTCCCGATCACGGCGGCCATCGCGTTCAGCATCGGGACGTGGTGGGCGGAGAGCCACTGGTCGACGGACAGCTCGGCGGCGGTCCAGCCGTGCAGCGGTGGGATCAGCAGCCCGGCGAGCAGCACCGCGACGAGCCCGGCGCCGGACGCCACCAGCTGCCCGACGCTCGCGGCGGCGGTCCGGCCGGTGCGTGCCGCACCGTCGTCTTCGGCTCGCGTCGATGGGCCACGAACGGGGGCACCCGGCTGCGTGGCTGGGACTGCCCGGCCTTCCGGGTTGCTGCTGATGCTGCTGGTCACGGGGTGTGCCTTCCTGCAGGTTCCCCCTGAGCGTCGTGGGCCGCCGCCAAGAAACCGCCAAGGGGTCCGGCGCCTGCCCCGGGTGCGGACCGCGGCCGTGCGGGCGAGACTGCCGACGTGCCCGCTTCGACGCCGGCCACCGGCCACCGCGTGATCGTGTTCCTCCAAGAGAACAAGACGACGGACCTCTACTTCGCCTCGATGGCAGCGTGGGGCGCCGCCGTCGCGACCGGCCCGCTGCTCGCGGCGCCGCCGGACCACGACCAGCCGCACGACCGCAACGCGTGGGTGCACTACGCGATGGGCGACTACCCGGCAGTGGCGGCCCAGGTGGACACCGACGCGGTGATCCCGTACTACGCGTGGCTGGCCAAGACGTTCGTCTTCTCCGACCACCACTTCGGGTCCGGGTCGAACTCCACGCCGGGGCACATGCTGGCGATCGGCGGGCAGATGCCGACGCTGAAGAACCCGCCGTTCGTCGGGCCGTCGCCGGTGTGGGACCTGCCGTCGATCTTCACCGTGGCGGACAAGGCCGGGGTGTCCTGGGGGGCGTTCCCGGACGAGCACGGGTACCCGGCGAAGTTCTACACGTCGCTGACCAGCGCACCCGGGCAGACGCACGTGCACCACCCCAACGAGTTCGTGCCGATGGCGACGGGTGGCGAGCTGCCGCAGGTCTGCTACGTCTGGAGCCCAGCGGGGTACGACGAGCACCCGCCGGCGACCCCGCAGCCCGACTACGTCACCCGCGGGCAGAACCTGGTGTGGTCGCGCGTGCAGGCCGTGATCGACGGCGGTGGGTGGGACGACACCACGTTCATCCTGACCTGGGACGACTGGGGCGGGTACGCCGACCACGTCAAGACGCCCGCGATCGAGACGGTGCCGGACGCGCTGCATCCCGACGGGTTCGCCGCGATCGGCGGGTCCCGCATCCCGCTGGTGATGTTCGGCGGGCGGGTGACGCAGGCGATCGACACCGCCTGGCACTCCCACGCCAGCATCCCGAAGACGATCATCGACCTGCTCGGTCTGCCGCCGATGGGTGTGCCGCGCGTCGACTCGGCGCCGAGCCTGGCGGGGCTGGTGGACCTGGGTGCTGCGGCTCGGCCCGTGCCGCCGGCGCCGGGGACGGCGATCCAGCAGCCGACGCCGCCCGCACATCCGTCGGTCCCGCCGACGGCGCCGTGGCCCGGACCGCTGGGTGTGCCGATGCCGGCCCTGGTGACGCTCGACGGATCCACCGTCCCGGCGCCGACGGACGGGACCGTCCGCCCGAAGCCGCCCAAGGCACCGGCCGCCTAGGGACGGTCGCGCAGCAGTGCCCGGCTAGATCAGGCGGCCGGTCTTCAGCTCGGTCGGAAGCGAGTTCCAGTCGGCATCCCAGTAGCCGTCGACCAGCGTGAACGTCCCGGACTCGATCAGGCCGAGCCAGAGCCCCACGACCTGCGTGAACGAGGTGGCACGAACTACGTCCCGCGGTTCGTCGTCGAACGGCTCGGCGTTGCCGACGGGCGCCTCGCCAGCCGTTGTCGCGGCGGACGTGTCGACGTGGAGCACGTGATTGGGGCCGCGCTGGACCGCCGGGAACCAGCTGGACTTCCACACGGCGGGCTCGGACGCGTCGCAGGAGCTGGCCTGGAAACGACGCCAGTACTCAAGGGTCTGAATCATCTCGGCGAGAGACCCGAACTGCCAGCTGCCCGGACCGATGGACTCCCCGCCGGCCGAGCCGTCGTGCCATCGCCACCACGTCCGCAGCTCACCCGGCGGGACCAGACCTGTCGGCGCCATCAAGGCGTCGATGGCGTCGTCCGTCAGACCGGGCCTCAGTCCTTCGACGATCGGCGCCTTCCGAAGCCGCCAGGCGCGCTCGAGTCGCGGGAGGAGTGTAGAGAGAGAGTCGTTCTGCGTCTCGAACCACCGGTTCACGGCCATGAGCCTGCCGCTTCGGTCAGGGCTGGAGGAGGACCTTGATCGCGCGGCGCTCGTCCATCGCCTTGTAGGCCTGCGCCACGTCGGCGAGCGGGAGGGTCAGGTCGAACACCTTGCCGGGGTCGATGGTGCGGGTCAGCACCAGGTCGAGCAGATGCGGAAGGTAGGCACGGACCGGCGCCGGGCCGCCGCGGAATCCCTTGTTCTGCCAGAACAGCTGGTCGGTGGGGACGTCGCCGTGGGGGAGTCCAACCACGCCGATCATCGCGCCGGGGCGGGCGACGGCCACCGCCTGGAGGCGGGCGTCCGCGGTGCCGACGCACTCGAGCACCGCGTCGGCGCCGATGCCGTCGGTCAGCTCGCGGACGCGGGCGGCGCCCTCGTCACCGCGCTCGGCGACGACGTGCGTGGCGCCGAACTCCTTGGCGAGCTGCTGGCGGTCGGCGTGGCGGCTCATCGCGATGATCGTCGTCGCCCCGAGCTGCGCCGCCGCGAGCACACCGCACAGGCCCACCGCTCCGTCGCCGACCACCGCGACGGAGGACCCCGGCTTCACGTCGGCGCAGACCGCGGCGTGCCAGCCGGTGCCCATCACGTCGGACAGCGCCAGCAGGCTCGGAACCAGGTCGGCGTCCGGCTGGCCGGGGGTGGCCAGCAGGGTGCCGTCGGCGTTGGGGATGCGGATGCGCTCGGCCTGGCAGCCGTCGTACCCACCGCCGTGCAGGCAGTTCGAGTGCATGCCCTTGCGGCAGACGGCGCACGTGTTGTCGCTGTGCAGGAAGCCGCCGACGACGAAGTCGCCCGGCTGCACCGTCGTGACCCTCGAGCCGACCTCCTCGACCACGCCGACGTACTCGTGGCCGATCGGCTTCGGCTGCGGCACGGGCGCCAGACCGCGGAACCGCCACAGGTCCGAGCCGCACACGCAGGCCGCGACGGTGCGGACCACCGCATCGGTCGGCTCGACGACGGTGGGATCGGGGCGCTCCTCGAAGCGCACGTCGCCGGCTCCATGGATGATCGCTCCGCGCATGGGTCCATCCGACACCATCACCGACCCGCCTGGCGCGTCAGGCCTCGATGCCGGCCGGTGCGCCGACGGCCGACAGGTCCGGCGACGGAGCGTCGGCGGGCGTCAGCGTGCTGGCGCGGTGGGCGGTGACCAGGGCGGTCGCGACGACGAAGCAGAGGACCTCCGTGACCGGCATCGCCCAGATGACGCCCGTCAGGCCGAGCATCGCGCGGGCGGCGAGCAGCACCGGGACGAACAGCACACCCTGCGCCACCGACATCACGGTGGCGGGCACAGCCTGGCCGGTGGACTGGAACAGCGTGGTGGCCAGGCCGGTGAAGCCGTTGAACAGGGCGGCGACCAGCATGGCCGTCAGCACCGCCAGGCCGGTGGTCAGCACGGCCGGGTCGGCGCTGAACAGGGTGAGCACCCGCTCGCGCAGCACGAACACCGGCAGGGTGAACACCAGCACGCAGCCCGCCACCCAGGCGGCCGAGTGCAGCAGGGCCGAGCGCAGCCGGGCGGCGTCCCGGGCGCCGAAGGCGGTGGCGAGCAGCGGCATCACACCGAGCGCGACGCCCATCGCCAGCATCTCCGGCAGCTGGACGATCCGCTGCGCCACGCCGAACGCCGCCAGCGCCCCGTCGCCGTACCGGGCGGCGACGTTGTTGAACACCACGGCGGTGACGGTGAGGAACCCGCTCATCAGCAGCTCGGAGGCGCCGACGCTGAGCACCGTGCGCGTCGTCGGACCGTCCGGCCGGAACCAGCGCAGGCCGATGCGCAGCTCGGGGGAGCGGCGGTGCAGGTGCACGGCGAACCAGGCGACGGTGACGACGTTGGAGCCGACGATCGCCAGCGCGGCGCCGGTGACGCCCCAGCGGAGCACCGGGATCAGCAGCACGTCGAGCAGCAGGTTGACCAGGGTGGAGACGACGATGCCGACCATCGACATCCAGGTCGCGCCCTCGGCGCGCACCAGCTGCTCGATGGCGAACGCGACAGCGAGCACCGGGGTGCCGGCCAGCAGCACGGCGACGTAGTCGGCGGTCGGGGCGAACGCGTCACCGGTGGCGCCGAGCAGGTGGGTCAGCGGGTGCAGGGCCAGCAGGCCGGCGATCGCGACGACGAGGCCGGCCAGCGCCGCGCCCCAGACGGTGAACGCGGACAGCCGACGGATGCGCTCGCGGAGCGCCACCGCGGTGGGGCCGGTGCCGTCGTCCAGCGCCTGCAGCTCGCCCAGCAGCCGGGCGACCGCCGTGCTGCCGCCGGTGCCGAACACCCCGCCGACGGCCATCACCACGGCGGTCAGCGGAAGGCCGAACGTGATCGCGGCGAGCAGGGCCGTGGAGTGCAACGAGCCGATGAAGCCGGCGTTGACGGCGCCGTAGACGACGCCGACGGTGGTGGCGGCCATCATCGGCAGCGCGAGGTGGGCGAGGGCTCGGGTCATGGGGGCGCGGCGCAGGTAGTAGGTGTCGTCGTGCGTGGTCATGGTTCCTCCTGGGGTGGGTGAGGGCACGACGGGGCGCGCGAGGGCGCGCGGCAGCGCCGCGGGGCAGTGGTGGGTGGTGCCCGGGGCCGTGAGCCGGTTCAGGGCGTGCGGGGTCGGCCGGCCGGCGGGTGCCGGTCGGTGGGGGTGGTGGAGGGGTCAGCCGGCCTGGTGGTCAGCCGGTCCGGTGGTCAGCTCGACAGGTGCTGGTCGAGCTTGGTGAGCAGGGCGACGAGGGTGCGTCTCTCGTCCGCGTCGAGCACGTCGAGCTGGCGCTCGCTGCTGGCCCAGACGCTCGCCTCGAACCGTTTGACCAGCTCACGGGCCTTCGGGGTGACGTGGAGGGTCTTGCGGCGGGCGTCCGCCGGGTCCGTGCGGCGCTCGATCCAGCCGTCGCGCTCCAGCGTGCCGAGCAGGGCGGACACCGTCGCCGGCCGCGTGCCGGTGACGTCGGCGATGTCCTTCTGGATCAGGCCCCGGCCCTCGCTCGCCTCGATGAAGCCGACGGTGCGGGCCTGCAGCGGGGTCAGCCCGCCCAGGTCAGTCGAGTCGAAGGAGTCGCCCATCGCCTGACGCAACCGGCTGGAGATCCGGCCGATCAGCTCGGCGACGGTCGGCTCGGGACGGCTGCTCCTCATGACCGAAACACTAGATGGTGAGGAACCAAACAGTCAAGAACCGAACTGTCTGCGGCGGCCAGTCGGGCTAGGGCGGTCGGCAAGTAGGCGTCGGTGCGGACTTGCCGGGTCCAGCCGTGCGAACGAGGACCAGCCCAGGCAAAGAAAAACCCGGCCCACGAGGGACCGGGTGCGTTATGCGATGAGCGTATGCGAGTCGCTTGGCGTAATCAACGTGAAGCCATCGTGTCCTACGCCACAAGGCCGCGAGCTCGCACGTCTACCACTTCGGTGGGCGCGAGTACCGGCCTACCGTCGTCGGCAGCTGGTGCCCAGTGAAGTCTCCAGCGTGCAGCTTGCGCCACCAGTGGCTGCCGACTCCCTCGGTAGGCACCCCCGCCAGGTCGCCCGCGAAGAAGTTGCCGTGGGGGTTGACGTGACCGACTGGTACCCGTTCCCGTGCGAAGTGCACTGGAAACTTCAGGTCAGAGTCGTTGGACACGACCACGACCGCATCGACCGCACCGTTGAGTACGTCAACGAGCATGTGCGAGGCCACGTTGACATCTGTGCCCTTCTCCTCCTGATGCAGCGTGGAGACCATGAAGACCGAGTCCTGCTGAGGAACGCCTAGCGATGACTGGACCATCACCGGCCACTGTGACGTGACGATCCGCGGCGGATCGCTCGCGGTCGGGCCCTTGACCGCGAGCGGACGTGGGCGGATGCCCACCACGTACTTGCCGTACTCGATGTGGTCGACGCTGTCAGCTGCAACGAGCGCCTTGAGGTAGATGTCTTGTTCGGCGTGGCCATCGGGGTTGAGACCGGCGTCGATCCGTGCCGTGCAGTAGACGATCCGCTCGATCGTTGCGTCCGGCCATGAGCGCTGACTGGAGACGACCGACGTAACGAGCGATCGAAGGTCGAGCCACTTCCAACTGGATGTCGCGGTCTTGCACTGCCGCTTGGTGCCGTAGTAGAGGTTGTACCCGTCGATGTAGACGCCCACGCGCATCTGTCCAACCTACAGAGCGCAGCGGCTTGGGGAAGCCATACCGGCTGGGGGCTCGGGGCGCCTAGATCCTGCTCGCAGATGGGTCGGTCGGTAGATCCGAGCGTTCACTCCGCCGTGGCGCGGTAGGTCTCGATGCGGCGCAGCAGCGCCTGCTCCGCGAGGCGGACCGGCTCGGCGTCGGCCGGCTGGTGCACGGCCCGCTCGGCGTCGTCGGCGATCAGCCGCGCCTGGTCCGCGATGTCGTGCAGCCGGGCCCAGTCGGTGCGGGCCACCGTCGCGCACGTGTCGAGAAGCCGGAGCAGGGCCAGCGAGACGGTCGGCTCGCCGGCGCCGTACCGGCGCACCAGCCCGCACATGGTGGCGAGGTACTCGCCGAAGCGGCGGCTGGGGACCACCACCACCGAGTCGCCGGCGCGAGCCACCCGCGGACCGAGGGGCCGGGCGGCCATCGCGGCGAAGATCACCGCCATGTGGTCGACCGCCTGGATGGCGGTGTAGGGGTCGTTCACCGCGGGGGACAGCGCCTTGCAGGCGACGTCGACCAGCTGGCGGATGCCGATGGCCGCGTCCTGCTGGCGGGTCCGCTCGAAGCCGATGCCGACGGCGTCGTCGAGCGCGTGCTCGAAGGGGTGCCGGTCCGGGACGGCGTCGTCGGGCGTCGGGCCCCAGATCAGCGCGAGCGGGGTGCCCGGCACCACGTGCTCGCCCACGCGCCTGACCAGCGCGATGCTCACCCCGTGCTCGCGGGCGAGGGGGAGCAGCTGCTCGGGGTGCGCGGTCACCACGTAGCCGCTGCTGCGGGCGGCCACCGGCACGGCCCACGGCGGCGCGGCCGGCGGCACCAGCTCGATGTCCGTCGGCAGCCGGGAGACGAGGGTCAGGGCGTCCCGCTCGACGCGGCGCATGATCGCGTCCACCTGGATCGAGTGCGACAGGTGGTCGGCGAAGTAGGCCACCGAGGCGATGCTGGCGAACAGCAGCGCGAGCGCGCCGGTGACCGCCAGGCGGGGGAAGGTCTTCGGGTCCGTCCCGACGCCGACCGTCAGCAGCCCGGCGGCGCTGTAGGCGAAGGTCGCCATGAACACCGACAGGACGATCTGGTTGGGCCGGTCCCGTAGGAAGTTGCGCAGCAGCCGCGGGCTGAACTGGGTGGACGAGAGCTGCAGCGCGACGATCGACAGGCCCAGCACCAGGGCGATCACCGTGACCACCGTGCCGGTGATGGTGATCAGCAGCGTCCGGGCGTCGGCCGACGAGCCGCGGAAAGCCACGGTGGCGAGGAACGAGCCCGGCGCGGGGACGACGCGGGACAGGGCGAAGCCGGCGAGCAGCGCTGCGTTACCGGCGACGAACGGCAGCACCCACAGGGCGGCGCTGACGTACTCCCACGCGGCCTCGCGTCGCCTCACGGCGCCAGCCTGCTCCTGCACGGACCGCCGCGCACCGGTCGGCGCGGGTGGTTCGGTGCGGACCTCGGTCAGTCCCGCAGGTCGCGCAGCTGCGCGCGACTGGTGACGCCCAGCTTGGCGAAGACGCGGGACAGGTGGCTGTCCACCGTGCGCACCGAGAGGGTGAGTCGGTCGGCGATCGCTCGGCTGCTCAGGCCGGCGGCGGCCAGCCCGGCGATCTCGCGCTCGCGGGCCGTCAGCCGGGCCGACGGCCGCACCGACGGCAGCCACAGCCCGCGCGCGTTGAGGTCGCGGGAGGCGACCGCCACCAGCTCGGCATCCCCGGCGACGACGGCGGCGGCGTGGGCCACGAGCGCCGCGGCGCGGGAGCCGGAGACGAGGTCGCCCACCTGCTGCAGGCGGATCAGCACCGCCGTGTCCGTGGAGTCCGGGGTGCCTTGGAGGTGGCCGGCGAGCAGCACCCGGTGCAGGGCCTCCAGCTCCGTGCGGCGCAGCCCGCGCTCGGCGCACCAGCGGGCGAGTGCCAGGGCCTCAGCCCGGACGGTCGGCTGCTGCAGCCACAGGCCGGCGTCGACGAGCATCAGCCGCAGGTCCGACTCGACCATGGCGGACGCCCGGTGGGGCGCACGACGGGCCAGCTCCATCAGCTGCAGGGCGGTGGACCGGTCGCCGAGGGCGGCTGCGGAGACGGCGCCGGCGGCCGCGGCGAACTCCGTCAGTCCGTACGGGTCGAGCACGCCGAGCGTGGCGGCGGCCGCCCGGTGCTCGGCCATCGCGTCGCTCCACAGGCCGCGAGCGGCGGCCATCAGCCCGCGGCCGGTGCTGTCCGTCGAGTACTTGGTGGCGTACCCCCAGTCGCCGCCCGGTGGGACGGCGGCGATCCGCTCGGCGGCCGCGACGTCACCCGCCCACAGGTGCACCAGGAACTGGGCGGCCAGGATGTTCGAGCCGAGCCAGGGGTGCTCCCGCTCGTGCACCTCCGCCGCGCGCAGGCTGCGCGAGCCGAGCGCGATCGCCTCGCTGATCCGGCCGGTCTGCGCGAGACCGAAGACGGCCGGCGCGGCGAGGGCCAGCACGCTCGGCGACCGGTAGCCGGCCGCCTTGAGGGCTGCCAGCGACGGCTCGATGCTCTCCGTGAAGCGTCCACCGGTGCCGAGCCGCACCAGCCGGCGCACGGCGAGCGCGGAGCGCAGCGCGGCGTCGTCGTCCTCGCCGAGGTCGTCGAGGAACTGGTCGATCAGCTCCAGCGACTCGTCGGAGTCGTCGTCGTGGAACTGGTGCAGGTCCGCCGTCTGCTCCGCGAGGCGGATCTGCCGCAGGCGGTGGTCGGTGCCGGTGTCGTCCTTCGCCAGCCGCTCGGAGGCCTCGAGCAGGTCCGCGGCGGACCGCTCCGGTGCGCCGACCAGCCGCCAGGCCTCCGCCCGCAGCAGCAGCACGTCGACCCGGGGCCCGGGGCCGCCCACCGTCTGGCGCAGCGCGGCGCTGCCCACCTGGACGGCCGCCTCGGGACGGCTGAGCAGGATCGCCGCACGCATCGCCCGCAGCAGCCGCTCGCCGCTCTGGTGCACGTCGCACTCGAGCGCCCACAGCACGGACCGGAGCAGGGCCGCAGGGGACTCGTGGTCGGACCGGAAGCCGGACCGTGCGGTGCGGACCAGGGCGAACAGCTGACGACGACGCTCGTGCGGGACGAGCGCGCGCATCGCCTCGGCGAAGGCCGGCGGCGTCAGCCGCACGGTCGGTGAGAGCGGCTGGTCCAGGGCTCCCGGACCCGGATGTGCCGGGGCGGTGCCGCGCACGACGAGTCCGCGGCGGCCCAGGTCGTCGAGCACAGCGCCGTCGACGAGCCCGTCCAGGGCCGAAATCGGGACCGGTTCGGCCAGCGCCACCAGCTCCAGCGCGTCCCGTGCCGGGCGGTCCAGGCGCTCCAGGTCCCGCGCAACCGTGTCGAGCACGCGCTGACCCGGCTCGGCGCCGATCAGCCCGACCCACACGCCGTGCCGCTCCACCAGGGCGCCGCAGGCGACCTCGTGCCGCACCAGCTCACGGACGTAGAACGGGTTGCCCAGCGTCTGCAGCCAGATCCGGCGGCCGGTCTCCCCGGTGACCGGCCCCCCCAGCGCCGTCTCCACCAGCGCCTGCGTCTGCGCGGGGTCGAGCGTGCCCAGGTCGACCCGCTCGGCGATGCCGTCCTTCCACAGCTCCGACCACGGGGACGACGGCGTGCCGCGCAGCGTGGCGAGCACGCGCACCTCGCCGTCGCGCACCAGCGACGCAAGCGCCTCGGCCGCCGCCGCGTCGAGCAGGTGGGCGTCCTCGACCCGCAGCAGCACCGGCTCGGTGACGTCGTGGTGCACCCGCACGACGTGCCCGACCGGTGCCGCCGGACCCTCCGCGGGACGGGCGGCGGACCGGTGCCGGAGCGTCGCCAGGACACCACCGTCGTCGTGACCGCCGGCGGCGAGCACGGCGGGTTCGAGGTGCGGTGCCTGCGCCGGGACCAGTGCCACGGCGGCGGCCTGCACCGCCGCGGCACGCCGGTCCGCGCCCCACTCGGCCAGGACGGAGTCGAGCAGATGCGTCTTGCCGACGCCGGCGTCGCCGACGAGCAGCACGCTGCGGGACTCCGCGAGCGCCGCCAGCACGGCACGGCGGGGTCCCGGGCGGTCGACCGAGGGCCACGGGCGCACCGCCGCGTGACCGGACGCGGGTACGGACGCCGGTGCGAGGCGGATGCCGGAGGTCGCCCTCTCCGCGAGCTCGCTCATCGGCGTTCCTCGTCTCCGCGCAGGGCAGACATCGTCAGCCGCTGGGGGTCCACTTCCCGGACCGTCTGCTTCCACCCGGGTTTTCGGCCGGATCCGCCGAGGACTTTAGTCCCGGGTTAGCGCCGATATAGGGCTGCCCAGGAGGTGAAAACCCCGGGTGGTCCGGGCCCTTGGTCCCAAGATCGGTAGCGATTACGGATGTTGCCCTACGGGGCCCCTCCCTACGTTCGCGGTTGTCAGCGCCACCGGCACCGCCCTCCTGCCCGAGGATGCGGCGCAGAACAGGGAGACACAGTGCCCACGTACACCGCGCCCGGCGTCTACGTCGAGGAAGTCCCGTCGTCGCAGAAGGTCCTGGCGTCCGCGCCGACGGCCGTCGCGGCCTTCGTCGGGTTCACCGAGCGGGCCCCGCTCGACGACCCGAACGACCCGGAGGGCCTGGCCCCCCGTCTGGTCACCAGCTGGAACCAGTTCGAGCAGCTGTTCGGCGGGTTCGTCGCGGGTGCCGTGCTGCCGCTGTCCGTGTTCGGGTACTTCCAGAACGGCGGATCGCTGGCCTACATCGTCCGCATCCCGCACTCCACCCCCGCCGGTGAGCCCGCGCAGCTGGCGCTGCCCGCCGCCGACCGCTCGCTGGGCCGCCCGCTGGAGATCACCAGCGTGGAGCCGGACGCGAACGTCTCCGTGGTGGTCGAGACGCAGGACACCGACCCCGAGGCCGAGGGCCCCGCGCCCTTCACGCTGACCGTGGTGATCGGCGGCGAGGCCGTGGAGCAGTACCCCGACCTGACGTTCGGCGGCCCGCGCGACGCCGCGACGGTGATCAACAAGACGTCCACGCAGATCAAGGTGGAGCTCAAGCTCGACACCGACGCCGACGTGGCGAGCCAGCTGGAGCTGCTGAAGCCGGGCGTCTACCAGCTGGAGAAGGCCGCGCCCGTGCCGGCCCCCGTCAACGGCCGCAAGTTCGCCGGCTCGGAGGCCGCGCGCAGCGGCATCAACGGCCTCGCGATCGCCGAGGACGTCACCATGGTGATCGTCCCCGACCTGGTCACGGCCGCGACCAAGGCCGACGGCACCCTGGACCTCAACCTGTGGAAGGCCGTGCAGACGGCGCTCATCGCGCACTGCGAGCTGCACCCCAACCGCATGGCGATCCTCGACGCCCCTCCCGGGATGGGCCCGCAGCAGATCAAGGAGTGGCGCAGCGACGTCGCCATGTACGACTCGGCGTTCGCCTCGCTGTACTACCCCTGGATCAAGGTGGACAACCCGATCGGCAGCAACGGCGACGCCGAGGTGCTGATCCCGCCGTCGGGTCACGTCGCCGGCGTCTGGGCCCGCACCGACGACACCCGCGGGGTGTGGAAGGCACCGGCCAACGACACCATCCGCGGCGTGCTGGACGTCGAGCGGTCGATCACCCAGAACGAGCAGTCGCTGCTGAACCCGATCGGCATCAACTGCATCCGGCCGTTCGGCACGCGCGGCATCCGCATCTGGGGCGCCCGCACGCTGACGTCGGACACCGACTGGCAGTACATCAACGTCCGCCGGCTGTTCAACATGGTCGAGTCGACCATCATGTCCGGCACCCAGTGGGCCGTCTTCGAGCCGAACGACGTCACCCTGTGGGAGGGCGTCACCCGCACGCTCACCGGCTACCTGCACGGGCTGTGGCAGTCCGGCGCCCTGTTCGGCGCGTCGGCGGACCAGGCGTACTTCGTCAAGTGCGACGCGACCACCAACCCGCCCGAGTCGATCGACGCCGGCAAGCTCGTCGTCGAGGTCGGCCTCGCCCCGGTGAAGCCCGCGGAGTTCGTCATCTTCCGCATCAGCCAGAACAAGCAGTCCGCCAACTGACCTGATCCGGTGGGCGGCGGGCGCCCCCACCGGGAAACCGCACCCTGAGCCGAGGAGCCACCATGCCTGACGGGCTGTTCAAGACCGACCCGATCATCTCCCAGAACTTCTTCCTCGAGATCGACGGCGAGGTGGTCACGGCGCTGATGACCGTCGGCGGCCTCGACGTCGAGGTCTCCGTCGCCACCATCCAGCAGGCCGGCAAGGACGGGAAGCAGCAGCTGATCAAGACGCTCGGTGCGACCACCGCAGCGCCCGACCTCACGCTGACCCGGGTCGCCCCCGCCAAGATGGACGGCGACAAGCTCTGGGAGTGGTTCAACAACATCCGTGAGAAGGGCATCCTCAACAGCGACCGGAGCAACAACCGCAAGAACGGCTCCGTGGTGATGTACGACCACACGCACGAGGAGCTCGCGCGGTTCAACTTCTTCAACGGCTGGCCCAGCAAGATCTCCACGGACCAGCTCAGCGTGGACAGCTCGGACGCCGTGAAGGAGACGATCACCCTCACGATCGAGCGGCTCGCACGGGTCAAGTGACCATGCAGACCCGCTACGACTTCACGCTGCCGCGCGGCTACGTCGACGACAAGGGCGAGGTGCACCGCACCGGCACCATGCGGCTGGCTACGGCGCGCGACGAGCTGGAGCCGCTGCGGGACCCGACGATCGACGGTCCCGACGACCCGCGCCTGACGATCGTGGTGCTGGCGCGGGTGGTCGAGCGGCTCGGCACGCTCGAGCTGGTCACCCGGCACGAGATCGAGGGGCTGTTCGCCGCCGACCTCGCGTTTCTCCAGGACTTCTACGGGGTGATCAACTTCGGCAGCCAGGAGGAGTACGAGGAGCTGCTGGCGGCGCAGCGCGACGCCGAGGCGCCCGTGACGACGCCGGTGGTGCTGCCGGAGCAGGCGGCGGCGCCGGTGGTGGCCGGTGCCGCTGGGGCCGACGCCGGGGCTGCTGCGGTGGGCGACGGCGGCGCGGCCGCCGGTGTGCCGGTCGGGGTGGGGACGTCGGCGACGGTCACCTACGGGCGACGGTCGGCGATCGAGGAGATCCCGTCCGACGGCCGGTGACCCATGCTGCGCTACCCGGCTGAGGCGCTCTGGCAGGAGATCGCCTACCTCGCCTACCACTTGCACTGGTCGATGGCGGACCTGCTCGACCTCGAGCACCTGGACCGCGTCCGGATGGTCCGGGCGGTCTCTGCCCTGAACGAACGAGCGTGGGAGGCGGTGCGCGACGGTGGCGGGATCTGACCGGACACCGCTCGGCGGTGACCCGTCGACCACCGGGTACTTCATCTTCGAGGTGGACGGCGTCGAGATCGGCACGTTCCGCGAGGTGCGCGGTCTGGAGCTGACGGTCGACGTGGAGACCTACGTCGAGGGCGGCCAGAACCAGTACGTGCACAAGCTTCCCGGCACGCTGCACTGGCCCAACCTGGTGTTCAGCCGCGGGATGGTGGAGAGCGACGCCCTGTTCACGTGGGTCGCCAACTCGTCGGGCGAGAACTTCGCCGCCAACGGCAACAAGGTGAAGCGCAGCACGGGCGCGGTGACGGCGATCAGCTACACCGGCGAGCGGTTGCGCGCCTGGGAGTTCGCCGACGTGTTCGCCGTGCGGTGGACCGGGCCGGAGTTCAACGTGGACAGCACCGGGCAGCTGGTGGAGCAGCTCGAGGTGGCGCACAACGGGTTCCGGGCGAAGACGTCGTGAGCGGTGGCGACGTCCTGAGCGGTGCGGCCGCGGCCGCGGCCGGTGCGGGTGCGGCGGGGGAGGCGCGGGCCGGTTCGGCTGCGGCCGGTGCGGCCGCAGCGACCGGCGAGCTGAGCGCACCGCCGTCGCCGTGGGCGCGGTACGGGCCGCCGGGGTCGCCGGGTCGCCAGCTGCGGCACGGCGCGATCGGCCAGGTCGCCGCTCGCTCGCTGCGGTTCGGGTCGGCGACCGGGCGGCCGCTGGCCGTGCGGCGGGCGATCGGCGTGCCGGCCAGCGTGCAGGCGAACGGCGCGGGGCTGGCGACCGTGCGGGCACCCCGGTGGTGGCGGCGGTCCGCGCGCGCGGTCGAGGCGACGGGGGTCGACGGCGGCACGGTCGCGGGGACGACGACGAGCCCGGCAGCCCCGACGACCGGGCCGGCCGGCGCGGTGAGCGCCGCCGCCGAGCTGCCGGCACGCGGGCTGCGCCGGGTGGTGCATAGCGTGCCGACCGAGGAGTCGCACGGCCCCGGCAGCCTGTCCGTCACCGCGGCACCGCGCACGCTGCCGATGCGGCTGCCCGCCGAGGTGACCGCCGCCGGCGCGATGATCACCTCGCTCGACCGGCGGCGTCGGACGGCACCGCCTCCACCCAGGGATGCCGGCGGGGCGCAGGTCGGTTCGCCGGGGAAGACCTCGGGGGCCGGCAGCGCGCCCGACCTGCCGCGTCGCGGCACGTCGGCCGGTTCCCCGCAGGCGGCCGTGCGGCGGGATGCCGAGCAGCGTGGGCCGGCGCGGCCGAGGCCGACGGACGGCACGGCTGCGGTGACCCGGGGAGGTGCTGGTGCGGCCCGTCAGGCGGGGACGTCGACGCCCGGGACGCCGGGGCGGGCGACGCCGGTGAGCCGCTTCGTCCGACGACGGCTGGCTGCCAGCGAGGCGGCACGGGCGGCGGGTGACGCGCGCGCGGCCGGTGATGTGCGAGCCACGGGCGGTGCCCAGGAGAGCGGCCGCGGCGCGGCCACGCTCGGCACGTCCACGTCCTCGTCCACGCCGAGGCCCACGTCCACCTCCAGGCCCGCGGCGCGCACGGCGGGGACGGTTGCTGCACCGCGAGCGCGGGCGACGCGGCACGGTGGGGCCGAGCCCGTCGGGACGTCGGGGGCAGCGTCGAACGACCCTGCGGTGAGCGGCGAGGCCTCGGGGACGAGCCGAGCGTCGAACCTGGCGGTTCGGCGGGTACCGCTGTCGCTCGCCCCGCTCGGGGTCGCACCGGACGGGGCCACGGCAGCGACGGACGGTGCGCTCGGCGGACCGTTGCGGCGCGCGTTGGGAGCGCCGGTGCGGCTGCGACCCGCGGGTGCCGGGACGGTCGGAGCGCCGATCGGCGGCGGACGACTGCGGTCCGGCGCTGGTGCCCGCTCCGCCGGGCCGCGTCCGGAGGCGCGTCCGGCCAGGGGCGATACGTCTGGCGCGGTGCGGGCAGCGGCCTCCGCGGCCCCCGCGGCGGCTGCGCCACCGGCCTCGTCGGCGCCGACCCGCAGCCCTGGCGCTCCGACACCGTTGGCTCCGCCCGCCGCCCTCCGGCCGACGAGTGCGCAGCCGACCGCAGCGCAGCCCGTACCTGCGGCGCCGACCGCCGTTCAGCGCACCGCAGGCGCGCCGAGCCCTGCTCAGCCGACCACAGCTCAGCCGACCACAGCCCAGCCGACCTCTGCCCAGCCGGACGCTGCTCAACCGGCCGCTGCCCAACCGGCCGCAGCCGTCGCCGCGCCGGCACAGCCGAGCAGTGCTCCGACGGGTGCTGCGCAGTCGATCACCGCTCAGCCCACCGCTCCGGTCGATGCCCATGCCCGGCCGTCCACCGACCCCCCGGCGACCGACCGGCAGACGGCTCCCCCGACCGCCACCGCCCCGTCCGCAGCCGACTCGAAGGCGAACTTGGCGGCCGAGGCAGCCGGCATCCCGGCCGGAGCCGGCGCAGACTCGGCGGGCCGCAGCGCGACGTCCGTCCCGGCACAGCGACTCGCCGCTCCGGATGCCGTCGTGCACGGGACGTCGCGGCGTGCACGCCGGGCCGCGAGCGTGCGTCGGTACAGCGGGCTGCCGGTGGCGATCGACCGGCTGGCCGTCGGGCACGGCGCCGACGACGGGCTGCTTGGCGGCGCGGCCAGTGCCGGGCGCGCGGTGCGCAGCTGGGGAGCGTCGGCCGTCGCCTCCGCCCGCCACGCAGGGGCCCTGACCGCCGGGACCGAGCGTGGCGTCGCGGCCGATGCGGGCCGCCGTGCAGCAGTCCTGACCGGTGGGACGTCCATCGCTGGTGGGACGTCGCTGCAGCGGGTCGCGCCGCGCGGCGTGCTGCCGGTGCCGACCGGGGCCGCGGCGCGGGCCGGCGCGCGGACGGACGGACGCCGCGTAGCACCGGTGCGGCGGGTCCACGCCGCACCCGGAGGCCGCTCGTGGTCGCTCGGCATCGTCGGTCCGGAGGGACCCGGCTCGCCTGCGTCGCCGAACCGACCGGGCCGACCGGACGGAGCTCCTGCGCCCATGCGCCGGCGAGCGGACGCCGCGGCGCCCACCGTCCGTCCCCTCGTGGCCGCCGGAGGGCGACCGACACCCGTCTCCGCACCTGCGCCGGGCGACGTCCGACGCAGCGCACACGCGGCGCTGGGCGCCGTCGTGGTGGGCGCCGCCGGGCCCGTCGAGCTCGCGGCGTCGACAGCCGTCTCGCGCGGCTCCGCGGCGCCCGCGTCCCACCGCAGCGCCGGCTCGGCGCTGACCGTGCACCGCAGCGTCGCCGGGGCGCCGGCCCCGTCGCGCCGCAGCCCCGCTGCGGTGCTGAGCCTGCACCGCAGCGCCGCCGCGCCGGTGGAGCTGTCCGGGGTCGCCTCTGGCTTCGTCGTGCTCCCGCCGCGCACCACGGGCCTCGGTGGTCGACCGGGAGGGCCGCCGGAGCCGTCGTCGGCCCGCGCCGGCCGGCGGCCGTCGGACCGCCCTACGCCGTCGTCCGGCCCTACCGACGCTCTGCGTCGCTCGGTCTCCGCCCCCGCACCGTCCACCGCGGGGACGCCGGCCGGGTCCGTCCCGGCGAGGCTCGCCGCCCTGGTCGCCGCCGAGGCGGCCGGTGCGTTCGAGAGCACCTCCGCCAGCCGTGCCGGCTGGTCGGGCACGGCATTCGCCACCGGCTCGGGCGGCTCCGTCGGCGGAGCTTCCGGTCTCGTCGGCGTCCCCGGCGCCGCCACCGTCCTGCGCACCACCGAGGGAGCCGTCATGAGCCCGAGCGCCGCGGACCGGGTCAGCCGGTCCTGGTCCCCGCCGGAGGACCCATCGCAGGCCGTGCTCCCGCCCGAGGTGATGGACGAGCTGGTGGACCGGGTGCTGGAGCGGCTGGAGGACCGCGTGGTCGAGGAGCTCGAGCGGCGCGGACGCCGCCGGATGCCGGGGGTGTTCTGATGGCCGCGACCGAGAAGGCGTTCCTGGAGATCGAGAGCGGCGAACGGCTGCCCTGCCTGTTCAACCCGGCGCAGCTGGCGATCACGCGCAGCAACAGCTGGGCGGGGGAGTCGATGCCGGGCCGGGGCGTGCCGCGGCTGCGCTACACCGGTGCGCGACCGGCGACGATGGCCGTCGAGCTGTTCTTCGACACCACCAACGACGGCACCGCCGTCACGCGGTACACCGGCAAGATCCTCGGGCTGATGGAGGTGGACCCGTCGTTGCCGGGGGCCAACGACGCGACCCACAACGCCCGGCCGCCGTACGTGACGTTCCACTGGGGCGACCTGCACTCGTTCAAGGCCGTCATCGCGCACCTCGACCTGACGTTCACCTACTTCTCGTCGACCGGCGTCCCGCTGCGCGCCACGCTCGCGCTGGTGCTGCGCCAGTACGAGGAGTCGCACGCGTTCGGCCCCCAGAACCCGACCTCCGGCACGCCCCGCCCGCACCGCGTCCACCAGGTGCAGCCCGGCGAGACGCTCGACCGCATCGCCGCCCGGTACTACGGCGACGCGACCCGCTGGCGGACGCTCGCCGTCGCCAACGGCATCGAGGACCCGCTGTCGCTGCGTCCCGGCTCCCGGCTGTCCATCCCGCGGCTGGAGGTGTGAGCGTGTCCGTCGCCCCCCTCGCCTCCGACGGCATGGCGCTCGCCCCGGTGATCGCCGCCAACGGCACCGAGCTGCCGACCGTCTGGAGCAACGCTCTGGTCGAGCTGCGCGTGCGGCGTGCCGTGCGCACCATCGGGCGCTGCACCATGCGGTTCGTCGATCCCGGCTACACCCTGGCGCAGGCGAGCAAGCTCAAGGTCGGCACGGCGGTGCGGGTCAGCGCGAAGGGCGTCGAGCACGGTGCCACCGCGACGGTGGTCTTCCAGGGCAAGGTGACGTCGACCGGCGTGGAGCACCGCGACGGGGGTCAGCCGGAGCTGCACGTCGTCGCGGAGGACCTGGCCTTCGAGCTGAGCCGGTCCGCGCGGGCGGCGACCTTCCTCAACGTCACGGCGTCGCAGATCGTGGAGAAGGTGGTCCGTGCGGCCGGTGCGCAGCCGTCGGTGACGGCCACGACGGCGACGCTGGAGTACACGCTGCAGACCGACACCGACCTCGCCTTCGTCGACGAGCTGTGCCGGCGCAACGGGCTGGACTGGGAGATGGACGGCTCCACGTTCCGGGCGTGGGCCCTGCCGGACGGGACCGGGTCGGCGGCCGTGCGGCTCGCGGTGGGCGACAGCCTTCGGGACTTCTCCGCACGGGTGTACGCCGATGCGCCGAGCTCGGTGCGGGTGCGCGGCTGGGACCACCTGAAGAAGACCGCGGTGGTGGGCGACGCGCAGACCAGCCGGTCGGCGGTGCCGGACGGGCTGGGGTCCCTGGCGCCGGCCTCCGGGCTGGCGACGGCGACCGTGCTGGACGCGCAGGCCGGGCCGGTGGACCAGTCGGACGCCGAGGCGCTGGCCAAGGCCGTCGGCCGGTTGAACGGCGCGGTGCTGGCCCGGGGACGGTGCGAGATCACACCCACGCTGCGACCCGGGGTGCTGGTGCAGGTCCGCGACGGCGGTCCGTCCTCCGGCACCTACTACGTGCGCGAGGTGGAGCACACCTACCGGCCGGCCGGGTTCCACACCACCTTCGTCGCGGGTGACCGGGAGCCAGGCACGCTCGTCGCACCGGCCGTCGCGACGGGGACCGCGTCGAGCTTCACGCACGACGGGCTGGTGGTGGGACTGGTCTCCGCCATCGACCAGGACCCGCAGCAGGCGGGCCGGGTCAAGGTGTCGCTGCCCGGCCTCGACAGCACGATCGATTCGCAGTGGGCTCGGGTGGCGGTCCTCGGTGGCGGGGCCGACCGCGGGATGGTGTTCATGCCCGAGGTCGGCGACGAGGTGCTGGTCGGCTTCGAGGGCGGCGACGTTCGCCGGCCCGTGGTGCTGGGTGGGCTGTTCGGGAGCCAGGACAAGATCCCGACGAACCTCGTGGCCGACGGCGCGGTGGCGCACCGCACGCTGACCTCCCGGCTGGGTCACGTCGTCGAGCTGGCCGACGGGAGGGACGCCGCGACGCAGCACATCCGGCTGGCGCTCGCGGGCGGTGAGGTGCGGCTGCGGCTGGGCAAGGACAAGGCGGACCTGACGCTGCCGGACGGCGTGCCGCTGACCATCGCCTCGGGCTCGTCGTCCATCAAGCTCGACGGCCACGGCGCCATCACGCTGTCCGGCACCACCATCTCGATCAAGGCGACCCAGGACCTGACGCTCGAGGGCGTCCAGGTGACCGCCAAGGGCACCGCGAAGGTGGCCGCCTCCGCCCCCGAGGTGGACCTGAAGGCCGACGGGACCGCCACGCTGCAGTCCTCCGGCATCACCGCAGTCAAGGGATCGATGGTGCAGATCAACTGATGAGCCTCTCGATCCCCGACCCCACGCAGGCCGTCCCCGACGCGTCGTTCATCGGGCGCGGCTTCAGCTGGCCCCTCGAGGTGGACCACCGCGGCGCGATCCGGCTGACCCAGGGCCCGGAGGACCTCGACCGGTCCATCCGCGTGGTGCTGCTGACCGCCCCGGGCGAGCGCGTGATGCGACCCCAGTTCGGCTGCCGCATCTGGGACCTGCTGTTCGAGCCGGTCAACGCCAACCTGCTCGGCCTGATCGCCGAGGCGGTGCGGGACGCCCTCGCGCAGTGGGAGCCGCGCGTCGAGGTGGAGGACGTCGAGCCGGTGCAGGACGAGGACGACGGCGGCCTGGTCCGCATCGCCATCCGCTACCGGGTCCGCGCGACGAACGACCGCCGCAACCTCGTCTACCCCTTCTACGTGATCCCGCGTGAGGACTCCTGATGCCGCCGATCCCCCCTCCGAACCTCGACGACCGGTCCTTCCAGGACATCGTCGACGAGACCAAGCGGCTGATCCCGCGGTTCACCCCCGAGTGGACCAACCACAACGTGTCCGACCCCGGCGTCGCGCTGATCGAGCTGTTCGCGTGGATGAGCGAGATGGTGCTGTTCCGGGTGAACCAGGTGCCCGAGCGGCTGTACGTGCACTTCCTCAACCTGGCCGGCATCGAGCCGTTCCCGCCGTCGGTGGCCCGCACGGACGTGACGTTCTGGCTCTCGGCACCATCCGAGCGGCCGCTGACCATCCCGGCCGGCACCGAGGTGACCACGTCCACCAGTGCGGTGGACGCCGTCGTGTTCTCCACCGAGCACGAGGCGGTGGTGAGCCCGCCGCGGATGATCGCCGCCCACTCGGCACGGGCCCGCGGCGAGCAGACGGTGGACGCCTGGGAGGACCTGACCTACCCCGGCAGCGCCGTGACCTGCTTCGTCTCCGACCCGCTCGAGCCCGGTGACGCGACCCTCTTTGGCTTCGCCGAGTCGCTGGCGGGGGCCGCCCTGCGGCTGACCGTCCAGGCGTCCGCGCAGGGCATCGGTGTCGACCCGACCAACCCGCCGCTGGCGTGGGACGTGTGGACGGGTGAGGCGTGGACGCCGGTGCGCGTGCAGCAGGACACCACGGGCGGGCTGAACCGCGACGGGCAGATCGTGCTGCTGGTGCCGCAGGCGCACGCCTCCTTGATGCTGGCGGGCACGACGGCGTACTGGCTGCGGGTGCGGCTGGTGCGCCCGGCGCCCGGGCAGCCGACGTACCAGGCGTCGCCGCGGCTGGAGTCGGTGCGCGCCGAGGTGGTGGGCCTGACGGTGCCCGCCGAGCACGCGATGACCGTCGGGCCGGAGAACCTGGGCCGGTCGGTCGGCGTCCCGGCGCAGCAGTTCCGCGTCGCGTCGGTGCCGGTGGCGGCGCGGCGCGACGGCGAGCACGTGCGGGTGGTGACGACGGTGGGCGCCGAGGACTGGACCGAGGTGGCCGACTTCTCCGAGTCCGGGCCGGCGGACCGGCACGTGGTGTGGGAGTCGTCCACCGGCGTGGTGCGGTTCGGACCGCGCGTGCGGTACGCCGACGGGTCGGTGCGCCAGCACGGCGCGATCCCGCCGGACGGTGCGCTGGTGCAGGTGACGGGCTACCGGCACGGCGGCGGTGCGGCCGGCAACGTCGGCGCGCGCACGCTGACCGAGCTGCGGTCCACGCTGCCGTTCGTCGCCAGCGTGGTGAACCTGGTGCCCGCGGCCGGTGGTGTCGACGCGGAGACGGTGGACGAGGCGAAGGTGCGCGGGCCGCTGTCGCTGCGCACCGGGCAGCGGGCCGTCACCGCCGGGGACTACGAGCGGCTGACGCGCGAGACGTCCGTCGAGGTGGCCCGGGCGCGGTGCCTGCCGGGCACGGCGACGGAGAACGGTGCCGTTCGGGTGCTCGTCGTGCCGCAGGTGCGCACCGACCCGCGCAACCACAAGATCGACGACTTCGCGCTGTCCGAGCCGCTGCTGCACGCGATCGCCGACGTGCTCGAGGAGCGCCGCTGCGTCGGCGTCGCCGTCGAGATCGGCACGCCGTTCTACCAGGGCGTCAGCGTGGCGGCCCTGGTCAGGGCGTTGCCAGGCCGGCCGGTGGCGCTGGTGCGCCAGCGCGTGCTCGCCGTGGTGGACCGCTACGTCAACCCGCTGACCGGTGGCCCGTCGGGTAACGGGTGGCCGTTCGACCAGGACATCACCGCCGCCGAGATCGCCCAGCTGCTCGAGGCGGTCGAGGGCGTGGAGCGCGTCGAGGAGGTGCAGCTGTTCGAGTACGACCTGCGCACCGGCCGGCGCCTGGGCAGCGGCCGCGACGTGCTGCACCCCGAGCCGCACACCCTGTTCCTGTCCGCCGAGCACCGGGTGGTGGTCCGATGAGCCGCGACACGTGGCTGGTGGACCAGCTGCCCGTCGGGATGGTGAGCGACGAGTTCTTCGCGCGGTTCGTCTCGATCTTCCAGGCCGAGGCCGGCACGCTGCTGGCGCACGGCGACAACCTGCCGCACCTGGCCGACCCCACCGTGGCGCCGCCGGCGATGGTGCGCTGGATGGCCGACTGGATCGGCCTGGACGGCATCGACCCGGACCTGCCGGAGCTGACCCAGCGGCGCCTGGTCACCATGGCGGCGCGCACGATGCGTCGGCGCGGGACGCCGGGCGCCCTGCAGAGCTTCCTCGAGCTGTTCAGCGGCGGCCCCGCGCTGGTGGAGGACGGCGGCGGCGTGTGGCGGGAGGGCGACGCGCCGGCCGACCACGCCTGGGTGGTCATGCACGTGCAGTCCACGGGTGGGCTGGACGACGTCGACTTCGTCGCGCTGATCGCGGACCACGTGCCTGCGCACGTGCGCGCGCAGCTGTGGGTGGGCGACCGGGACATCTGGTCGCAGGCGCGTGCCGAGGAGGGGCGACGTGGCTGAGCCCGTGCGAGTGCCGGCGTTCGCCGCCCCGACGGGGCCGCTGCGGCCGGAGACGGCGCCGACAGTCGTCGTCCGCACCCCCGCGCTCGCGGCCGCGACCCCTGCGCCGGCTGCGGTTCCCGCGCCGGCCGAGGTGACCATCGTCTGCCCCGAGTGCGGTACGGCCTCCCCGGTCGCGCTGGCCCGTCGGGACGCCGACGACTTCTGCCCGACGTGCGACTACCCGCTGTTCTGGGCGCGCCCGCAGGACCGCACGGTGCCGCCGCAGGACGGCCCCGACGACGCCCGACGGCGCTCGCCCGGCGCGTCCGGCGCGCTGCTGCTGGCCACCGTGCCGTGCCCGGTGTGCGAGGAGCTGAACCTGCCGTCCGCGGTGGTGTGCGTGCGGTGCGGGGCCGACATGGTGCCCCCGCCGCCGCCCGTCCCGGTGCCGCTGCCGGTGCCCGAGCCCGTGGTGGTGGTGCCCGTGGTGGTGCCGCGGGAGCAGCCGAAGGTGCGGTTCCCGTGGTGGTGGTACCTGGCGATGGCCGCGATCGGCGGCATCGCGTGGTGGGTCAGCACGCACTACTGAGCGGCGGATTGGCCGGTGGGCGGCGTTTGAACCGCGGCAGAAAATGGCACGGTTCTGGAATCCGCGCCCCACCGTCGGCACGGGAGTCGAGCACAGGTGGGAATCCCCCGAACTTCCGCCGGGGAGCCCGGCGTGCGGCCGACCGCCCTGACCGGCGCGTGGCCGCGACACGGCCTCGTTGCCCACGGGGCTCCGCCTAGGATCAACTCCACATTCTGAACGACGCACCTGATCAGCGACCTCCCTGGAGAGCCGAGGGCGACAAGTCGGCGGGTCCCGCCTCTTCGTCGGACCCGTTTGTAGACGAACAGGGCCCACCGTGCCGGTCGCACTAACGGAGCCCACGATGTCTGTCGCGGAGAGCACGAGGAGTCGGCCGACGGAGCACACTTGAGGGCCATGGCTGACCGCTTGGTTGAACCTCAGAAGAACCAGCACACCGTCTCGCGGGTCGTGCTGCGGCGCTTTGTCCACGGTGAGGTACTCAGCGTGTACGACCGACATAAGGACGCGATCTACCGCAAGGGCCCGGGTGGCGTGTTCCGATCGAACTTCGACCGGTTCGACTGGGCAACCGCCGAACAACGCTGGGGCGCGGTCGAGTCCAAGATGCACGCCGTCTACAAGCTGCTAGATGAGCGACGAGCGCTGGACAACCCTGACGCGGTCGAAACGCTGCGCGACCTGGTGGCGATGCACTGGGTGCGCTCCAGCGCGATGCGGGCAGCACACGAGCAGGTCGCGCAGAGGGTTCTCAATGACCGAATCCGCGGCCTGTCGTCCAGGCCGGAGATTCTCTCGGTACTTCTCCGGCAGCGGACGGGCCTCGTTGCCGCTGGGGCAGCGGAGCTCGACTGGATCAATGAACGGGTGCACCAGGAGCTCTTTGACCAGGTCAACGACGAGATGTTCAGCGAGACGGTTGCCCAGTACTACGAGAAGGTCCGCGCAGACCTTGCAGCCAGGGGGCGTGTCCAGATCGGCTACGTCGATCCTGGCGCCGATCTGCTGATCGGGGACGCGCCTGTCATCACACTGCGCCCCGGTCACGACGGAGTAGGTCCGCACCAAGGCGTCGCCTTCATGGAGGCCACTGACATTGTTATGCCAATCAGTCCAACGATCCTGATCGGCATGGGGCCCGAACCTGCGGAGGTGCCGATCACGTTGGATGTGGCGCGGACCTTCAATAGTTACCAGCGTCGCGGCTTCGTTCGCTGGATAGCGTGCCGTCCCGGAGGGGCCTCCGACCGCGAAATGCGCCAGGAATTGGCCAATGTCAGGCACCCACGATGACGGAAGAACAAGGCACCGATCGGCTTCGTGAGGTCATCTCGCGGGCGCGCTGCCATGAGGTCCGTCGGCGTCTGCCTTCGCCGGGGCCAGTCCGCGTACGGGTCTTTCACCACGTGTCCTCGGCACCGCGCTGACTGACTGGATCGTCGTCGTTCCTGCAGGCGACAGGCTCAGTGCAGCGCCATCCCACGGCACTGGACGAACCTAGGCTGGCCATTTCCACCGCGTCACCGCGGTGCGGAGGGAGTGCCGCACGTCGGCGGCCGCGGCCCTACCGTTCTGTACGTCGCGCCAAGCGCGGAACAGGTCGCGTGTATCGATCAGCGCCCCGGGCGCGTCTGTTAGGGCCTTCAGATCGGCGTCGTTTGGGATGGCCGACTCGCGCAGTGTGGGGTCCTTCTCTCGCCAGGCGTTGACGACATGCCAGACGGTCCGGGGTCCGCGCCCGCGGTCGATCGCGAAGTACATGGAAGGGTGCTGGGCGACTTGATGAACGTCAGTGACCTTGGCGCCCTTGGTGTACCCCTTCACCTCGGTGAGGCTCTCCCAGTCAGGCTGCTCGGGGTCGGCGACCCGTAGATCCTCGAGGCGTCGCCCGTGCCGCAGACGGTTCTCATCGTCGACATTCTTCGCATCGAAGCCAAGGTCCGTGAGCGCGGCCTGCACCGCGTCGACCAGGTCGTCCCCCTCGGCGGTCAACAGCCGCCACATCCCAGTCGCCGCGGTACTCCGCGCCACGGTGACGGCATCCTCGGCCGCGGCGACCGTTTCCGTCGCAGCCGCCACGGTGGCTTGCAGTTGTTCTTCCGCTAGCCGTCTGGCGTCGTGCGCGGCAGCCAGCTCGGGCGTGGCCCAGCGCGTGCCCGCCTGCCACTCTGGGTCACCCGGGAAACGGTCCGGGTCGACTTCGTGCAGAACCTCCAGCACGTGCAACAGCCACACGCGATGCTCTGTGGTGTGTTCGGGTAAGGCCCACATGCGAAGCCGTGAACCCTTCCGCGCCCGGAAGGCGTAGACCCTCTTCTCCTGGCCGACCTGGACTAGCGGGGTGGGCGTTTCGCTGGGTGTGCTGACGTTGGGGACCCACGTGGCCCGGGGTGGCGGAGGCAGCGTCGCCAGAATCGTCCGCTCGATGAGGCTCCTGATGGCGCGGGCATCCTCGTTGTCTGACACGAACACGTCGCGAGCCACGCTATGGGGGTTGAGGCGCTTGTAGGAGCTCGTGCCGAAGTTGAAGGCCCTCACCCCAAACGCTAGGACGTGCCAATCAAGGCCCATCTGAGGCGCCGCCTCGAACGTGACGAGGAGGTCGTGGTCTGAGGGGTGCACGTCGTCCGACTCGCTGACGAACGTCAGCGTGCCGGGGATCCCCTCGAACTCAGGCACGAGCTCGGGCGGTACCGATCTCAAGAGGATGCGCGGGCGTGCAGCCGAGTCCACGGCCGCAGCCTACGAGCCGCAACGGTTCGATCGGCCGCAGCGCTGCGCTCAAGCCGGTCGTCGACCTTGTTGTTCCCTGCCGCCGCTCACGCGCGGCCAAGCCTCCGCTGGCCGTAGCCGCCGCGGGACCGCCAAATTCTGGGCTGGGAGAAGATCGATGTCGCCGTACACCTGGTTTGGGAACGAGACGGCGCCGAGGACGTCGATACCGTGGCCGGGGACTGGGTGGATCAGACGGTCGCCGTGGACATCTCTGACGATCGGTGGCGCCACCTCTGCATCCGGCTCCACGCACCGATGACGTGACGGCTGCGTGATCGGTTGACCCGCGGTGACGCACCGCCAAAGCCTGCCGTCGGACTTCGGACCCTGAACCCGCATCTCCGCTCATATAGCGTCGATCGCATGCTTACGGCTGTCGTCACCCAGCCTGGTTGGTTCGACTGGCTAAACCTCTTGGTCACGGTCGTGGCCGCCGTTGTCCCGGCGGCCATCGCCATAGGGCTGTGGCGACTGGACCGGAAGACGTCGACTCAGGAGCGTCGCGCGGCGGCCATCCGAGAGTTCACCCGTCTGCTGGCCACAGGCGACCCCGTGTTGCTCCGGTTCCGCGACATGAACCACTTCGTAGCCGCTATGGGGCCGGGGGCGACCGCGCTCATGGACTTGATCGACCACTACGTCAGCATGGACTTTGACGAGCAGTGGGATGAGAAGGGCGATCCGTCGCGTGCCTCGGCGTCGGCACCTGAGCCAAGAATTGACCTAGCGGTCGATGTGAACAACGACATTGCCCGGTGGATGGTGGACCCGGCCTACCGCGCTGACCTGACGGAGGTGTTCCTCGCGAACGAGAGCGTGCTCCCAGTCGCCGAGGACAACCGGATCATCTCGCCGACGAGCCGGAGAGCTGTCGAGGACGAGATCCTTCGGAGCCCTCGGATCTATCGGGAGTGGCTTGCGGGGACCCGGTTGGCGCCGCGCGCGATCCGACGGCGGCGACTGTTGAGCCGCTTGCTAGCTCGACGACGCGTAGCTGCGCTGGAACCGCTCAACCCGTTGGCCACCAGGGTCTACCTCGAGGCGGAGGAGGTTTCGGGCGACCCGTGGTTACGGGCACGCACGACCGAGACTGTCGGCGACGACGACGAATAGCCAGCGGCGGACGCCGGACTGGCCGAGCGCCGAGCGAGCACTGCGGCGAGACCGAACCCAGGCAACTCACTGGAGACGGAGCCGAACAGGACGGTCGCGGGGTCGTCAGCACGCCCGCGCCTGGCGGCTCCTTGTCGGGGGGTGGCGTTGGCTCACAGGCGCACGTGAAGGGCCTCGATGACCCCTCGCGGGGACTCTCGGCTACGCCACGGCACCCGACACGCAGGCCTGGGTCGCCGTCGGGGCCAGGCTCGGCAGCTTCAGTGCTTGCCGCGTTGCGCGATGCCCTGACCCGTCCATATGGGTCGCTCCTCCCGCCGAGGTCGGAGACAGATCTGGAGTCCGTGGCGCTTGCTATGTGCGGCTCGAGTGACTCCACTCGGGTCTGATCCGGAGCGATGGCGGCCCGAGCGCAGGCACCTGCGGTCACGGCGTGATCGTCAGCGTCACCCCCGCGCTGGTCGAGGCGGTCAGCGTCGCCGTCTGCCCGTAGGCCGCCGTCAGCGTCGAGGTGCCGGCGGTCCAGGTCGACGTCGTCGTGCCCGGCACCGTCAGCGTCGCGGTCCCGTTGCTCACCGTCGCGGTGCCGAGGCTGGTGCCGTCCCGGCTGAACGTCACCGTCCCGGCGCCCACCGTCCCCGTGCCGCCGGTCACCATGGCGGTCAGCACGATCGGCTGGGCGGTGCCGGCCTTGAACGTGCTGATGTCGGAGGCGAGCGTCGTCGTGCTCGCGTACCGCACGGTCACGGCGACGCCGGTAGAGGTCGACGACGCGAAGGTCGCCGTGCCGTTGAACTGCGCGGTGAACGTGGTGCTGCCGCCGGCCCACCCGGTGGTGCTGGGCGTCAGGACGGCCGTCCGGGTGCCGCCGCTGCTCGACACGGTGACGTCACCGAGCGAGACGCCGTCCCGGAAGAACGTCACCGTCCCGCCGGTGAGCCCCGAGGCGCTGCCCGAGGCAGGGCTGACCGTCGCCGTCAGCGTCAGGGTGTCGCCCGGCGAGATGGTGGTGGGGGACACGGCGAGCGTGGTGGTGCTCGCCGACTTGGAGAGCGTGAACGCGGTGGTCACCTCGGACACGCTGGGGTCGGTGGTGCTCACGGCGGCCGACGTCGGGGACACCTGCCAGCCGGTCACGTTGGGCGTCACGGTGTAGTTCGAGGTCCGGTCGACGTAGATCACCTCGGCACCCGTGTCGATGCCGGCGGTGCCGGAGTACACGGTGGTCCCGGAGGCGGTGCCGTTGCTGCGCGTGATGACGAACGGCATGGACGGCGCGCCCGACGTGGCGGAGGTCGCCGTCACCCGGACCCGCAGCTCGTCGACCGTCACCGTGACGGCCGTGTCCGTGGCCGCCACCGCGGCCGTGTACGTGCCGACGTGGCCGGCGGGGCCCGACACCGTCGCGGTCCACGCGCCGGGCGGCACCTGGTTGAACGTCGTCGCGAACGTGGTGGTCCCGGTGCGTACCGCCGGTTGCGCCGCCAGCGCGAGGCCGCCGGACGGCGGGTTCGGCACCAGGGACACCAGCGCGCCGGTCAGGTCGAAGCCCTCCGGCGACGTCACGGTCACCGTCACCTGCCGGGACACCGTGTACAGCACGATGTCCGCCGAGTAGAGCTGCCCGCCGCTCAGCGTGACCGACCTGGTGGTGGACCCGTACCCGGTCGCCGCGAACGCCAGCGAGTACGAGCCGTCCGCGATGCCGGTCAGCGTGAACGCACCGGCCGACGTGGTGGTCTGCTTCAGCACCGTCCCGCCGGAGTCCTTCAGCTGGACCGTCGCGCCGTCCAGCGCCACTGGCGCCGCGGCACCGGCCTGGCCGGACACCGTGCCCGTGATCGTGTTGCTGCGCACCGCGATCGGCAGGCTGAGGATGGTCGGCTCACCGGCGGCCAGCGTGATGTTCACGGTGAGCGGTGCGAACCCGCCGCCGTTGATCGCCACGGTGTACGTGCCGGGGTCGTTGCCGGTGAACACGTACAGGCCGCCGGTCGGCGCCGGCACCGGGCACGTGGTCGACGTGGACGTGGTGCAGTCCTGCGTCTTGGTGCCGTCCACGCCGATCAGGGCCACGTCCAGGGCGTTCACCGCGGTGGACGTCGGGTCGGAGGGGTCGTAGATCGTCAGCCGCAGGTCCACCGGGTTGGCCTTGAGCAGCAGGTCCTGCGTCACGTCGGCACCAGCGCCGACCGTCACGGTCACCGAGGTGGACCCGTCGGCGAAGCTGTAGCCCGCCGCCAGGATGGTCACGTTCCACGTGCCGGCGGACAGGCCCTGCGTGGTGGTGGTGCCGGTGATCCGGTACGCGCCGGCCGCGTCGCTGGTGGCCGTGAACGTCTGCCCGCCGGCCTGCGCGGCGCGCACCAGCACGCCCGCGAGCGTCGCGGTGACGCCGCTGGACCGCTGCACGGACACCGTGCCGCCGATCGAGCCGAGCTTGGTCACGGTCACCGGGATCGGGTCCACCTGCCCGGCGGCGACCGTCACCGAGAACGTGTCGAACTGGAAGCCCGCGGCCTGCACCAGCACCTGGTACGTCCCGCTCGGCAGCTGCCCGAACGACACCGAGCTGGTGCCGGGGATCGCGGTGAGAGTCACGTTCGCCGATCCCGGCCGGATCAGCGTGACCACCGGGTCCTGGACGGGGGTGCCGGGCGCGGCGCCGGTCACCACGGCCACCGTGAGGTTCCCGTAGCGCGGCAGGTCGAAGGCGACGGTCGGGTAGGCGGTGGGGAGCACCGGGACGGTGAACGTCAGGGTGCGCGAGTCGAAGCCGGGCAGCGAGGCGGTCACCCGGTAGGTGCCGGGCCGCACCAGCGTGCCGCCGGCGGGGTCGGTGGGCTGCGACGGGTCGGACCAGACGAGCGTGCCGGACCCCGGGGTGCCGGAGGCGACCGCCTGCAGCCCCGCGTTGCTGGCCCCGGGCGGACCCTGCACCACCGTGAACGTGGTGCTGGCCAGCTCGGCGTCGGTCGGCGCGGGGGCGCCGGTGAACGTGATGGTTCCGTCGAAGTGCCGGCCCGTCGGCTCGAGCACCAGCGGGGACGTCAGGTCGGCGATGGTGATGTTCGACCTGATCAGCGTGCGGTACGGAGCCGGCGAGCCGGTGTAGGACACCGTCACGTCGAGCTGGTCGGTCACCACCGGGAAGTACACCTGGGACGACGACGTCACGTCGGCCGGGCTGGCCACCACCTGGAACGTGCCGTCCGCGGCGGTGGTCACCTGCACCGAGGTGGTGACGGGCACCAGGCCCGAGTACCCCGTCACGCCGGTCAGCTGCACCGTGGCACCGCCCACCGGGCTGAACGCCGACGAGGTCAGCTGCGTGACCACCGTGCCGCCGAAGGCGTTGCGCGGCCGGGTGAGCACCACCTGCGTGGCGATCTCCTGGTTGTTGCCCACGGTCAGCACCGGCGACGAGGCCTTGAGCTGCACGGCCGACGTCGCACCCGGCGGGACGGTGGTCCACGTGACGTCGAACCGGTAGGAGCCCGCGGGCAGGTGCGTGACCGTCACCTGACCGTCCGTGCCCGTGGTCCACGGCGTGGTCGGCGGCGTGTAGGTGCCCGACGAGACGCGGACGGCGGTGACGACGGCACCCGGCGCCGGCACCAGCGACGACGTGCCGCTGTCGGACAGGACGCTGACCGCCACCCGGGCGAGCCGGTCCAGCGTCGCGTCGTACCGGCGCACGTCGCCGGGGCTCAGCACGATCGACACCGGGGCGACCGGCAGGTACTCGCTGTCGCCCGGCTGCACCGACACGTCGAACTGGCCGCTGCCCAGGCGCTCGAGCGCGTACGAGCCGTCGGGCTTGGTGCCCGCGCACTTGGCGCCGCCGGTGATGCTGCAGGTGATGGAGCCGTCGGGGGCCGTCGAGACGGCACACGGACCGAGCGGCGTGGTGGAGCCGGTGGGCCGGGCGATCACGCAGGTGCCGGCCGGCACGGCGCCGACCCGCGTGAGGATGGTGCCGACGACGGACGGCGACGGGTACAGCGCCACCTGGGCCGCCTCGACGGTCTGCCCCATCGGCACCTTGACCTTCACCGTGCCGGGTTCGTAGCCGGGGACGGACACGGTCAGCGTGTACAGGCCGGGCAGCAGGCCCGTGTCGCCCGGTGCCGGGATCACGTACTCGAGGTCCGGTGCCGAGGTGACCGTGATGGTGCGGGTGGACCCGTCGGCCGCCGGCGCCGTCATCGTGACGGTGATCTGGCAGACCTCGGGCTTGCCGCTCGGGTCGAGGCCCAGGTTGGTGCAGGTGATCTGGCCGTTGGTGCGGGCGTCGGACACCCGTCCCTTGATCACGGAGGTGGACAGCAGGCCGGAGCCCGGGATCGGCGTCATCTCCAGGTCCGCGGTGGCCGCCGAGCCGGCGACGACGGTGACGGGGGCGAACGCCGCGAGGTGGCCGAACAGGTCGGCGGACAGCACGTAGGTGCCGGGTGCGATGCCGTTGAACCGGAAGGTGCCGTCGGCGTCCGACGTGCTCATCGTCTTGTAGGTGTTCACGCCGTCCGTCAGCTTCAGCCCGGCGCCGCCGAGCCCCGTCCCGCTCGGCTCGCGCACCGTGCCCTGCACCACGCCGGTGGACAGGTCGAGCCGCATGTCGAGCCGTGCCGCCGACGAGCCCGTGCCGAGCGTCAGCTGGGTGGTCTGCGAGGCGTAGCCCGGACCGCTGACCGTCACGGTGTAGGTGGACGGCACCGGCAGATCGGCCAGCACGAAGGTGCCGACCTGGCCGGAGGTGACCGTCGACGCCGTGCGGGTGGTGGTGCCGTCCGTCGCCGTGACGGTCAGGCCGCCGACACCGCCGATCGCGCCCAGCGCGTCCGGACCGGTCACCGTCCCGGCCAGCGAGGCGACGCCGTGCGACAGCGTCAGGTCGACCACCGAGCTGCCGCCCGGGCCCAGCGAGACCAGGCTCGACTGGGCGCCGTACCGGCTTGCCGCGGCCGTGACGAGGTAGGTGCTGGGGGTCGACAGGCCGGTGACCGACCAGGAGCCGACGTTCCCCTGCGTCGCGCTGCTGGTGGTGACCACGTTGGTGCCGTCGGTGATGGTGACCGCGACGCCGCCCAGCGGGCCGTCAGGCCCGGTGATGTGCCCGGACAGCTGGCCGGCACCGGCGACCATCGTCACCTTGAGCGGGTTGGCCGCCGCCTGCGCGCCGGTCAGCTCGAAGCGCTGCGTCTGGAAGCCCGGCTTGGAGATGGTGACCAGGTAGTTCGACTGCGCCGCCATGCCGGCGAACGCCCACGTGCCGTCGTTGAGGGACGACGTGGTGCGGGCGCCGTCGGCGGGACCGACAGCCTGCAGCGCCAGCGCGCCGGCGGCGACCTTGCCGAGGTCGGAGCGGTCGACGGGGGCGGACGCAGGGACGGGCGCGGCGACGACGTTGGAGACGGTGCGGAAGACGGCGTCGCCGGCGGTCTGCGCGCCGCCCGAGGCTGTGCTGGAGGAGGAGCCGCCCGACGAGCCGCCGGACGCGGTGCCCGACGATGCCCCGCCGGCCGGTGCCGGGACGCCCGCCGGCGCGGCACCGGTGTCGCCGATCAGCAGGCTGGCCGGCACCACCTCGACGCGGAACCCCGACGGGTCCGCCGCCGTGACGATCCCGCCGATGCGGACCCCCGTCGCCGCAGCGCCGCCGCCCGACCCGCCCGCCGCTCCGCCCGACCCGCCGGCCGCACCGCCACCGGCCTTCCCGGGCGCGGTCGTGCCGCCCGTCCCGCCGGTGCCCGCAGGTGCCGGAGCCACCGCGGCCTGCCCCGCCGTCGTCGCCGACTGGCTGGCCCGGTGCGACAGCCAAGGCAGCCCGACGGCAATACCGGCCACCCACAGCGCCAGCACGGCGACCATCCCCACGCCGCGCAGCACCCCGGAGGACAGCAACGGCCGTGCGGTCAGCACCGCCTGGGTGTGCGCGGGTGCCTGGTCGCCGTGCGCGGTGACCGAGTACGCGGTGCGGGTGCGGGGCCCGACCAACCGGGGCCGGTGCACCGCCACGCGAGCCGGCAGGCGGACCGTCGCGTGCGCCGGGACGCTGACGACCTGGCTCTGCAGCTGCACGCGCAGCGCGTCGGACGCGGCGGCGTCCACCAGCACGTCCGCCGGCCGGTCGCCGGTGTTGCTCAGCACCACCGCGACCCGGCGCGCCCGGACGGCGGTCGCCTCGGCCGGCTCGACGGCGAGCACCACGGCGCTCGGTGCGTCCACCACCAGGGTGCTGTCCACCATCGTCACGCCGTCACCGGCGCCGCCCGGCACCTGGGACTGCACGGCGAGCCCGTACGGGTAGGTGCCGGGCAGCGCGCCGCGCGCGATGGCGACCACCACGTCGGTGGACGCGGTGGCGTCGGCCGGGACACCGACCAGGCGTGCGGCCCGGGGACGCCAGGCGCCGTCCAGGCCGATGGCGGACACGGTGATGTCGCGGGGCCCGTCGGCCAGGTTGCGCACGTGCACGCGGACGGTGGCCTCACGGCCCGCGGGCGCGTGCGCGCCCGGCTCGACCGCCACGCTGACGGTCGGCCTGCTCGGGTGCTGTGCGCTCTGTGCACTCATGGGGCGGGTGGTCCCTCAGGGGATCGGGATGTCGAGCACCAGCTGCTGGCTGGGGTTCAACGTGGTCGGTGGGGACGTGGCGGCAGCGGCCGCATTGGCGGACAGCTGCACCTCGAGCAGGTAGAACTGCGGCGCGTCGACGTCGGTGAACGAGTAGTGGCCGTTGCCGTCGGTGGTGGCCGTCGCCACGGGCGGCGCCGCGGTGCCGTACTGCGAGGCCAGGTACAGCGACACGATCGCGCCGACGGTGGGCGTGCCGCGCTGGCTGACCACGCCGCTGATCGCGGCGGGGGAGACCAGCACGGGGGAGAGCCGCTGCACCTGACCGGCGGCGAGGGTCACGATGGTCGAGGTGGGCTGCGTGCCCTTGCGGCTGAACGTCACGGTGTACGTGCCCGGCGGCAGGCCCTGCATGGCGAACGTGCCGACGCTGCCGGCGGGGGTGGACGCCGACGTGACGGTGAACTGGGCCTGCCCGGAGCTGGCGCTGATCTGCACGTTGCCCGCGGGTGTCGCCGTGCCGCCGCCGGCCGGGCTCTGCGTGACGGTGCCGACGATCTGCGCCGTGGCCGGCCGCATCTTCACGTCCACCGCGGTCGCGCTCGCGGCCCCGGCCGTCACCGTGCCGAACCCGTCCACGCTGACCGACAGCACCTGCGACTCCAGGTCGGAGCGGGAGAACGTCACCGTGTAGGTGCTGGGGATGTGCAGCCCGGAGATCGCCCACGAGCCGACCGGTGCACCGCTCTGCGTCACCGTCTGGCGGGTGTCGCCGCCGTCGGTGACCGTCACGGTGACCCCGCCGGTGCCGTCGGGCGTGGTGGCGGTGCCGGACAGGGTGCCGGCGGCGGCGCCGAGCGTCACGGCGACGCCGGTCAGCGTCTGGGCCGCGCCGAGGTTGAGGTTGAGGGTGGCCGGGGCGAAGCCCGGTGCGCTGACCACCACGGTGAACGTGCCCGGCGTCGGCAGGCCGCGCAGCGTGAACCCCCCGGGGGTGTCCTGGGTCAGCGTGACGGTGCGGACCGTCACCTGCCCGAACGTGGCCACCACCGTCGCCCCGGGCACCGGTCCGCCGGCGCCGGACACCACGCCGGAGATGGCGCCGTCACCGTCCAGCAGCTGCACCTGGATGCCGGTCCGGTTCTCCCCGGCGGCGACGTCGAGGCGCTGCACCTGGGTGCTGTAGCCCGTCTTCGTCGTCACCAGGTCGTACACCGCCGGGGACGGCACCTGGTCCAGCGTGAACGTGCCGTCCGCGCCCACCGGGACGCTGCGCACCACGGCGCCGGAGGTCGCGCCGGGCGCCTCACCGGGCGGCGGTGTCACCTTGCCGGCCAGCGGTGCGGCGTCCAGCGGCAGCTCCAGCCGCACCACGGCGCCGGCCAGGTCGTTGCCGGTCACCGTCCCGGACACCGTCGCGGGGACCCCACCCACCACCGCGACCAGGTCGGTCACGTCCTGCCCGGCCGCCAGCGGCACCAGCTGCGCCTTCGCCTGCGCCGACGCCGCCGGGTACCAGACCTCGCCGAACCCGGCGGCGCGGAACCGCAGCAGGTACGAGCCGGCGGGCAGCGAGCCGATGTGGAAGGCCCCGGCCGAGTCGGTCGCCGTGCTGGCCACCGGCGTGGTCGCGTCGGCCTGGTCGAACGCGTCCACGGACACCGCCGCGACCCCGTCGCCGGTCGACAGCAGCCGCACCTGACCGCCGAGGGCCGAGGTGCCGGTGGTCGTCTTCTGGTCTCGGGCCTGCGCCACCTGCAGCGCGACGTCCCGGTCGGCCGCCGACCGCTGCACCACGCCGCCCAATGCGGTGGTGATCACGGCCGCGAACAGGGAGATCGCCACCACCAGGCCGACCATCGCCAGCAGCCCGCGGCCCAGCAGCGGCTTCTGCACGAAGACGCCGACCGCCGCCGGCGGGGAGGCGGGCCGCCGGCCGAGCGGGTCGGCACCGTCCCGGGCGGCCCGCTCGACCGCTGCCGCCACGTCCCAGGTGCCGAGCTGCGCCGGCAGCGGCGGGCGCTCGGCCAGCCGCAGCTCGAACGACCGCGGCTCCGGCGAGCCGACCAGCGGCCGCTTCGCCGTCGTCCGCAGCTGCGTCACCAGCCGCTCGCCGGGGCTCAGGTGGAACTCGGGTGGGTCGAAGGTGAACCGGACGGCCTTCTCCGGGTCGCTGCCGGCGACGGCGCCGTCCACCGCGGTGTTGCCGTTGTTCTCCACGGCGACCGCGAACGCCGCCGACCGTCCGCCGGTCGCCACCGTCGGCTCCAGGCTGACGTCCACCCGCGGCGCGCCGGCGACGTCGATCACCAGCTCCTCGACGCCGGTGCGGCCCGGGCCGGTCAGCTCGCGCACCTGCACGGCCATCCGCCGCTCACCGGCCGGCAGCTCCGCGGGGAGGTCGAGCGTCAGCGTCAGCGTGGTGCTCTCGCCGGGGAACAGGGTCGGCTCGGCGGTGTCCGTACGGACCCAGGCCGGGTCGACGCCGAGGCAGCGCAGGGCGTACCCGCTGATCACGTCGTCCGTGTTGGTGATGGTCACCAGCACGGTGCTCGGGGCGCCGGCGACGGCGCTGAGGCGGCGCGGGGCCAGGTCGACGCGCATGTCAGCCCGCCCCGGGCAGGCTCAGGTCCTGCGAGACGGTGCCGCCGGCGGTCACGGTGACCACGGCGGTGCTGACCACGACACCGCCCTGGGACACGCTGACCGAGTAGGACCCGGGCGGCAGCTGGACGAAGGAGTAGTACCCGGCCGGTGTGCCGGCCGCGGCCGTCGACGTCGTGGTCCAGCTGTGCTGCCCGTCCGTCGCCACCACGCTGACGCCGGCCGTGCCGACGGTCCCGGTGCGGACCACGCCCTGCACCGTCCCCCAGGACGGGCGCAGCGTGACGCTGACCGGCGCCGCCACCCCGGTGGACAGGTCCACCGCGACGCTCTGCGACGTGTACCCGGCGAGCGTGACGGTCAGCGTGTACAGGCCCGGCTTGAGCCCGGCCAGCGTGAACGAGCCGACGGTGCCGGTGGTCAGCGAGGTGGCGCTGACCGCGGTGGGGCCGCCGGTGGCCGTGACGGTCGCCCGGCCCAGACCGCTGCCGTCCGGCGCCAGCACCCGGCCGGTGACGGTGCCCGCGCCTCCCGCCAGCGCGACCGCGAGCCCCGTCTTCGACTGGCCGGCGGTCAGGTCGACCACGACGGTCGACGGCGTGTAGCCCGGTGCGGTGAACGCGACCACGTAGGTGCCGGGGGTCGGCAGGTTGGGGATGACGAACGTGCCGACGGCCCCGACGGTCGGGGTGCCGACGACGATCGGGTTGCTGCCGTCCGCCGTGGTGACCGTGACACCGCCGAGCGGTGCCTTGCCGTCCGTCACCGTCCCGGAGATCTGGCCGGTGCCGGCCCGCAGCGTGACGTTCGGCGCGAACCGTTGCTGCCCGCCGGTGACCGTCTCAGTGATGGTGGTCGGCTGGTAGCCGGGGGCCGTGAAGCTCAGCTCGTAGGTGCCGGGCGCCACCACGTCCGGCAGCGCGTACGTGCCGTCGGGGGCCGCGGTCACGGTGCGGGTGAGGGTCGCGTCGTCGCGCGCCCAGGTCGCCCGGGCGACGACGGTGGTGACGACGGGTGCGGTGACCACGCCGACGTCCACCTTGCCGCTGATCTGCGCGGCGGCGCCGGTGACCGTGAGGTTGACGCCGCTGGTCACCGTCTGAGCGACGGCGTTCACGGACGTGGCGCCGGACGCGTCGCCCGCCGCCGGGTACCAGACGGTGGTGTACCCGTCCGCCCGCACGCTGACCAGGTACGCCCCGGGGAACAGCCCCGCGATGGCGTAGCTGCCGTCCTGCTGGGTGGCCGCCGAGCCGACCAGCACCGGGCCGTTGGCGGTGGACCGCCACGCCTCGACGGTCAGCCGTCCCACGCCCTGCTGGTCGCTGGCCGCGGTCACCGTGCCGGCCACCGTGCCGCCGACGCCCGCCGGCAGCACCCCGTCCCGCGGCACCGCACCGGCCGGTGCGCCGCCGTCGCCCGCACCCGCGGCCGCCGCACCGGTACCGCCGGCCGCCGTCACGCCCGTGGCGGCGAAGAACGACGCCGGCGCCACCTTGGTGAACGGGTCCGCGCCCAGCACCGCACCCACGCCGAGCAGGAACATCGTCGCCCAGGCCGCCAGGATCGCCGCCAGCACCAGCAGGGTCAGCACCCCGGCGCTGAACCGCGACCGCTGCCGCAGCACCAGCGGCAGCACCTGGTGCTGGTCCAGCGCGGTGCCCTCCACCTGCAGCGCGCGCTCGCGGTCGGGGCCGAGCAGCTGCCGCGGCCCCTGCACCCGCACCGCGCAGGTGGCGGTCGCCCCCGGCGCCAGGCTCAGGGTGGAGGGGGTCAGCGTCGCCGCGAGGCTCCGGTCGCTGTCCATCGCACGCAGCGCGACGTCGAGCGGCACGTTGCCGCGGTTGGCCACCTGCACCTCGAACGTCGCCCGGCGGCGCGCCCGGATGGTCGTCGGCGCCGCGGTCAGGGCCAGCTCGGGCCGGGTGGCCACCACCACGTCGACGTCGTGGTGCGCGGCGCCCGCCGTGCCCGCCTCACCCGTCACCTGCACCGTGATCGGGTGCGTGCCTGCCGGGAAGCTGCTCGGCAGGTCCAGCCGCACCACCAGCTGCCCGGTCGCGTCAGGGAACAGGGCCAGCACCGACGGCCGGGACGACGTGTGCTCGGCGGGCAGCCCCAGCACCTGCGCGCTGACGCCGTCGATCACCGTGCCGGTGTTCACCACGTCGATCGGGATCTCGCCGGACCCGCCCGGGGGGACCTCCAGGACGTCGACACCGCTGAGGACGCGCACGGTCAGGTCACGCCCTGCGGTCGAGGACGGCCGGGCGCAGCGGGGTCGCGGTCGCCTCGACCGACGTGACGGCCGGCGCGGTGAGCTGCCACGGGTAGGCGTCCGCGGCGACGGTCGCCAGCAGCGTGAACGACGCCTTGAGGGTGCCGCCCAGGCCGGACCACAGCTCCCGAGGCCGGTTCAGCTCGTCCACCGCGAGGCTCAGCTGCACGCTGGACTCCAGGGGCACGGCGAGGTGCTCGACGGGCAGCACCTGCTGCGCCACCAGCCGCGTCAGCACGTCCCCGAGCAGCTGGTGCTCGTCCCGCGTGCTCCCCGCCCAGGCGCTGACCAGGTAGGACAGCTGCACCATCGGCAGCGGTGCCCGGTGCTCGGCGCGCCCGTCGGGCCCGGGCCGCGAGGCGGCGGGCCGCGGCGGCACCGGGCTGCGGGCGACGTTGTAGAGGAACAGGCTCACCGTGATCCGGTTGACCTGCGCGGCCCAGGTGGACGACGGCGCCTCGAAGGAGATGTCGCCCGTCTCCGGGGTGAGCGGGAGGGCGGAGCGCAGGTAGCTCTCGAGCCCGTCCTCGACAGTGGGGATGAGGATGGCGGGCTCCCTTCTGCTCGACGTGCCGCCCGGGGGCCCGGTCACCGGCCCAGCAGCCGTCGCATGCCAGCGGCCGTCGCATGCCAGCAGCCATCGCACGCCGGAGAGGCGTTGCCGATGCTAGGAACCGGGCGGAACGGCCAACATCGGTAATCGCTACCGAAGTTGCCGCCCAGCCCTCGACCGTGCGCACGCGCCGCGGTCAGACTCGGAGCGGTCCGGCCGGTCGACCCGCACCGGCGGTGCCGGCAGCCCACCGGCAGCCCCGGCGCCGTGGGTCGCCGTGCCGGCTCGAGGGCGGCCCGGTGCCGCGCGCCGTCCGTCGTCGTGAAGGAGGCCCGTCGTGCGCGAACGCCTGGCGCGCCTGCTCAAGCCGGTCGAGCTCGCGGCGGACCGGCGGCACGTCGCGGACCCGGTGCTGGCGGCGCGGCTCGAGGCGGCGCTCGAGGTGCTGCGCGACGAGTACGCCGGTCCGCTGCCGCAGCAGGAGGACCGGCTGGCGGGCGTCGCGGACGTGTTCGGGCTGGACCCGGAGGACGTCGACGTGCTGACCGTCGCGGCCGCACCGGACCTCGACGCGAACCTCGCGCTGGTGTACGGGCTGCTGCGGGGGCAGCGATCACCTGCCCGCGCGTCGACCGGCCTGGTGCTGGAGCTGACCGGGCAGCCGTCCCTGTCGAGCGAGGCGCACGGCCGGCTCGGTGCCGGCGCTCCGCTGCGCCGGTACGGGTTGCTCGAGCAGCAGCAGGACCAGCCGTGGCTGCTGCGCGACGTGTGGCTGCCGGACCGGGTGCTGGCCCACCTGACGGGCGTCGACCAGCTCGACGGCCCGCTGGCCGCGCTGCTGGTCGACCCGGTGCCGCTGCCGGACCTGGACGCCGACGGCGTGCTGACCGCGGCCGTCGAGGCCGGTGCGCCACTGGTCTGGGTGCGCTCACCGCTCGGCTCGGGCGGCCTGTCGCTGGCCGCCGGGGCGCTGGCGGCCGCCGGCGTCGGCTGCCTGGCGGTGGACCTCGCCCGCGTGCCCCCGTCCGCCGACCTGTCCGCCCTGGTCAGGTCGCTGGTGCGGGAGGCGGCGCTGCGCGGTGCGGGCCTGGTGCTGGCCAACGCCGACCAGCTGGCCGCCACCGAGCGGGCGGCCGACCCGGCGTCGGCGTTCCTCGCGCTGGCGCAGTCCGTGGTGCCGGTGCTCGCCGTCAGCGACCGGCCGTGGCAGCCGCTGTGGCTGGCCCGGCACCCGCTGGTGGTCGAGGCGCCGCCGGTGACCACGCAGCACCGCACCCTGGTGTGGGACCAGCACCTGGGCGCCGGCGTCGCGGACCCGGCGCTGACGGCGCTGCGGCTGGCGCCCGAGTCGATCGCGGACGCCGCCCGCTACGCCACGGACCTCGCGGCGCTGACCGGTGCGCAGCTGTCCGCCGGCTCGGCGCGGGCCGCCGCCCGCCGGGTGGCCGGCTCGATGACCACGGGCCCCGCGGCGGCGCCGCGCCGTGCGCCGTCGTTCGACGACCTGGTGCTGCCCGGCCACGCCGCCGCGACGCTGCGCCGGCTGGTCTCCTGGGCGCAGCACCGTGACGAGGTGCTCGCCGACGGCCGGCTGGTCGACGTCGGCGGCAAGGGGACCGGCATCGCGGCCCTGTTCAGCGGCAGCCCCGGCACCGGCAAGACGCTGGCGGCCCACGTGATCGCCGCCGAGCTGGGCCTGGACCTGTTCCGGGTGGACATCACGTCGATCGTCGACAAGTACATCGGGGAGACGGAGAAGAACCTCGAGCGCGTGTTCCACGAGGCGGAGAGCCTGGACGTGCTGCTGTTCTTCGACGAGGCCGACGCGCTGTTCGGCAAGCGGTCGGACGTCAAGGACGCCCACGACCGGTACGCCAACCAGGAGGTCGCCTACCTGCTGCAGCGGATGGAGAGCTTCGACGGCATCACCGTCCTGGCGACCAACCTGCACGGCAACCTCGACCCGGCGTTCAGCCGCCGGATGAGCTTCATCGTGCACTTCCCGGACCCCGACGAGCCGACGCGGCGGCTGCTGTGGCGCTCGCACCTGGACCGGGTCACCACGGACCCCGCCGACCCGGTGGACGTGCCGCACCTCGCGAAGCAGATCGAGCTGGCCGGGGGCGACATCCGCAACATCGTGCTGGCGGCGGCCTACGACGCGATCGCCGCCGGTCAGCCGGTGGGCATGCGGCACGTGCTCGCGGCCACGGTCGCCGAGTACCACAAGCTCGGCAGGCGCGTGCCGGCCGACGGGTTCGCGCCGGGCTGACCACCGGTGGCTGCGAGGCGCAGGGCCCTGGCGAGCGGTCGGCCAGGTGGGCGGGTCCGAACGACACTTCCGATCGAGAGCGAGGGCGACCATGCCGGCTGAGAACGAGCGCACGACGCTCGAGAAGCGACGCCTGACCGCGGCGCCGCCCGCCGTCCCCGTCACTGCGACGGAGCCGGCGCAGGACGACGCCGTGGACGCGGTCGCCGTCCCCGGGCTCGCGGTGGACGTCCGCCGCCGCGCCGCCACCCAGGACCCGCTCGGCGGGACCGCCGCCGCACCCGAGGTCGCGGACGTGCTGCGCCGGCGGCAGGGCCAGGGACGGCCGCTCGAGCCGGCCGTCGCGCAGCGCATGGGTGCCGCGATGGACGCGGACCTCGGCGGCGTGCGGATCCACGACGACGCGGAGGCGGACACGATCGCCCGGTCCGTGCAGTCCGTGGCCTTCACGGCGGGCAGCGACGTGTACTTCAGCAGCGGCACCTACGCGCCGGGCACCCCGGGTGGCGACCGGCTGCTGGGCCACGAGCTGGCCCACGTCGTGCAGCAGCAGAGCGGCCGGGTCGCACCGGCGGGGGACGGTCCCGTGATCGGGCGGGCCGACGACCCGGCGGAGGCGGCCGCCGACGCGGTGGCCGAGCGGACGGTGCAGCGGCTGCAGCGGCAGGCGGCGCGTGTCGCGACGCCGGGCACGGCGGATGCCGAGCCGGCAGGTCGCGCGACGGCCGACGGCGCGGGCGCTGGTGGCGCCGAGGCGCTGCGCCGGCAGCAGGCCCGCGTCGAGGGCACCACCGTTCGCCGCTGGAACCCGTTCAAGAAGCTGTTCGGCGGCAAGAAGAAGAAGGCGCCGACCCTGCCGCAGGCACCCCTGCCGGAGGCGCTGACGCCGCAGGCACCCACGCCCGAGCAGCCGGTCCCGCTGCCCGTGCCGCAGGGGGGCGAGCCGCCCGTGCCCACGCCGGAGTCCGTCACGCCGCAGGCACCGCCCCAGCCGGAGGCGCCGACGCCGGTCCCCGAGCAGACCGCACCCCAGACGCCGTCCCAGGACCAGGCGCCGAGCCAGACGCCCACCACCCAGACCCCGACCACGCAGACGCCCACCACCGAGGCCGTCGCCCCGCCGACGCCCAAGTCGGCGAAGGAGCGCTTCGAGGAGGCCTGCGACCCGCAGACCGCCCCGGCCGGCAAGGCCGAGGCGAAGGTCCGGATGGACGCGCTCCGCGTGCTGATCAACACCTTCAGCACGGCGGAGAAGAAGTCGATCGCCGACGACCCCGCGGTGATGGCCAAGGGCCGCGCCCACCTCGGTGACCTGTACTACATGTCGTTGCTCGCCGCCGTGAACATGGCGAAGCAGAAGACCAAGAAGGACGGCACCAAGGTCAAGCACCACCTGACCGGTGCCGAGGCGGACGAGTTCATCACGACCAACATCGAGGACTACCCGCACATCAAGCCGTTCATCGAGACGGCCGTCGCCGCCGGCAAGAAGGGCGAGGGCTACGTGGCCAGCGTCTCGCCGGAGGACTGGGCCATCGTCTACGGCGTCGAGTTCCCCACCGACTCGGCCGAGGAGGAGCAGAGCACCAACGCGTACGCCTCCACGAAGAACGCCGACGAGCCGGCCATCCTGCACGCAGACCGCGGCACGCCGAGCACGGCGATCCACGAGTCCATGCACCGCTACGCCCCGAACGACGTGCTGGACACCTACGGCTTCGACCTGAACGAGGGCATCACGGAGTTCTTCACCCGGATGCTCGCGGCCAAGGACGCGACACCCGCCAAGGACGGCGGTCCGGAGCGGGACAACTACCAGAAGCAGGTCACCTTCGTCCGCGGCATGCTGCGGATCCTCGGGTCGAGCAAGGTGGACCAGGAGACCGTGCTGGCCGAGATCTACTTCGGGGGCAGCATCGCCAAGCTGGAGGAGAAGTTCCGCGCCGCCTGGAAGGCCAAGAAGGCCAAGATCAGCGCGACGACGCTCGACTCCAAGTGGGCGAAGTTCAAGGAAGCGATCAGCGACGGCAAGTGGTCCGACGCCAACAAGGCGATGCCGCCGGCCTGATCGGCTCGCGAGCATCCCAGCCCGTCGACAAGGAGAACCGATGAGCAGCCTCACCGACCAGCGCAGCCGCGTGCTGGCCCTGCTGGGCCTGACCCAGGACCCCGACGTGCAGCAGACCGACCCCGTGCCGACCGCCGAGGACGTCGACGCGCTCGACGCGATCGCCTTCGACTGGCCCGGGGAGCAGGCCCACGTCACGGTGCTCGAGTTCGACGACTACGACGAGGCCGAGGCGGCCCAGCAGCAGCTGCGCGGCCTCGCCGGGCAGACCGACCTGGTGGTCGAGACGACGGTGAACGGCGACCTGCTGCTGTGGGCGACGGCACCGGCGGACGACACCCAGGCACGCGCCCGGATCGACGGCCTCGCGCAGTCCTTCGCCGGCCGCGAGTGACCCCTGCGCTCAGGACTCGAGCGTCCGCACCGCGCCGGGGTTGACGATCTGGATCACGCCGCCGAACCCGCACGTGCAGGTGGCGCCCAGGGTGAGCGCGGGCTTCCCGCCGATCGTCGTCTGCACCGCACCGCCCACCCACGCGCCCGTGACCGGGACGCACGGCATCGGCGTCAGCACGCCGAGCGCGGCCGTCGTCGCGGCCAGCACCTGCGGGTTCGCCAGCGAGGTGCACATGCCGAACGGCGGGATGTTCACCATCGGGATCGCGTCGGTGATCGCCGCGGCCGGCTTGCCCTCGATCATCACGCGCGCGATCGGCAGCACGTTGAGCGTGCTGGGGGCCAGGCCGAAGCTGCACTGCAGCATCGCGGTCGCGGTGGCGGCGGGCTTGCCCATGGTCGTCCTCCCGTCGGCGCAGTGCCGCGCCGCTGCTGCTAGAGCTTCGATCCCTTGACCGACGAGGTGCGCTTGGCCCCCGTGGTGGTGATGACGCACGTGACGTCCCGGTCGTCGCCCGCCTGCCAGCCGCGGGCGGACGGCAGCAGGTAGGTGAAGTACAGCGACGAGTCGCGGTAGTCGGAGCCGACGTAGCCGGAGAACGCGGACAGGCAGGCGCCGTCGGCGAACGCCTTGAGCACCGCGGCGCCGGGGTAGGCGGCGGACTTCTCGGTGCCGGCGGGCAACGGGTACGCGGCCAGCGCGTACACCTCCTGCTGGTGCGGCTGCGAGCAGGGCACCACGGTGACGTCCTTGATCTCCGCGGAGATGGCGGTCGGCGCGATCACGCAGTCGCCGGGCTTGGCGGCCAGCGCGGAGACCGCGTGGCCCTTCTTGTCCCGACCGAACAGGGAGCAGCCGCTCAGCGTGCCGAGCACCACAGCTCCGGCGGTCAGCACGACGAGCGCCCGCCGCACCGTGCCCGCGCGGTGGATGCCTGGTGCTGCCCTCATGTGCCCTCCGGACGGTGTGCCGCGCACGGTCGTGCGCCGCCTCGACGCTAGCCGCGGGCCGCCGGCGTGACCTCCGTAGTCATTGCGGAACTTGCCTCGGGGGCACGGGTCGCCCGACGGGCGTGCACCGCCTTGTCCAGCGCATCGGCCACCAGCACGGCCACCGGCGCGCCGAGCGCCACCGCCCACCCCACGGGGCTCGGCGGCGCCTGTCCCAGCTGCCGCGCCAGCGGCGGCACGTAGATGGTGACCAGGCAGAACGCGATGCCGATCGCCACGGCCGGCACCAGCAGCAGGTTCTTCGCCCGGCCGGGCGCCGCCCGGCCCTCGCTGCGGCAGGCGTAGGCGTTGGCGGCCTGTCCCAGCACCACCGCGAGGAACGCCGCACCGGACGCGGTCGCCAGCACCGCGCCCCCCGGTGCCGGATCGCCGAACCGCCATCCGGCCGCGAGCAGCGACACCGTGAACGCGGTCAGCGACACCACCGCCTCGACCGGCCCCAGCAGCCCGAACGCCCGCCGCAGCACGGTGCGGTCCAGCAGCCGTCCGGCCGCCGGCGGCTCGGCCAGCACGCCGCGGGCGGGCGGCTCGGCACCGAGGGCCGTCGCCGACAGCGTGCCCGTGCCGATGTCCAGGGCCAGCACCTGCAGCACGCCCAGCGCCAGGGGGAACGCCCCGCCGGTGACGCCCCACAGGACGAACGGCGCCAGCTCGGCCACGTTGTCGGTCAGGTGGTAGGTGAGGAACCGGCGGACGTTGGCGTACGTCGCGCGGCCCAGCTCGATGCCCGCGACGACGGAGGAGAACCGGTCGTCGAGCAGCACCAGGTCGGCCGCCTCGCGGGCGACGTCGGTGCCGGAGGCGCCCATCGCCACGCCGATGTCCGCCTCGCGCAGCGCCGGCCCGTCGTTCACGCCGTCGCCGGTCATCGCCACCACGTGCCCGCGGGCGCGCAGCGCCCGCGCGATCCGCAGCTTGTCCTCCGGTGCGACGCGGGCCACCACCACCCCGTCGTGGTCCAGCAGCGCGCCGAGCGCCTCGTCGTCCGCCGGCAGGTCGGCGCCGAGGTGCACGGGACCGTCCGGGGTCCGCAGCCCCACCTCGAGCGCGATCGCCGCCGCGGTGACCGGGTGGTCGCCGGTGATCATCGCGACCTGCACACCGGCGCTGCGGCACGCGGCGATCGCGGCGGCCGACTCCGGCCGTGGCGGGTCCTCGAGCCCGACGAGGCCCAGCAGGTGCAGCCCCGTCTCGGCCGCGGCGGTGGTCGTCGGCGCCGTAGTCCCGGTCGGCCGGCTCGCCACGGCCAGCACGCGGAGCCCCTGCCCGGACAGTCGCGCGAGGGCGGCAGCCGCCCCCGCCGCCTCGTCGGCCGGGCACAGCGGCAGCAGCGCGTCCGGCGCACCCTTGGTCAGCACCTGGTCGCCGGCCACCACGCTCATCCGCCGGCGGTGCGGGTCGAAGGCGAACGCGACGTCGGCCCACGACTCGACGCGCACCCTCGGGGTGTCCACACCCAGCCGTCGGGCGAAGGTGTCCAGCGCCGCCTCCATCGGGTCGCCGTGCGCCACCCACCGCTCGTCGGCCTGCTCCACGTACCCGCGCGAGCACCGGGCGGCCGCCCGGCCCAGCTCCACCATCGCCTCGTGCGCACCGGGGTCGACGTCGACCGGAGCCGTCGGCGCGTACCCGGCGGTGCCCACCCGCGCCGACCCGGCAGGCGTCCACGCCGCCACCACCGTCATCTGGTTCAAGGTCAGCGTGCCGGTCTTGTCGGTGCACACGAACGTCGTGGACCCCAGCGTCTCGACCGCCTCGAGCGAGCGGACCAGCACCTGCCGCTTCGCCATCCGCTCGGCGCCCCACGCCAGCGCGAGGGTGACGGTCGGCAGCAGCGCCTCCGGCACCAGCGCGACGGTCACGCCGATCGCCAGCACGAAGGCGTCCGGCAGCGGCCGGCCGATCAGCAGGGTGAGCAGCAGGAACGCACCGCCGGCGACGACGGCGATCGCCCCGATGCCGCGCACCACCCGGGTCAGCTCGCGGGTCAGCGGGGTCGGGTGCAGGCCGGCCGCCGACGTGGCGCTGGCGATGCCCGCCAGCCGGGTCCGCGGTCCGGTCGCCACGACGACCGCCTCCGTCAGCCCCTCCACCAGGAACGTCCCGGCGTACACCCGCTCGGTGACGTCCAGCGTGGTCGGCTCGCTCTCACCGGTCAGCGTCGAGGTGTCCAGCAGCGCCGCATCGGCCAGCAGCACGTCGCCGTCGGCCGGCACGCGGTCGCCCGCCTCGAGCAGCAGCACGTCGCCCGCGACGACGTCCGCCGCCTCCACCTGCCGCGGCTGCCCGTCCCTTCGCACGCTCACCGAGCCGGGCAGCAGCGACCGCAGCCGCTCGGCGGCCCGGTCGGCACGGGCCTCCTGCAGGAACGAGAACGCGGCGTTGACCAGCACCACCACGGCGATCGCCACGGTCAGCTGGGGCAGGCCGGCCAGTGCCGCCAGCCCCGCGGCCACCCACAGCAGCAGCGCGAACGCGTGCACCAGCTGCGCGGCGAACGTCGCCAGCGGCGACCGCCGGTGCGGTGCGGGCAGCGCGTTCGGGCCGTCCGACCGCAAGCGGGCGGCCGCCTGCGCGGAGGTCAGCCCGCGGCGCGCCCCGTCCACGTCAGCCCACGTCAGCTCAGCGCCGCACGCACCTTGCCGGACAGGGCCTTGCCGTCCACGCGACCACGGCCCGCCGCCGCGGCCTGCGCCGCCTTCATCACGGCGCCCATGTCCTTCATCGACGTGGCACCCGTCGCGGCGACCGCCTCGGCCACCAGCGCGTCCAGGTCGGCGTCGCTCAGCGCCGCGGGCAGGTAGCCCTCGATGAAGTCCGCCTCGGCGGTCTCGTTGGCGGCCCGGTCGGTGGCGCCCGCGCCGGCGTAGATCTCGGCGCTCTCGCGGCGCTTCTTCACCTCGGCGGTCAGCACGGCGACGATCTCGTCGTCGTCGAGCTCGCGCGCGACGGGGCCGGACTTGGCGGCGCCGCGGACGGCGGCGATCGCCTGCCGCAACGTCCCGGTGGCGAACGTGTCGCGTGCCTTCATCGCGGTGTGCAGGTCGGTGTCCAGGCGGTCGAGGAGGGTCACGCCCCCATCGTCCCGCGCGACGCAGGCGCCCGCGACGGACTTCCCGGCCGACGACTAGATCGACCCGCCGCGCCGTCAGCCCAGGGTCAGCGCGAACGTCCGCGTCGGGCTGCCGTCCTTGGCCGCCGGACCGGGCACCCCCAGCTCGGTGAACCCCATCCGCCCGAGCAGCCGCACGGAGGCGTCGTTCCCGTCCACCACCACGGCCCGCACCTCCGTCACCCCCAGCGCCGCCGCTCCGTCGAGCAGGGCCGCCACAGCCTCGGACGCCAGTCCCTGCCCCCAGCGGTCGGTGCGGATCGCGTAGCCCAGCTCGGCGGTGCTGTCCGACCTGCGCATCAGCATCACCTCGCCGATCACCGTGCTGCTCGCCCGCTCCACCACGGCCAGGCTGATGGCCTGGCCCGGTTCGGCGGCGTGCGTCAGCGTCAGGCGCTTGTCGAGGGCGGCACCGGTCTGCTCGCGGTCCCGCACCGGCCACGGCGTGTACCGGGTGACCTGCGGGTCCCCGTGGAACAGCAGCAGGTCCTCCAGGTCACCGGCCCGGTGCTCGCGCAGCTCCAACCGTTCCGTGCGCAGCGGCACGTCCAGCACCCAGTCGCTCACCCGTGGACGGTAGCCCGGTCCCGGTCGGGGGAGCCGGTCGTGGCGCGCCGGCGCAGGGCGGTGACGACGATCGGGATCACCGAGACCACCACCACGACGACCGCCAGCAGGTCGATGTTGTGCGCCACGAACGGCACCCGTCCTAGCGCCAGCGCGACGACGGTCAGCCCCACCACCCACAGCAGGGCACCGGTGACGTTCCAGACGACGAACCGCCGGTACCGCAGCCGCGCCGTGCCGGCCACCAGCGGCACGAACGTCCGCACGATCGGCACGAACCGCGCCAGCACCAGCGACACCGGCCCGTACCGGTCGAAGAAGCGCTCGGCCTCCGCCAGCCGCGCGGTGGTCAGCACCTTCGCGTCGTCCGTGAAGAACCGCCGCCCGAACCGGTGGCCGAGCCAGAACCCCGTCTGGTCCCCGGCGACCGCCGCGAGGAACGCCACCACCGCGATCCACACCGGGGACAGCCCCAGCTGACCGCGCAGCAGCACCGCCGTGAGGATCAGGGAGTCGCCGGGCAGGAACGGGAACAGCACCCCGGACTCGATGAAGATCATCACCGCGATCCCCGCCAGCGCCCACGGTCCGAAGGCGTGCAGCAGGGACGCGGGCGACACGGACACGCTGGTGGCCAGCTCGGTGATCACGTGGTCCTCCTCGTGGCGGGTCGTTCCACGGTCGCACCCGATCCCGCCCGGCGCCTGCCGGGGTCGCGGGCTAGCCTCGAGCAGGGCGCGCCTCCGCCGGCGTGGAGACCGCTCCGACCTGCGCAGGGACCGGTTCGCACCGTCCCGCGCAGCCGTTTTCCCGCCGGGGGTCGACACCCTCGGTCCGACGTGAGGACACCCATGGACCACCACCGTCTCGGCAGCAGCGGCCTGCAGGTCAGCTCGATCGTGCTGGGCTGCATGAGCTACGGCGACCCCGCCCGCGGCAACCACGAGTGGAGCCTCCCGGAGGAGGAGAGCCGCGAGTTCGTCCGACGAGCCCTCGAGCTGGGCATCGACACCTTCGACACGGCCGACGTCTACTCCGACGGGTCCAGCGAGGAGATCGTCGGCCGCGCGCTGCGCGACTTCGCGTCCCGCGACGAGGTCGTCCTGGCGACCAAGGTGCACGGCCGCATGCACGCCGGCCCGCACGGCGGCGGCCTGTCCCGCAAGCACATCCTCTCGGCGATCGACGCGAGCCTGACCCGCCTCGGCACCGACTACGTGGACCTGTACCAGATCCACCGCTGGGACCCGCAGGTTCCCATCGAGGAGACCATGGAGGCGCTGCACGACGTGGTGCGCGCCGGCAAGGCCCGGTACATCGGTGCCTCGTCGATGTACGCCTGGCAGCTCGCCAAGGCCCAGTACACCGCCGACCTGGGCGGCTGGACCCGGTTCGTCTCGATGCAGGACCAGTACAACCTCCTGTCCCGCGAGGAGGAGCGGGAGATGCACCCGTTCTGCCTGGACCAGGGCATCGGCGTGCTGCCGTGGTCCCCGCTGGCCCGCGGCCTGCTGACCCGCGAGTGGGGCACGACCACGACGCGCTCGCAGACCGACCGCTTCGGCCAGACCCTCTACCGGCAGAGCGAGGACGCCGACCGGGCGATCGTCGACGCCGTCGGTCGCATCGCCGCCGAGCGCGGGGTGTCCCGGGCGCAGGTGGCGCTCGCGTGGGTGCGTCAGCAGGAGGCGGTCACGGCTCCGATCGTGGGCGCCACCAAGCCGCACCACCTCGACGACGCCGTCGCCTCGCTCGCCGTCCGGCTCGACCCGGAGGAGCTGGCGCAGCTCGAGCAGCCGTACCTCCCGCAGGCCCCGGAAGGGTTCTGACCTCGGAGGTGTTCGTCAGGTCGACGGCGCCACCGGGCAGGTGAGCGGCCGGATGCGGACGACGACCTCGAGGAGAGCACACATGGCACGGATCACGGTTCTGGGCGGCACGGGCTACGCCGGCGGGCACATCGTCCAGGAGGCCGCCGCCCGCGGCCACCAGGTGACCTCGGTCAGCCGCTCGCTGCCCGACCAGCCGGTCGAGGGTGTCACCTACCGCCAGGCGGACGCGCTCGACCCCGCCTACGCGACCGCGGCGGTTGCCGACGCGGACGTGGTGATCGAGGCGCTGTCCCCCCGCGGCGCGCTGACCGGCCGCATCGGCGAGGTGATCGGTGAGCTCGCCGTCGCCGCGCAGGCTGCCGGAGTGCGGCTCGGGGTGATCGGCGGCGCCGGTTCGCTGCACGTCGCCCCTGGCGGTCCGCGCCTGTTCGACACCCCGGAGTTCCCCGCCGAGTACAAGCCCGAGTCGCTCGAGCTGGCCGCCGTGCTCGGCGAGCTGCGCGAGAGCCCCGAGCAGCTCGACTGGTTCTACATCAGCCCTGCGGCGGGCTTCGGCGCCTACGCGCCCGGTGAGCGCACCGGCACGTTCCGGCTGGGGGACGACGTGCTCCTGACGGACGACGAGGGTCGCTCCGACCTGTCCGGCGCGGACCTGGCCATCGCGATCCTCGACGAGGTGGAGAACCCCACCCACCGGCGCACCCGCTTCACGGCCGCCTACTGACCGCGCCGGAGCCGGCGCGCCCGCTCAGCGCGGGCAGGGGGCTGCGCTCGGCGCGGCGCGTCGGCTCCGCCGCACCGCTCGCCGCCGTGGCGGTCGCCTCAGGGTGTTGCGGGAGACGCGAGGCCGCCGTCCGGCAGCACGCCACGTCGCGGCGACGGGTCCACCGGCTCACGCGCGGGGCTCGGCGTCGTCTCCGCCGCCGGCGCCTCGTCGACCAGCAGGGCGTCCGCCAGCACGGGGCTCGACACGGGCTCCGGGGCCGGGCGCCGGTCAGCGGGCGCGCTCGGCGCCGCCGGGTCGTCCGCCTGCACCCGGAACAGCTCTCGGGCGGTGTGCACCAGCAGGCCGATCAGCGCGACGTTGCGGGCGGCGAGCACCAGGGTGACGCCCAGGCCGCCGCCGGTGATCTCCGTGTACTCCCACGGGAACACCAGCTGGGTGGCGGCGCCGACGCCGAGCACCCACTTGGCGGTGGTGCCCCAGCCCGGCAGGCCCAGCACCAGCGCCACGGCGACAGGTGCGGCGAGCCACGTCATGTACTGCGGCGACCCGACCTTGTTGAACACCAGCAGCACCAGGGTCATCAGCATCGCGCCGCGCACCACCAGCTCACCGCGCTTGCTCCGGTGCGCCCACAGCGCCAGGCCGACGCGCTCCCGCTTCCACCACAGCAGCCCGATCGCGGCGGCGGCGGCGATCGGTAGCAGCAGCCCGAGCAGGTCCGCCATCTTCTGCGTCCCGGGCCCGAGCAGCTCCCACGTGACGATCTGCGCGTTCAGCACCCGCTTGATCGACGTGGTGAACAGCGCGGCCAGCACCCAGGGGGTCGCGCCGGGCGCCTCGATCTGCAGGCCGCGCTGCCCCTGCTCGAGCAGGAACGACAGCACGTGCCCCTGCCCGCCGAAGCCGATCGCGGTGCCCATGACGATCGCGGAGACGCCCGCCGCCGGTGCGACCACGTCGCGCCACGGCCTGTGCGCGCCCCAGAACAGCGGGACCAGCAGCGCACCGGGCGCCACCTTGATCCACGCGCCGATGGTCAGCAGGGCGGACGCGACGGCCGGTCGGTCCATGCTCCACAGCAGGGCGGCGATCACCAGGGGGACGACGATGGCGTCGAGCCGGCCCATCGCGATGGGGCCGAGCAGCAGCAGGAAGCCGGTCCACCACCAGCCGCCCACCTGGCCGCGGTCGCGGCGCAGCAGCATCGCCATGGCGAGCACGTCGAGGATCGTCACCATGATCGACCAGGCCAGCGCGTACCCGTGGCCGATCGCCAGCCCGCCGAACCCGGCGGCGAGCATCGGGACCGTCGCACCGATCGGGTACACCCAGCTGGTGTCGATCGCCGGCCACCCGAACCCGTGCACGCCCAGCCACATCCAGTAGCGGTACAGGTCCAGGTCCCAGAACGCCTTCTGCGGGATCAGCCACACGCCGAGCACCGCCAGCCACAGGTGGACCAGCAGGAAGGCGGTCCACACCGCGGGGCGGCTGTGCAGCAGCGTGCGCTTCAGGATGACCTCCGGGGCCGGGCGGGATGTCCTGCCAGGGTAGGTGGAGGTGCTGTGCGAGACGTCGGACGACCACCGGTCACACAGGACCTCCCCAGGTTACGGGCAGATCGTGGCCTGCCCGTGACCTGATCGCAGCCGCGCCGAGACCTTGTGCGGACGCCGGTCCGGGCGGTTGTGACGACGACCACGTCGCCACGCGCCGAGCGCTACGGCTCGCCGCCTCGGCTCAGTGGCCGCTGCCGACGTCGGGCACCGGCGGCACGGGCGGCATCGGCGTCGTCGTGGCGCCGCCGAGGCCCGGTGCGGCGACCACCGGTCCGGTCGTGTCCTCGTCGTCGCGCTCGTCGGGCGCGGGTTCGGCCTTGGGCTCCGTCGCCTTGACCGGGTCGGGGACCTCGTCGAGGCCGGGCTGGGCGTCGTCAGGGGTCTGCGGGACGGTCATCGCGCACCTCCGTGGGGTTCGCGGCGGGCGGTCCGCTCCCGTGCGGCCCGGCACCGCCTTGTCGTCCGTCCGAGCGTCGCACGACCGCCGTGTCCACGCCCGCCGAGCCGCCCACGCGGGCTGTGCCCGGATCACTACTCTTCGTCCCGACGCCCGGGCTGGGCGCGCAGACGATGGAGGAACCGATGGCGTCCTTGTCCTCGAACGGGTCCCAGCGCTGGAGCTGGAAGCTGCACGGCGACGGGCGCACGATCGCCCCCGGCGCCGTGGTGTCCCCGGGTGAACGGCTCAGCTGGCCGCGGACCACCGGGATCGGCCTGCAGCACGTGGTGGCGATGTTCGGCGCCACCTTCCTGGTGCCGCTGCTGACCGGCTTCTCGCCGCAGACCACCCTGTTCTTCTCCGCGATCGGCACCATCGGCTTCCTGCTGATCACCGGCAACCGCCTGCCCAGCTACCTGGGCTCCAGCTTCGCGTTCATCGCGCCGATCGGTGCGGCGACGGCGAGCGGCGGCCAGTCCGTGGCGGTGGGCGGGATCCTGGTCACCGGCCTGCTGCTGGCGATCGTCGGCCTGCTGGTGCACGTCGGCGGGTCGCGCTGGATCGATGCCGTGATGCCGCCGGCGGTCACCGGCACGATCGTCGCGCTGATCGGTCTCAACCTCGCGCCGGCGGCGTGGGGCTCCTGCTCGGCGTCCGGCTGCTCCGGCTTCCGCGCGTCCCCGGTGACGGCCATCGCGACGCTCGGCACCGTGATCCTGGTGACCGTGCTGTTCCGCGGGGTGCTCGGCCGCCTCGCGATCCTCGTCGGCGTCGTCGTCGGCTACCTGGTGGCCACCCTCCGCGGCGAGGTCAACTTCACCGCCGTGCGCCAGGCGTCGCTGTTCGGCCTGCCGCACTTCGTGGCGCCCAAGCTGGACGTGTCCGTCCTCGGCCTGTTCATCCCGGTGGTGCTGGTGCTGATCGCGGAGAACGTCGGCCACGTGAAGTCCGTCGCCGCGATGACCGGCCAGAACCTCGACCCGATCATGGGCCGCGCGCTGCTCGCCGACGGTGTGGCCACCACCCTGGCAGGTCTAGGCGGCGGCTCCGGCACCACCACCTACGCCGAGAACATCGGCGTGATGGCCGCCTCGCGCGTGTACTCCACCGCGGCCTACTGGGTCGCCGCCGCGACGGCGCTGATCCTGTCCATGTCGCCCACGTTCGGCGCCGCGATCGCCACGGTGCCGGCCGGTGTGCTCGGCGGTGCCGCGACCGTGCTGTACGGCATGATCGGCCTGCTCGGCGCCCGGATCTGGGTGCAGAACCGCGTCGACTTCTCCAACCCGGTGAACCTGTTCCCGGCGGCGATCGCCCTGGTGATCGGCATCGCCAACTTCAGCTGGACCGCCGGCAAGCTGCAGTTCCAGGGCATCGCGCTCGGCACCGCCGCCGCGATCGGCCTCTACCACCTGATGCGGGTGCTGGCGAAGTGGCGCGGCACGTCGCAGGAGCCGGCCACGCCGGCCTCCGTGCCCGGTGGCGCGGAGCTGTCCGAGGAGCCCTCGGTCACCAGCGACCGGGTCTGACGGCCCGTCCGGTCACGACGAAGGAGCGCCCCGCGGTCGTCACGACGCGGGGCGCTCCTTCGTGCCAGGGGTGTGCATCGGGACGCGGTGCCCGCACGGCGTGGCGCGCCGTCCGGACGCTGTGCCCGTCAGGACTTGGTCGGTGTCGGCGTCGCCGCCGGCTTGGCGCTCGCCTGCGCCGCCAGCTGCTCGACCGGCACGCAGCCGGGCTGCCCGACGAGCGGCGTGCTCGGGTCGAGCCCGACCTGGTCGTTCGGGACCAGGGTGTCGAAGTCGCTGCCCAGGGTGACGTCCACCGTCGCGTCCTTGGGGTCGGCACGGGCGATCAGCAGCAGCACGGGGTTCTTGAAGTGCGCGGCGACCGTGTACGCCTGCGCGACACCGGCCACGCCGAACGAGATCTGCTCGGAGCCGATGAACTGCGTGGTGGCGTTGGCGGTGGTGCCGATGGTGAACCCTGCCTGACCGAGCGCCACGGCCGCGGATGCCGCCAGCCCCGCCCGGTTGGCGCCGTTGTAGACGTTCACCTTGATGGTGTTGGCCGCCACGGGCAGCGCGCCCTGCGGCGGGCACGGCGCCGGCTGCCGCGTGACGCTCGGCGTCGGCTTGCTGGAGAAGCCGCGGGCGAAGAACGGCACGTTGAGGTTGCCGGTGTAGATCGCCGCCGCGGACACGCCGGCCACTGCCAGGATCGCGAGCAGGATGCCGAAGATCACCGCCTGCCGCTCGTGCACGTGACGGCGGCGCAGCGCGCGGGCGCGGTCCGGGTCGGTCATTCGATCACCAGCACACGCGCGTGCAGCACCGGACGCTGCTGGAGCGCGGCACGGACGGCCCGGTGCAGCCCGTCCTCGAGGTACAGCACGCCCTTGTACTGCACCACGTGGGCGAACAGGTCGCCGTAGAAGGTGGAGTCCTCGGCCAGCAGCGCGTCGAGGTCGAGCGTGCGCTTGGTGGTGACCAGCTCGTCCAGGCGAACCTGGCGCGGGGCCACGGCGGCCCACTGCTTGGCCGTCGTCAGCCCGTGGTCGGGGTACGGACGGCTGTCCCCCACAGCCTTGAAGATCACGGACGCGAGTCTAGGGGGCCGCGACCAGGCACGACGGGTCGACGCGTGAGGCACACCGTCCCCTCACGTCGCCCGCCCTCAGTCGAGGTATCCCTCGACCTCCGCGGCAGGCCGCTCGTGCGCGCCGTCGGGATCGGCGCCGGCCTCCCGCAGCGCGCGGCGCTGGCGCAGCAGGTCCCACGCCTGGTCGAGCTCCACCTCGAGCTGCGCGATCCGCTCGGCCGTCTGCACGTGCCCGTCCCCGGCCCGGCCCTGCTCGACGGCCTCTCGCAGCGCGTGCTCCTGAAGCATCAGCTGGTCGATGCGGTCCAGGATCTGCTGGTCGTCCACGGTGCCTCCCGGTGGCTGCGACGGCGTCGTCACCTGGGCCGCAGCATGGCACGGGCGATCGGCCGCGGCACCCGGACGGTGCCGACGTCCCCGGACGCGCGAAAGGCGCCCCACCACGCAGGTGGAGCGCCCTTCGTCTGCCGGCGTACGCCGGCGAGGCCGTGATCAGGCAGGCGTGACGTTCGAGGCCTGCGGGCCCTTCGGGCCCTGCTGCACGTCGAACGAGACGCGCTGGTTCTCCTCGAGCGAGCGGTAGCCGGACGAGGCGATGGCCGAGTAGTGGACGAAGACGTCCGGGCCGCCGTCCTCGGGGGCGATGAAGCCGAAGCCCTTCTCGGCGTTGAACCACTTCACGACGCCAGTAGGCATGTGCGTTCTCCTTGCGGTTGGTGTTCGACCCCGACGACCGGGACCGGTGAATCACGGTGGTCGTCGTCCGCTCCGGAGAACCGGGGGGAAGATCTCTGCACTGCGACTACGTCGGCCACCCTAACCGGAGGGCGTCCGACGCGGCAACGGTGTTCCGCTGCGGGCTGATCAGACGGCGAGCCGCTCGGCGCGGTCGCGCAGGCCGCGCAGCATCTTCTGGGTCATGACGAAGCTGACCACGCTGACCGGCTCGACCAGCAGGGCGGCACCTCGGCGCGTGTAGCCGTAGCGCTCTCGCACCACCAGCCGGGTGCCGCCGTCACGGCCGCGGCGCAGCACGAACGCCCAGGTGAAGTCGTACGGCGGGGCGCCGGCGGACGACGCCGTGGAGCCGGTGACGCCGACGGCTCCGCGGACCACCAGCGCCCGTCCGGGCTCCACGGCGACCACCTCGAGGGCCACCTCGGGGTGCAGCCGGAACGGGTCACCCACCCGCACGTCCTGCCACCGGGCCTCCACCCGGTCGGCGGAACGCACGTCGCAGCCGACCAGGTTCTCCAGGCAGTCGTAGGAGTAGAAGCCGCCGCGACCCTGACCGAGCTGGGCCACCCACGGCCACACCTGGTCCGGTGCGGCCGCGATGCCGACGACGCGGGTGGCCACCAGGTCGGGGGAGGCGATCAGGTCGTCACCCGGCAGGTGGGCGTCGAGCTCCGCCTCGGTGGCGCCGAACTGCAGCATCCAGGTGCGGATCACGGGGAGCGCGGCTCCGACCGCCATGGCCGCCGCGATGGCGAGCACACGGGCCGGCGGCCGCGGTGGCGGCGGGGGCAGCAGGGGCGTCCGCGTCGTCATGCGTCGAGCAGACCACCCGCCTCGCGCCCCGCGCCAGAGGCGAACGTCCCGCGGATCAGACGGTTGCGGGCAGGCCCGTCGTCTGGTCGGCGTGCTGCAGCGCGGACCGCAGGACGCCCGCCCAGCGGCCCGACTCGTCCACCACGAAGCAGAACTCGTTGCCCTCCGGGTCCTGCAGCACCACATAGCCGTCACCGTTCTCCCGCAGCTCCTGGTGGCCGGTGCGGTGCGCACCGAGCGCCTCGGCACGGGCCACCGCGGCAGCGGCGTCCGGCACGCGGACGTCCAGGTGCACGCGGTTCTTCGGGGCGGGCTTCGGCTCGGGCACCTGCTGGAACGCCACGATCAACGGGGTGGCGTCCACGACCGCCCAGCCCGGGTCGACCAGCGCCCACCGCGCCTCGAGCACCTGAGCCCAGAACCGCGCGAGCGCTGCCGGCTCCGCGCAGTCGACGACGACCTCCTGCACCACTGCTGCCATGGCCGGGACCGTAGCGGCTCCCGCCGACAGGCTGCCCTGACCTCGGGATTCGGTCTCCCGCAACCTCCTGGAGCGGGCCATGCTGGACACAGGGCTCCCTGCGAGGAGGTCCGAGGAGGTCGACGATGACCGCGCGCGGCTGGGCGATCGAGACGGTGGGCCTGACCAAGCGGTTCGGCTCGGTGCTGGCGCTGGACCGGCTGGACCTGAGGGTGACGCCGGGGGAGACGTTCGGCTTCCTGGGGCCCAACGGTGCCGGGAAGTCCACCACCATCCGCCTGCTGCTCAACCTGATCCGGCCGGACGCCGGCACGGCACGGGTGCATGGCATCCCCGTGACGGACGTGCGGCGGGCGCACCGGCACATCGGGTACATGCCCGGCGACGTGGCGCTGTGGCCGCAGCTGACCGGCACCGAGACCCTCGAGCTGTTCGCCAACCTCGCCGGCGGGGTCGACCCGGCGTACCGCACCGAGCTGCTCGAGCGCCTCCAGCTGGACCCGTCGCGCCGCGTCGGCACCTACTCGCGCGGCACCCGGCAGAAGTTGGCGCTGGTGGTCGCGCTGATGACCAGGGCGGACGTGCTGCTGCTGGACGAGCCGACGGCCGGTCTGGACCCGCTGATGGAGGAGGTGTTCCAGGCGCTGGTCCGCGAGGCGGCGAGCCGCGGCCAGACCGTCTTCCTCAGCTCGCACATCCTCGACGAGGTGCAGGACCTGTGCGACCGCGTCGCGATGCTGCGCGCCGGCCGGCTGGTGGAGGTGGCGACCCTCGACGAGCTGCGTCGCATGGGTGCGACCGTGGTGGAGCTGGTGGTGGACGGGCCGGTGCCGGCGCTGGCCGGCGTGCCCGGCGTCGCCAGCGTGGAACCGATGCCCGGCGTGCTGGGTGGGCTGCGCGTGACCCTCGACGGGCCGCCGGCCGCCCTGCTGCGCGTGCTGGCCGACGTGCAGGTGGTGCGGCTGCGCACGCCGGAGCGCTCGCTGGAGGAGGCGTTCCTTGCGTACTACTGACGAGCGTCCGACGGCCGGGCCGACGGCATGGCAGGGTGCGGTGGCGCAGCGCTCGACGACAGCTGCGCTGACGACGTCGGCCGGTGCGGGGACGCGGCAGACGGCACCGGCGGTTCGTCGGCACCACGTGCACCGGGCCGGTCCCGCCACCGGTGCTGCGGCCGCGCGGCGGCCCGGTGGTGCGGCCACGGCCGCGGCCCTGACCGCGCGGCTGCTGCGGCGCGGGACGGCGGCGATCGCGCTGGCCGCGGCGGCCTACGTGGCGATCGAGGGGATCACGTTCCGGGTGGCGTACCCCGAGGCGTCGGACCGGGCGACGCTGCTCGAGTGGTCGCGGAACCAGTCGATCCGGCTGATCTCCGGCCCCGGCGCCGGCGTGGACACGGTCGGCGGGTTCACCGTCTGGGACGCCGGCTGGATGATCGAGCTGGTCGCGGCGGCGTGGGCGATCACGACGACCGCGCGCGTGCTGCGGGCCGACGAGCGGACCGGCCGGCACGACCCGGTGCTGGCGCAGCCCCTGCGGCCGGTGCAGCTGCTCGGCGCCCAGCTCGGGGTGCTGCTCGGCGCCTGCGTGCTGATCGGGCTCGCTGCGACGGCCGCCTTCGTGGCGGTCGGTGGTCAGCTGACCGGGTCCGTGCTGATGGGCGGCCTGCTGGCGTTGTTCGCCGGCACCGCCGTGCTGCTGACCGCGGTGACCAGCCAGCTGTTCGGCTCCCGCGGCGGGGCCGGGGGCGTGGCGGCCGCGGTGATCGGCATCGCGCTGCCCCTGCGAGTCGCCTCGAACAGCGCGCCGTCGCGGGCCTGGCTCGGCTGGCTCACGCCGTTCGGCTGGACCGACCACCTCGCACCGTTCGGCGCGAACCGGGTGGCGGTGCTGGCGGTCCCGCTCGTCGTCGTCGCCGTGCTCGGCACCCTGGCCGTGCGGCTGCGGCTGCGCCGCGACACCGGGGCCGGGCTGCTGGTGCGGCACCGGGCCGACCGCTCGCGGCACTGGGGACTGAGCAGCCCGGTGGCGCTCGCGACGCGGACGGGGCTGGGGTCGCTCCTCGCGTGGGCCGGTGCTCTGGTGGTGTGGCTCGGGATGTTCGGGTCGCTCGTGCCGACGGTGACGGGGTTCCTCGACCAGGACCCGTCGTACCAGCAGCTGCTGTCCGCGATGGGCATGGCGCCCGGCGACTACGTGCGGGGGTTCGTCGGCATGGTGGGCACCATCGCCGGTGTCGCGGTCGCGGCGCAGGTCGCGTTCCGGGTCGGTGCCGCCCGGGCGGAGGAGGCCGCCGGACGGTTGGACCTGCTGCTGGCCGCTCCGCTGCCGCGCTGGCGGTGGCTGGCGGGCCACGTGGTGGTCCTGGTGGTCGGTGCGGTGGGGCTGGTCGCCGTGGCGGGTGCCGCGTTCTGGGTGGGTGCCACGTCCGCCGGTGCCCATGTCACGGTGCCGGACGCCGTGGTGTCGGCACTGAACCCGCTGCCGGTGGTGCTCTTGTTCGCCGGGCTCGACGTGCTGCTGCTCGGCGTGGCACCTCGCCTGGTGGTGCCCGTCGGCACCGGCGTCGCGGTCGCGGCGTACCTGGTGCAGACCCTCGGCCCGCTGCTGACGTGGCCCGACTGGGTGCTGAACCTCTCGCCGTTCCACCACCTCGCCACGGTGCCGATCGCCGACGTGGCGTGGCCCGCGGCCTGGGTGATGACGGGGATCGCCGTGGCACTGGCGGCGGCCGGCGCGGCGGCGCTGTGGCGGCGCGACCTGGTGGGCGCCTGAGGATCTCGCCTGGTCAGCGTCCTGCAAGGCCCTGCCACCGGACCGCGGCGGGGTGGAGACTGACAGCGAGGACATCGTCGTCCGAAGGATGTGAGCACCATGTCCGCCCAGTCGCCGTCCGCCTCCACGCCCCGTGACCCCACGTCGGCCTCGTCGTCACCCGCCTCGTCGTCGGCCGGCTGGTCGGCCCCGCGCCGGCCGCAGCGTCGGCCCACCCTCACCTTCCTCGGCGCGGCAGGGACCGTGACCGGCAGCAAGTTCCTGGTGGAGACGCCGGACGCGCGCGTCCTGGTCGACTGCGGGCTGTTCCAGGGACCGCAGGAGTGGCGGCGACGCAACTGGGACCGGCTGCCGGTGGAGCCGTCGAGCATCGACGCCGTGGTGCTGACCCACGCGCACCTCGACCACTGCGGGTACCTGCCGCTGCTGACCCGGCACGGGTTCAACGGACCGGTGGTGTGCAGCCGCGACACCGCCCGGCTGGCGAGCATCGTGCTGCGGGACGCCGCGCACCTCGAGGAGGAGCAGGCCGAGTACGCCCGCGACGCCGGGTTCAGCAAGCACTCGCCGGCGCTGCCGCTGTTCGACACGTCGGACGCCGAGCAGGCGATCTCCCTGTTCCGGCCGCACGACGGGGCCGAGCCGGTCGCGCTGCCCGGCGGCATGCAGGTGTCGCTCCACCCGTCGGCGCACATCCTCGGCTCGACGTTCGCCGTCCTCGACGTGGACGGGGTCCGCGTGCTGTTCACCGGGGACATGGGTCGTGCCGTGCACCCGCTGCTGCAGCCGCCCGCCGCCGCGGTGGACGCCGACGTGGTGGTCACCGAGTCGACGTACGGCGGCCGCCTGCACGAGCGTGGTGGCCGGGAGGCGCTCGCCGCCGCGGTCACCCGGACCGTCGGCCGCGGGGGTGTGTGCCTGCTGCCGGCGTTCGCCATCGACCGCACGGCGGTGCTGCTGGTGACGCTGTCCGAGCTGCGCGAGTCGGGCGGCATCCCGGACGTGCCGATCTACGTCGACAGCCCGATGGCCCTGCGTGCCCTCGAGGTGTACCGGCAGGCCTTCGCGTCGCACGACCCCGTGTTGCGTCCCGAGGTGCTGGCCGCCCACGCGGTGCTGACAGCCCCCGGCGTGCACCTGGCCAGCACCCGTGAGCAGTCCGAGCGGCTGAACCACCCCGACCACCCGTGCGTGATCATCTCGGCGTCCGGCATGGCCACAGGCGGGCGCGTGCTGCACCACCTCGCCTCCCAGCTGCCGGTGCGCGACAACGCCGTGATCCTTACGGGCTACCAGGTGGCCGGCACGCGCGGCGCCGCGCTCGCGGAGGGCGCCCGGCAGGTGAAGATCCACGGCGAGTACGTGCCGGTGCGCGCCGAGGTGGTGGTGGTCGACGGCTTCTCGGCGCACGCCGACGCCGACGAGCTGATCGCCTGGTTCTCCACGGTGAGCCCGCCGCGGACCGCCTACGTGGTGCACGGCGAGCCGGACTCGGCCGAGACGTTCGCCGAGCGGCTCGACGAGGAGCTCGGCTGGAACGCCGTGGTGCCGCGCTACCTCGAGCGCGTGGTGCTGCGCGCCCGGGTGGACCCGACGCCGCGATGAGGTCCGCCGCACACGTCGGCGCTCGGAGGAGCAAGGACCGAACCACCGCGTGGCGCTCTCGCGCGCTCGTCCGACGCGGCGACCGGTTGGTGGTGCGCGGCGGACCAGTTCCACCCCGGGTGCGAGGACACCAGCAGCACGGGTCCGGGCTGCAGCGGCCCGCCGGCGTCGGACCGGGAGCGGCCGACTGCGGACGTCCCGCTGTCCCTGCAGCAGGGTGCGAGCGCCTGGCCGCTGGGATCGGCGGCAGCCGGACCCCGTGCGGAGCACTACCCGGTCGCGTTCGACGTGGTGGTGCCCGACTCCGTCGCGCCGGGCGCTGCGACCCTCCGGGTGGGATCGGTCGACGTCCCGCTGGCGGTGCAGGTCTAGGCGGCCGCACCGAGGACGGGGAAGGTTCTCGCGCCGTGCGCCCGGTGTACGTACACGGGGCGTACAGCGTGAGAGGGCGGTCCGGTCCCCGCGGGCCCGGCCGCCGGGTGCGGACGACCGTGCCCGGCCTGCGGCCGCTCAGCCGGGGAGGGTCGAGACGGTCACCCAGCCGGCCGGCTGAGCGACCGTCTCCAGCTCCGCGCAGGTCAGCTCGATCGCCGAGGCGGCGTCGCCGCACGCCGGGAACACCGACTCGAACCGCTGCAGCGACGTGTCCAGCCACACGGTGGCGGACTCCGGGTTGCCGAACGGGCACACGCCACCGGGCTCGTGCCCGGTCAGCCGCTCGACGTCCTCTCCGCCGAGCATCCGCGCCTTGAGCCCGAACGCCTGCTTGAAGCCGGCGTTGTCCAGACGGGCGTCGCCGGCCAGCACGACGAGGATCGCCGTGCCCGGGTCGGCCCCGCGGAAGCTGAGCGTCTTGGCGATCCGCTGCGGGGCGACGCCGAGCGCCTGCGCCGCGAGCTCGACGGTGGCGCTGGAGTGCTCTGTGACGATCACGTCGCCGGCGCGCCCGTAGCGGGCGAGGTGGTCGCGGGCGCGGTCCAGGGACATGGTGCGGCTCCTCGTCGGGCGGCTCAGCCGCAGGTGTCGCAGATGCCGGTGGCGGGCAGCGTCATGAAGCAGGTGGGGCAGATGGCGGGGGCCTCGTCGACCACCGCGGAGCGTGACGCCGCCGTCCGGCTCGAGGGCGTGCGCGGTGCCGAGGACCGCGTGCGCGCGGCCGGTCGCGGGGCGACGGCCCGGGCCGCGGAGGCCGAGAAGGGCTCGTGCACCTCGAAGCCGCGCTTGCGCAGCAGCGCGACCGCAGCGTCCATGCCGTGGAACTCGTCGGCGGGTGCCAGCCGGCCGGTGGCCAGCCGGTGCGCCACGCCGAGCACCGCGCGCGCGTCGTAGCTGAGCCCCTCATGGACCACCGTGTACTCGTCCTGCGGCGGGAAGCCATACAGGCGGAGGAACTCGGCCCCACCGCGCTCGTCGTACTCAGAGAGGGTCTGGATCACGTGCTGTCGCGTCACGGAGGAGAAGGTGGCCACGGCCAGCCAGGGTACGTCGCGCACCTGGAAGGCCCCGCGCCGGGGCGGTGGTGAGGAGACTGGCCGTCGCCGAGCTGCGTCAGACCATCGAGCGGGACAGTGCCATGGCCGCGTCGGGCTCATCGGTCACCGACGTCTGCTGACGACCGGGTGCCGGCGGCGGCACCAGCCGGCCACGCACCGCCAGCACCACCGTGCCCACCACCAGCGCGAGCAGCAGCGCCGTGGCCACGGCGACGGCTGCCACCGCGACCACCAGCACAGCCGTCTCGGGCCCGGAGTGCACCAGGCGCAGTCCTGAGTTGGCCATCGCAGCCAGCCCGAACGAGAACGCCCACAGCCCCGGCGTGAAGCCGGCGGCGAGCACCCACCGCCACAGCCGCAACATCAGGACCAGCTGCAGCAACCCGTACCCGAACAGCAGCAGCGCGACGGTGTCGAACCGCCCACCGTCCACCGACAGGTACGCGTAGCAGGCGACGAACGCCGGCGCGAGCTGCACGCCGACCACGCCGCGCGCCCGCGGCACCACCTCGCTCCCGGTGCGCAGCCGGTGCGTGATGATGGGCTCGAGCGTCAGCCAGGACACCACGCCCGCGCCGAGGAACAGGTACCCGAGCTGGTCGTGACCGGCGACGCCCAGGCCGATCGTGCTGATGAAGTTCGCCGCCACCAGCGGCAGGTAGAACCCCGGCGTCGTCGCCTCGAGCGGCTGCGTACCGGCCCACAGCGGCGCGACGCGGATCGCCGCGAACGCCACCTGGCCGGCGATGCCCGCCCACAGCAGCACCGCCGAGACCACCGGCACGTAGGGGTGCAGGCCGGCGGAGACGAGGACGCCGCCCGCCGGCAGCAGGCTGATGAACGAGAACGTCGCGGGGTCGCGCCACTCGGTGACGACTCCCTCCCACGCCCGCAGGCAGCGGTACGCGTAGATCAGGGTGAGCACCAGCCACACCGCGCAGCCGGCCAGCACGCCGACCTCGCCGACCCAGGCCGGGACCAGCCCGATGCTCGCGCCGTACCGCCACGCGCTGCCCAGGCCGAACACGCCGAGCACCATGCCGAAGAAGCTTGCGGGGACGCGGTGGAGCGTGCGCACGGGTGGTCCTTGGTCGGTCGGAGGGTCGCGGCGGTGGGCACGTCGCCCGTGACGGTCCGCCGCCGACCGTAACCCGGGGCCGGTGGACGCCGCCGGGCCCCTGGTCCTCGTGCTCGTGTGACGTCACCCACGTGCCCGGCCGGTCCGCCGCGGGCCGCTCGGTTAGCGTCGACCCATGATTGACCAGCAGCGTTACCCCCGCCGCTCCAGCGCCTCCGACCGCCGGCCGTTGCGGGTCGGGGTCCAGCTGCCGGAGGTCGAGCGGGACGTCCGCTGGCCGGAGCTGCTGGACCTGGCGCGCCGCGCCGAGGACGTCGGCCTGGATTCGGTGTGGGTGGGCGACCACCTGCTCTACCGCTTCGCGGACGGGTCCACCCGCGGGCCGTGGGAGGCGTGGTCGCTGCTCGCCGCGCTCGCGGCGTCCACGTCACGGGTGACCCTCGGCCCCCTGGTGGCGTGCACCGCCTTCCGCAACCCGGCGATGCTGGCGAAGGAGGCCACGACGATCGACGAGATCAGCGGCGGCCGCTTCGTGCTCGGCCTCGGCGCGGGGTGGAACCCGGTGGAGTTCGCCGCCTTCGGTTTGCCGTTCGACCACCGGATCGCGCGCTTCGAGGAGGCGTTCACCATCATCCGGTCGCTGCTGCGGGACGGTGCCGTGGACTTCGCGGGCCAGTACTTCTCCGCACGCGACTGCGAGCTGGTGCCGCGCGGCCCGACGCCGGGCGGCCCGGCGCTGATGATCGGCTCGATCGGGCCGCGCATGCTCGCGGCCACCGCCCCCCATGTCGACGCGTGGAACGCCTGGTTCGCCGACACGGGCAACACGCCGGACGGTGCCGCCGCGGCAGCGGGCCCTCTCGCGACGGCGCTGACGGCCGCGGGGCGGGCGTCCGACGAGGTGGTGCGCACCGTGGCCGTCCTGCTGCAGCTGCCGGGCGGTGCCGGTCGGACGATGGGGGACACCTCCGAGTCGCAGCAGGTGCGACCGCTGGCCGGCCCGCCCGAGGAGCTGGCTGCCGGGCTGCGGGCCTACGCCGACGCCGGCATCACCGAGGTGCAGCTGGTGCTCGACCCGATCACCGCGGACTCGATCGAGGCGCTCCGCCCGGTGCTCGCGGCGCTCGACGCCTGACGCCTCGCCCGGACGGCGATCCCGGCGCGGCCGCTCCGCCGCGGCGACGAAGTCGCTGATCACACCCCCGAACCGGAATGTGAAGGATCACACCGGACAGCACCACGGCGATCGACGACCTGGTCATCCTCGCTGGTGAGCGGGCACGTTACCCAATTGTGACCGCTCACAATCTTCCCCTACGGCCGATGTGAAGGTTAACGTCGCGCCCACGGACCTGGCTCAGCAGGTTTCCGGCTCAGTCCGGACGTGTCCGGGCTCAAAACAAGGAGGTTTTGAGGATGAGGAAGAGGCTGCTCGCTGGGCTGGCGCTGGCAGGGGCCATCGCGCTGGCGACGACGGGATGTTCGGGCTCCGCGACCGGCTCGACCGGCTCGACCGGCGGGAGCACGGCCGGTGGAGGTGCCGCCCACAAGGTGATCACGGTCGGGTTCGCGCAGACGGGCTCGGAGTCCGGGTGGCGCGCCGCCAACACGCAGTCGATGAAGGACGCGTTCTCCGAGGCGAACGGCTTCAAGCTGATCTTCAACGCCGCGGACAACAAGCAGGAGGCCCAGATCGCGGCCGTCCGCAGCTTCATCAACCAGGGCGTCGACGCCATCGTCATCGCGCCCATCACGGTGGACGGCTGGGACGACGTGCTCAAGGAGGCCAAGGCCGCCAAGATCCCGGTGATCCTCGAGGACCGGACGATCAACGTGTCCGACCCGAGCCTGTACGCCGCCTGGGTGGGCGACGACTTCAAGAAGGAGGGTGAGACCGCCGGCGCGTGGGCCAAGCAGAACGCGACGAGCCCGACCAACATGGTGGTGCTCGAGGGCACCACCGGCTCGGCCCCGGCGCTCGACCGTGCGACCGGCTTCACGGCCGGCTCGGCCGGTGCTCCGATCACGACCCTCGCCTCGCAGACCGGCAACTTCACGCGGGCCGACGGCAAGACCGTGATGGAGGGCTTCCTGCAGAAGTACGGCAACAAGATCCAGATGCTGTTCGCCCAGAACGACGACATGGGTCTGGGCGCGCTCGACGCGATCACCGCAGCCGGTCTGACCCCCGGCAAGGACATCAAGATCGTGACGATCGACGCCACGCACGACGGCCTGCAGGCGCTGGCCGACGGGAAGTTCAACTACGTCGTCGAGTGCAACCCGCTGCTCGGCGCGCAGGTGTCGGACCTGGTCAAGAAGGTCGTCGCCGGTCAGTCGGTGCCCAAGTCGCAGACCGCCACGGACCTGTCCTTCACGCAGGACCAGGCCAAGACGGCACTGCCCAGCCGCAAGTACTGACCGCCAGGCCCTGTCGACGGGCGGGGGCCGGCCTCGTGCCGGCCCCCGCCCCGGCCCCCCGTGAAGGAAGCCCCGATGTCCCTCACCGACGAGGAGACGACGAGCGATGCGCTCGTCGCGATGCGCGGCATCACCATCCAGTTCCCCGGGGTCAAGGCCCTGGACGACGTCGACCTCACGCTGCGCGGCGGTGAGATCCACGCCCTGATGGGTGAGAACGGCGCCGGCAAGTCGACGCTGATCAAGGCCCTCACCGGGGAGTACGCGGTCGACGCCGGCAGCATCGCCGTCGCCGGTGAGCAGCGCGTGTTCCACGGCACCGCCGATGCGCAGCAGGCCGGCGTGTCGACGGTGTACCAGGAGGTCAACCTCTGCGCGAACCTGTCGGTCGGCGAGAACGTCATGCTCGGCCACGAGGTGCGCCACGCGGGGCGGATCGACTGGCGAGCGACCCACCGGGCGGCGGTCGGCCACCTGCAGAACCTCGGCCTCCGGCTCGACACGCGCACCGCGCTGGGGAGCCACTCGATCGCCGTCCAGCAGCTCGTCGCGATCAGCCGTGCCATGGTGACCGAGGCGAAGGTGCTGGTGCTCGACGAGCCGACGTCCAGCCTGGACCGCGGTGAGGTGCAGCAGCTGTTCGCCGTGATGCGCGACCTGCAGTCGCGCGGTGTCGCCGTCCTGTTCGTCACGCACTTCCTCGACCAGGTGTTCGAGATCTCGGACCGGTGCACGGTGCTGCGCAACGGCCGGCTCGTCGGGGACTACCCGATCGACGAGCTGTCGCCCGGCCGCCTCGTCTCCCTGATGCTGGGCCGCGAGCTCGAGGACCTCGCCGCCCTGTCGGGCGCGTCCGACCGTCCGGTCGACAGGTCGGGCACCCCGGTGGTCCGCATGAAGGGGGCGGGCCGCAAGGGCCTCATCGAGCCCGTGGACGTCGACGTCTACCCGGGCGAGGTCGTGGGCATCGCCGGCCTGCTCGGGTCCGGCCGCACCGAGCTCGCGCGGGTGCTGGCCGGCGCGGAGCACGCCGACCAGGGCCAGATCGAGGTCGCCGGGAAGGCCGTCAGGCTGACCACGCCGCGGCACGGCATCGACCACGGCATCGCCTACTCGCCCGAGGACCGTCGCGCCGAGGGCATCCTCGGCGACCTGACCGTCGCGGAGAACATCGTGCTGGGCATCCAGGCCCGTAGGGGATGGCGCAAGGTGCGCAGGTCCGAGCAGGATGCGCTGGTGTCCGAGTACATCGCTGCTCTCGGCATCCGGCCCGCCAACCCGCACGTGCTCATCCGCAACCTCTCGGGCGGCAACCAGCAGAAGGTGCTGCTGGCCCGGTGGCTCGCCACCGCACCCGCGCTGCTGATCCTCGACGAGCCGACGCGCGGTATCGACGTCGGCGCCAAGGCGGACATCCAGAGCAAGGTCGCCGAGCTGTCCGAGCAGGGGCTGTCCGTCGTCTTCATCTCCTCGGAGCTCGAGGAGGTGCTGCGGCTGTCGCAACGGATCGTCGTGATGCGCGAGCACCGCAAGATCGGCGAGCTGGCCTCCAGCGAGACCGACGTCGACGGACTCATCGACTTCATCGCCCACGAGGGCCGGGAGGGAGCGGCGTGAACGCCGTCATGAAGCATCGGCTGTTCTGGCCGGTCGTGGTGCTGCTCGCGCTGATCCTGGTGAACACGCTGTCGCGGCCCAGCTTCGTCAGCATCACGGTGCAGGACGGGCGGCTGTACGGGTCGCTCGTCGACATCCTGCGCAACAGCGCACCGCTCATGCTGGTGGCGCTCGGCATGACGCTGGTGATCGCGACCCGCGGCATCGACCTGTCGGTCGGCGCGGTGATGGCGGTGTCGGGGGCCGTGGCGCTGCAGATCATCCAGGACTCGGGTGACGCGGCGAACCCCTCGGTGCTCGCGGTGGCGATCGGCGCGGGGTTGCTCGCCGGCCTGGCGTGCGGCCTGTGGAACGGCTTCCTCATCGCGGTGCTGGGCATCCAGCCGATCATCGCGACGCTCGTGCTGATGCTCGCCGGTCGCGGCATCGCGCTGCTGATCACGCGCGGCTTCATCACGACGATCAACAGCGACCCCTACAAGTTCATGGCGCAGGGCTACGTGGTCGGCCTGCCGTTCGCGTTCTACGTCTCGCTGGCGGCGATCGCGATCGTCGCCGTGATCGAGCGGCGCACGGCGCTCGGCGTGCTGACCGAGGCCGTCGGCATCAACCCGGAGGCCAGCCGGCTGGCCGGCGTGCGGGCCAGGGGCATCATCTGGGGCGCCTACGCCGCCAGCGGGCTGCTCGCCGGCTTCGCCGGCCTGCTCTACAGCTCCAACATCATGGCGGCGGACGCCAACGCGGCCGGTCTGTACATCGAGCTCGACGCGATCCTCGCGGTGGTGCTCGGCGGGACGTCCCTGGCCGGCGGCACGTTCAGCCTGGCCGGCACCGTCGTCGGCGTGTTCACCATCCAGACGCTGAAGTCGACCATCACGTTCCTCGGCGTGCCGCCGGCCGTCACGCCGGTGTTCATGGCGGCGGTCGTCGTGCTCGTCGTCCTCATCCAGTCCAGCCGGTTCCGGCGCTGGGTCGGCCGGCTCGGCGCTCGGCTGAGCGCCAGGTCCGCCCAGGCCGTCGAGCGAACGGAGGTCGCGTCATGACGAGCACGCAGACGGTTCTGACGGGCGAGCTGCGCGAGGTGACGCGCCCGCACCGGTTCATGGCCCGGCACGCCTCGTGGATCCCCGTGTTCGCGGCCGTCGGCATCCTCGTCGCGATGGTGGTCGGCGCTCAGCTGTACTTCGGCAAGTTCCTCACGCCGCGGCTGGTGTCGTCGATCCTGCTCGACAACTCCTACCTGCTGATCCTCGCCGTCGGCATGACGTTCGTGATCCTCACGGGCGGCATCGACCTGTCGGTCGGGGCGGTGATGTCGTTCACCGGGATGATGGGCGCCAGCCTGCTGCGGCAGGGGCTGCCGTCGTCCGTCGTCGCCCCGACGATGCTGGCGACCGGCGCCCTCATCGGGCTCGGCGTCGGCGTGCTGGTCCAGTACTTCGACGTGCAGCCGTTCATCGCGTCCCTGGCCGGGATGTTCCTGGCGCGCGGGCTCGGCTTCGTGGTGAGCCTGAACTCCATCAAGGTCACCGACCAGCCGATCCTGTGGCTCCAGGGCACCCGCTTGCAGGCCGGGTCCGGTTGGTACATCACGCCGACCGGGATCATCGCGCTGCTGGTCGTCCTGGTGGGGGCCGGGCTGCTGGCGTACACCCGGTTCGGGCGCACCGTGTACGCGGTCGGCGGCAACGAGCAGTCGGCGCGGCTGATGGGCCTGCCGGTCGCCCGCACCAAGCTGCTGGCGTACGTCGTCAGCGGTACGTGCGCGGGGCTCGCGGGGGTCATCTTCACCGCGTACACCGGCGCGGCCTACCCGCTGAACGGGATCGGCACCGAGCTCGACACGATCGCCGCGGTGGTGATCGGCGGGACGTTGCTGACCGGCGGCAGCGGGTTCGTCGTCGGCTCGATGATCGGCGTGTTCGTCTACGGGATGATCAAGACGATCATCAACTTCCTCGGCGTCGACCAGTCGTGGACCCGCATCACCATCGGCGCCCTGCTGCTGCTGTTCGTCGTGGTCCAGCGCCTGATCGTGGCCAGGTCGGCACGGCGCAGATAGGCCCGGCCGTGGCCCGTCGGGGCGCCGTGCGGGCCACGGCATGATGAGCACCATGGAGGACGCGCAGCCGCTGGTGCAGGTCACCGGCGCGACCGTGCGCTTCCGGTCGGACACCGCGCTGGACGGCGTCGACTTCCGGATGTTCGCCGGCGAGGTCCACTCGTTGATGGGCGAGAACGGCGCCGGCAAGTCCACGCTGATCAAGGCGCTCACCGGTGCGCTGGCGCTGGACGCCGGCGAGGTCCGCCTCGGCGGCGAGGTGGTGCGGTTCGCCACGCCGCACGACGCGCACCTGGCCGGCATCAGCACCGTCTACCAGGAGATCGACCTCCTGCCGAACCTGACGGTCGCGGAGAACATCGCGCTCGGCCGCGAGCCGCGCAACCGCGTCGGGGCCATCGACTGGGCCGCGACCCGCCGCCTCGCGCACGACGCGCTCGCGGCCCTCGGCCTGGAGATCGACCCCGCGTCGGTGCTCGGCACCCACCCGCTGGCCGTGCAGCAGCTCGTCGCGATCGCCCGCGCCATCTCGACGGACGTCAAGGTGCTGGTGCTCGACGAGCCCACGTCGAGCCTGGACCTCGACGAGGTCGCCGAGCTGTTCCGCGTCATCCGCGAGCTCAAGGCGCGTGGCGTCGCGATCCTGTTCGTCTCGCACTTCCTCGACCAGGTGTACGAGATCTGCGACCGCATCACGGTGCTGCGCAACGGGCGGCTGGTCGGCGAGTACCTGACCACCGAGCTGCTGCGGATCGACCTGGTGCAGAAGATGCTGGGCCGGTCCGCCGCCGCGCTGGCCGAGCGGCAGGCGTTCGACGCGCCCGACGACGACCCGTCCGTGACGCTGAGCGCCCGTGGCATCACCGTGCTGCCGGGCATCGCCGACGCGGACGTCGACCTGGTCGAGGGCGAGGTGCTCGGCGTCGCGGGCCTGCTCGGCTCCGGCCGGACCAAGCTCGCCCGCGCCCTGACCGGGGTCGACCGGCTGGAGGCCGGCATCATTCGCATCGACGGGCGGGAGCGGCGCCTGTCCAGCCCGCGCCGGGCGCTGTCCCTCGGCGTCGTCTACTCCTCGGAGAACCGCCGCACCGAGGGGCTGATCGGCGAGCTGAGCGTGCTGGAGAACATCACGCTGGCCCTGCAGGCGCAGCGCGGGGTGCTGCGCCGGATCCGGTCGGCACGCCAGCGGGAGCTCGCGGCGAGCTGGGTCGAGGCGCTGGACATCCGCCCGCCGGACCTCGACCGGCCGGTCGCCAGCCTGTCCGGCGGCAACCAGCAGAAGGTGCTGCTCGCCCGGCTGCTGGCGCTGTCCCCCCGGGTGATCGTGCTCGACGAGCCGACGCGGGGCATCGACGTGGGCGCCAAGGTGGAGATCCAGAACCTGGTGGGCGAGCTGGCCGACAACGGGCTGTCCGTCGTGTTCATCTCGGCGGAGCTGGAGGAGGTGCTGCGGGTCGGCACGCGGGTGGCGATCCTGCAGGACGGCCGCGTCGTCGACGTCGTGCCGTCCGAGGGCCTGACGACGGACTCGCTGCTCGCCATGGTGGCCCGGTCCGAGGGGGACGAGGCATGAGCGGCGACGGCTCCCGCGCCGCGAACATCCTGGACGTCGCCCGGCTCGCGGGCGTCTCGCACCAGACGGTCTCGCGCGTGCTGAACGACCTGCCGAACGTGCGGCCCGCCACGCGCGCCCGCGTCGAGCAGGCGATCGCGCAGCTGCGCTACAGCCCGTCACCGCAGGCGCGTGCGCTGGTGACCCGTCGCACCCGGACGATCGGCCTGGTCACACCGATGGCCGCCGACTTCGGGCCGACGTCGGTGGCGATGAACTTCAACGTCGCGGCCCGTGCCGCCCGCTACAACGTCGAGACGGTCAGCCTGCTCGACACCGACCCGACCGACGTGCGGGCGATCGTCGAGAGCCTGCTGCGCCAGCGGGTGGACGCCATCGTGTTCGTCGTCGCCGACGCCGACGTGCTCGAGCTGGTCCGCGGCCTGGACCTGAGCGTCCCCGTGGTCGCCGCAGCGTCCACCGCGCGCCGCAGCCCGTTGTTCGTGTCGATCGACCAGTACCGGGGTGCCCGCTCCGCCGTCCGCCACCTGGCCGAGCTCGGCCACGAGCGGATCGTGCACCTGGCCGGCCCGCAGCGGGCGGCCGACGCGATCGAGCGCGTGCGCGGCTGGCGCGACGAGCTCGCGGAGCGCCGGCTGGAGATCGTCGCCCCGCTGCACGGCGACTGGTCGGCGGCCAGCGGCTACCGGCTGGGTGCCGAGCTGGACGTCGGGCCCGGGTCGGCCGTCTTCGTCGCCAACGACCACATGGCGATCGGCGTCCTGTCGGCGCTGCGCGAGCGCGGCCTGCGCGTACCGGACGACGTCAGCGTGGTCGGGTTCGACGACGTCCCCGAGTCCGGGTACCTCTACCCGGCGCTCACGACCGTGCGGCAGGACTTCGCCGCGCTGGGCGAGCTGATGATGCAGAAGGTGCTGGTCGCCGTCGAGGAGCCGGACAGCGTCACCGTGGACACCCCGCTGCCGACGCACCTGGTGGTCCGCCAGTCCACCCGCGCGGCAGCGCGCTGAGCCGTCCCGGCCGGCGAACGACCTGGTCGGCAGGCATCGGTCGGCCGCGCGAGCGTCGGGGGCTCGCGTCTACCGGGGCGGCAGCTCCGGGACGGTGCTGCCGCCCTTGTTGCTCACCTCGCGGTCCCCGATCGGTGCGGCGAGCCGGACGTCGACGTCGCGGAACACCCCGTTGGCCGTGCTCGAGCCACCCGCGCGGTGGTACGAGGCAGCGACGACGACGGCGGTGTCCGACTCGGAGACGATCGCGGCCCGGGCGTCGGTGTCGTTCACGCCGGTCACGATGGTGATGGTCAGGGAGGTCGCGTCGTGGGACGACGCGTTCCATCCGTACGCGGCCGCCTCGGTCCTGCTCGCGGCGCACCCGCCGACGACGGTGGCGAGAACGACGAGTTCCACGATCGCCGAGGCGGCACGTGACCGGAAGAGGTGGCTGCCCACGGCGCCACCTTAGGAAGTCCGAAGCCTCCGGAGAGGCAAGTGGGCCCGACCGCGCGGGGCGGCGTTCGACGACCGTCTCATAGATTCACGGCGTGACGAAGCCGTACGCCGCGCTCCTTCGGGGCATCAACGTCGGGGGCAGCAAGAAGCTGCCGATGGCCCAGCTGCGGGCCTTGCTCGCCGCGCTGGGCCACGGCGACGTCCGCACCTACCTGCAGAGCGGCAACGCCTTCTTCACCAGCGACCACGACGACGAAGCGGCGCTCGCCGGACAGCTCCGGCAGGCGATCGCCGCGCGTTTCGGGTTCGACGTCGAGGTGCTGGTGCGGGACCACGACTACCTGACGGCCGTCGTCGAGGCCTGCCCGTTCCCGGCGGCGTCGCTGCGGGGCAAGCAGCTGCACGTCACGTACCTCTCCGAGCGCGTCGACGAGTCCCGCCTCGCGTCCCTCGACCGGGCGGCGTTCCTCCCGGAGGAGTTTCGGCTCGGCGACCGAGCGCTCTACCTCTACGCCCCGGACGGTCTGGGCCGCTCCCCGTTCGGCGAGGCGCTGGCGAGGTCGGGACCGTCGAAGGGTGTCGTCGCGACCAGCCGCAACTGGAACACCGTGCTGAAGCTGGTCGAGCTGACGGAGCCGTAGCCACCGCGAGGCCGCCCAGGCTCCGGGGGCCACTCGGAACGTCACCATCGCCGCGCCGTCCAGGCTCGGGGCGTGCGTGACGGCGATACTCGTCCTCGTGCGAGGGCGCCGCGCAGTCCAGGTTGTGCTCGCGTCGTCTCTGCTGGCTGGTTGTGCGCATCCGTTGGGCGCGCCCATCGCGCTTCCGTCTCCTGGGGCCGACGCCCGGACAGTCCTCTCCGTCTACCTGCAGGCTCTCAGAGCGGGAGACTGTCGGACCGCAAGACAGCTGGCCGCCTCCAGCTTCTCGTTCGGCAACGGCGAGCTCTGCGGGCACCTCAAGGTGCTGCCGTACACGGAACCGGGCCAGCCAGCGCTCCCTGGCGACGGCGAGGCGATCTTCTCTACCGTGCTGACGGTCGCCGGTGCTGATGCCTCGATGAACAACGGGAAGAACACCCGGTTCTACGACCTGAAGCAGCAGCCGGACGGGCAGTGGCGGCTCGTCGGCGGCGGTTCGGGCCCGTAGCGGCTGCTCGTTACCCGGCCGAGCCCCCCGTCGACCGACAGGCAGCGAGTGCGGCGGCAACGTCGGCCCAGGGCGCCACCGGCTCCCGCGGGTCGTCGCGCCCGAGCGTGCTCATCCAGGCGTCGATGGCGCGGCCTCGCTCGACGAGCAGATGGGGGACGAAGGAGGGCACCGGGAAGCCGTTGCGCCAGACCGCCTTGGCGCTGCCCCAGTTGTACGCGTGGGCCTGCCAGCGGAGCAGCTGCCAGCCCAACGTGTCGAAGGTGTGCTCGACGACCAGCCGGACGGCCTCGGACATGACGCCGCGACCACGGAAGGCGGGATGCGTGACGAAGCCCAGGCTCCCAGCGCCAGCGTCGACGGGGAGCGTGCGCAGATCGATGGTGCCGGCGTACCGGCCGTCCACGTCGATCGCCCAGGAGATCGCATCCGCCGACGCCTCGAGCAGACCGGACACGTACTGCGCGGCCATCGCAGGTGTGTACTCCAGCGGGATCGTCGTGAACTGCCGCGTCACCGGGTCGACGCAGCGCTCGTACACGGCATCCACGTCGGACATCGTGTGCGGGCGCAGCGTCACGGCAGCGCCGCGGAGCACCGGGATGGAGTTCGCCACTGTCACGCTGTCAACCTACGCGAGCGTGCCGTGAGCCCCGCGTGCGCGCGACTCGCCGCAGCAGGGCGGCACCTGCAGGCAGAACTGCAACCACGGACGTTGGCCGGTTGGTCGGTGGAACGACGAAGGGCCCGCACCCACATCGCTGCAGATCACCGGCTCTTCGGACGTTAAGGGGCGGAGGATGGGGGATTCGAACCCCCGAGGCTGTTACACCAACACGCTTTCCAAGTGCCCGCCCGGGGACGGAGGCGGACGACGGGGGATGCGTCGGTGCAGGTCGCGGCGTTGCGGGGTCGCCCGTTCATGACGCCGGACAGCCCCGCGCCGAGGACAACTGCAACCAGAACTGCAACCACGTCGCTCCTCGCGGCGCCGTTCCCGTGAGGGGCCTACGCCGTTGGCCACTCGAAGCTGGCCACGCGGATGCCGCTGTCGGCCCGCGCCTGCCTGGGCCGCATCTTGAACTTGTTGCGACGTGCCGCGCCGCTCGCCTGGCGTCCTTGGACAGCAACCTGCATCGAGCCCGCAGCGATCGCGGCAAGCAGCGCGGGAGTGTTCGGGATCCAGAACGCTTCTACGCTGATGGCGCGGAACCCGGCCTTCATACGCCGGTGATGAGTGGAGTTCTCGCTCTCCCGCAGGTTGCGACCGCCTGAAACCCTGAGGGCTCGGTGCCATGCCCGAAACGAGCCGTCTTCGTCTTCAGTGGCGATGCCGTTGATCACAAGGAACCCGAGGCCTTGGTCCTCGATGCACTCGCGAACGGCCTGCTCGTCGTTGAGGATCGTCTCGTTCTCGATGGGCGAGAGCGCACCGGTCGACGGGGTGAGCCAGCGCTCGGTGTGTGCCTTGAGGTCCCACACGTGGTTGAGCGCGTAGTCGAAGGTCGTGTTCGGGCCGTACGCGACCCTGGGCGCTACAGGTGCCGGTGGAAAGGCGTTCTGGAGGATCGATCGGCCTCGCGCTTCGTAGAACCAGCCCTGCCACTCCGTTTGGAATCGGCTGGGCAGGCTCTCGTCGACCATCCACTGCACAGCATCCCGGCCGTCCCAGTGCGGTTGGCCCCTCTTCTTCGGACTGAAGCCGGCGTGAAGGGCTGCGGCGAGGGCGTGGCCCTCGTCCTCGGCGGTGAGTAGCAGCTTCGCGGCGCTGGTACCGAGCAACCCAAGATGGCGCTCGGCGCCAGCGAGGACCGTGTTCAGTCCGACGAGCTGGATCGTCTCTCCGGTCGACGCGCATGCATCGGTCCAGGGAACGCCGAGCACAGCGGCGAGTGACGCGCCGAGGTTCGTCTTGGTTCTCTGGTCGATGCGGGGATCGCCCGGGAAGAGATTGTCGGCGAGGTTCAGGAAGACGGACTTGTGCTCCTTGGCGCCCGGACCGAGCCACTCAACTGGTGCGTTCGTGAGCCGGGCTATGCGGGTCACGGCCTCGATCTTCGACCGGGCGGGCTCGAAGGATTCCCACTCTGGGCCTTCGAGGGCGCTCGGGATGTCGGCACGCAGGCGCCGAAGCGATCCGCCGCGATAGGCGTCCGTCGCTCCCTCGAGCAGAGCGTTGAGCCCGTTCAGGTTGACCATGTTCAGATTGGTGAACCGCGACGGGTACCACTCGACATCGAGCGCCTCGGCGATCCGCTCAGCGGTCGCGGCAGGCGTCCTGACGATGTCGATGTCGAGTTCGAGAGCGTCCCGCAAGGCTGTTAGCGCGCCCTTGCCAGCTCGGCGGCCTCCTGGGCCGCGCTGAGGCTTTCGGCCGGTGAGCGCATAGATCCGCTCGATGGCCTCGGCCTCCGACTCGGCGGGGATGAAGAAGGGGCGGTCGGCCGCCTGGTTTGGCACGGCAACATTCGATCAGGTGGCGGGTCGGCTGTCGCCGGAACACGCCTGGCAGTCAGCTGCGTGGCGGAGCCGTGACGGGTTCTCGGACGTCGCTCAGGAGGCGCGCGCCAGGGCGCCTTCGCGGGCTGCGCCGATCTTCTCCAACTCGATGTCGGGGTTGGGGTCCGAGGCCAGCACTGAGTCCACGATGTGCGGGGCGATCACGGCGATGTCGTCCTTGTCGCGCATGACGTGCTGGCGGAAGACGTAGTAGGCGGCACCGACGTTGACGCCGTTGCCCATCTGCTTGTAGCTGGCGGCGTCGACCTGGTCGCCGAAGTCGAACCAGTCAGGCAGCCCCTGCAGCCGGGCCGCCTCGCGAGGGGTGATCCGTCGGCTTCGCTCGCCGATGACGCTTGTCTGCGTGATCGCGACGAGAGCGGGCAGGTAAGTGGGCCGCTTCGCACGAATGCCGGAGGGTCGGAAGTGCATGACGGTCTGTGCGAGAGACTTGGCGTCCTGTGCCTGCCACTCCAGCTTGCGCCGCGAAGCCGGTAGGTCCGCGAGGCCGTCGTGGTCGGAGAGCCATGCGTCGATCACGTGGCGGTGGCGGACGTAGAAGGCGCTGTTCTTGACGAGGAAGTCGGCCTTCCACGCGGGGGTTCCGCGAGGGATGTGCGGGACGGGGCGGAAGTCATCGGCCCAGATCGGGAAGCCGGGCAGCCGCTCGCCATCCTCGAGTCGCGGCAGGATCCGCTGCACGAAGTCCTCCCACACGGCCACCCACTCGAGTTCTGGAACCGACAACGCGTAGCGGTCGAGGTCCGCGATGCTGTCGTCGGGGTCGAGCGGAAGGTCGCGAGCTACGTTCCACTGCAGCGGACTCCAATTGCCGACCGGGCGGTTCTCGACGAGGACGCCGTCGTCGGACTCGCGCCAGGCCCGGTCTCGGCCCACGTACGTTCCTGTGATGAACACGCGCTCGCGGACCTGAGGCCGACCGCCCAGTTCGCGTGGCAGCAGGTGCGGCGAGAAGACCGTCGGTGTGCTCGACACGCGGTACCCGAGGTCGCGGAGCGACCGGATGATCGTCTTCCAGGTGGTCTCGCGGTGACGCGGGCCAGCCAGGTTTCGCACGTTCTCCAGGAGGATGACCGGCGGCTGGATCTCCTCCAGCACGCGGCAGATGTTCCAGAAGAGCGTCCCTCGGGTCTCGTCCATCCCGCGCTGGAAGCCAGACTTCGAGAAGGGTTGGCAGGGGAACCCCGCCGCGAGGACGTCGTGTTCCGCAACCGCCATGCGTCCCTCCGTCAGGGGGACGATGTTGCCGGCGTTCGGGGGAGCATCCCAGTTGCGCCCGTAGACCCGGGCCGCGTCGGCGTCGATCTCGGAGACGAACGTGCAGTCGCCACCTAGTGCGCTGAGAGCGGCGTGGAAGCCTCCGATCCCTGCGAACAGGTCGGCGAACGTGAACGACATGCGGGTCAGCTTACCCGGCGCGTCTGACAGGGCACGCGCTGGGTCGGGGCGAGTCGCCGCGGCCCTACCGCCAAGGACGGACCAGTCGAGCGGAAGTGCAGGTTGAACAGCGTGCATGGTCGGACGCCTCCCTCTAGTCACGTGCGAGCGAGGGCGCGAGCGTAGGGACGACCTAGGCCAAGCCGAGCCACGCGTAAGCTCTGCTGTGGACGGAATCGAGAGGTCACCCATGCTGTGGGCGGTCGGCGCTCCCTCTGGGAGTAGGGGGTTGCGGTGACGGAGGCAGGGCCCGTGTTCCATGTGCCGCCGCACCCGGGCTCTTCGAGTGCAGCTGTGTCGCGTCGGATGAGCCGGCTACCTCGTCGCGACAACGCCGCCGAGCTCGCTGTCCGTCGTATCTTGCACGCCCACGGCCTGCGCTATCGCGTCGTGTTTCCGGTCAGCGGCCGACCGAGGCGGAGCATCGACATCGCGTTCACCCGGGCCATGGTGGCCGTGTTCATCGACGGCTGCTATTGGCACGGATGCCCCGAGCACGGGACCCAGCCATCGGCAAACTCGGAGTGGTGGCGCACAAAAATAGCCGCGAATCAGGCGCGAGACGTCGACACCAGCGAGCACCTCGCGAACTTGGGCTGGACCGTGCTGCGTTTTTGGGAGCACGTGCCGGCAGAAGATGTGGCCACGCGCGTGTCGAGAGTAGTCTCCGAACGAGTCTCCGCTGTCGCGGCCGCGACTTCAATGCCGCAAGGAGGCTGACGACCGAACGTCTAGAGTGGGTGTCGCGGCCGGGCGAGAATGCGCACACCGTCACCGGTCCTTCCGTGGACGGTCGAGAGCGTCGACGGGTTGTGCCCGGGCGACCTCCCGTAACCCCGCCAACTCGTCCTCCACAAAACGCACAATCTCGGGCCACTCGGGCCACTCGTCAGGTCTGGCATCAGACAACTGCCACGCAATTCGTCGCCGGTCCCAGACGTAGGTCATGTCCGCCCCGGCTCGTTCCCACCATGGGTCCCGTGGGCGCATGAGAAAGGGGATCGCAAATCCCACCTGAGGATTGGCCTTAATCCTTAACCACTCGCGCCAGTCACCAGGAATCACATCCCGCGGTTTCTTCACGAAGTTCCGCTGCACCGTGTTTTGCACGAGGAGAATAGGAAAGGCAATCTGCGGATCCGGGAAACGGCGCCAGCCGACTACATCCACACCGGCGTCGCGGGACTCCTTGTAGGCCTCTTTGCTCCGGCGCTTCACGCCGATCTGTCGGGCGAGCCACTTGATCGCCTTCGGGAACTTGGCTGGACGCCCACCTCGCGGCGGCCACCCGAAGACTACCGCCACCGAGCCGGCTCCGAGTGCTGCGAGAACGACCTCCCTAATAACAGCGTCGAACAGCGGATCCGAACGCTCGTAGTCGCCCTTCGTGCGAAGCGGGGTCTGACGCAGCGAGAGCAAAAGCAGAAATGCATAGATGACTCCGACCGGGCTGCGATCAAGCGTCACCCCCCCGGCCGTGACGCTGTACGGGTAGAGTCGGCCGATGGCTTTGGCGCGCTGTTCTATCTCTCCAAGCGCAAACTCGAGATCCTCCTCTGCAGGCGCTTGCCCGCTTGTCCACGTATCGCGGACCTCCGCCAAGGAAATGTTTGCGTCGGCAGACACAAGAAGTTCTGCCTCAATGTAGTTGGCCAGCTCGAACGGATCGCTGGAGGCGGGCGGTCCTATCAGAGTCACGGGCGCTCAGCCCCCGACGTATACCGCCGGAGAAGTGACGTGATCTGCTGTATGCCTTCGAGTGTTGCAGGGCCAATTGTCCAACCATTCGGGCTCGGCGCGCCTCTTAGTGCCTTCAGTGCCGTGGTTACCGCAGCGTGGAGTTGTTCGGCGGGTTCGTCGATTGCTGCCAGCGCCAACTCGAGATCCCGAGTGTGTCTCAGCACCTCAAGGCCGCGGCCATCGGGACGTGCCAGAACCTTGGAAAGGTCGCCTAGTTGACGGGAGTCGGTAATTATCCGATCGTCGCTCTCCGCTGCCTCACCGAAGATGTAGCTGAGGACTTCACGAAGACGAGCGCCGTATGAATCAGGGATGGGCCACTTCGAAGGGTCAACATTTCGAGGCGCCGGAGCGCCGATAAACTCCCTGATGCCCTGTCTGGACATCGCGTTATTGAGGATGCCAAAGCGCGCTTTTGCGCGCGCCGTGTCGATTTGGAATCGTTCCTCGGCTTGTCGGAGCAAGTCGTAGTCGCGGTACATCGAACGGACGGCGGTACTGCCCTTGCCCACAAGATCCGCCACCTCTTCGAGCGGCTTGCGCTCATCGTCGACCAGGCTGGCGATGTAGCGCGCCTGGGCGAACGCCGCCCACGGTTCGATGCCCGAGATGTGGCGGTACCCGAGGAGTGGCGCGATCGTCTCTTCGTCTCGTACTACGAGGACAGGAAACGTTCCGCTGTAGTCCCCACTGGGTAGTGACGCCCATCCGCGCTTCTTTTCAGACACGGCTGCCCGCAACTGGGGATCTTTCAGAATCTTGAGGGCTGTGAGGCGCCGGTTACCTTCAATGACGCGGAACTTGTCGCCGTGCTGTACGGCGATCATTGGCTCGCTTAGAAAATACTGGTGGCGGGCGATGGACTCGGCGATGGGCAGTGGGTTGTACCTGCTCGCCATGACTTCAGCCAGTTTCGCCTGGCTCGCGTCCGAGTCGGGATTGTCGAGATCCACAGCGCCCTGCTCATCTGGGCGCAGCCTTGGATTGCGCCAGTCAAGAAGCAACTTGTTGATCGGAAGCATCATCAAGGCGCCACGGTCCTCGGATGTCACGAGGACACGCTATCGGCCAGCGTCGTCGAGGACTGACGCCACACGACCTCCAGCTCGTCTGGGCCTGCGGCTCTTCTCTGTGGCTCTTCTCCGCGACACGTCTTGCACGGTGTGCGGCACCGCGCCCACCCTGCTCGTCTCCGTCGATCGGTGATGGCAGTCGCTGCCGTCACTTGAACCCCTGTGGTGCGCGATGTTCACCAGTTCGCCTGAGCCGAACCCCGCGCCGGGCAGGTTCCGGTCGCCGAGAGTGACGTGTTTCGGATGCGGGAGGTCGCCCGAGCTCGCGAGGTCGTCGTTCCGAGGAGCGAAGAGACCCCGTCCATCTCGTTTCGGGATGTGAGACACAGTCTCAAATTGCCCGCTCGGACCGCCGCCCGCGTCGCGTGTTGGTCGTCCGCTGCACACGTATGTGTATGGGGAACTCCAACGTCGACGGTTCGCCGCCGTCGGACCGACGGCTGGGCCGCGAGCGGGATCGACAACGACATCGACAGCGAGCCGATTCACGACCGCCATATCGACAGCTCGATCACCGGCCCGTCGTCGTCCGGCAGTCGTCCGCCGAGATGCCTGAGGGCGGTGGCTCCAGGTGCTGGCGATCCGCAAGCTGAGCGTCGGCGACGGCTACCAGTACCTGTCGCGTCAGGTCGCCACCGGCGACGTGCAAGTAGCCGGAGCAGAAGCGCTCGCCGACTACTACGCCGCCTCGGGTACCGCGCCCGGACGGTGGTACGGCAGCGGGCTCAAGGGGCTGGCTGCCGGCATCAAGGAGGGCGACACCGTCACGCCGGAGGCGATGACGCGCGTGTTCCGCGACGGCCGCGACCCCACGTCGGGCGAGCCGCTCGGCGTCCCGTTCGACGAGCAGCACGGCGGCACGGGCCACGCCGTCGCCGGGTTCGACCTCGTCTTCACCGTCCCCAAGTCCGCATCGGTGCTGTGGGCGCTGGGCGACGAGGTCACGCGCAAAGCCGTGGTGACCGCCCATCACGCTGCTCTGCGCCAGTGCGTCGCGTTCCTCGAGGACAAAGTGGTCCGCACTCGGGTCGGAGCGGGCGGCACTCGCCAGATCCGGACGGCGGGCCTCGTCGCGGCGGCGTTCGAGCACGTCGACTCCCGACTCAACGATCCGAACCTGCACACGCACCTCGTCGTCGCCAACAAGGTCCAGGGCGCCGATGGCACGTGGCGCTCGTTGGACGGGCGCACGATCCTCGCCGCCACGGTCGCCGTCAGCGAGCTCTACGACGGCCTCTACGCCGACGAGCTCTCGCGCCGGCTGCCCGTCACCTGGCACCTGCGCGACCGGGGCGAGCGGCGCATCCCAGCCTTCGCGATCGACGGTCTGCCCGACGAGCTGCTCCACCACTTCTCCGGACGCGCGGGGCAGATCGACGCCGCCCAGACCGCCTGGGAGACGGGATTCACCGCCCGCCGCGGCCGGCGGCCCACGCCGCTGGAAGTGATCAGAAAGCGCGACCAGCTCACGCGCGCCACGCGTCCGGCGAAGGTCCTCAGACCGCTGGCCGAGCTGTTCGAGGAGTGGGCGAACCGGGCACGGGCGCTGACCGGCCGCGAGCCACGCGACCTCGCGGCCCGTGCCCTCGTCGGCGACTACGGCCGACCGCTTGCGGCGCACGATGTCGCCGACGAGACGTTTGATGCCCTTGTCGCACAGGTGGTCGCCGATGTGCAGGCTCGGGCCGCCACCTTCACCGAGTGGAACCTGACGGCGGCCGCGTCGCGCGCCACCCGCGAGCTACGCATGGCCTCGCCGGGCGAGCGGGTGGCGCTCGTCGGCCGGCTCGTGGTCGGCGCGGCCGCCCGGTGCGTGCGTCTCGACGACGGCCACGTCGGCCGCGTGGGGGAGCAGCGCTACTCGACCCCGGCGATCCTCGCCGCGGAGCAGGATCTGCTCACCACCGCACGGGCACCGCTGCCGTTGAGTGTGCCCAACCACATCCAGGTCCGGTGGGCGTGGCGGGACGGCCCGCCGCTGACCGCAGACCAGCAGAACGCCGTCGCCGCGGTGCTGACCTCCGGTCGTGTCGTCGACACCGTCGTGGGAGCTGCCGGCACCGGCAAGACGACCACGCTGCGCGCTATCGCCGACGGCTGGCTGATGTTCCACCGCTGCGAGATCCTCGCCCTCGCGCCGTCAGCAACCGCCGCACGCGTGCTCGGCGAGGCCCTCGGGATCCGGGCCGAGACGGGCGCCAAGTGGCTGTACGAGTCGCGGCGGTCGGTCGGCGACCCGCAATGGCAGTTGTCCCGCGGCCAGCTCGTCGTGCTGGACGAAGCCTCGCTCGCCGACACTCCCACGCTGGCCGCGCTCAGCCGCCAGGCAGCCGAAGTGGGCGCCAAGCTCCTGCTCGTCGGCGACCCCGCACAACGACCGGCGGTAGGCCCGGGCGGTGGGTTCGGCATGCTGGCGCACCAGCACACCACTGCCCGGCTGACGGTGCTGCACCGGTTCGTCCACGCGTGGGAGGGCGACGCGACGCTCCAGGTTCGCGTCGGCGATGCCACAGTGATCGGCACCTACCAGCGCGAGGACCGGATCACCGCAGGGACGCACGACGAGCTGCTCACCCAGGCGGTGACCGCGGCAGCTGAGGACACCGAGGCCGGTCGCGTCGTGCTGCTGCAGGCGGCGGACAACCGAACGGTTCACGACCTCAACACCCGCGCCCAGGCTCTGGCCATCAACGACGGCCGCGTTGCCGGCGAGCACCGGGTGCCGTTGTCCGACGACTCGAGCGCGAGCGCGGGAGACCAGGTGGTGACTCGTCGCAATGACCGACGGCTCCACACCCCTGATGGCTACGTCCGCAACGGCGAGCTGTGGGACGTGGTGTCGACCGGCGCGGACGGGTCGCTCACGGTGCGATCTCTTGATCCCCGCTCGGATGCCGTCGTCCGGCTCCCCGCCCGCTACGTAGCCGAGCACGTCGAGCTCGGCTACGCCACTACCACCGCCCGCGCTCAGGGCGCGACGGTCGACGTGAGCCGGACGGTCGTCACCCCGGCGATGTCCCGTGAAGACCTCTACGTGGCGATCACCCGCGGCCGCGAGCACAACCAGATCTACGTGCCCGTAGTCCCCGATGACCCGGACCGCCCGCCGGGACGCCCGCTCGCGCAGAGCGCGGCGGAGACCTTGCGGACCGTCCTGGCCACGACCCGAGCCCCGATGACAGCGCTCGAGACGTGGGCTGCCCACCATCCCGGCGAGCCCCTGTTCATCCCGGCGAACCGACCACAACCCGACCGGATCTCGACCTATCCACCGATGCAGCCCTACCCCTCGACACCAGCGCCCGCCCGGGCACCTGCTGGACGAGTGGTCGAGCTGTGAACACCACCAAGGAGGCAGACATGACCACCACCGACCACACCGACGAGCGGCCCCGCCTGATGCTCACCATCCAGGAGGCGGCCGACCAGCTCGCGATCAGCCGGACCCTCTGCTACCAGCTGATCAAGGCCGGATCCCTCGGGACCGTTCGCATCGGCCGGCTCAACCGCGTGCCCGCCGACGAGCTGGAGGACTTCGTCGCGCGCCTGCGCCGCGGTGAGCCCGCATTCGGCGCGTAGCCGTGGGCACCCGTGCCGGCAACCTGCGCTCGTCGATCTACCAAGGCAGCGACGGGCGCTGGTACGGCTTCGTCACGATGGGCATCAGGCCCGACGGATCCGTCGACCGACGCAAGCGGAGCGGACCGTCGCGCCAGGCCGTCACCCGGAAGGTTCGCGAGCTGGAGCGTCAGCGCGACGAACGCAGCGCGCTGCCCCCGGGATGGACCCCGCGGCTCGAGGACTGGCTGCGCGACTGGCTGAAGTCCACCGCCTTGCGGGTCCGACCGAGCACGCTCAACGGCTACACGGTCGATGTCGAGAACCACATCGTCCCGGCGATCGGCCGGCACCGGCTGGCAGACCTCGAGCCGGAGCACATCGAGCACCTCTACACCGTGCTGCTCGGCAAGGGCCTCGGTGCGGGCTCGGTCCACCACGTCCGGCGCACGCTCAACAAGTCCCTCAACGACGCGGTCCGCCGGCGACGGATCGCCCGTAACCCCGTCACCCTGGCGCACACCCCGCGGTACGACCCGCCGGACATCGAGCCGCTCACCGTCAAGGAGGCCAAGCAGATCCTTCGAGCGGCCGAGTCGGAGCGGAATGGTGTGGCCTTCATGCTCGCCATCAGCCTGGGCCTACGACGCGGCGAGGTCCTCGGTCTGTCCTGGGACGACGTCAACCTCGACGAAGGGCGGCTCGACGTCCGTCGGCAGCTCGAACGCCGCCGATGGAAGCACGGCTGCCCTGATCCGCTCGGGTGCATCGCGATCAGGCCGGCAGAGTGCCCGGAGCGCACCGGTGGCGGGCTCATGCTCACCGAGCTCAAGACGAAGCAGTCGCGCCGGACCCTGCCGATGCCGGCCCCACTCGTGCTGGCCCTGCGGCGGCACCGGCAACAGCAGCGGGAGGCCCGCATCCACGCGGGGTCGGTGTGGGAGGAGACCGGCCTGGTCTTCACCAACGCCTACGGCCGGCCGGTGGACCCGCGCGACCACTCGGTCCACTGGACCGCGTTCCTCGATCAACTCGGCATCCGCCCGGCCCGTCTGCACGACGCCCGCCACACCGCGGCGACGCTGCTCCTCGTCCAGGGAGTCGACCAGCGGGTGGTGATGGGCATGTTCGGCTGGACCTCAGCCGCCATGACGACGCGCTACCAGCACGTCGTCCCGGAACTCGTCAACGAGGCAAACCGCCGCATGGAGGATCTCCTATGGGGCTAGTCGTACCGACGATGAATCGGCTGGTTCAACTGCCCGAGCGCGTCCTGGCAGACAGCGGGGATCGTCGGGCAGGACCCGGCAGCAGCTCGCGGATACCGGAGAAGGGGCCGATTTGCAGGCCGGCCGACTACGCGATGCAGGACACCTCATGGCTGAAGTACCGCGAGTGAGTCCGGCGGATGGTATCGATCGAGTCACTAACCAACGACACGACTTCGACGTCAGCGTCGGTGCGCTGCTCTTCAAGTTCCAGACGGCGGCGCAGGGCGTCACGATGACCGGTCGGGGCGTCGTACGCGGTGACCTCCGACGCCCCAGTGCGGCGGTTGTACACGATCACGAAGCCGGGCATGCGTTGGACCCTACCCTCCCTAGCGCCGGTGTCCCGCAAGCGCACGGTAGGCAGCCTCAAGCTGTTCGACTACCTGGCGCTCGAGCTCAGCAACCTCTTGCTCGGCCCTCACAAGATTCGGATCGACCAGTCCAAGTGTCCGACCCATGGCGTCCGTTCGTGCGTTCCGGTGATCCGCGAGTTCCTGCCTCCGGAGCTCAAGCCGAGCGATCGCGTTGATGGATATGCCCTGAACGGCATCCACTGCTTGGCGGGCGATCGGGTCGGCCGGCACCACCCCATAGCGGATCTCGCGCCCGAGCAGATCCGCCATGGCTTCGTACAGGTTTGCCCACCGACCCTGTAGGCGAGTCCGCACCTGGACTTCGACCCGGCCTTGCGGAAGGCGCAACCACACATGGACCGCTCTGTAACCACTGTGGTGCTCTCGACGCAGATCGCGGCAGGCGGTCGCCGGATCGAGTTCGAACGCGGAAGCGATCGCGTCCGCCACGATCGTCTGCTCCTCAAGCGTCATGGCGGACTCGAATCGGACGCCGGCGATGTCCTGGACGCTCGGTAGCGGCGTCGCCGGGTCGCGCCGCAGCTTCTCAGCGAGAGTGGTGAGCGTCTTGGCGCGAGCAGTGATCTCGGGCGGCGGTCGATCAACGAGGAGGCTCGACCAGTCGAGCTGGCGGATTACATGCAGCACGGCTGCCGCTAGATCGTCGTAGTAGGCCATGACGTCGCCGTAGCTCGGGCCCGAGGTGGGAACTGGAGTGCCGTCCCGGAGAGCCTCTCCGAGACGCCTGAGCTGTTTGCCGCTCCAGCTCGGTGCGGTCAGATCGCAGAGCGGCGGCGAGTTCTCGAGCCCCACCAGGCCCACGGTAGTCAGCCCTAGTCGAACATTCGGCGCGCACGCGCACTAGAGGTGAAGAGGTGCTCGGGCCGGGAGCGAGTCGGAGCGCTCACCTACGAACCCGAGTAGCTGGTAGAGGCCGATGTATCGGGGCAGGGCATCGATAGTTCCCCGGACGACGAGTCTGTGAACGTGGATGCGGGAACTGCAACCGAAACTGCAACCACGGCACCCCTCGCCGGTTCATCGGCGAAACGACGAGGGGCCCGCCACCCACATCGCTGCAGGTCGCGGGCCCCTCGGTCCGGCGGAGGATGGGGGATTCGAACCCCCGAGGCTGTTACACCAACACGCTTTCCAAGCGTGCGCCATAGGCCACTAGGCGAATCCTCCTGGCACGGCGACCCTGGGCTGACGGGCCGACCGCGGCGGCAAGTCTAGCGGAGGCTCGACGGTGCGCCCGACAGCCCTCGGACCCACCGGCGGACCCACCGCCGAGGTCACCCGGGACCCCCGTCCTACTAGAGCGCTCGCTCTAGAGCGAAAACTCTAGGCATGGCCGAGTCCACCGTGCAGATCCCCACCGTCGCCCCCGTCCGCCGCAGCCTGCGCGTCACCGGCAAGCGCCGCCCCGGCACCGCCGAGCGGATCCTCGACGTGGCGGGGGACCTGTTCGCGGCGGAGGGCGTCCGCGCCGTCTCCACCAACCGGATCGCGTCCACCGCGCGGATCAGCCCCGGCAACCTCTACTACTGGTACGCCGACCGCCAGGCGATCGTCCGCGCGCTGTTCGCCCGCTACGCCCGGGCACATGCCGCTGTGTGGGACGGGATAGACCCGGACAACGTCACCCCGGAGCGGCTCGACCGGCTGGTGGCGGCCGGCGCTCGCATCACGGCGGACCACCCGTACTTCGCGCGAGACCTGATCACGCTGGTCCGCGACGACGAGGAGCTCGCCGAGGCCTACCGGGCGGTGCGGGTCCAGCGCCGCGAGCTGTTCGGGCGGGTCGCGCGCGGCTGGCACGACCGCGGCGTGCTGGTCCCTGTGGACGACGACCGGCTGGACCACGTCGTCGAGGCGCTGCTGGTGCTCGCAGAGTCGTGGTGGGCCTTCGCGCAGCTGGACGACGAGCGGCCGGAGCCGGTCGAGGGCGAGCGGCTGATCAGGGCGCTCATCGAGCCCTACCTCGTCCCGGGCGTGCAGGGGGCACCCTGGCCGTCATCCCCCCGGTCGCGGCGGACGCCGGACGATGAGCCGGCGGTCGCGTCGCCGCCCCGGTGCGGACGACGACGACACTGACGGTGTGAGCAGGCGAGCCGTGCTCGGGTGGGTCGGTGCAGGCGCCCTCGTCGTCGTCGGCGGGACGCTGCTGCGCGCGCAGCGGCAGGGGCTGCTGGACCCCCGCACCGGCCCCGCGTACACCGCCTGGCAGCCGAGGCACCGCACCGGCGCCCAGGCCGTGGTTGCCGCCGCGGTGCTCGCCGCCAGCCCGCACAACCTGCAGAACTGGTGGTTCCGTCCGACGACGGCCGCCGACGGCTCGGTCACGCTCGACGTGCACGACGACACCTCGCGGTCCCTCGGCGTGGTCGACGCGCACCGCCGCGAGGCGCACCTCGGCATCGGCGCCGCCGTGGCCAACGCCGAGGTGGCGGCCCCTGCGCTCGGTTTCGACACCCGGCTCACCGTGCGGCCCGCGGCCGACGACGACACGTTGCTGGCCCGCCTCGTCCTCACCCCGCGCACGCCGACCGAGCCCGACGCGCTGGCTCAGGCGATCCGGCACCGGCACTCGGACCGCGGCGCGTACCCGCCGGAGGAGCCGTCGGCCGACCTGTTGGATCGGTTGCGCGCCACGGCGCTCGCCGGGGCCGCCGGCGTGGGCCTCGTCTGGGTCACCGTTCCTGACCAGCGCCAACATCTCGGCACGCTGCTCGTCGACGCCGCCACCGCACTGACCGCCGACCACCAGATGAGCGTCGACAACGCGGAGCTGATCCGCTACGACCACCAGCAGGTGGAGCGGTACGGCGACGGCCTCACCATCGACGCGCAGGCCCTGTCACCCTTCCTCGAGGTGGCCGCGCAGCTGTTGCCCGCCACGCCACGCACGCAGGGCGACAAGTCGTGGGTCCGGTCCACCCGCGACGTGCACACCGCGACGGCGCGTGCCTACGGGCTCGTCGTCGGCGACCGCAGCGACCCGGCCACCCGGGTGCACGCCGGCCGCGTGCTCCAGCGGCTGCACCTGGCCCTGGTCGCCGAGGGATGGGCGATGCAGCACATGAACCAGGCGGTGGAGATGGCCGAGCGGGACGCCACGCTGGGGACGGCGGACCGGTTCGACGGACCGCTGACGCAGCTCGCCGGTGGTCAGGTGATCGCGGCGCTCCGGATGGGCCGACCGAGCGGTCGGGCGGTCGCCAGCCCTCGTCGTCCCCTCGCCGACGTGCTGCGCTGAGCCGGCGCCGGTCGAGCAGGGGACGACCGGCGTCACCCTGACCCTGCCCTAGACTGGGGGCAGACCCCTCGTGCGGCGTCATCTCGCTGAACTCCCCCAGGGCCGGAAGGCAGCAAGGGCAGGTGAGCTCTGGCGGGTGTGCGGGGGGTCCTTTCATGCCCACTCAGCGGCTGCCTGGGCAGCGGCCATCGGGCTTGCTCAGCGGCCATCCGGCGTCGTGGGACGGCCCCCGGGCGCCTCAGAGCTGCAGCAGCGACACCGGCGCGCAGACCTCGACGATGTCACGCCCGGCCTGCGGCACGGTCCCTGGCTCGGGGCGGTGCACGCTGAACATCGGTCCCGCGAACCGGTAGCCGTTGCGGGCGATCCACCGGCCCAGCGCGTCGAAGACGGTGTGCAGCTGCGGCTCACCACCGTCCTGCCGGCTGGAGGCGACCAACGTGGTGGGGACCTGCCGGCAGTGCACCGCCTCGGTGTCCTCGAACGGGCCCGTCACCTCGAGCAGCACCTCGAGGTCGGCGTTCCGGCTCAGCAGGAAGTCGTCGTGGTACACGGTCAGCGCCAGGGGCGTGCCGACGGGCGTCGCACCGGCTGCGGCCAGCCCCGACAGCAGGCGGCTCCACAGCACACCTTCGTCGGCGGCAGACGGAAGCGTGTCCCGGACAGCGGCCATGGTGCAGGGGGCCAGGGTGCGCGTGACGATCTCGGTACCCAACAGGGGTCCTCCAACGGATGACCAGAGGCGAGCCGCACACCGGTGGACGGCCGCGCCGGTAGACACACTGTCGCACCTGCTCGCTGCCGCCTCCAGCGTGTCCATGTCCGCGTGCCGTCCGGGGGACGGTTGGCGGCGCGGTGCGTGGTCGGTCAGTCGCAGCCTGGGGCGTGCGGGTCCTCGTTGCAGGTGGTGGCGACGAGGTGGGAGCGCAGCTCCTCGGCGGTGAACGGGGTGCTGGTGCTGGCCGTCGTGGCCGTCCCGGGGACGTCTCGCGGTGTCGGATCGTCGGCGAGGGTGAAGGTCGCCGTCCACGTGGTCGTCAGCGTGATCGCGTAGGTGCCGGTGTGGACGTAGGGGTGGGAGATGTCCGCCTGGGGCCAGGGCCGGCCCGGGATCGTTGTGCTGATCACGGCACCGTCGCCGAAGTCCCACCGATAGCTGTGCGGGTGCGCGGTGATGGTCACGGGGGTGCCGAGGATCGTGGTGGTCAGCGTCTGGTCGGCCGCGTCGGCGGCGTAGACGACCGTCGGCTTGTTCACCAGCACCCATCCGCGATCCGGCTGGACCGTCAGTGCGCTCGGGGTCAGCGTCATCCGGCGGAACTCGGCGAGCACCATCTCGGGCGTGACGGTCGGTGCCGTGGCGCAGGACGCCGGCGCCGTCACGGTCCACTCGCTCCACGGACTAGCGGCATCCGCCCGGGTGCGCTGCCAGACCGGCGCCAACGTCGCCACCCCGGCCGCCTCACACTCCGGCAACGGTGTCAGGGGGTCGCCCGAGCAAGGGAACAGGTCCGGGGAATCGCTGAGGTTCCGCCGGCAGATCGGCGCTCGGATCTCCTCGCTGAGCGGAGCGGCGGATCCCCTGAAGGCGGCGTTGGAATCGCCCGGGGCGGTGCCACGTGCCGCCGCCACGTCGATATGGTCCTGGTCGGCGTGCCCTTCGAGCGCCGTGCCGGCGGGCGCTGCCGGGCCGGGCGCCGTGGGGCCGGGCGCCGTGGGGCCGGGCGCCGTGGGGCCGAAGAAGAGTGCGCTCGTGAGCGCCAAGCCCAGGAGTGCCGCCTTCACTGCGCGACGCCATTCACCGTCAGGACTTGGATCCCGCCGATGAGCCACTGGCCGGGATTCCGGACCACCAAGACCGCCAGACCGATCGTTCTCGCTGGTCGTCCTCCGGCGACGAGGCCGTCAGACGAGTACGTGACGTCGGCTTCCTGAGACACCTCAAGATCGATCCTGTAGCGAAGAGGATCGATGATCCCGAGCTTCTGAGACTTGATCGATATGGCGCCCGGCCGCGTCTGCTGGTTTGCGTCCTTCTCCGCCACGACGGAGCTCTTCAATGACTTGCAGAAGCTGCATATCTCCGCGGAGAACTTGTCCCAGCTCGCCGTGTCCTGACTGCTGACCGTGTAGGGGTAGAGCTGCGTGATGAAGAAGGCCCCGGCCGCTGCTGCGCCTGTCTCGTCGTCGTGAGCCATCTCTGCCGGCTGCGTCGGTGACGGCGCTGGAGCGGGGAGCAGCGACGTCGGGGTGACGGAGGGACTGGGCGCCGTCGGGGTCGGGGTGGGCGTCGGGTTAGGTGCGCAGGCGGCGAGGAGAAGCGCGGCGGCCAGGGGGACGAGGGGCGCGAGCCGACCGGTCTGGTAGTGGGTGCGGGCGCGTGTCGACATGGGGTGACCTCGGCGGGCGCGGCGGTGGGGGCGCGTGCAGCCTGGCACAAGCCGTGTTCCGAAATGCCCGGTTTCCCCAGCCCATCGCGCCCGGCGGTGGGCGGCCCAGGCGGACCGGCGAGTCCGCGCGACTCGGCAAGGTACCGAACGGCCTGTACGCCCGACGTACGTACACGGGGCGTACAACCGGAGATGCCTGCCGGGTCGGGGTCCGTCGAGGCCCGATCTTTCGGCTGCGCCTCGCCTCGTGCGCGGTGCGGCCCGCACCGTCGGCGCCGCCTCGCCTCGTGCCGGGTCCGGCCCGCACCCTCGGCCCGGCCCAGCCGCGCACCGGCCTACCGGTCTACCCCTGCGGCACGTCCTCCGGGGGCTGGACCGGCTGGCGGATGATCGTCCGCAGCCGCTCGGGTGCGGAGCGGCGGGGGTCGCCCAGATAGATCTCGTGATGGGCGCCACGGAGCGCGTACCCCTGCTCGGCGATGGCGCGGTGCAGGCCGGCGATGGTCGGCCCCTCGGCGTCGTACGGGCCGACGTGCAGCACCTGGAACGCGGTGCCCTCGTCGAGCACGTCGAGGTGCAGGTGCTCCGCTGCGGGCGCACGGCCCTTGGCGACGGCCGCGTCCAGCGCGCGTCCGACGAGGTCTGCGGTGACACGGGTCGGCTGGACGATCAGCATCGTCCAGCGCCATTCCGCACGTGTGTCGGTGAGGAAGACGTCGGGATCGTCGGCCCACCACAGCCCCTCGAGCGGCCCGACCTTCCACGGCTGCTCACCGATCGCCTTGGCCATGAAGCGCAGGCCGTAGGAGACGGCGTAGAGGGTGCCGACCGCGTCGGCGTAGGCCGGTGTCGTCTCGGGATCCCCTGCGCCGTCCAGCATCAGGCACTGCAGCGGTGGTACGTCCACCCGAGCGGGCGTCGCGGTGGCCCGGTACAGCCCAGCGAGCTCGGGGTCGCCAGCAGAACCACGGACCGCGCCGTCGGGGGCCATGGGATCAGCGAACCGCAGTCCCAGGAGCCGGACAACAGAGGAGGACCACAATGGCGGTCGTGACTGCCACGACCTCGAACCAGACCCAGACCCCGAACCCGACCCAGACGCCGGCACTCATCCCGACGCAGAGCACCGAACACACCGGAACCGTCGCGGCAACGCCGCTCCACCCCGACTTCGTCGCCACCCTGGCCGCCGGTTTCGCCGCGGACCCGGCCCGGCTGCGTGCGCAGAACGCCGTCACCCGCACCCCGGTCGGCGAGGTGGCGATGAACCACGCACGCGCCACCTCGATCCGCACCAGCGTGTCGAACCAGCTCGACGACTGGTCCGTCGCCAACCAGAAGAAGAGCGGTCGCTGCTGGCTGTTCGCCGCACTCAACCTGCTGCGCGTCGGTGCGAAGCAGCGCCTGGGCGTCAAGGAGTTCGAGTTCAGCCAGAACTACGCCATGTACTGGGACAAGCTCGAGCGGGCCAACTTCTTCTGCGAGGACGTCGTCGCGACGGCCGGTGAGCCGATCGACTCACGCCTGGTCGGCTTCCTGCTGCAGACGCTGCTGGGCGACGGCGGCCAGTGGGACATGGCGGTCAGCGTGTTCCTCAAGCACGGCGTGGTGCCCAAGGAGGCGATGCCGGAGACGCAGTCGTCCTCGGACACCGACGCCATGAACACCCAGCTGCGGGCTCGGCTGCGCAAGGGCGCGCTGGCGCTGCGGGCTGCGGTCGCCGACGGCGGTGACGTGGCGGCCGTCAAGGCGGAGGTCCTCACGGACGTGCACGCCATCCTGACGATCCACCTGGGCACGCCGCCGACCTCGTTCGACTGGCAGTGGACGGACGACGAGAAGCAGTTCCACCGCGACGGCGTGCTGACGCCCCAGCAGTTCTTCGAGCGGTACGTCACCCTCGACCTGACCCAGTACGTGTGCCTGGTGGACGACCCGCGCCGCGAGCACCCCAAGGGCGCGGCGCTGACCGTGGCGAACCTCGGCAACGTGGTCGGCGGTCGGCAGGTGCGGTACGTCAACGCGCCGATGGCCACCATCAAGGAGCTGGCCGCGGCGTCGATCGTCGCCGGTGAGCCCGTCTGGTTCGGCTGCGACGTGAAGCCGCAGATGCACCGGGAGGACGGCATCTGGGCCGCCGACCTGTTCGACTACTCCGGCGTGTACGGCGTCGACCTGTCCACCACCAAGGAGGAGCGGGTCGTCTCCGGCGAGTCGGCGATGACCCACGCGATGCTGCTGACCGGCGTGGACGTCGTCGACGGCTCCCCGCGGCGGTGGCGCGTGGAGAACAGCTGGGGCGACGACAAGGCCGACAAGGGCTTCTTCACCATGGACGACTCGTGGTTCGACGAGTACGTCTTCGAGGTCGTCGTCCGCACCGCCGCCCTGCCGGAGGACCTGCGCCCCGCGCTGACCGCCGAGCCCATCGTCCTGCCCGCGTGGGACCCGATGGGCGCGCTCGCCTGAGCCGCCGAGGGCCGGAGACGGGTGTCGGATCTGCCGCATAGGGTTCGCACGTGACCACAGCGCTGTACCGCCGGTACCGGCCCGAGACCTTCGCCGAGGTCATCGGGCAGGACCACGTGACGGCGCCGCTGCGCCAGGCGCTGCGCTCCGGGCAGGTCAACCACGCCTACCTGTTCTCCGGCCCTCGTGGCTGCGGCAAGACGAGCTCTGCGCGCATCCTGGCGCGGGTGCTCAACTGCGCGCAGAACACCGCCGAGCACCCGACGGACACGCCCTGCGGGGAGTGCGAGTCGTGCATCGAGCTGGCGACGGGCGGTCCGGGCAGCCTCGACGTCGTCGAGATCGACGCCGCCAGCCACGGCGGTGTGGACGACGCCCGTGAGCTTCGCGAGCGGGCCACCTTCGCCCCCGCCCGGGACCGCTACAAGGTGTTCATCCTCGACGAGGCCCACATGGTCTCCAACCAGGGCTTCAACGCCCTGCTGAAGATCGTCGAGGAGCCGCCGCCGCACGTGAAGTTCGTGTTCGCGACGACCGAGCCGGACAAGGTGATCGGCACCATCCGCTCCCGCACGCACCACTACCCGTTCCGGCTGGTGCCGCCGGACGTGCTGGTGCCGTACCTGGCGCAGGTGTGCGAGACGGAGGGCGTGCCGGTCGGTTCTGGGGTGCTGCCGCTGGTGGTGCGGGCCGGTGCCGGCTCGGTGCGGGACAGCCTGTCGGTGCTGGACCAGCTGATCGCCGGCGCGGGGGACAGCGGTCTGGAGTACGAGAGCGCCGTGGCGCTGCTCGGGTACACACCGGCGTCCCTGCTCGACGACCTGGTCGAGGCGATCGCGGCCCGCGACGGCGCCACCGCCTTCTCGGTGGTGGAGCGGGTGGTGGCCACCGGGCACGAGCCGCGCCGGTTCGTCGAGGACCTGCTCGAGCGCCTGCGCGACCTGATCGTGCTGGCCGCGGCAGGCGATGCCGCCGGCGCGGCCCTCGGCATGATCCCGTCGGACCAGCTGGACCGGATGCGTGCCCAGGCGGCGCACCTCGGCGCCGCCGAGCTGTCCCGCTCCGCCGACCTGGCCAACGCGGCGCTGACCGAGATGGCCGGTGCCACGTCGCCGCGGCTGCACCTCGAGCTGCTGATGGCGCGGCTCCTGCTGCCGGCGGCGGACGACGGCACGTCGGGTCTCGGTGCCCGGCTCGACCGGCTGGAGCGCGGCGGGTTCGCGGCGGTCCCGACGGCGGTCGGTGCCGGTGCCCCGCCTGCGACGGCCGCCCGTGCGTCGGCGCCCGTGGAGCCAGCCACTCCGCCACTCGCGACGCCGCCCACCCCGCGCACCGTGCCGCCGGTGGCCGAGGCGCCGGTGGCCGCGGTGCCCGCGACGGGGCCCGAGACCGCTGGGGCACCCGCTGCAGCAGCACCGGCCACAGCGACCCCGAGCACACCCGTCGACCTGGACACGCCGCCGTGGCCGGTCGACGACGCACCTGCCCGGCGAGCGTCCGGGCCAGCGACTGCCACGCCTGCCTCCCCAGCACCAGCATCGCCGGTCGTGGGCGCGGACGGCACCGTGCAGTCGTCCTCAGCCGCACCATCGACGCCCCGCCGACCCGCACGTGCCTCGGGAGGCGACGAGACCACGCCGGTCGCGCCACCGGCTGCTCCCGCTGCGCCCACGGCGGCGGCAGCGCCGCGCGGCGCAGGCGGCCCGGACACCGAGATGCTCCGCCGTCGCTGGCCGGAGGTGCTCGGTACCCTCCGCGGATTGCGGCTGCTGACGCACGCCCTGGTCAGCCAGCACGCGCAGGTGCTCGAGCTCGACGCCACGACGTTGCGGCTCGGCTTCGCCCAGCCGGGTCTGATCCAGCAGTTCCAGCGCGGCAGCCACGCCGAGGCGGTGGCGCAGGCGCTCCGGGAGACGCTGGGCGTCGAGGCCCGGGTCGAGGGCGTGCTGGGCGATGCGGCGACACCGGCCGGCAGCGGTGCACCGACGGACCGGCAGGCCGCCACGGCGGCGCCAGCGTCAGCAGCCGACCCGTCCACCCGGTCGTCGTCAGGCGGCGCGGCGGGCGGCGCGGCGACCCGGTCGCCCGGCATCCCCAGCGTGGACGAGGCCGCGGCCTCGTGGGGCCGTCCTGTGCCGTCCGGCTCGGCCCCGGCAGCGGCTCCGGCGCCGAAGACCGGATCGGCAGGGGGCGGTCCCGCACCGCGCGCCTCCCGCGGTCGCCCCGGTGCACCTGCCACAGCGCCTGCGGCCTCGTCGGAGCCAGGATCGGACCACGCGTCGGCGACGCAGGCGCGCGCCGCCGGCAACGCTGCCCCTGCGCGCCGCAGCGGTCCCGCCGACGAGCCACCGGACCTCGAGCCGCCCGACGAGCCGGTGGACGAGCTGCCGCCCGGCGACTGGATCCCCCCGGACGACGAGGTGCCGTTCGAGGACCCGCGTGACGTCCCCCGGGACCCGGTGGCGGCCTCTGGGCCCCGTACGGCGACCCCCGGCTGGTCCGACGAGCCCGACGAGCCGTCGCCGGACGACCCGCTCATCGACGGATCCGGCCTGGTCGGCGCGCCGCTGGTCGCGCGGCTGCTCGGCGGCACGGTCATCGACGAGCAGATCGACGACCCGAACGCCTGAGCCGCCCGCCTGGCGGGAGGGGTCCGCGACGTCGACGCCGCGCTGTCGGTCCGCCAGGTGGGCCGCCGCCACGGCGCCGTCCGACGGCCCCGCGAGGTCAACTGGATGGGTGACCAACTAGGCTGACGGCGTGTACGAGGGGGCGATCCAGGACCTGGTCGACGAGCTCGGGCGGCTGCCCGGGGTCGGCCCCAAGAGCGCCCAGCGCATCGCGTTCCACATCCTCTCGGCCGACCCGGCGGACGTCCGTCGTCTGGCCGACGCGCTCACCGAGGTCAAGGCCCGCGTCCGGTTCTGCGAGATCTGCGGCAACGTCGCCCAGGAGGCGCAGTGCCGCATCTGCCGCGACCCGCGCCGCTCCCCGAACGTCATCTGCGTCGTGGAGGAGGCCAAGGACGTCGTCGCGATCGAGCGGACGCGCGAGTTCCGCGGCCGGTACCACGTGCTCGGAGGCGCCATCAACCCGATCGGCGGCGTCGGTCCGGACGACCTGCGGATCGCCTCGCTGCTCAGCCGGCTGGCGGACGGCACCGTGACCGAGGTGATCCTGGCGACCGACCCGAACGTCGAGGGCGAGGCGACGGCCACCTACCTGGCCCGGCTGCTGGTCCCGATGGGTCTCGCGGTCAGCCGGCTCGCCTCCGGCCTGCCGGTGGGCGGGGACCTGGAGTACGCCGACGAGGTCACCCTGGGCCGGGCCTTCGAGGGCCGCCGACGGATCAGCGCGTAGGGAGCGGACGATGACCGACAGCGACACCGACGACCTCGCGACCCTCGCCCGGTCGGTGCACGACGAGGCGCGCAGCTACCTGACCACGGTGACCGAGGTGGCCGCCGGCTCGGCCCCCGAGGCGACCTTGCCGCTGCTGCTCCTCGCGCTGTCGGACGTGATCGCCGCCGGTGCCCGGCTCGGCGCGATCAATGACGTGGTGCCGGCGCTGCGGTTCGAGCCGGACGTCGGCCCCGACCCGGACGTGGAGCCGCTGCGCGCCAACCTGGCCAACGTGTTCGAGGGCGTCGACGAGTACGTCGAGGTGGTCGACCCCGTCGTCGGCCCGGAGGTGGCCCAGGCGACGCTGTCCGGCGACCTCGTCGCGATCGCCGGGGCGCTCGCTCAGGGGCTGCGCCACTACGAGGCGGGCCGCCCGGTCGAGGCCCTGTGGTGGTGGCAGTTCTCCTACCTGTCCGACTGGGGCGAGCGGGCGTCGTCGGCCCTGCGCACCGTGCAGACGATCCTGGCGCACCTGCGGCTCGACGTGGACGACGATGTGGCCGCCGAGGCGGAGTACGACGCGCTGCAGCCCTGACCAGGGCGGACGTCGCGGTGCGCCCGACCGAGCCCTGACCCCGAGCCCCGCGCCTCAGGCCACCCGGACGCCGCGCGGCAGCGTGCGCTGCGGGACGCGCAGCCGACGGACGGCGGTGACGTAGCCGGCCGCGCCGAGCAGGACGCTGAACGCGAGCCCCCACGGCCACACCGGCACCGTCGACGGCCGCGGGCCCTCGGTCGGCAGGGCCGCCTGTCCTATCGGTCCCCAGCACTCGTTCGAGACACCGGTGGCGCCGGCCCGCGCGGTGCGGATCTCCTCGCGGATGGCCGCGAACGGTGACGTCACCGACCGCAGGTCCTGCTGCGGCACGGCCGAGGCGTCGGACACGACGACGAACGGGTTGGCCGCGAGCAGCCACCAGGTGCGCTCGGTGTGGACGACGGGCCGCGTCTCCACCCGCCACTCGCAGGTCGGGGACGTGACGCTCGTCGTCGCGTCGCTCGCCAGCGCGGAGGACGCCGACGACGGCGAGACGCCCCATACGCGGACCTGCTCCTGGGACGTGTTCGCGGGCAGCGTCAGGCCGAAGAAGACGAGGGTGAACACCGCCAGGGCCGAGACCCCGAGGAAGGTCAGCACGGTGGAGCCGGCCGTCCGGGCGGTCAGTGCCGAGAACCCGATGCCCATGCCGCACACCGAGGCGAGGATCACGGCGGTCACCACCACGACGCTGACCAGGGTCAGCACCCTCGTGCCACCCATCGCCATCGCGAGCCCGTAGAACGGCAGGCTGGCCACCAGGAAGGCGGTGGCGGCGGCGAACGCCCCGAGCAGCTTGCCCGTGGCGATCTCGGCGGGGGTCAGCAGGGTCACCTGGACCGTGGCGAGCGTGCCGGCGGCACGGTCGCCGTTCACGGCGGTCGACGACAGGGTCGGGGTGACCAGCAGCCCCAGCCCCAGCACCAGGAACGTGACGACGAAGAACAGCAGCGGGCCGCGGTGCAGGGGAGAGGTGTCCTGACCGGTCAGCGTGCCCAGGGCTCCGGTGGTCAGCGCCGTGATGGCGCCGACCACGACGAACCAGACCACCAGCGCGACGATCCAGCGGGTGGACCGCACCCGCTGCCGCAGCTCCAGGGCCGCCACCGTGCGCACCCCGTGCCAGGACAGCCGCCACGTGCCGTTCATCGCCGCTCCTCGTCCAGGGCCAGGTAGGCCTGCTCCAGCACCCCGCCGGCGGGGGCGATCGAGACGAGCGGCACCCCGGCCGCAACCGCGTCCCGCACCAGCCGGGCGGCGCCCTCGTCCCCGTCGACGTCGATCAGCACGCCGTCGTCGTCGGGCCGCCACGCGGCGTGCACCGAGGTGAGCCAGCCCTGCAGCGCCTCCCCGTCCAGCGCGCGCACCCGCCAGGGCCGGCGGCTGCCGGTGGTGCCGAGGGTCGCGTCCGTGTCGCCGGTCAGCACCGTCCGGCCGCGGGACAGGAACACCGCGTCGTCGGCCATCTCCTCCAGCTCGGACAGCACGTGGCTGGACACCAGCACCGTGCGGCCCTCGTCGGCCAGTCGCCGCAGCAGCTCGCGCAGGTCGACGCGCGACCGCGGGTCCAGGCCGGACGCGGGCTCGTCGAGCAGCAGCACCGCCGGGTCGTGCACCAGGGCGCGAGCCAGTCCCAGCCGCTGCTTCTGGCCGCGTGACAGCACCGCTGCCGGCCGGTCGGCGTACTCCGAGAGGTGCACCAGGGCGAGCAGCTCGTCGACGCGGGCGCCGACGGACGCCGCGGGCAGCCGGTACGCGGCGGCGAACGTCCGCAGCACCTCACGTGCCGTGAGCGAGTCCCACGTGCCGAACGTGTCCGGCATCCAGCCGGTGCGGGCCCGCGCCGCGGGGCCGTCCGTCACCGGGTCGTACCCGTCGATGCCCACCGTCCCCGCGTCCGGTGCCAGCAGCCCCGCCAGCACCAGCAGCAGCGTCGTCTTCCCGGACCCGTTGGGCCCCACCAGGGCGGTGACCCGACCGGCGCGGGCGTGCAGGTCGACGCCGTCCAGCGCCCGCACGGCGCCGAAGCTGCGGACCACGCCGGCGGTGCGGATCCCGTCCGGGCCGCCCGGACCGGGCGAGCGGGGTTGGGCAGGGACGGCCGAGGCAGCGACGTCGCTGGTCATGGCCCGACGGTAGGGCCGGGCACCGGGCGCCGTGCCCGGTTTCTGAGGGGATCCTGTGCCGGGACTGCGCCGGTTGCGGGCGCGGTCGACGGGCGGGCCGTCCGGCCGCCGCCCGACCAGGTCCGTGCGGGAGGTAGGGTCCGCGACCGTGACCGTCTCCGGCCTGCACCTGACGCTCGCGACGGTCGGCCTGCTGATGCTCGCCGGGTTCACCGCCGGCTGGGTCGACGCGGTGGTCGGCGGCGGTGGGCTGGTGCAGCTGCCGGCGCTGCTGCTGGTGCCCGGCATCACGCCCGTGCAGGCGCTGGCCACCAACAAGGTGGCCGGGATCATGGGCACGTCGGTCAGCGCGCTGACCTACTACCGGCGGGTGCAGCCCGGCCTGTCCACGGCAGGGCCGATGGCGATGACCGCCCTGGCCGGTGCCGCCGGGGGAGCGGCCCTCGCGGGGCTGCTGCCCACCTCGGTGTTCAAGCCGGTCATCCTCGTGGCGCTGGTGCTGGTGGGCGCCTACACGGTGGCGCGGCCCCGGGTGGGACGCGCGACCAAGCTGCGCTGGACGGGCCGCCGGCACCGGGCGGTGGCGCTGGGGCTCGGCCTGGTGCTCGGCGCGTACGACGGCCTGCTGGGCCCCGGCACCGGCTCCTTCCTGGTGATCGCCCTGGTCGGCGTCGTCGGCTACGGGTTCCTCGAGGCGTCGGCGCAGGCGAAGATCGTCAACGTCGCCACCAACCTCGGTGCCCTGCTGGTCTTCACGCTGGAGGGGGCGCCGCTGTGGCGGCTCGGGCTGCTGGTCGGCGGCGCCAACATCGCCGGGGCGTACCTCGGGGCGCGGACGGCGGTGGCGCGGGGCAGCGCGTTCGTCCGCGTCGTCTTCGTCGTCGTCGTGGCCGCTCTGATCGCCCGGCTGGCGGTCGACGTCCTCGGCTGACCAGCGCAGACGCTCCGGCGGGTGCCCGGTGCGGGCCACCGCGTCCGTCATGCGGAAACCCGTCGGTCCGCATCGTGGGCCGACCTAGACTCGCAGGCGCCCCTCGTCCGATCGCGGTCTGATCGCGCAACCCATCCGGAGCGCACCCTCGTGGCCCTCATCGTGCAGAAGTACGGCGGCTCGTCCGTCTCCGACGCCGGCAGCATCAAGCGCGTCGCGAAGCGGGTCGCCGAGGCGAAGCGTGCCGGCAACGACGTGGTGGTGGTCGTCTCGGCGATGGGCGACACGACGGACGAGCTGATCGACCTCGCCCACCAGGTCACGCCGCTGCCGCCCGAGCGTGAGATGGACATCCTGCTGACCGCCGGCGAGCGGATCAGCATGTCCCTGCTCGCGATGGCGATCGACCAGCTCGGCGTCGAGGCGAAGAGCTTCACGGGCCAGCAGGCCGGCGTGATCACCGACGAGACGTACGGCAAGGCGCGGATCATCGACGTCACGCCGAGCCGCATCACCAAGACGCTCGCCAAGGGCCAGGTCGCGATCGTCGCCGGCTTCCAGGGCGTCAACCTGGCCACCAACGACGTGACCACCCTCGGCCGCGGCGGCAGCGACACCACCGCCGTGGCGCTCGCGGCGGCCCTCGAGGCCGACGTCTGCGAGATCTACACCGACGTCGACGGCGTGTTCACGGCCGACCCGCGCATCGTGCCGACCGCCCGCAAGCTCGACCGGATCAGCTACGACGAGATGCTCGAGATGGCCGCCAGCGGCGCGAAGGTGCTCATGCTGCGGTGCGTCGAGTACGCCCGCCGCTACCAGGTGCCGGTGCACGTCCGGTCCTCGTTCTCCACCCACACCGGGACGCTCGTCACCGACGCGCCCGACCCGCACCAGGAGGTTCCCGTGGAGCAGCCGATCATCTCGGGCGTCGCGCACGACCGCTCCGAGGCGAAGATCACGGTGGTCGGCGTCCCCGACGTGCCGGGCAAGGCCGCCAAGATCTTCACGGTGGTCGCCGGCGCCGGCGTGAACATCGACATGATCGTGCAGAACGTGTCCGCGGCCCGCACGGGCCTGACGGACATCTCGTTCACGCTGCCGGCGACGGACGGCAGCGTCGGCATGGCGGCGCTGGCGGAGCACCAGCCGGAGATCGGCTACGCGTCCCTGCAGTACGACGACACCATCGGCAAGCTCTCGCTGATCGGCGCGGGCATGCGCTCGCACCCCGGCGTCAGCGCCAAGCTGTTCGAGGCGCTGTCCGAGGCCGGCGTGAACATCGAGATGATCTCCACCTCCGAGATCCGCATCTCCGTGGTGACCCGGGCCGACTCGCTCGACGAGGCGGTCCGCGCGGTGCACACGGCGTTCGGGCTGGACACGGAGTCGGACGAGGCCGTCGTGTACGGCGGGACGGGGCGGTGAGCGGGATGAGCGGTGTGAACGTCGCAGTGGTCGGGGCCACCGGGCAGGTCGGTGGCGTGATGCGCCGGCTGCTGGCCGAGCGCGAGTTCCCGGTCGCGTCGATCCGGTACTTCGCGTCGGCGCGGTCCGCGGGGCGGACGCTGCCCTGGGGCGACGACGAGATCACGGTCGAGGACGTCGCGACGGCGGACCTGTCCGGCATCGACATCGCCCTGTTCTCCGCCGGCGGGGCGACGTCCAAGGAGCAGGCGCCGCGCTTCGCCGCCGCCGGTGCCCTGGTGGTCGACAACTCCTCCGCCTGGCGCAAGGACCCGCGCGTCCCGCTGGTGGTCAGCGAGGTGAACCCGCACGCGCTCGACGACATCCCGCTGGGCATCGTCGCCAACCCGAACTGCACCACGATGGCCGCGATGCCGGTGCTCAAGCCCCTGCACGACGAGGCCGGGCTGCGCCGTCTGATCGTCTCGACCTACCAGGCCGTGTCCGGGGCCGGGCTCGCCGGTGCGCAGGAGCTCGACTCGCAGGTCCGCGCCGCCGTCGAGGAGGACACCCTCGGGCTGGTGCACGACGGCTCGGCCGTGCACTTCCCCGCGCCGACCAAGTTCCCGCGGACGATCGCCTTCGACGTGGTCCCGTTCGCGGGCAACCTGGTGGACGACGGGCTGCGCGAGACCGACGAGGAGCAGAAGCTCCGCAACGAGTCGCGCAAGATCCTCGAGATCCCGGACCTGCTCGTCTCCGGCACGTGCGTGCGCGTGCCGGTGTTCACCGGTCACTCGCTGTCGGTCAACGCCGAGTTCGAGCGACCGCTGTCCGTCGAGCGTGCCTACGAGCTGCTGGCCGACGCCCCCGGCGTGCAGGTGGAGGACATCCCGACGCCGCTGCTGGCGGCCGGCAAGGACCCGTCGTACGTCGGCCGCATCCGCACCGACGAGGGCGCGCCCGAGGGACGCGGTCTCGCACTGTTCGTGTCCAACGACAACCTGCGCAAGGGTGCCGCGCTCAACGCCATCCAGATCGCCGAGCTGCTGGTCGCCCGCCGCTTCGCCACGGCCTGACGTTCGCGAGGACCGGCCCCGGCACCCGAGGGTGCCGGGGCCGGTCTGCGTCGTGCGGCCGGTGGCCGGGCGCCGACGGCCTCAGGCCCCGGAGGCCACCACCACGGTCATCACCAGGCACAACACGCCGGCGACGACGGCGAACCAGGCCCGGCCGCGGCCGTCGCCGCCGGTCGACGCGCGACGGATCGCGACGATGCCGAGCGCCGCCGACAGCAGCCCGACGACCGCCCCGAACGCGGCCCCGGCCGTTCCGACCATGGCCATGAACCACGCGAAGAGCGCGAAGAGCCCGACGTAGCCGGCGACGATCGACTGCCACGAGCGCCCCACCGGCAGCACTGAGTGCAGACCGTTGCCCGGCCCCATGTCGCTGCCGGCGGGCGCCGGACCATAGGCGGCCGCGGCGTAGGCCCCAGGCGCGTACCCCGGCACGTACGGACCGGACGCGTACGCCGGCACCTGCGCAGCGCGCGCGGCGACCGGCGTCACGTGCTCGGTCCATCGGCTGCCGTCGAACCAGCGGACGACGTTCGGCGTGGACCCGTCCGCATACCAACCCGCGGGTGGAAGCGGCACGCTCATGAGGCACGCGTCGTCCGGTGCCGGCGCGGCCTTGAGCGCCGTCACCCCTCAGTGGGACAGCACCTCGTCCGCCAGCCGGGCCGCGCGGGTGGCGCCCTCGGCGACGGCATCGGCGCAGAGCACCAGCCAGGCGGCGACCCGGTCCGGTTCACCGGTGGCGAAGCCCGCGGCGGTGGCCTGGTACACCAGCGGCGCATCCGCCCAGACGGGCTCTGCGGCGGCGCTCCCGGTCGGGTCGAGGCCGCCCGCGGTGACGGTCAGGCGGGCGACGGCACGGGCGACCACGCCGTTCGCGGCGGTGAACGGCCGCAGCGCCAGGAGCTCGCCGTGCAGCACGGCGGCAACCACCCCGGCAGGGGCGCCGGTGTGGCGGACCAGCTCGGTCAGCATGGCCAGCCGGTGGCCGACCTCCGCACCGGCCGGCGCGGCTCCCAGACCGGCGAGGTCGGCGGTCGGGCGGTCGCCGCGGGGGCGGCCCAGCTCCTCGTCGGGAACCCTGCCCGCCGCCGCGAGGGTGTGCAGCCGCGCGAGCAGCTGGCCCAGCGGGAGCGGGCCGATGGTGCCCCTGCCGTCGCCGACCCGGCTCGGTGCACCGAGGTCCGGCATCAGGCGCTCGACGGCCGCGTGCGTCCGCACCGCACCCCGCACGACGTCGTCCGTCGGCCCCTGTGCGGGCGCTCCGGCGGCCAGCGCCTGCACGTTCTCCACCGGTACCCGCACCCCGTCCAGCGCCGCGCTCGCCCGGGCGGCCTCGAGGCCGGCGCGCACCCGCACCTCGGACCAGCGCCGCCGCATCGCGGGATGCCGGCGCAGCTCGGTGCAGGCGTCCCGGGCCCTGGTGACGGCGGCGGGGACGCCGGGGAGGGCCGCCAGCCCCGCCAGCACGTCGTCAGCGGGCTCGGTCGCGGGGCTCACGGGACCAGTCTGCCGGGCGCCGCGCCGAGCCCCGACGTCCCGCCGGTGGGCGAACGGCCCACCACCCGCACGGTCCGGGACCGTTCAGCGCACATGACGACGGCCCTTGACCAGCACTTCTGCCGGTCAAGGGCCGTCGTCGTCTCCGGGTCGGGGTGGCGGGATTCGAACCCACGACCTCTTCGTCCCGAACGAAGCGCGCTACCAAGCTGCGCCACACCCCGGAGGAACCTGGCAAGGATAGCCGACGCCGCCACGGGCGAGGAAATCGCCTCGGAGGCGCCGGAGCCAGTGCCCTGGCAGCACGACGTCGGGGACGTCGTGCCGCCTGGGACTCAGCGGGGGACGAGCGTGAGCAGGGTCGCCTCGGGACGGACGGCGAACCGCACGGGCGCGTACGGCGAGGTGCCCAGCCCGGCCGAGACGTGCAGCCACATCGAGTCGCCGCCGCCCGGGCGGTCCGGACGTGGGCCGGGCCAGCCGTGCAGACCCTTCGCCCGCCGCGTGTCGAGGTCGGAGTTGGTCACCAGCGCGCCCCAGAACGGCAGACCGAGCTGTCCGCCGTGGGTGTGCCCGGCGATGGCCAGGTCGACGCCGTCGTCGAGCATCGCGTCCAGCACCCGCCGGTACGGCGCGTGGGTGACGCCGACGTGCAGGTCCACCGGGCTCTCGGCGCCCCGCACGTCGTCCGGGCCGCCCGCAGCGGGGAAGCGGTCGCGATCGAGGTGCGCGTCGTCCGTGCCGACCAGCGAGATGCGCCGGCCGTCGACGTCGAGCACGCCCCGGTGGTTGTCCAGGTCCACCCACCCGGCCGAGGTGAACCGGCGCACCAGCTCACGCCACGGCAGCGCCACCGGCTCCACCTGGGCCGTGCGGGCATCCCGCTGCAGGTACCGCGCCGGGTTCTTGGGCTGCGGGGCGACGTAGTCGTTGGAGCCGAGGGCGAAGGCCCCCGGCACCTCCAGCAGCGGCTCGAGCGCCTCGAGCAGCGCGGGCATCGCGTCCAGGTGGGCCCAGTTGTCGCCGGTGTTCACGACGACGTGCGGCCGCGTGGTCGCCAGGTCGCGCACCCAGTCGACCTTGCGCCGCTGACCCGGCGTCAGGTGCAGGTCCGACACGTGCAGCACGCGCAGCGGCGCCTGCCCGGGGGCCAGCACGGGGACGGTGGCCTCCCGCAGGGCGTACCAGTGGACCTCGACGAGGGCGCCCCACGCGAGCGCGCCCGCGCCGGCGAGCGCGAGCGCGCCCGTCGTCCGGCTCAGGGTTCCCATCAGCCCTTGGGACCCGGGCCGCCACCGGGATTCGGGTTGCCGGGACCGGGCTGACCCGGACCCGGTTGCGCGGGCTGGGTCGGTGCGGGTGGTGCCGGTTGCCCGCTCGAGATCACCAACGTGATCGTCGACCCCGGCGTCGCGGTGCCCGTGGGCGACTGGCTCGCCACGGACCCGGCCGCCACCGACGACTGCACCTGGTTCGGCGAGACCTGGACGGTGAACCCGGCGTTCTGCAGCGTCGACGTCGCCTGGTCCTGCGGCTGCCCGACGACGTACGGCACGCCCACCTGCTTGCCGTACAGCTGGTCGCTGCCCACCGCCGGGAAGCTCGGCACGTTCTGGCCGGCCATGATGCGCATCATGAACCGCTTCCACGTCGGTGCCGAGATGTCGGAGCCGAACGGTCCCTGGTAGTACGTCTTGCCGTTGATCGTCTCGCCGTGCAACGTCTGCTGCTGGTTCGTGATCTGGCCGGACCACACCGCCGTGGCGCGGAGCGGCGTGAAGCCGACGAACCACAGCTCCTCGTTCTTGGTCGTGGTACCGGTCTTGCCGGCTGCCGGGAACGGCGGTGCGCCGACGGCCTTGGCCGTGCCGTTCCAGACGTTGCTCATCGCGTAGTCCATCGCGGCGGCGTACTGCGGCTCGACCTTCTGCTGGCAGTCCGCGCTCGGCACGTTGAGCTTGTTGCCGGTCGCGTCCGTGACGCTGGTGATGGCGATCGGCTTGCAGAACACGCCGCCGGAGGCGAACGCGGCGTAGGCGCCGGCCATCATCAGCGGCGACGTCTGCTCCGACCCGAGGATGTTGCCCGCGTACGGCCCGAACGGCACGCCGCCCTGGGGGTCGCCCGAGGCGTCCTTCTCGTTCGGGTCACCGGCGCGCAGCACGCCGAGGTCCGCCGCCCCGTTGACGATGTTGCACAGGTTCAGCTGCAGGCCCATCGCGATGAACGCGGAGTTCACCGAGTTGGCCGTCGCGCTGAGCACCGTCTGGGGGTAGTTCTGGTTGCTCTCGGAGTTGCTGAACTTGTAGACGCCGGACAGCTTGCCCTTGCACGAGGTGAACTGCGACAGGTTGTACTGCAGCGGCGCCGCGTTGACCTTCTCGTTGAGCGAGTGCCCCTGGCGCAGCCATTCCAGCAGCGTGAAGGCCTTGTAGCTCGAGCCGGGGGAGAACCCGCGCGAGCCGCCGTACTCGAAGCTCGTGTTGAAGTTCAGCGCCGTCTCACCCGGGCCGGCGTTCTGCATCGGGTTGTAGACGCGGTTCTCCGCCATCGACGTGATCTTGCCCGTACCGGGCTCGACGGAGACCAGCGCGCTGCCGATGCCCGACGGGTCGTTCACCGGCACGCCGGCCTTGACCTCCTCGTCGGCCGCCGTCTGCTCACCCGGGATCAACGTGGTGGTGATCGTCAAGCCGCCGCGGTACAGCAGGGCCTGCCGGTCGGACTGAGTCTTGCCGAACGCCGGGTCGTTGAGGATCACCTTGGTGACGTAGTCGCAGAAGAAGCCGGAACCGGCGACCGTGTCGTTCGCCGTCATGCAGCCCTGCTTGATCGGCGTGACGTGCAGGGTGTCCTTCAGCGGCGTGGCGACGCCCTTGTCGTGCTCCGCCTGCGTGATGTAGCCCTGCTGGTACATCAGGTCGAGCACGGTGTCCCGGCGGTTCTGGGAGTCGGCCGGGTTGAGCACCGGGTCCCACTTCGTCGGGCTCTGCGTGATCCCGGCGATCGTCGCCGCCTCGAGGTACGTCAGGTCCTTGGCGTGCTTGCCGAAGAAGTACTGCGCCGCCGACTCCACGCCGTAGATCGACGACGCACCGAACTGGGCGATGTTCAGGTACTTCTCGAGGATCTGGTCCTTGGTCATCGTCTTCTCGAGCGTGATCGCCAGCTTCGCCTCGCGCAGCTTGCGCGCCATGCCGGAGGAGCCGGAGTTGTCCCGTGCGTCGGCCAGCGCCTGCGCACGCTGCGCGGGGTCGGGGATCGCGAGCGCCGCCTCGATCAGCACGTTCTTCACGTACTGCTGAGTCAGCGTCGAGGCGCCTTCCTTCTGCCCGATCAAGGTGTTCACCGCGGCCCGCGCCATGCCCTGCACGTCGATGCCCGCGTGCTCGTAGAACCGCTTGTCCTCGACGGAGATGACGGCCTTCTGCATGATCGGGGCGATCTGGTCGAGCGGGACCACCACCCGGTTCTGGTCGTAGAAGGTGGCCAGCACCTTGCCGTCCGCCGTCAGGATGGTCGACTTCTGCGGCAGCGCGGCCTGCTCGAGCTCGGTGGGCAGCCCGTCGAAGGCCTTGACCGTCATGCTCGTGGTGCCGCTCGCGACCGCCACCGCGGGCAGCGCGAGGCCCGCGGCCAGCACGCCGCCGACGCCGGCGACGAGCACCAGCGCCAGGAACAGGGCCAACGCCTGGCCGGGCCGGATGAAGCGACCGTGCGTACGGGGCGAGCGGGCAGGGGACGCCATGCCCGCCAGGGTAACGGCGACACCTGACCCGTTCCCGTGGACCTCCCCGTGCGAGCCGGGTCTGCACGGTATGTGCACACCGCAGGACGGCCCGCGCACGGCGGGGACGTTGGTCCCGGTTACCTGTGCTGGACAGCAAGATCAGGACGTTCGTGGCATCACGGACACACCTGGACGCTCGTCTGGTAGCGCTTCCACGCTTCTCACCAGGCAGGATGACCCGAACGGCGGCTCGTCAAGCGGTACTACTCCCCGGTACGGTCCCCCACCAGGGGGCACTCGGGGGGGTGCCCGCGTGACAAGGAGGTGCGCGATGGCCTGGACATCGCGGGAGGGCCACTGGACCGCGTCGGCAGCCTGCGGCAAGGGCAAGCTGGCGCCGGACGCCCTGTTCGTCGAGGGGTCGGCGCAACGCGACGCCCGGTCGGTGTGCAGCACGTGCCCGGTACGGCTGGAGTGCCTGGCCGACGCGCTCGACAGCCGGATGGACTTCGGGGTGTGGGGCGGCATGACCGAGCGGGAGCGGCGCGCGCTGCTGCGTCGTCGCCCGGAGGTCCGCTCGTGGCGCAGCGAGCTCGCCACCGCCGGCGACGTGCGCTGACGGCGCAGCCGAGGTCCGGTGCCGCACCGCTGGCGGACAGCGGCGGGCGCGCACCGGACCGGCGTCGGGCCGTCGCCTAGGGTGGGTGCATGGCCACTGCCTGGGAGTACGCGACCGTCCCGCTGATCGTCCACGCCACCAAGGCGATCCTCGACCAGTGGGGGGTGGACGGCTGGGAGCTGGTCACGGTCCTGCAGGGCCAGGACGGCAACCTCGTCGCCTACCTCAAGCGGCCGCGGGAGGCCTGATGTCCGTCGCCGACCGTCTGGCCGAGCTGGGCCTGCAGCTGCCGTCCTCCGCCGCGCCCGTCGGCGCCTACGTGCCCGCGGTGCGCACCGGCTCGTACGTGTGGACGTCCGGCCAGCTGCCGTTCGTCGCCGGCGGGCTGACCGTCACGGGGATCGTCGGGCTGACGCCCGGTCAGGTCACGCCGCCGGCCGCCACGGAGCAGGCGCGCATCGCGGCGCTGAACGCGCTCGCTGCCGTCGGGAGCCTGCTGGCCGGTCCCGGTGGGGACGCCGTCGCGGCCCTGGACCGGGTGGTGCGGGTGGTCAAGGTGGTCGGGTTCGTCGCGAGCGACCCGACGTTCACCGGTCAGCCGGCCGTGCTGAACGGTGCGAGCGAGCTGCTGCACGCGCTGCTCGGCGACGCGGGCGTGCACGCGCGCTCGGCGGTCGGCGTCGCGGCGCTGCCGCTGGGTGCGCCGGTCGAGGTGGAGCTGGTCGTCGAGGTCGCCTGACCGGCGGCGCTCAGCGAGCGCGCCGCTCCAGGCGGTCGACGTCGAGCAGCACCACGGCACGGCCCTCTCGACGGACCCACCCGCGCGCGGCGAAGTCGGCCAGCGCCTTGTTCACCGTCTCGCGGGACGCGCCGACCAGCTGGGCCAGCTCCTCCTGCGTCAGGTCGTGCGCCACGCGGATGCCGTCGTCGACCGGTCGGCCGAACCGGCTCGACAGGTCCAGCAGCGCCTTGGCCACACGGCCCGGCACGTCGGAGAACACCAGGTCCGCCAGCGCCTCGTTGGTGCGGCGCAGCCGGCGAGCCAGCGCCTGCAGCAGGTGCTCGGCGACCGCCGGGGTGGACGCCAGCCAGGTCTGCAGGTCGTGGTGGCCCATCTCCAGCACCACGGCGTCGGAGATCGCGGTGGCGGTGGCGGTGCGTGTGCCCGGGTCGAACAGCGAGAGCTCGCCGATCATCTCGCCGGGGCCCAGCACGGCCAGCAGGTTCTCGCGGCCGTCGCTGGAGCGGGTGCCCAGCTTGATCTTGCCCTCGCGGATCACGTAGAGCCGGTCGCCCGGCTCACCCTCGTGGAACAGCACGTCCCCGCGGCCGACGTCGATGCTCTTCATCGACGCGATCAGCGTGCGCGCGGAGTCCGGCTCGAGGCCCGCGAAGAGCGGGGCGGTCAGCACCACGTCGTCAGCCACGATCAGTCCACCTTCCCGCAGGCGCCGAAGGGACGGCGTCAGCGCTCAGTCTGCCCCATGGCGGTCGCGCAGGTCAGTTGCGGGACTCGTGCTCCGGGACGGGTCCCAGCACGGCGTCCGGCTGCCCCGCCAGGTGCCCGATCAGCCGCTCGGTGGCGGCCGCCAGGGCGGCGTCGACACCGTCCTGGTACCGCACCAGCCGGCTGTCCAGCGCCCGGAGTGCGGTGAGCTGGTCGAGGTGGGTGCCGGAGCGGTGGCCACCCAGCACCGCCTCGAGCTCGTCGGGTCGCGGCACGTCCAGGCCGACGTCGAGGGGCAGCTGGAAGGCGAGCTCCTCGCCGAGCGGCTGCGGACCGACGGCCCGCGCGACGAGGAGGTCGAGGCGGGCGCGGACCAGCCGCCGCCACCAGCCGACCCGGGACCGCTCGGCGCGCAGGGCGCGGTGGTCGAGCCGGAGGGTGTGGACGTCGAGCACGTGCTGCGTGGTCACCGCACCTCCGTCCCGTGGTCTCCTGGTGTCTGATTCGGGACATCGGCCCCCCGACTTGAGCGGGACCACCCGGACACCCGTCCAGATTCACTCGGGCGGACGCACCGCTGCCCCCGTGTGCAGGGCCGGTTCCCCCGGACGGCCGAACGTGTGGGCCGACGCGGGAGCAGGCCGCCCGGCGGCCGTGTCGGAGCCGCCGCGTAACCTGCGACGGTGACCCTGGTTCCCGACGAGTCCACGCTCGCGCGCACCCGCCGAGCACGTCGCATCGACCGCGCGTTGGCGGTCCACTTCCCCGACGCGCACATCGAGCTGGACTTCCGCACGCCGTTCGAGCTGCTGGTCGCCACCGTCCTGTCGGCGCAGACCACGGACGTGCGCGTCAACCTGACCACCCCGGCGCTGTTCGCACGGTTCCCGGACGCCGCCGCGATGGCGGCGGCGGACCCGACCGAGCTCGAGGAGATCCTGCGGCCCACTGGGTTCTTCCGGGCCAAGACGCGCGCCGTGATCGGCATCGGCCAGGCGCTGGTCGAGCGGTTCGGCGGTGAGGTGCCCGGCCGGATGAAGGACCTGGTGACGCTGCCGGGGGTGGGGCGCAAGACGGCGAACGTCGTGCTCGGCAACGCGTTCGGCGTGCCCGGCCTGCCGGTGGACACCCACGTGCTGCGGCTGTCCGGCCGGCTCGGCCTCACCGAGAGCGACGACCCGGTGCAGGTGGAGCAGGACCTGTGCGCCCTGCTGCCGCGCAAGGACTGGACGATGGCCTCGCACCACCTGATCTTCCACGGCCGCCGGATCTGCTTCGCGCGCAAGCCCGCGTGCGGCGCGTGCCCGGTGTTCGCGCTGTGCCCGTCGGCCGGCATGGGGGAGAACGACCCGGTCAAGGCCGCGGCGATGGTGAAGGGCTGACCCGGGGACGGGACGCCCCGGAGCGCGAGGCCGGGGACGGCCCGACGGGAGCGTCGTGGGGTGGGACGAGGGTCTCGGCGAGCCTCAGACGAGGGTCTCGTCGAGCCAGTCCAGGAGCAGGGCGGTGAGCCGCTCGGGCGCCTCGTCGGACACGTAGTGACCCACGCCGCGCAGCAGCTCGTAGCGGTAGGGGCGGGCGAGCGCCGCAGCCGTCGACCTGTGCAGGGCGGCAGCCGCCGGGGTGCACACCCCGTCGCGGTCACCGTGCACCTGCAGCGTCGGCAGCGGCCGCGCGCGCTCGAACGCGGCGAGGTACCGGCGTCCGTCCAGCCGGGGGCGGGACCGCAGCAGCCACCGGACCTGCTCCAGCTGGCTGTGGGCGGCGAACGGCACCCGCAGCGCCCTGGTGTACGCCTCGACCGCCTCCGCGTCGGGGCGGCCCCGACCGCCGCTGAGCCCCGTGAGCAGGCGGGCTGCGAGGTCGCCCTCCGTCAGCGCCCGCTCCGGGACGGACGGCAGCTGCACGTAGGCCAGACGACGGGCCGCCGCGGGGCGCACCGTGGTGGGACCGACGTCGAGCGGGTGCGGGCAGGACAGCGCCGCGACGGCGCGCACCGCGTCCCCGTGCAGGGCGGCGGTGGCCCAGGCGAGCTGACCGCCGGTGCCGGCGCCGACCAGCACGGCCTGGCCGGCACCGAGGGACCGGATCACCCCGGCGACGTCCGTGGCCAGCGTCGGGGCGTCGTAGCCGTGCGGCGGCTTGTCCGACCCGCCGGTGCCGCGCACGTCCATCGCGGCGACCCGGTACCCGGCCTCTGCCAGCGCCGGCAGCTGGTGACGCCAGGCCCACCAGTAGGTGAGCACGTCGTGCAGCAGCACCACCAGCGGGGCGTCCCGCTCGTCCGGCCCCGCCAGCGCCACGTGGAACCGCGCGCCGTTGGCCGGAACGAAGCGGTGCTCCCACGGGCCGTCGACGGCGAGCTCGGCGGAGTCGACGGTGCTCATCGGCACGAAACCTACCCGCTGACCGACCGGCGGCGCCGTCGGTGCACCCGGTCCCGCCACGCCAGGGTGCTGCCGCCCAGCACGGCCGCCACCGCGGAGGCCGCGAGCACCGCGACCACCACGTGCTCGTCGTGCGGGCTCCCGGAGCCGAACGCAAGGCCGCCCACCAGGAGCGAGACCGTGAACCCGATCCCGCCCACCAGCCCGACCCCCAGCACGTCGGCCCAGCCCAGCGCCGGTGCGAGGGTGGCACGCGTGAACCGGGCGACGGCCCAGGTGGCGGCGAGGATGCCCAGCGGCTTGCCCAGCACCAGGCCCGCCGCCACGCCGACCGCGACGGGATCGTGCGACGCGGCACGCAGCACGTCGCCCGAGACGGTCACCCCCGCCGCCGCCAGCGCGAACACCGGCACCGCGACGCCGGCCGACAGGGGACGCCAGCGGTGCTCCCACCGCTCCGCGGTCGACGCCGCATCGGGCGCCGCGCCGGCCGGGAGGCTCGTCGGCGCGCTGAGCCCCAGCAGCACGCCCGCGATGGTCGCGTGCACACCGGACGCGTGCAGCAGGGCCCACGCCGTCAGGGCGAGCGGAAGCAGCAGCCACACCGGCGGGCGCGCTCGGCGGGCCAGCACCGCGAACAGGGCGACCGCACCGAGTGAGCCGAGCAGGGGGAGCACGGACAGCGAACGGGCGTAGAAGACCGCGATGACGACGATCGCCAGCAGGTCGTCCACCACCGCGAGCGTCAGCAGGAAGGCGCGCAGGGAGGCGGGCAGCGAGCGTCCCACCAGGGACAGCACCCCGACGGCGAAGGCGATGTCCGTGGCCGTCGGCACGGCCCAGCCGACCGGCCGGCCGTCCGCCGACGTCAGGTTGACGGCCAGGTAGACGAGCGCGGGCACGGCCATGCCGCCGACGGCGGCCACGGCGGGCACCACCGCGGTCGCGGGTCGGCGCAGCTCGCCGGTCACCAGCTCGCGCTTGAGCTCCAGCCCGACGACGAAGAAGAACACCGCCAGCAGCCCGTCGGTCGCCCACTGCCCGAGCGTCAGGTGCAGGTGCACCGCCGCGGGCCCGACCGCGGTCGCCCACGTCGAGCGGTAGCCGGCCGGCCACAGCTGCGCCCACCCGAGCGCGAGGGCCGTCGCGACGAGCAGCAGCACGGCGCCGGTCCGCTCGTCGCGCAGCGTGTCGAGCAGGTTCCGCTCCCCACCGGGGGTGAGGGCGGCGAAGAGTCGGCGGTGCTCACGCGGTGCGCGGCCGGCACCGACCGGCTGGACGCGCGCGCGCTCAGGTGTGGGACGCGGGTGCATCTCGCGGCGGGGCGGCACGGGGACCTCCGGGGTCGGCAGCAGGACGCCGACCAGGCTTCCCGGCACACCGCCAGCCAGGCTACCGGTGGAAAGCGACTACAGGCCGGCGGTCTCCGTCAGGCCGGAGCGGTCGTCGGCGCCGCGTCGGGCCTCCTTCGGCGGGTCGAACCGGTAGCCGACGTTGCGCACCGTGCCGATCAGCTGCTCGTGCTCGGGGCCGAGCTTGGCCCGCAGGCGCCGCACGTGGACGTCGACCGTGCGGGTACCCCCGTAGTAGTCGTAGCCCCACACCTCCTGGAGCAGCTGGGCGCGGGTGAACACCCGGCCCGGATGCTGCACCAGGTACTTGAGCAGCTCGAACTCCTTGTAGGTCAGGTCGAGCGGCTGGCCGCGCAGCCGGGCGGTGTACCCGCCGGCGTCGATGGTCAGCTCGCCGGCGCTGATCTCCAGCGGTGCGTCCTCGTAGGCGGCGGTCGCCGCGCGCTCCATCACCAGGCGGAAGCGGGTCTCCACCTCGGCCGGGGTCGCGTTCTCCAGCACGATGTCGTCAGCGCCCCACTCGGCGGTCACCACGGTGAGGCCGCCCTCGGTCAGCACCAGGATCAGCGGGACCGTCAGGCCGGTGGCGCGCAGCAGCCGGCACGTGGTGCGCGCCGTCACCAGGTCACGGCGCGCGTCGAGCACGACGATGTCTGCGTCCGGGGCGTCCACGAGAGCGGACGGTTCCACCGGTAGGACCCGCACCCGGTGCGACAGCAGGCCGAGTGCGGGCAGCACCTGCGCGGACCCCCCGGACGCCGGAGTGAGGAGCAGCAGGTCTGCCACCAGGACCTCCAGGCGCGCGAGTGAGCACACGGTACCGCGCGCTGCGCAGGCGTATGTCGAGCCGTCCGCGGCACGGCATCTGCGAGAATCCCAGCGTGCTGACCCCCGCCCCCGCGCCGGTGCCTGCGCTCGGCGGCCCTGCGCAGGTGGTGGCGCGATGACCATCGCCACCCGGTCGGTGGCCACGGCCGCCCTCGCGGCTGCGGTCGCGCTCGCCGGCTACCTGCACCCGACGGCCCTGGTGGGGGCGGGTTTCGTGCTCGTGGTGCTGCTGGCGCTCGGCTGGCCGTGGCTCGCCCGGCTGCCCTTCCCGCCCGGCTCGTCGGCCGTGATCGGCCTCGCCGGCGCCGGTGCGCTGTACGCCGTCGCGTTCGTCACGGCGTCGTCGGACCTGTCCGCGCTGTCCATCGCGATGGCCGGGGCGCTGCTGCTGGCCTTCGTCAACGAGCTGCTGCGCCGCGACGGGCGCGTGCGGATGGTCGAGTCGGTGTCCGGCACGGCGGCCGGTGCCGTGATCGCGTTGACCGCCTCCGGATGGGCGGCGGCCGACGCGCTGTCCGGTGGACCGACGCTGGTGGTCACCGGCGCGGTGGCGCTCGCGGTCGGCTCCGCGGTGTCCGCCCTGGCTGTCGCGCGGTGGCTGAGCGCGGTCACCACCGTGCTCTCGGCCGCCGGGGTCGGTGCGCTGGTCAGCATCCCGCTCGCCTCGTTCAGCCCGGCCGTCGGCGCGCTGCTGGGCGGTGCGGTGGGCGTGCTGGTCGCCGCGATGGACGCCCTGTTCGACGGGATGCCGGAGCTGCGGCGGCGGATGCCGGCGCTGGCCGCGATCGCCCTGCCCGTGTGCGTGACCGGCATGGTGCTGTACGTGGTCGGACGGGTGCTGGTCCGGTGACCGTGGCCCGCGTGGTGCTGGTCGTGGCGGTGCTCGCCGCGGCGGTCCTGGTGGGCCTGGCGTGGCAGCGGCGCAACGGCCGGTTCACCGCGGTGCCGGCGGCGGTGCTGGCGGCCGCCGACCTGACCGACGGGCCGCACGTCCACGGACCTGGCGTTGAGCGCCTGACGAGCGCGGAGATCGGCGTGGAGCCCGGGACGCGTGCGACCTTCGTCCAGCTGTCCAGCGAGGTGTGCACGCCCTGCCGGCGCACCCACGCGGTGCTCGCCGATCTCGCCGCTCAAGAAGCTGGTGTCCGGCATGTGGACCTGGACGTCGCGCAGCACCTGGACCTCGTGCGACGCTTCGACGTGATGCGTACCCCGACCGTCCTGCTGATCGACGGCGCCGGTGTCGTCGTCGGGCGGATGTCCGGGGCGACCGACCGGCGTCAGGCGCTCGCTGCCCTGGAGGCCTGCCCGCCTCCGGCCGACGGCTGTCCGCGCGGGACCACCGCCGGCTGAGCCCCGCTGCGGCGGAGGCGTCCGGCCCCGCCGCGGTCCCGCTGCACGTGCCCTGCACGTCCACCGCCCCCGGCATCGGATGGTCCCGGCCCCGCGCCCTGGCGCACTGCGCCCCGCACCAGCCCCCGGAGAACCCCCATGAGCACGTCCACCACCTCTGTGCAGGCACCCGCCGGGATCGACCCCCGCGGGCCCCGCTTCGGCGCGGCGCTCACCGCCGTGCTGCTCGTCGCCGTCCTGCTGCTCGGCACCGGCACCGCGGCCACCGTCGTCCTCGCCCTCGTCGCCGCGGGGTTCGCCCTCGGCGTTGCGCGCGGGGTCGGCCGCACGTGGCAGGGCGCCGTCTACCGGCGGCTGGTCGCGCCGCGGCTCGCCCCGCCGACCGAGCGCGAGGACCCGCGGCCCCCGCGGTTCGCCCAGCTCGTCGGGCTGGTGGTCACCGGTGCCGGGCTGCTGGTCGCGGTGCTCGGCGCCCCGCTCGGTGTGACGGTCGGCGCGGCGCTCGCCCTGGTCGCGGCGTTCCTCAACGCGGCGTTCGGGCTGTGCCTCGGGTGCGAGCTGTACCTGCTGGGCCTGCGGCTGCGGTCGGCGCGCTCGGCCTAGCCCGGCCTGTCAGTAGACGAGGGCCTGGGCGCCCTCGGCGACGATCTCCTCCACGAACACGGGCGCCCCGGCGATCCGGACGCCCGGCAGCACGTCGTCCGCGGTGATGCCGCGCCGGACGGCGCACTGGGTGCACACCGTGACGCGGCCGTCGGCCAGCAGCAGCTCGAGCAGCTCCGGCAGCGGTGTGGCGTGCGCCAGCTCCAGCTCGGCCGCCCGGCCGGGCACGGCGAACCAGCTCGCCTCGCCGGTGAGCCACAGGCTGACGTCGGCACCGGCTGCGACGGCCGCGGCCGCGACCGTGAACGCCTGGTTCGCCGCCTCGGGGCGGTCGGTGCCGGACGTGGACTTGATCACCAGGGAGCGCGTCACCGGCACAGGCTAGCCAGGCCGGCGCGGGCGTCGCCGTGCCGGGTCGGGCCACGTCGCCCGCGGTCGTGGGCATATCCGCACGTCGTCGTCGGTTGGCCCCCGACGGAGCCACCTCACGGAGCCACCTCACCGAGCCACCTCACCGAGCCATCCCCGACGAAAGGCCGACCCATGCGAGCGATCGTCTTCACCCGTCCCGGCGCCAGCGACGTGCTGCAGCTCGTCGACCGGGAGGTCGCCACGCCCGGTGCCGGCGAGGTGCGGGTGCGGGTGGTGCGGTCGGCCGTGAACCCGACGGACTGGAAGGCCCGGAGCGGATCGACCGGTTCGCGGCTGGCGTTCGACGAGGTGGTGCCGAACCAGGACGGCGCCGGCGTGGTCGACGCGGTCGGCGAGGGTATCGACGGCCTGGCGGTCGGTGACCGGGTGTGGCTGATGCTCGCCCAGCACCAGCGGCCCACCGGGACGGCGCAGGAGCTGACCGTGCTGCCGGTCGACCGGGTGCACCGGCTGCCCGAGGGCGCGAGCTTCGACCTCGGCGCGGACCTCGGCGTGCCGGCGGTGACGGCGCACCGCGCGCTGACCACCCTGGAGGACGGCCCTCGCAGGCTGGCGGCCGGTGCGCTGGCCGGGCGGACCGTGCTGGTCGCCGGCGGTGCGGGAGCCGTCGGCAACGCGGCGATCCAGCTCGCCCGGTGGGCGGGCGCGACGGTGGTCACCACGGTGAGCAGCCCGGAGAAGGCGGCGCTCGCGACGGCCGCCGGCGCTCAGCACACCGTGGACTACCGGCGCGAGGACGTGGCGCGGGCGGTGCGCGCGATCGCACCGGAGGGCGTCGACATCGTCGTCGAGGTGGCGCCGGTGCAGAACCTCGAGACCGACCTGGCGCTGATCCGGCCGCGCGGGACCATCTCGATCTACGCGAACAACGGCGGCGACCAGCTCACGTTCCCGGTACGCGGCATGTTCTCCACGAACGTGCGTCTGCAGGGGGTGCTGCTCTACACCGTCGGGGCCGCGGCGCTCGCGGCGGCCGCCGAGGACGTCACCGCCGCCGTGGCGGACGGTGCCTTCGGCATCGGCGAGGAGCACGGCCTGCCGCTGCACCACTACCCGTTGGAGCAGACGGCCGCGGCGCACGACGCCGTCGAGGGCGGCATCGTCGGCAAGGTGCTGATCGACGTCGCCGAGGGCTGACGCAGCGCTGCGGCGCTGCGGCGGTGAGCCGGTGACCGCACCGTCGCAGCGCGCGGCCGTGCGTCCGGGGAGCAGACCAGGCGTCGTTACGATGGGCCCATGTCCGGGCTCGAGATCTTCTTCATCTCCCTGCTCGCCGTCACCACGCTGGCGATCGGGTGGTTCGCGGCGCTGTCCGTCTACAAGCTGTACCAGGGCCAGCGCTGAGCAGGCCCTGACCGGGACGCCTGCGTCCCACGTCCGCACCGACCGCCGTCCGTCAGGGAGGCACCATGCCCTTCGTGCTGCCTGAGGGTCTGGCACCCGAGGTCTACCCGCTCGCGTGGCTGGTGGGCCGCTGGCGCGGTGAGGGCGTGCTCGCCTACCCCGGGGTCGAGGAGGCGGCGTTCACGCAGGAGCTCGAGGTCACCAGCGACGGCGGCCCGTACCTGGCGTACCGGTCGAGCATCCGGCTGGTGGTGGCGCCCGACGACCTGACGGCCCTCGAGACGACGCCGGAGCCGGCAGGGCACGAGGCGGCCACAGCCCCGGACGCACCGCCCAGCACGCCGACGGAGCACACCGGGCCGGTGTGGTCGTCGGAGGTCGGGTACTGGCGGGTGCCGCCGGAGCCGTCGGTCGAGCTCGCCGAGGGGCAGCACCCGGTGGAGCAGCTGGTGGCGGACCCGTCCGGGCACGTGGCGGTGTACGTCGGCGCCGTGGGCAACGGGCGGATCGACCTGGTCAGCGACCTGGTGGCGCGCACCGCGACCGGTGCCGAGGTGTCCGCCGGACGGCGGCTGTACGGCCTGGTGCACGGCGAGCTGATGTGGGCGCACGACGTGGCGGCGTTCGGCCAGCCGCTGCAGTCGTACTCCTCCGGCCGGCTGACCCGCGTGGAGGAGTGAGCGATGTCCGACCAGCTGCCAGCGGTGCAGACCCCGAGCGGTAGCACCGAGCCGACGCCGGCCGCCGAGCCCCGGCATCGCAGCCCGCTGCTGGACCGGCGCGGCGCCGTCCCGGCGGGCGGTGCGGACGCCGGGGTCGCGTGGCACTACGGCGACCCGGTCGCCGAGCAGCGTGCCCTCGAGCGCGGCGGTGCCGTGGTGGACTCCTCGAACGTCGGCGTGGTGCGGGTCGCGGGTCCGGACCGCCTGAGCTGGCTGCACTCGATCACCTCGCAGGACGTGGAGCGCCTCGCACCGCGGACCTCCACCGAGCTGCTGGTGCTGGACCCGCAGGGGCACGTGGAGCACGCCGCCGGCGTGGTGGACGACGGCGAGGCCACCTGGCTGCTCACCGAGACGCCGGTCGAGCTGGCAGCGTGGCTGGATCGGATGCGCTTCATGCTGCGCGTCGAGGTCGCCGACGTGACCGACGGGTGGGCGGCGATCGGTGAACCGGTCGACGCGGAAGGCCTGGCGGACGAGCCCGTGACGTGGCGGGACCGGTGGCCGCACGTCGCGGCGGGCGGCACCCGGTACGGACCGCCCGACGACGAGCACCCGGGCGCCGAGCGGCCGTGGCGGCTGGTGCTCGTCCCGCGGGAGCGGCTGGCCGACGAGGTGGCGGCCCGCGAGGCCGCCGGCGCGGTGCTGGCCGGTACGTGGGCCACCGAGGCGCTGCGGGTGGCGGCCTGGCGGCCGCGGTTCTCGCACGAGGTCGACCACCGGACCATCCCGCACGAGCTCGACTGGCTGCGCACGGCGGTGCACCTGCACAAGGGCTGCTACCGCGGCCAGGAGACCGTGGCCCGCGTGCACAACCTCGGCCGTCCGCCGCGGCGGCTGGTGATGCTGCACCTCGACGGGTCCGGCCACCTGCTGCCGGAGGCCGGTGCCGTGGTCCGCACCCTCGACGGCCGCGAGGTGGGGACCGTCACCACCGTGGCGCGGCACCAGGAGCTGGGGCCGGTGGCGCTCGCGGTGGTGAAGCGGTCCGTGCCCGCGGAGGACGAGCTGCGGGTGGACGGTCCGGCCGAGCCGGTCGCCGCCGGGCAGGAGCAGGTGGTGCCCGGCGACGGCGTCTCGGCGGACCGTCCGGCCCCGCGCGGGCCGGTGGCCCGAGGTCTCGGCCCGCACGTCTCGCTGTGAGCGAGGCGTCCGCGGGACCGGCGCGGCAGGCCGGAACCGCGCGGCGGACGGGGCTGCGGGACCTGCGGGTGACGGCCGAGGCGCGCGCCCGCCAGGGCTGGGCCCGGGTGCACGCGTCCTGGTTCTGGATCCTGCAGGCCGCCGTCGCCGGAACCATCGCGTACGCCGTGGCCTTCTACGCCTTCGGCCACGCGCACCCCTTCTTCGCCCCCGTCAGCACGTGGGTGGCCCTGGGCTTCTCGCGGGACCGGTCGACGCGGCGGGTGGCCGAGCTGGCGGTCGGCGTGGCGCTCGGCGTCGGGTTCGGCGAGCTGATGGTGCGGCTGATCGGCTCGGGCATCTGGCAGATGGGCGTGGTGCTGGCGGTGTCCGCCCTGGTGGGCCGCTTCGTCGACCGGGCGCCGCTGATCACCACGCAGGCCGGCGTGCAGGCGATCGTCATCATGACCCTCCCGGCGCTGACCGGCGGACCGTTCGGCCGGTGGGTGGACGCGGTCGTCGGCGGGGTGATCGGCCTGGTCGTCGTGGTGCTCACGCCGACGGACCCGCGCCGGCACCTGCACCGGCAGGCTCGCGCGGCCACCGAGGAGCTCGCGGGGATGCTGCACACCCTGGCCAGGGGCCTGCGCACCGGCACGGTGGCCGACGTGGAGGACGCGCTCCTGCGCGGCCGCACCTCCCAGCCGGCCCTGGACGAGTGGCGTGAGTCGGCCGGGACCGCCCGCGACCTCGCTCGGGTGTCCCCGGCGACCTGGCGGCACCGTGACGAGCTGACGCGGTCCGTGTCCGCCGCGGTGCTGCTGGACCGGGCGGTGCGCAACGCGCGGGTGCTGATCCGCCGGGCGGTGACCGCGGTCGAGGACGGGCAGCGCACCGAGCTCGCCGGTGAGCTGCTCGAGGCGGTGGCGCGTGCGGCGGACGCGCTGGCCGAGGCGTTCGGCGCCGGCCGTGACCCGGCGCGGGCCCGTGCGGCGCTCCGCGCGGTGGCCGAACGGCTGGACCCGTACGCGATGGGGTCGGACGACTGGCAGGCGCAGAGCCTGGTGCTGCTGGCCCGGTCGCTCGTCGTCGACCTGCTCGAGGCCGCCGGGACGGACCCGGCGGAGGCGCGGGCCGTCCTGCCGGAGCTGTAGGAGCTGTAGGACGGCACCGTAGGCTCGGCCCGTGACTGCCATCGGCACCGTGCAGCTCGGTCTCTTCCTCGTCTTCTTCGTGGCGATCCTCGCGCTGACCGTCTGGGCTTTGGTCGACTGCCTGACCCGTCCCGCCCGGGCGTTCCCCGCCGCGGACAAGCGGACCCGGCCGTTCTGGGCAGGCATCCTCACGGCCGCCGTGGTGGTGGCGTTCCTCGCGGTGCCGCTCGGGTTCGCACCGAGCAGCTTCTTCCAGTTCCTCGCGCTGCTCGCCGCCGTGGCGGCCGTCGTGTACCTGGTGGACGTCCGGCCCGCGGTGCGGCCGTACTCCGGTCGTGGACCGCGCGGCGGCTCGTCCCGCGGGGGCTGGTGACGCGTGCGCGCGGTGGTGCAGCGGGTGACGCGCGCCCGCGTGACGGTGGGCGGTGAGGTGGTCGCCGCGATCGACGAGCCGGGGCTGGTGGTGCTGGCCGGCGTGACGCCCGGTGACGGCCCCGCGCAGGTGGACCTGATCGCCCGGAAGGTGGCGGACCTGCGCATCCTGCGCGACGAGCGGTCGGCTGCCGAGGTGGGGGCGCCGGTGCTGGTGGTCAGCCAGTTCACGCTGTACGCCGACACCCGCAAGGGCCGGCGGCCGACGTGGAACGCCGCAGCGCCGGGGCCGGTGGCCGAGCCGGTGGTGGACTCCCTGGTCGCGGCGCTGCGTGAGCGCGGGCTCCGCGTGGGCACCGGTGTGTTCGGCGCCGACATGGCGGTGGAGCTGGTGAACGACGGCCCGGTGACGATTCTGCTGGAGTCCGAGCCGACGAGTCCGGAACGAGCCCGGACATGAGGAAAGGCCCCTCGGAGTAAGCGTCCGGGGGGCCCTCCTCTGATCGCAGGTCCCTTTGCTCATCGGTCACCCGATGGGGACGCCGCTGCGACGCTGCGGCTCCGTCCCGCTGCGACGGGATCCGGCGAACCGGTCCTCCGCGAACGGGGCGACTGCGATCGACCGCCCGGTCCGTGACAGCCCTCGCGTCGTCGCCGCGAGTCGTCGGGTTTCCCCGCCGATCTGGCCGTCCGTTCTCCGGTCGGTCCGATCCTCGACGACCTGTCTCCGTCGGTGGGATCTCCCCGGGGGGAGTCTCTCTCCGTCGGTTCTCGGTGCCGAGGCCGATGAGTGATTTCTAGTCCCGCCTTGACGACCCCACAAGGGGTTCTGGAGAGCAACTTTGTGCACAGTTGACCTCACAGGTCTGTGCACAGGACGACCTGCGCGAACGCTGGTCAGGCACAGGGCTGTGGACGGAATTTGTGGACAGTTCGCGTGTCGTTCACCCGCTCGGCCGCAGGCCGTCCCTAGCCTTGGTCGCGGTACAGGCCCCTCGGAGTAAGCGTCCGAGGGGCCTCGCCATGTCCGGGCAGCATCGCGGCGCGCGCCGCCCGGGCTCCCCACCACGCGACGCGAGCCAGCACGGCCGCCGTGGGCAGCTCGACCAGCACGGCCATCGCGACCGCCTGCCACAGCTCCACCCGCGTGGTGGACGTCATCACGTCGAACCACGCGTCGAGCACGAAGAGCGGGACGCTCAGCGCGGCGCTGAACGCCGACACCCAGTGGCCGCGGCGCAGCGCGACACCGGTCACCAGCAGCCCCAGCACCTCCAGCGAGTCGACCACCACCCAGGTCAGCTGCCAGCTGCCCAGCCCGGTCCACGCCGCGGACCAGGACTGCCGCAGGGCGGACGGCGGCAGGGAGCTGCCCAACCAGCACGCCCACGCGGAGAGGGCCGCGGCCCCCACGACGAGCACGACGCCGAGGCGCCGGACGGCCGACGAGGCGACGTCGGGTCCGAGCGGGGCGGCGGTGCGAGGCACGTCGTCCACCCTCACCTGCGGCCTGCGACGGCGGAATCGGGGTGTCCCCCCATCGCACCCCGGATCCTGGGAGCCCCGCCTCAGGGGGTAGACCCCCGGAGCCGGGCGGCCGCGGTGCCCGGCGGAGGTCGGAGCGGATGACCGACGGCGCCGGACGGGCGACGATGGGCAGGTGCAGCTCGAAGCGGTCCGGGGGGACATCACCACGGAGCACGTCGACGCGATCGTGAACGCGGCGAACTCGTCGCTGCTGGGCGGCGGCGGTGTCGACGGCGCCATCCACGCCGCGGCGGGTCCGCGGCTGCTCGCCGCGTGCCGCGAGCTGCGGGCCACCACGCTGCCGAAGGGCCTGCCCGTAGGCGACGCCGTCGCCACGCCCGGGTTCGACCTGCCGGCGCCGTGGGTGGTCCACACCGTCGGTCCCAACCGGCACGCCGGCCAGGACGACCCCGAGCTGCTGGCGTCGTGCTTCCGCCGCTCGCTCGACGTCGCGGCCGAGGTCGGCGCGGCGAGCGTCGCGTTCCCCGCGGTCAGCGCCGGGGTGTACGGCTGGGACGTGACGCAGGTGGCCCGGGTGGCGGTCGCCACCGTGCGGGAGTGGGGCCGGACGCACCAGGGCGGTCCGGGCACGGTGCGGTTCGTGCTGTGGAACGACGCGGCGCTCCGTGCGTTCGCCACCGCGCTGGAGGACTGACCTCGGCGCCGGCCGCGTCCCGCCTTCGGGCGGTCAGCCCCGCAGCGCCTCCACGGCGGCCGTGACGTCCTCGTCGTCGTTCCACACGTGGAACGACAGGCGTGCACAGCCGCCCCGTGCCGCTGCTCTGAGCCCGGCCCCCGCCAGGCGCGCACCGGCGGACCCGTCGGGGTCCGGCAGGGAGACGATGGCGCTCCCGGCCGGCTCGAGGTCCAGGCCGGCGCGCAGGGCGTCGGCGAGCGCGACGTCGTGGCGGCGGACGGCATCGGCCACCGGCCCGGCCAGCTCGTCGGCGAACGCCTCGAGGGCGGGGGTCGCACCGAGCCAGCACAGCCATGCCGGGGAGAGGTCGAAGCGCCGGGAGTCGTCCGCCAGGCGCAGGTCGTGGCCGTAGACGGACGACCACACGTCCGCACCGGCGTACCAGTTGGCGTGCACGGGCCGTAGCCGGTCGCGGGCCTCCGGGCCGGCGGTGAGGAACGTGACGCCGCGCGGCGCGCACAGCCACTTGTAGGCGCTGGTCACCGTGACGTCGAAGCGGGTGGCGTCCACCGGCAGCCAGCCGGCCGCCTGGGTCAGGTCGACGACGGTGAGCGCGCCGACCCGGTGGGCGGCCTCGACCACGGCGTCGGTGTCGGCGATCGCGCCGTCGTGCGACTGGACCAGGGAGAACGCCACCACATCCGTGCTCGGGCCGATCCGGTGGGCGAGCTCGGCGAGCGGCACGGCGCGCACGCGGAGGTCGGTGCGGACGAGGAACGGGTACGTGACGGACGTGAAGTCGCCCTCGACGGTGAGCACCTCCGCCCCCGCGGGGAGGCTGGTGGCGACCATGCCGACCAGGGCCGCCGTCTGGGCCGCGACCGCGACGTCGGACGTGGGGACGCCGACGATCCGGGCGAACGCCGCGCGGCTGGCGGCGACCGCGGCGTCGTAGTCGGCGAGGTCGTGCTCGGCACGGCTCCAGCGCTCGACGCCGTCGACCAGCGCGGCGACCGTGCCGGCCACGGGCAGCCCGCACGTGGCGGCGTTGAGGTACCCGCGGGTCGGCGCGAAGCGGGCGCGGAGGGTGTCGAGCGTCATGACGACGAGCGTCCCGGGCTCTCGACCATCACACAACGGTGAATGCGGCACCGTGTCCATCCATCGTCGTTATGCTCCGGGCCATGGGGAGACCGGGAGGGCGTGGTGCCGCCGCGGCGACGGCCCGTGAGCCGAGCGTCCGTGAGGCGAGCGGCCGCGAGGGGGCCGTCCGCGAGCGGGCCGTGCGTGAGGCCGTCCGTCAGGGGGTCGTCCCGGAGCCGATCGACGCCGACGGGGTGGACGGGGTCGGCGCCCTCGCCGGGCTGGACGTCGGCGGCCTGCGGCTGCTGCAGGCGATCGCCGAGCACGGCACCCTGACCGCGGCGGCGGCCGTGCTCGGAACCAGCCAGCCGGCGGTGTCCCAGCACGTCCGGCGCCTGGAGCGCCGCCTCGGCACGGCGCTGCTCGACCGCTCCGGCAGGCGCGTGCGGCTCACCGAGGCCGGTGCGGTGCTGGCCGCGCACGGGCAGACCGTGAACGCCGCGGTGCGCGCGGCGGCCGCCCAGGTGACGGCGCTGACCGGGCTGCGCGCGGGGGTGGTGCGGGTGGTCGCGTTCCCGTCGTCGTCGGCCACGCTGGTGCCGCTCGCGCTCGCCCGGCTGCGCCGCGAGCATCCCGGGCTGACGGTGACGCTGGACGAGGCGGAACCGCCCGAGGCGCTCGCCCGGCTGCGCGCCGGCACGTGCGACGTCGCGGTGACGTTCGCCTACGGCTCGGCCGGCTCGACCGCCACCCCGGGCCTGGCGCCACGGCCCGACGCGGCCGCGGACGCCGCCCGGGACGGGGAGCTGTCCGGGCTCGTCGCGCGGCACCTGCTCGACGACCCGACGCTCGCCGTGCTCCCCGCGGACCACCCGCGCGCCGACGACCCGCAGCTGTCGCTGTCCGACCTGGCGGGCGAGACGTGGATCGCCGGCTGCCCCCAGTGCCGCGGTCACCTGCTGCACTCCGCCGCCGCGTGCGGCTTCGCCCCCGAGATCGCGTACGCGACCGATGACTACGTCGCCGTGCTGTCCCTGGTCGCCGCCGGGCTCGGCGTCGCTCTGCTGCCGCGGCTGGTGCGCCAGACGGGGGAGCGGCACCCGGGCGTCGTGCTGCGGTCCGCCGCCGGCACGTCGGCCCGACGCGTCTACGCCATGACGACGCCGGACCTGATCCGCGTCCCGGCGGTCGCCGCGACCCTCGACGCGCTCGCGGCCGCCGCCCCGGCGACCACCGCGGCCGTCAGCGGCTGAGCACGCCGTCCAGCTGCAGGGCCGAGGCGATGGTGCGGACCACGCCGTTGGCGTTGTTGCCCGGTGCGACGTAGCGCGCCTCGGCCCGCACCTGCGGGTGCGCGTTGTCCATGGCGAAGGACCACGCGGACGCCTGGAGCAGCCCGAGGTCGTTGAGGTAGTCGCCGAACGCCATCGTCTGCTCGCGCGTCACGCCGAGCGCCCGCTGCGCGGCCTGCAGGGCGTGCCCCTTGTCGGCGCTCGGGCTCATCACGTCCACCCAGTGCTCGCCGGAGACGACCACGCGGACCGGGCCGTCGAACCGTGCGAGGGCGGGGGCGGCGCCGTGCTCGGCGGAGCCGAAGTCGTAGATCGCCAGCTTGAGCACCTCGTCATCGACCGCCCGCAGGTCGTCGACCAGCTCCAGCCGCGCGTAGTACGGCTCCGCCTGCTCGACGAACGCCCGGTCGGTCCGCTCGACGTACGCCGACCGCTTGCCGCACAGCACGGTGCCGACGTCCGCGCCGGAGGCCGCCAGCTGCCGCACGGCATCGACCACCGGCAGGGCGGCGTCCCGGCTCACGCCGTCCGAGCTGAGCTCCTGCTCGTCGCGCACCACGTAGGCGCCGTTCTCCGCGATGTACACCAGGTCGTCGCGGCCGAGCTGCCGGCGCAGCGTCGCGTACTGCCTCCCCGATGCGGGGCACAGCACCACACCGCGCTCGTGCAGCGCGTCGAGCAGCGGCCAGAAGCTCGGGTCGATCCGCTTCTGGTCGTCCAGCAGCGAGCCGTCCATGTCCACCGCGATGAGCCGGACGTCCGGGACGGTGCCGAGCACGGGCGGGTCGAGGACGGGCTGGTCGGCTGGGGTCACCCGTCGATTGTCGCCGACGACGTCCCCGGGGCGGACCGGAGCCCGGGCCGGAGCCCGGACCGGAGCCAAGCCTGGACGGCGGCCACCACCGGGCCGTCGGCCGGTGCGTGCGCACCCGGGACGAGCGTGAGCGTCAGTGGACCGGCGACCGTGGACAGGTGCGTGCGCAGGTCGTCGGGCGTGCCGAACGGGTCCCGGTCGCCGCTGACGGCGAGCACGGGGACGGTGATGCGCGGCAGGTGATCCACCCGCAGCCGTTCCGGCCGGCCCGGCGGGTGCAGGGGGTAGGACAGCAGCACGAGCCCGCCGACAGCCAGCCCGTCGGCGACGGCCATCGAGCACATCCGGCCGCCGAACGAGCGGCCGCCGACCAGCAGCTGCTCGGTGCCGACCCCGAGGTCGGCGGCGAACGTGGCGGCCAGGCGTCCGACGGCCGTGACCGCGGCGCCGGCCGACCGCGGCAGGTCCACGCGGCGCACCGGGAACGGGGCGAGCGCGCGCTCGAGGGTGACGAGCGTGCGGTGGTCGCGGGTGGCGCCGGCCCCCGGGGCGAGCAGCAGCCCGGCCGGGGTCACGACTGGGGTGACGGGCTGGCCAGGGCGGTGCGGACACCGTCCTCCGGCCGGCCGAGGAACACCGGCCGGCGGTGCGTCAACGCGTCCCACGCGGCCTTCCACGACGCCGGTACCTCGCGCAGCCGCCACACCACCGCCTGCCGTGGCGTCACGGAGGCGGCCGAGACGCCGACCCCCGTGGAGTCGATCCCCGCCGCGCGGCAGGAGAAGAGCGCCCGGCGCACGTGGTAGTCCTGCGTCACCACCACCGCGGAGGTCACGCCGAAGATCTGCCGGGCGCGCACGCAGCTGTCGTGGGTGTCGAACCCCGCGGCGTCGCGGACGATCTTCGCGTCCGGCACACCGTGCTGCAGCAGCCAGGTGCGCATCGCCCCCGGCTCGTCGTGGTACGGCGTCGAGTTGTCGCCGCTGACCAGGATCACCCGCACCGTGCCGGCCGCGAACAGCTGCCGCGCCGCCTCCAGGCGACGGGCGAGGTACACCGACGGGGTGCCGTCCGGCTCGAGGCCGGCGCCGAGCACCAGCGCAACCGGCTTCGGCGCGACCGAGGCGACTCCCGGCTGCACCGCCGCCTGACCGACCGCCTGGACCACCAGGACGGGACCGAGCCCGACGACGAGGGCGCCCGCCAGTGCCCACCACCACGGTCGGCGCGAGCGTGCCGAGGACGGGGCGGGAGCGGCTGGCACGGGCCGAGCGTAGGCCCCGGCGCTACGGTCCGACATGTGAACGGTCAGCCGAACGGTGAGTCGAACGGTGCGCAGGACGGTGCTCGCGGACGAGTGGTGATGCCGGTCCGCTGGTCGGACGTCGACCTGTTCGGGCACGTGAACAACGCGGCGTTCCTGCGGTACCTGGACGATGCGAGGTTCACCCTGTTCCCGCAGATGGGCGTCGACGAGTCGGGGGCGCTGACCGCCTCGCTGCTGGTGGTGGCCAAGCACGAGATCGACTACCTGGCACCGCTGACGTTCCGTCCCGTGCCCTTCGTCGTCGAGGTGTGGGTGCCGCGCACCGGCCGGTCGTCGGTGGACATCGCCTACGAGATCCGGGACGCACCGGAGGACGGCGCCGTCTGCCTGCGGGCACGCACCCGGATGGTGCAGCTCGACGCCGCCACTCACCTGCCGCGGCCGTTCACCGACGACGAGCGGGCGGCGTTCGAGGCGTACGCGGGCCCGGAGCCGCAGCTGCACGGCTGGTGAGTCATATACCCACGGGGGTATGCTGACGACCCGTCCACCGGAGGTGCCGTGTCCCAGCTGTCGTCGGAGCCGTCGGCCGGGCCGTCGTCCGTGACGCCCGTCCTGCCGCTGCCTGAGCCGCCGCTGCCCGAGCCGCGCGACGGAGCACGGCGACGACGCCTGGTCACCGTCGCGCTCGCCCCTCTGGTCCTGGCCGTGCTGCTGGCAACGGTCGGCGCCGCCGGGCCGGTGTGGACGGCGCTCGCGGCGGGGGTGTCCGTGCTGGTCGCACTCACGGCGGCGACCTATGTGCCCGACGCGCGTCGGCCCTGGGCCTCTCGCCTCGGCTGCACGCCGTGCGCCGGCGTCGCGGGTGGTGCGGCCCTCGTCGCTCTGGTGGTCCTCGCGACGGCGCCCGGTGACGTGGGTCAGGCGATGCTGGGCGCGGCGATCGCCGGTGCGGGGCTGCTGCAGCGGGTCCGCGGTGCCGGGGAGGCGTGCCCGACGCGGCCGGCGCCCCGCTCCTGACGGCGGCTCAGCCGAGCGGTCGGGCCTGCTCGTCCACGAGGCGCGCGACGAGGGCTGGGACGGCCTGGTCGATCGGTTCGCGGATCACCTCGGCCGCGAGGTGGTCGTACGGCGTCGGCTGCGCGTTGACCACGACGAGCCGGGCGCCGCGGTCCACCGCCAGGCCGGCCAGGCTCGCCACCGGCTGGACCGTCAGCGTGGTGCCGATAGCGACGAACACCTCGGCGTCCGTCGCCGCGTTCACGGCCCGCTCCAGCGCCTCGTCGGGAAGCCGCTCGCCGAAGTAGACGATGTCCGGCTTGAGCACGCCTGCACCGCACTCGGTGCACCGCGGGTCGGGCTCGTCGGCCAGGCGGGCCAGCACCTGCTCGGTGGGCCAGTGCGCGCCGCAGCGCATGCACGACGTCGTGGTCAGCGTGCCGTGCAGCTCGACGACGTGCCCCGGGTCGGACCCGGCACGCTGGTGCAGGCCGTCGAAGTTCTGCGTCAGCGCCGCGATCAGCAGGCCCGCACGCTCCAGCTCGGCCAGCGCGCGGTGCGCGGCCGTCGGCCGCGCCGCCCAGGCCGGATGGTCCCGCCACATCGCCCAGCCGCGCGCCCGGACGTCGGCGGAGGCCATGTACCGGCCGATCTCGAGGAGCTCGGCGGCGGCGGGGTCCTGCGTCCACACGCCCCGCGGTCCGCGGAAGTCGGGGATGCCCGAGCCGGTGGAGATGCCCGCCCCGGTGAGGACGGTGACGGTCGGCTGCGGGCCGTGGTGGTGGTCGTGGTGGTCGCTCATCGCGCCGCCGACCGTACGCCGGTGCGGGACGGGTGCGGAGCGTCGTACCGGCGGCACTAGGACCTAGGTCCTAGGTCGCCTTACGGTGTGACCGTGGCAGTGGGGGAAGGTGTGGCGGGGGAGCACGAGGGGCGCGGCCGCGACGCGGACCGTCCTGGTCGTGGCTCGGAGGCAGACCTCGGCGACGGCGAGGGCGGTGTCCTGCTGTCGGCGATCCTCGGCATGGCCGGCGACCTCGACGTGGCCAGCCTGCTCGAGCGCTTCGTGGCGGCGAGCGCCGAGCTGACCGGTGCGCGGTACGGCGCGATCAACATCGTCGACGACACGGGGACGTCCATCACCTTCGTCCAGACCGGCGTGGACCCGGCGACGGTCGCCGCACTCGGCCACCCGCCGCACGCGTGGGGCGTGCTCGGCTCGATCCCCGACCAGGGCGTGCTGCGGCTCGACGACCTCACCGACCACCCGCACTTCCGCGGGCTGCCGGCAGCGCACCCGCCGATGGGCCCCTTCCTCGGCGCCGCGGTCCGGGGGCGGGGCCAGCGGTACGGCACCCTCTACCTGGCGGACAAGCCCGGCGGGTTCGGTCAGCAGGACGAGGGCGTGGTGCTCACGCTCGCGGCGGCCGCGGCCGTCGCCGTGCAGAACGCCGCCCTGTACCAGCTGCAGGTGCGCCGGCAGCGGTGGACGCAGGCGGCCGCGCAGATCTCGACGATGCTGCTCGAGGGCGCCGACGCGGAGGACGTGCTGCAGGCCGTCGCCGATGCGGCGCGGCAGGTGGACGGTGCCGACGGGACGGTGCTGATCCTGCCGACCCCGGACGAGGCGCTGATCGTCGAGATCGTGTCCGGTGACGCGGACGACCTGCTCGGCCTGGACGTGTCCGACGAGCCGGTGGTCCGCCAGGTGTTCGGCGGGCAGGACGGGCACGTCAGCTCGGCGGCCGCGGTGACGCCGGGCTCACCGCTGGGTCGGTACGGACCGATGCTGCTCGCGCCGTTGCGCACCGACGGGCAGGGGGTCGGCGTGCTGGCGGTGCTGCGGCGCCCGGGCGCGCTGCCGTTCGAGCCGGACGACGTCGAGCTCGCCACGTCCTTCGCGCAGCAGGCGGCGCTCGCCTTCGTGCTGGCCGAGGCGCAGCACCTGCGCGGTCAGGCGGCGCTGCGCGGCGAGCGTGCCCGGATCGCGCGGGACCTGCACGACCTGGCGATCCAGCAGCTGTTCGCCGCCGGCATGCAGGTCGAGGCCGTCTCGAGCAACGCGTCGGAACCCGTGGGCGCCGGTGTCGCCCGGGCCCTGGACGAGGTCACCGAGCACATCGACGCCGGCATCCGGCAGATCCGGGTGATCGTGCGTGCGCTCGACGACCCGGACGCCAGCGTGCCGCTGGTGGCGCGCATCCGCGCCGAGGTGGAGATCGCACGCGGGGCCCTCGGGTTCACCCCGGCGCTGTCGGTGCAGGTGGACGGGGCCGAGCTCGACGTCGAGGACGAGGGGGAGCCGGCGGGACCGGTCGACGCCCTCGTCGCACCCGGACGGGCCAACAACGTGGTGGCGGTGGTCCGGGAGGGGCTGGCCAACGTGGCGCGGCACGCGCGGTCCCGACGGGTCGACGTGCGGCTGCGCGTCACCTCCGGACCGGGCGGCTCCGTGGTCGTCGAGGTCGAGGACGACGGGGTCGGCGTACCGGCCGCCCCGGAGCGCTCGTCGGGCACCAAGAACCTGGCGCTGCGCGCCCAGGAGGCGGGCGGCTCGTTCTCGCTGCTGCGCCCGCCGTCGGGCCGCGGCGCGCTGCTGCGCTGGTCGGCACCGCTCGACTGAGCCCGTCCCACGCGCTGCCGTCCAGACCTCGACGCCGCCGTCACGCCTGCGGCGAACACGGGACGACCGGGCTGCACCCCGCCGTTAGCATCGAACAACGCCGCTTCGTCGGCTCCGTGCAGCCCACGCGCGCGGGTCCCGAAGCTCGCCGCTCGTGAGGAGTGCACATGTTCGAGAGATTCACCGACCGAGCCCGTCGCGTGGTCGTCCTCGCCCAGGAAGAGGCGCGGATGCTCAACCACAACTACATCGGCACCGAGCACATCCTCCTGGGCCTGATCCACGAGGGTGAGGGTGTCGCGGCCAAGGCGCTGGAGTCCCTCGGCATCTCGCTCGAGGCGGTCCGTGCCCAGGTGATCGAGATCATCGGCGAGGGTCAGCAGGCCCCGTCCGGTCACATCCCGTTCACGCCGCGCGCCAAGAAGGTGCTGGAGCTGTCCCTGCGCGAGGCGCTGCAGCTCGGCCACAACTACATCGGCACCGAGCACATCCTGCTCGGCCTGATCCGCGAGGGTGAGGGCGTCGCCGCCCAGGTGCTGGGCAAGCTCGGCGCCGACCTGAACCGCGTCCGCCAGCAGGTGATCCAGCTCGTCTCCGGCTACCAGGGCAAGGAGCCCGTGGCGTCCGGCGGCCCGGCCGAGGGTCAGCCCTCCGGCAGCGCCGTGCTGGACCAGTTCGGCCGCAACCTGACCCAGGCCGCCCGCGACGGCAAGCTCGACCCGGTCATCGGGCGCGAGAAGGAGATCGAGCGGGTCATGCAGGTGCTGTCCCGCCGCACCAAGAACAACCCGGTGCTGATCGGGGAGCCCGGCGTCGGCAAGACGGCCGTCGTCGAGGGCCTGGCGCAGGACATCGTCCGCGGCGACGTGCCGGAGACGCTGAAGGACAAGCAGCTGTACACGCTGGACCTCGGCGCGCTGGTGGCCGGCTCCCGGTACCGCGGCGACTTCGAGGAGCGCCTGAAGAAGGTGCTCAAGGAGATCCGCACGCGCGGCGACATCATCCTGTTCATCGACGAGATCCACACCCTCGTCGGGGCGGGTGCCGCCGAGGGCGCCATCGACGCCGCCAGCATCCTCAAGCCGATGCTGGCCCGCGGCGAGCTGCAGACGATCGGCGCGACCACGCTCGACGAGTACCGCAAGTACGTCGAGAAGGACCCGGCCCTGGAGCGCCGCTTCCAGCCGATCCAGGTGGCCGAGCCGACGCTGGCCCACACCATCGAGATCCTCAAGGGTCTGCGGGACCGGTACGAGGCGCACCACCGCGTCTCCATCACCGACTCCGCGCTGGTCGCCGCCGCCACGCTGGCGGACCGGTACGTCAACGACCGGTTCCTGCCCGACAAGGCTATCGACCTGGTCGACGAGGCGGGCGCGCGCCTGCGCATCCGCCGCATGACGGCCCCGCCGGAGCTGCGCGAGCTGGACGAGGAGATCGCCAAGACGCGCCGCGACAAGGAGTCGGCGATCGACGAGCAGGACTTCGAGAAGGCCGCGCGCCTGCGCGACACCGAGAAGCAGCTCGGCCTGCGCCGCACCGAGAAGGAGAAGGCGTGGAAGAACGGTGACCTCGACGCCGTCGCGGAGGTGGACGAGGAGCTGATCGCCGAGGTGCTGGCCAACGCCACGGGCATCCCGGTGTTCAAGCTCACCGAGGAGGAGTCCAGCCGGCTCCTGCGCATGGAGGACGAGCTGCACAAGCGCGTGGTGGGCCAGGACCAGGCCATCCACGCCCTGTCGCAGGCGATCCGTCGTACCCGTGCCGGCCTGAAGGACCCGAAGCGGCCCGGTGGGTCGTTCATCTTCGCCGGCCCCACGGGCGTCGGGAAGACGGAGCTGGCCAAGGCGCTCGCCGAGTTCCTGTTCGGGGACGAGGACGCGCTGATCCAGCTGGACATGAGCGAGTTCTCCGAGAAGCACACGGTCTCGAGGCTGTTCGGCTCGCCCCCCGGCTACGTCGGGTACGACGAGGGTGGTCAGCTCACCGAGAAGGTGCGCCGCCGTCCGTTCTCCGTCGTCCTGTTCGACGAGGTGGAGAAGGCCCACGCGGACATCTTCAACTCGCTGCTGCAGATCCTGGAGGACGGTCGTCTGACCGACTCGCAGGGCCGGGTGGTCGACTTCAAGAACACCGTGATCATCATGACCACCAACCTCGGCACGCGGGACATCGCCAAGGGCATGATGACCGGCTTCCAGGCCGGCGGGGACCTGTCGACGTCCTACGAGCGGATGAAGACCAAGGTCAACGACGAGCTCAAGACGCACTTCCGTCCGGAGTTCCTCAACCGCGTCGACGACGTGGTGGTGTTCCCGCAGCTGTCGCAGCCGGAGATCTTCGCGATCGTCGACCTGATGGCGGCCAAGCTGGACGCCCGCCTGCGCGACAAGGACATGGGCATCGAGCTCACCCCGGCGGCCAAGAAGCTGCTGTCGGAGAAGGGCTACGACCCGGTGCTCGGGGCACGGCCGCTGCGCCGCGCCATCCAGCGGGACGTCGAGGACGCGCTGTCCGAGAAGATCCTGTTCGGCGAGCTGAAGTCCGGTCAGCTGGTGATCGTGGACGCCGAGGGCGAGGGCCTGCTCGGGGAGTTCACCTTCCGTGGCGTGCCGATCGGCGACCGGGGCAAGCAGCCGGTGGCCGTGGGCGCCTCGGTGGGGACGCCCAACTCCGGCATCGACGTGCCGCCGGCCCCGCCGGCACCGTCGCTCGGTGACGGTGGGACCGGCCTGATGCCGGCCTGACGCACCACAGCGGTCCCGAGAGGGCCTCGTCCGGTTCGCCGGGCGGGGCCCTCTCGTCGTCCCCGGGGATGCGCGAGCGCCGGGCAGGCCTGCGGGCACGCCTGGCGGCGTAGGACGATGGTCCCGGAGGGCCCGACGGCATCGGCGCAGGTGGCGCGACCGGCCGACCGGATGGTGACCCGGGGTCGTGCCCAGGGGCCCTGACGTGCCAGGATCGCCCGCTCGTGGAGCACAGTCGCGGTCAGTCCGCCCCCAGGAGCATCTTCCGGCGCACCTCCCCGGAGGACGCGCTCGCCGCGACGCACGACCCGCACCGGCAGCTGCGGCGGACGCTGACCCCTTGGGACCTGGCCGTGATGGGCGTCGCGGTGGCGGTCGGCGCCGGCATCTTCTCGGTCGGTGCGACCGCGGCGGCGAACTACGCCGGACCGGCCGTCATCGTCTCGTTCGTCGTCGCCGCCATCGTCTGCGGCCTGGCGATCATGTGCTACGCCGAGTTCGCGTCCTCGCTGCCCATCGCCGGGTCGGCGTACACCTTCTCCTACGCGACCATGGGCGAGGGCGTCGCCTGGGTGATCGGGTGGGACCTGATCCTCGAGATGCTGCTGGCCGCCGCCGTCATCGCCAAGTTCTGGGGCGTGTACGTCGGTGACGCGCTGGGGCTGTTCGGGCTGCACGTGCCGATGTCGTTCCACGTCGGCGGCGTGAGCGTCGAGTGGGGGCCGGTGCTGGTGGTCGCCATCTTCACCACGCTGCTGGCGATCGGCACCCGGCTGTCCACCCGCGTGAACGCGGTGTTCACCGCGCTGAAGGTGGGCATCACGCTGTTCGTCGTCGTCGCCGGCTTTGCCTACGTCAAGGCCGCGAACTACCACCCGTTCGTCCCGCCGTCGCAGCCGTCCACGGCCGGCACCTCGGCGCTGCACCAGTCGCTGTTCGGCTGGCTGCTCGGCTGGGCCCCGGCCACCTACGGTGCCGCGGGCATCCTCTCCGGCGCGGCGCTGGTGTTCTTCGCGTTCATCGGGTTCGACGTCGTCGCCACCACCGCCGAGGAGACCAAGGACCCGCAGCGCACCATGCCGCGCGGCATGCTCGGCGGCCTCGGCGTGGTGACGGTGCTGTACATCCTGGTCAGCGTCGTGGTCACCGGGATGGTGCCGTACACGGAGCTGGCCAAGTCGGCGAGCCCGTCGCTGACCACGGCCTTCGTGCTGGTCGGTGCGACGTGGGCCGGGAAGGTGATCTCCGTCGGCATCGTGCTGGGCCTGACGTCGGTGGTGATGGTGCTGCTGCTGGGGCTGACCCGGATCGTGTTCGCGATGAGCCGCGACGGGCTGCTGCCGCGCGGCCTGTCCCGCACCTCGCCGCGGTTCGGCACGCCGGCGCGGCTGCAGGTCGGGGCCGGTGTGGTGGTCGCGCTGATCGCCGGCCTCTCGCAGGTGCACCTGCTCGAGGAGATGATCAACATCGGCACGCTGTCCGCGTTCGTGCTGGTCAGCTTCGGGGTGCCGGTGCTGCGCAAGCTGCGTCCCGACCTGCCGCGCGGGTTCCGGGTGCCGTGGTCGCCGGTGCTGCCGTGGATCTCCGGCGTCGCCTGCCTGTGGCTGATGCTCAACCTGACGACGCTGACCTGGCTGCGGTTCGCCGTGTGGCTGGCGGTCGGCGCCGTGGTGTACGCCACGTACTCGTACCGGCACAGCCGGCTGGGGCGTGGCGAGGTGGTGCAGGCGCGCGAGGAGGACTCGCTGCTCTGACGGCCGGCGGCGGGCCGGCCGCCGGGCTGCCGGGGCGCCGTCGTCCCGTCCTCGGCGGGGGGTCGTCCAGGGGTCGTCCGGCCGGTGAACGTTCGACGAACACTGCCCGCACCCACCCGTCCGGCCGTATGCCGTTCGTCGTGCGGGATGGACCATGCTCCGCGTGCCGAACGACGTGAACCTCCTGGTCCGGGCCGCGCGCGCGACGGGCGCGACCCGTCCCGCCGTGATGCGAGACCTGGTCCGACCGCTGACCGTGACCGACGGGACCACCCCGATGAACGAGCTCGAGGTGCTGTTCCGGTCCCCGCACCTGCCGTGCATCGGGGTGCAGGACCCCGACGACCCGTCGCGGCTGGGCCTGCTGACCCGCACGCGGTTCGCCGAGGCGATGACCGGACGGCTCGGGTTCGGCCGGGCGGTGCTGACCCGGCAGCCGGTGGCGCAGGTGGCCGACTGGAACCCGCTGGTGGTGGACGAGCAGACGGCGGTGGTGGAGACGGCGGTCCGGGCGATCGAACGGCCCGTCGAGTCGCGGTTCGACGAGGTGCTGGTGCGGGCGGACGCCTGGCAGATGGTCGGGACCGGCGACCTGATCGGCGCCCTGGTCGCGGCGCTGACCGGCCGATCGCTGCACGACCCGCTGACCGGCCTGCCGTCCCGTGAGCTGGTGCGGCACACGATGCGGGACTGGGCGAAGCTGCTGCGGGGCACGCAGCGCCGTCTGGTGGTGCTGCTGGTGGACGTCGTGGAGTTCGGCGCGATCAACGCGGCGCACGGTGAGGCCGTCGGCGACCTGGTGCTCCGCGCGATCGCCGAGCGGCTGACCCAGGTGGTGCCGAGCGGGTTCCTGGTGGGCCGTACGGGCGGCGACGAGTTCATGGTGCTGGGGCTGCTGCCCGCGGCCGTCGAGCAGCGGGCGCCCGCGCAGCGCGAGGAGCTGCGGGTCCAGGTGGCCGCGGGGCTCGCCGGTTCGCCGGAGGACGGCACGGACGGGCAGCTGCCACCGCTGCGCGTGGTCGCGGCGGCATCGACCCCGGGCTGGGCGGACCTGGACCTGCTGATGCAGGACGCGCAGCGGGCGATGCGGCTGGCCAAGCGCGGTGGTGAGGGGCTGGCGCGGTCGGCGGGAGCCGCCTGACGGGTGTCGGTGGTGGCTGGCGGGCGGCAGCTGACCGCGCGTCAGGACCAGCGGAGGGTCGCCTCCGGCAGGGCCTCGACGAAGTCGCGGGTGTCCGGGTGCACCGGGTCGGCCAGCACGTCGCGCAGGCTGCCGGTCTGCACCAGCCGCCCCTCGGCCAGCACGTGCACCCGGGTGGTCAGCTGCTCGAGCAGCCGTACGTCGTGCGAGGCGAGCAGCAGCCCGATGCCTGCGGGACCGACCAGGGCGAAGATCCGCTCCGCGATGTGGTGGCGCATGGCGGGGTCGAGGGCCGTGAGCGGCTCGTCGAGCAGCAGCACGTCCGGCCGGGCGGCGAGGGCGCTCGCGATCGCCAGGCGCTGACGCTCGCCGCCGGACAGGGTGCCGACCTTGCGCCGGAGCACGTGCGTGGGCAGCTCCACGACGGCCAGGGCGCCCTCGGCGTCGCCACCCGTGGACCGGCCGGCGGCGCGCGCCTCGTCGAGCGCCAGGCGGAGGACGCGCTCGGCGGTGTGCTCCGGGTCGGCGTTGGCCAGGCCGTTCTGGTGCACCGTGCGCAGCCGGGCCCGCAGCGCCTTGCGATCACGTCGCGCCGGCTTCGCCACGCGGCGACCGTCGAACGTCACCGATCCGCGGCTCGGCACCAGTGCGCCCGCGAGGACCTGCACCAGCGTGGACTTGCCGACGCCGGACAGGCCGAGCAGCCCGAGCGCGTCACCGGGCGAGACGTCGAGGTCCACCCCGGCCAGCACCGCGGCACCGCCGTAGCCGGCCCACACGTCCCTCGCCTGCAGCAGGCCCGTCCCGTTGCCCATGACCGTCCCTCGTCGCCGTCCGGACCGCCGCGGTCCCGGTGGCGTCCAACGACCGACGCCCCAGGAAGGATCCCACCGCAGGGTGAGCGGCTCGTCACACGGGGATGCGCACCGGCCTGGCGGGCGCTCCGGCGGGCCGGGAGGCGGCGTGGGCGGCTCCCGGTGACACTGACGTGATGTCGGCCGAGGACGGATCGAGAGCCCGACGCCCGCGGCGCCCCGGCCGTCGGGCGGCGGTGCTGGCGGGCGCAGCCGTCCTCGTCCTCCTGCTCGGCGCCGGGGCCGTGGTGCTCGGTGCGCGTGGTCGACTGGTCCAGGCGACCGTCTCGTCGTCCCCGGGACGCGTCCCCGATGCCGGCACCGCCGGACCGACCGCCGGCCCGACCGCCTCGGCTGCGCCGCTGACCCCGACGGACGACTGGCACGTCGCCTCGCCGCCCGGGACGCACATCGAGGGCTATGCGGACCGCACCAGCGTCCGCACCGACGGCCAGGTGAAGCTGCGCGTGTCCGCGACGGGCAGGTCGTTCGGCGTGACGGCGTTCCGGATGGGGTCGTACGGCTCGTCCGCCGCGGCCCGACTGGCGCACGCCGGTCCGTTCCGGGTGGTGGCGCAGCCGGCGCCGACCGTCGTCGCCGACACCCGGACGGTCACCACGTCGTGGACCCCGACTGCGACCATCGCGGCGACGGGGTGGCCGCCGGGCGCGTACCTGCTGCGCCTCGAGGGGGACGACGGTGCCGAGGGCTACGTCCCGCTGACCGTGCGCTCGGACAGCACCGCCGGGAAGGTGGTGCTGGTCCAGGCCGTCACCACGTGGCAGGCCTACAACGACTACGGCGGCATGAGCCTCTACCACGACAAGGACGGGATGCCGGCGAGCCGGTCGTTCGCCGTGACGTTCGACCGGCCCTACGCCGAGGCCTCCGGCAGCGGCGACTTCCTTGGCAACGAGCTGCCCCTCGTGACGTTCGCCGAGCACCTCGGGCTTCCCCTCGCCTACGCGACCGACGTCGACCTGCAGGAGGACCCGCACCTGCTCGACGGCGCCCGCGTCGTCGTCTCCCCGGGGCACGACGAGTACTGGTCGACCGCGATGCGGCAGGCGCTGACCCGGGCCCGCGACGCCGGCACCAACGTGGCCTTCCTCGGCGCCAACGCCGTCTACCGGCACATCCGGTTCGGGTCCACACCGGTGGGACCGGACCGGCTGGAGATCGACTACAAGAGCACCGCGGACCCGGTCACGGCGACCGACCCGTCCGAGTCGACGACGCAGTGGCGCTCCGCCCCCGTGCCGCGTCCGGAGAGCGACCTGGTCGGCGGGTTCTACCAGTGCAACCCGGTCAAGGCGCCGCTCGTCGTGGCGCACCGGCTGTCGTGGCTGACCGAGGGCCTGCAGCCCGGGCAGACGCTCGGCACGCTCGTCGGACCGGAGTACGACCGGGTCGACCTGTCCGTGCCGACGCCGCACCCTCTCCAGGTCCTGTTCCACTCGCCCGTCACGTGCAAGCTCATGGGCCGGACCGTCCAGGACGCCGCAGACGTCACGTACTACACGACGAGCAGCGGCGCGGGCGTCTTCGACGCGGGGACCAGCAAGTGGGTGTGCGCGCTGGACGACACGGCGTGCCAAGCCGGCTGGGGCGACGCGGCGACGTACCGGGTGGTGCGGCAGGTGACCGAGAGGTTGCTGACCGAGGCGGCGAAGGGCCCGTTGGGACGGACGCACCCGGCGCAGGACACCACGGGCGGCACCCCGGGGCCCGACGACGGGGTCGCCGGCATCTCCGGAGGCGGCCCGACGCCGACGCCCTGACCCCGCTGCGGGAGTCCCGGTCGACCCTGGCCCCGCTCAGTCGGTGGCGGCCTGCGCGGACCGTTGCAGCGCCCGGTCGGCGAGCGTGTCGGGCGTGCCGAACCGGTGGGCGGTGACGGTGACGGACTGCTCCCGGAGGAACGTCAGCAGCTCCACCCGGCCGGACTCGGTGACGGGCTGGTGGTAGACCGCCAGGTCGGGCCGCGGTCCGGTGGAGTCCGCGAGCGCATCGGCGTCGCCGTCCACCAGCCGGATGCGGCCGGACGGCAGGGTGCGGACGGCGGCGAGCCACGTGGTGTCGTCCTCGGCGCGCACCGTGACGCCGAGGTCGTGCAGCACGGCGCCGAGCGGGGCGGGCAGCAGGTGGGACGTCGAGACCGTCACCTCGGCGCCGGCCACCAGCCCGGCGCCGACCACGCGCACCAGGGCGGCCACCGACCCGCGCCGACCGAGCCGCACCAGCACCGGCACCGGCCGGTAGCGCAGGACGTTGCGCTCCGCGCCGAGGCCGGTGACGTCGTCGGACCGGGAGAACACGTCGCGCCAGGTGAGGGCGTCCGACGCGAGCGCCCGCTCGAGCGCACCGGCCGCGGCGGGTGTCGCGGCGCCGGGCGGCGCGCCGGGTGCGTCGTCGGAGGCGGACGACGAGGGTTGGCCGCCGACCGGCCGGAAGTCCGCCTCGTCGTGCGCGAACGGCGCATCCGCCACACCCGCCGCGCGGGCCGCCTCGAGCAGCCGGGTGGCCGCCGACCCCAACGGCGCGCCGTGCCGGGCGGGCGCGGAGACCCAGTCGACCAGCGGCACCAGGGTGTTCGGACCGCCGGCCTTGGCGCCGGGGCCCACCGCGGACCGCTTCCAGCCCCCGAACGGCTGCCGCCGCACGATCGCCCCGGTGATGCCCCGGTTCACGTAGAGGTTCCCCGCCTCGACGCGGGTCAGCCAGTCCGCCACCTCGTCCACGTCCTGGCTGTGCAGGCCTGCGGTCAGCCCGTAGTCGACACCGTTCTGCAGGTCGATCGCCTCGTCGAGCGTCTCGGCCGTCATCACGCCGAGCACCGGTCCGAAGTACTCGGTGCGGTGGAATGCCGAGCCCGCGCGCACCCCGGCGCGCACGCCGGGTGTCCACAGGCGTCCGGAGTCGTCCAGACGTCGCGGCTGCACGGCCCAGCTCTCGCCCGGCGCCAGCCGGGTCAGGCCGTCGAGCAGCTTGCCCTCCGCGGGCTCGATCACCGGTCCCATCTGGGTCGCCGGGTCGGCGGGGACGCCGACGCGCAGGCTGGTCACCGCGTCGAGCAGCTGGTCGTGGAACCGCCGCGACGTGCCGACCGACCCGACCAGGATCACCAGCGACGCGGCCGAGCACTTCTGGCCCGCGTGCCCGAAGGCGGAAGCCACGACGTCGCGCACCGCCAGGTCCAGGTCGGCGCTCGGCGTCACGACGATCGCGTTCTTGCCGCTGGTCTCCGCCAGCAGGTGCAGGCCGGGCCGGAAGCCGGCGAACAGCCGGGCCGTCTCGAACGAGCCGGTGAGCAGCAGCCGGTCGACGCGCGCGTCGGAGACGAGGGCCTTGCCCAGACCGTCCTCGGCGACGTGCACCAGCGCCAGGACCTCGCGCGGCACGCCGGCCGCCCACAGCGCCTCGGCCAGCACCGAGCCGCACCGGGCTGCCTGCGGCGCCGGCTTGAGCACCACGGCCGAGCCGGCCGCGAGCGGGGCCAGCACCGAGCCCGCGGCGATCGACACGGGGAAGTTCCACGGCGGCGTCGCCACGGTGAGCCGGACGGGGTGCGCGACGGCGCCGTCCGTCCCCTCGAGCTCCTCGGCGAGCCCGGCGTACCAGCGGGCGAAGTCCACCGCCTCGCTGACCTCGGGATCGGCCTGGTCGAGGGTCTTGCCCGTCTCGGCGGCCATCACCTCGCACAGGTCGCCGCGGCGCCGCTCCAGCTCGTCGGCAGCCCGCCGCAGCACCGTCGCGCGCTCGCGGGCCGGCAGGGCACCCCACTCGGCGCCGGCTGTGACGGCGGCCGCGAGGATCCGGTCCAGCTCGGCCGGATCGGTGACGTTGTGCTCGTCACGCGTCTGGACGCCGAGGCGCGAGGAGGGGACGCGGGCGAGCAGCTCGCGGCCCCACGCTCGGTTGGCGGCGAGGGAGGGGTCCGTGTCCGGGGCCGAGGCGAACGGCAGGGCCTCGGACGAGGCCGCGGCAGCACGGCGGCGGTCCTGGGTGCGCCGCGGTGCCGGCACCTCGTCGCGCGCGTCCACCAGCGCCCGCAGCGAGACGAGGAACCGGTCGCGCTCGCGGGTGAACGCCGCCTCGTCGTCGGCCATCGTGAACAGGGACGACATCACGTTCTCCGGGCTGGCGGCCTCCTCCAGCCGCCGCACCAGGTAGGCGATCGCCACGTCGAAGTGCTCGGGGTGCACCACGGGCGTGTAGAGCAGCAACCGCCCCGTCGACCGGCGCACCGCCTCGGCCTGACCGGTGGCCATGCCGAGCAGCATCTCCATCTCCACCGCGTCCTGGACCCCGCGTCGTCCCGCCAACAGCCAGGCGAACGCCAGGTCGAACAGGTTGTGACCGGCCACGCCGAGGTGCACGTTCGCGGTCCGCTCCGGCGTCAGCGCCCAGTCGAGCACCCGCTTGTACGCGGTGTCCGTCTGCTGCTTGGTGTCCCAGGTGGCCGGCGGCCAGTCGTGCAGCTCGGCGTCGACGTGCTCCATCGACAGGTTCGCGCCCTTGACCAGGCGCACCTTGACCGGCGCCCCGCCGTCGGCCCGCCGCGCGGCCGCCCACCCCTGCAGCCGCTGCATCGCGGCCAGCGCGTCCGGGAGGTAGGCCTGCAGCACCACGCCGGCGTGCAGGTCGCGCAGCTCCGGCCGGTCGAGCAGCCGCATGAACACCTCGAGGGTCAGGTCGAGGTCGCGGTACTCCTCCATGTCGAGGGTGACGACGGTGCCCGTCGCCGCGGCGCGTCGGTACAGGGGCAGCAGGTGCGCCACCACCTCGTCGACGGTCGCGTCGAACCCCCATGGCGCGTGCGGACCGCTGACCGACGACACCTTGATCGACACGTGGTCCACGTCGGGCCGCTCCAGCAGCCGCGCGGTCCCCTCGAGCCGCCGGTCCGCCTCTCGCCGGCCGAGCACCGCCTCGCCCAGCAGGTTGAGGTTGAGGGCGACGCCGTCGCGGCGCAGGTGGGCGAGCGCGGCTCCGAGGTGTGCGTCGGACGCGTCGACGACGAGGTGCCCGACCAGCTCGCGCAGCACCCGGCGGGCCACCGGGACGACGACGCCCGGCGCCACCGGCCCCGCCAGGCCGCCGGCCCGCACGGACCAGCGCAGCGGCGCCGGCAGGAAGCCGGGCACGTCGCGGGACAGGGTCGCGAGCGCCCGGGCGGCCGCTGCCGGGTCCTCCGGGCGCACCACCCGGTCGATGAACCCGACGGCGAACCGCAGCCCGGCCGGGTCGCGCAGCAGCCCCGCCAGCAGGGAGGCACCGCGGTCGGGTGGTACGTCGGCAGCCTCCTCGAGCCACCGGCGCACCAGCGCCTCGACGTCGGGGACCAGGTCGAGCAGCTCGTCGTCCATCGACTCGATCGTGGCCCGGTCGGCACCGCTGCGCGCGACGAACCGCCGGGTCGCAGCAACCGCCGCGTCAGACGAGCACCCCCGCGCGTCAGACGAGCGCCCCCGCGCGTCTGACGAGCGGCCCGTGGCGCGTCAGACGAGCGACACCCGCGCCGCCCGCACCTCCGCCACCCGATCGAGGATCGCGTCGAGCACCGGCATCCGGTCGAACTGCCGCGCGTGCGCCAGCGCCTGCTCCGCCATCGACTCCCGCTCCACGTCGGACATGCCCAGCACCGCCCGGTCCAGGGCCGCCGCCAGCGCCGGCGGGTCCGCCGGCGGCACGATCAGCGCGGTGTCGCCGACCGCCTCGCCGATCCCGCCGACGTCCGTGGTGATCACCGGTCCGCCGCCGGACAGCATCGACTCGACCAGGGCGATGCCGAACGTCTCGGTGAACTCGGGCATCGACTTGCTCGGTAGGGCGAAGGCCCGCGCACCCGCCATCAGGTGCGCCTTCTCGTCGTCGTCCACGTCGTGCAGGAACCGGATCCGCCCCGCCACCGCGGTCGTCGCCGCCAGGGTGTGCAGCGCCTCGGCCTGCGGTCCGTTGCCGGCGACCACCAGCTCCACCGACCCGGCCGAGCGGCTGGCGGCGTACGCCTCGATCAGGTCGTCCACCCCCTTGGCGTGCGCCAGCCGCGAGAGGTAGAGCACGTACCCGCCGCGCGTCAGCCCACGCGCGGCGAGCACCGCGTCGGTGAGGCCGTCGTCCCGCGCCCGGTACGCGGCGACGTCGATCGCGGGGTAGCTGACGTGGACCCGCTCCTCGCACTGCGCCGCGAACCGGGTGCCGTGCTTGGCGTCGATGGCGCGGGCCTCGCCGACGATCATGTCGCGGGTGTACCGGGACACGGCGAGGCACACGTCGTGGTCCAGGTAGCTGGCTAGCACCTGCGCCGCGGCCCCGAACCGGTCCTCCTCGACGCACGCGCGCACGACGTTGGTCACGTCCGACCCGACCGCCTCCGCGACCGTCACCACGTCCACCGGCAGGCCGGTCGACCGGGCGATCCGCACCGCATCGGCCACCGCCGTGGCGTGCGGTGACAGGTACAGCGACATCGCCACCGTCGGCACGCCGTCGGTGAACAGCTCGACCAGCCGGCCGGTCAGCCCCGCCAGCCACCGACCGTCCGGCACCTTGTAGTCGCCCACCGGACCGGGCCGCTCCACGGTGATGCCGTCGCTGTACGGCAGCACGCCGTCGAGCGGTTTGAGGGGCAGGCCGGCGCGCTGCAGCACGTCGAGCGGCCAGGTGACGATGCGCACGTCGTCGAACCCGCGCTGCAGAGCCGCCTCGGCGAGGTTGCGTGCCTCGCCGGAGTGCCCGCAGATCACCGGGTCGGCGCGCACCACCAGCACCAGCCGCCGCGTCGGCGTGCGACGGGGGGTCGCGCCGTCCGGAACCGTGCTCATGCCGCTCCTCCTGGCCGGACCACCGGCGTCGACAGGGTCGGCGGTCCGGAGCTGGTCGTCAGCGGCACCGGCGAGCGGGACGACGGCGGTCGGCTCGCCAGGTCGGTGCCCCAGCCGTTGGGCTCAACGCCGAGCCGAACCCGCAGGTGCCCGCCGCGGTGCACCTCGTGCCCGCTGAGCCACGACCGGTCCAGCGGCCGACCGTTGAAGACGATGCCCTGCACGTACTGCGCGGGGCCGCCGGGCTCCGGCTCCCGGAACCCCTCCGTCTCGATGGTCAGCGAACGCCCTCCGACCTCCAGCGCCGCGGCCCGCCACGACGGGGCGTTCACCAGGAACCGGTTCTGCCCGGCCACCGGGAACAGCCCCAGGCTGGCCCACACGTACCAGGACGAGAGGCCGCCGGAGTCGTCGTTGCCGGGCAGCCCGCCGCGGCCGGTGCCGAACTGGTTCAGCACCACGTCGTGCACCACCTGCGCCGTCCGGTCGGGCCGGCCGGCCCAGTGGTACGCGTACGGCGCCTCCATGTCCGGCTCGTTGTTCAGGCCCTCGAACCTGTCCAGCCGGTAGCCGGCCGCCATCTCCGCCAGCTCGGGCTGCAGCCCCGGCTGCACCACGGGCGGTGCGCCGAACCCGAAGAACCGGTCGAGCAGCCGGACGAAGGCGTCGTCACCGCCGGCCAGCGCGATCCGCCCCGCCATGTCGTGCAGCAGCCGGAACGAGTAGTTCCACTTGCCGCCCTCGTAGTACGTCGAGTCGTGCAGCAGGCCCGTCGCCGGGTCGAAGGCGTTGGCCCAACGGTCGGCGAGCGGCGCGAACTGCTCGACGAGGGCCCGGTCGCCCACGTGGGCGGCGACGTAGGCCGTGCACCAGTAGCCGAACGCCAGGTCCAGCGTGTGGCTGACGGGCTGCGCCAGCCCGCGCAGCAGGAAGTCCTCGCCGTAGGTGCGCCGCAGGTCGTTGTGCATGTGCACCAGCGCCCAGTCCCAGTCGACGCCGGGCAGCCCCAGCTGGCACACGTCGGCCAGGAAGGTGTGGGCCAGCGCCGAGCCCTGCCGGGAGAACTGGTCGGCGCCCCGCGCCATCCGGTACCCGATCGGCAGGTTGCCCTCCTCCTCCGCGATCTGGATCAGCGCGTTGGCCAGGGCGACGGCCTTGTGCGGCCGTAGGGCCGTGATCAGGGGCAGCTGCGTGCGGTAGATGTCCCACATCGTCGCGATGTCGAACACGAACGGTCCGGCCGTGGGCCAGAACGGCGACTCGTCCATCGCCAGGCACGGCTTGATCAGCGAGTGGTAGACGGCGGTCGACAGCACCGTCTGCCGCGCGCTCGACGGCGTGTCCACCTGCACGCCGTCCAGGTGCTCGCGCCAGTCGGCGGCCGTCGCGGCCCGCCGGACGGTGAAGCTGCGCGGCCCCGGCCCGCAGTCGTGCTCGAGGTTGACCTTCGCCTGCTCCACGCCGCGCAGCGAGAACCCGAACCGCACCTCGACCACCTGGCCCGGCTCCGCGCGCCCGGCCCACATCAGCCCGAACGGGCGCAGGGTGGTCGGCCGGATCCGGTCGAAGTCCAGCCGGGTGCCGCCGGGCATCAGCCGACGGTCGTACCAGAGCATCTGCCGCCAGGCGCCGGGTGCGTCGCACTCCACGTGCACCGCCAGCGGCGCCCCCTCGACCACGATCTCGCCGTGCGCGACCCCGGGTGCCACCGTCTCCAGCCGAGCCCGCAACGGCACCGTCCGGCCGTAGGGGATGATCAGCCCGCCCATCGAGAAGTCGATCACCACGCGGGCGTCGCGGTGGGCCGGGAACGTGTACCGGTGCACGGCGCTCTTGGGCCCGACCGTCAGCTCGCAGTGGATGCCCGACCCCAGCGTCGCCGAGTAGTAGCCGGGCTCCGCCTGCTCGTCGACCACGTCCCACAACGACCCCAGGTCGTCCAGCGGCTGCAGCATCGGGGTGACGCGGAAGTAGTTGTAGTACTTGCGGATCGCACCGGTCCCGGACTGCTGGAAGTGCGTGAACCCGCTGGCCACCTGCCGGTCGTACAGCGGTACCGGCAGGCCCTCGGTGCCCAGGTCGTAGCGGCCGTAGCCGGTGGGGTAGGCGCCCGAGTAGGCGCACGCCGACACCATGCCGAGCGGGTACGTGGCGCCGGGGTGCGTGTTGCCCACCTGCGGCTTGGGCCACCACCACGTGGCGGCCAGGCCCTGCGGCTGCGGGAGCTGGGTGGCCTCCGTGCCGATGAACGGGTCGACGTGCTCGAACACGCGGTACCCCTCTCCTCGAGCCGCATCGTGCCTGATCGGCGGAGGTTACGGCAGGGGGGTGACGGGCAGGTTGCGACGACGCGTCTGGACGACGGCGACGCGGCCCACCGGTCCCGGCGCAGGCTCCCTCAGGCGCCGCCCGGGAACCCGATCCGCCGCCACGCCTCGTAGGTCGCCACCGCGGCAGCGTTGGACAGGTTCATCGACCGCCGCCCGGGCAGCATCGGGATCCGGACCCGGTCGGTCAGCCGCGGGTCCTCCTGGACCTCCGGCGGCAGGCCGGTCGGCTCGGCGCCGAACAGCAGCGCGTCGCCGTCCTGCCAGTCCACGTCCGTGTACCAGCGCTGCGCACCGGTGGTGAACGCGAACACTCTCCTCAGACCGGCCAGCGCATGGTCCAGGTCGGGGTGCACCACCACCTGCGCGAGGTCGTGGTAGTCCAGGCCGGCTCGTCGCAACCGCGGCTCGTCCAGCTCGAACCCCAGCGGCTCCACCAGGTGCAGCACCGCCCCGGTGCCGGACACCATGCGGATCGCGTTGCCGGTGTTCCCGGCGATGCGGGGCTCGTGGAAGACGACGTGCAGCACGGGCCGATGCTGCCACGGGGCAGCCGTCGCGACCGGCGCCGCCGTCCCGGGCACCGCCACCGGCCGGCCGGCTGCCGGCGGGCGCCGTCGGCACCGGTCGCTAGCCTGGTCGTGCACCCCTGCCGTCGACGGCCGCTCGTGGCCGTCGGTGCGCCACCCGAGAGGATCGCCGTCGATGCCCACGCCGTACGCCGCCGCCGAGAACCGGTACGACTCCATGACCTACCGGCGCACCGGCCGCAGCGGGCTGGACCTGCCGGCGGTCTCGTTGGGTCTGTGGCACAACTTCGGTGACGCCAGCCCGTACGGCCGCCAGCTCGAGGTGCTGCACACCGCCCTCGACCTCGGCATCACCCACCTGGACGCCGCGAACAACTACGGCCCGGGCCCCGGTTCGGCGGAGACCAACCTCGGCCGCGCGCTCGCGGCCGACCTGGCGGCGTACCGGGACGAGCTGGTGATCTCGACCAAGGCCGGTTACCCGATGTGGACGGGCCCCTACCAGGACGGCGGCTCGCGCAAGTACCTGCTGTCCTCGCTGGACGCGTCGCTGCAGCGCCTCGGCCTCGACTACGTCGACATCTTCTACCACCACCGTCCGGATCCCAGCACGCCGCTGGAGGAGACGATGGGCGCGCTGGCCAGCGCCGTGACCAGCGGGAAGGCGCTCTACGTCGGCGTCTCCAACTACTCGCCGTCGCAGACCCGCGCAGCCCACGCACTGCTGGCGGACATGGGCGTGCGGCTGCTGATCCACCAGCCCAGCTACTCGATGTTCAACCGGCACGTGGAGAACGTGGCGCCGGGGGAGACCGAGTCGCTGCTCGACGTGGTGGGCGACCTCGGCATCGGCACCATCGTGTTCTCGCCGCTCGCGCAGGGGCTGCTCACCGACCGGTACCTGTCCGGCGAGGTGCCCGCCGACTCCCGCGCCGCGACCGGCCGGTTCCTGTCGGCGTCGAACCTCACCGACACCTACCTGCAGCGCGCCCGGGCCCTGAACGAGTTCGCGCAGGGTCGCGACCAGACGCTGGCGCAGCTCGCGGTGTCGTGGGTGCTGCGCGACCAGCGGATCACCTCGGCCCTGGTCGGGGCCAGCTCGGCCGAGCAGCTGCGCTCGAACGTCGCCGCGCTGACGGCCCCACCGCTGACGGACGAGGAGATCGCCACGCTGGAGCAGTGGGCGGTCGACGGCACCGGCCGCAGCTGACGCTCAGCCGGTGTGGACGGCCCAGCCGTTCGGCGGCACGGACCCGGCGTCGGCCCACGCCGGGTCGCTGGCCGCAAGCCGTGCCCCGGCGGGTGCGGGCACCGGCTCGGTGCCGAGGTTCAGCGCGAGGGTCAGCGCCTCACCACCACCGCGAGACGTGACGGTGATCCGCGCCGCCGTGTTCGACAGCTCGGACACGCCGACCGACCCGTCCACCAGCCAGGGGTGCCGCCGGCGAAGCCCGAACAGCTCCTGGTGCACGCGGTAGACCGGCAGCCCGATCGGCGACAGCTCGTCCGGTGACGCCGGGAACGCCGGCCGGATCTCGTCGTCCCCGCCGACGCGCTCCTCCTTGACGCCGCGGAACCCGTGCTCGTCACCCGCGTACACCGACGGGATGCCGGGCAGCAGGGCCAGCAGCGCGACGGTGTGGGTCAGCAGCTCGGCCGGGACGGTCGACGCGATCCGCGTGACGTCGTGGTTGCCGACAAACGTCTGCGGCAGGAACGTGGCGACCAGCTCGTCGTGCCGGCCGAGCGTCCAGGCCAGCTCCCACAGGTTGCGGTCGACCAGCGAGCTCCAGATCGCCTTCCACAGCTCGTACTGCGTCACCGAGTCGAGCCCGGACTCCGCGACGTACTCCGCGTAGTCGCCGTGGATCATCTCGCCGAGGAACCACGCCTCCGGGTGCCGCGCGCGCACCCCGGGCAGCACCGCCGCCCAGAACGACGCCGGCACGGCGTACGCCGCGTCGAGCCGCCACCCGTCGACGCCCCGGTCCAGCCAGTGGGTCATCACGTCCCCGACGTACGCGCGCACGCGCTCGTCGTCGTGGTTCAGCGCCACCAGCGCGCCGTGCCCCTCGAACGTCGCCGGCCGGTCCCCGTCCCACCGGACCAGCCGTCCGGCCACGCTCGTCGGCCCGCCGGTCACGGCGTCCCGCACCCACGGGTGCTCGGCCGACACGTGGTTGAACACCCCGTCCAGCAGCACCCGGACGCCGCGCGCGTGCGCCGCCGCGATCAGCTCGTCCAGCTGCTCGTCCCCGCCGAGCCGGGCGTCCACCCGCAGGTGGTCGAGGGTGTCGTAGCCGTGCGTCGCCGAGTGGAACACCGGCCCCAGCAGCAGCCCGTTCGCCCCGAACCCCACCAGGTGGTCCAGCCACCCGACCAGGTGCCGCAGCCCGCGCCCCGGCGTCGCGGACGACCCGTCGGTCGCCGCCCCGGTGAAGCCGAGCGGGTACACGTGCCACCAGATGGCGTGCCGCGCCCACGAGTCCGCAGCCATCTCAGCCCTCCAGCGCGGCGAGCAGCCCGGCGCCGTACCGTTCGAGCTTCGCAGCCCCGACCCCGCCGATCCCGGCCAGCTCGTCCAGGTCCGCCGGCCGCCGCGTCACCACGTCCCGCAGCGTCGCGTCGTGGAACACCACGTACGCCGGCACGCCCTGCTCCTTGGCCACCCCGGCCCGCCACGCACGCAGCCGCTCGAACACCGCCTGCGCCTCGTCGTCCAGCTCCGGCACGCCCGCGCCACCCGCCGCCCGGCCTCCGGCGGCACCGCCTCGCGCCCGCGACCGACCCGCCCGAGGCGCCTCCCGCCGCAGCCGGACCTCTCGCTCACCCCGCAGCACGTCGGCGCTGCCGTCGGTCAGCCGCAGGGTGCCGTACCCGTCCGTGTCCACCGACAGCAGCTCGGCGGCGAGCAGCTGCCGCACCACGCCGCGCCACTCGACGTCCGAGAGGTCCCCGCCGATGCCGAACGTGGACAGCTCACCGTGACCCAGGCTGCGCACCCGCTCGGTCTCCTTGCCGCGCAGGATGTCCACCACGTGCCCGACGCCGTACCGCTGCCCCCGCTGCTCGAGCCGGACCACGGTGGACAGCAGCTTCTGCGCCGGCACCGTCCCGTCCCACGTCTCGGGCGGGGCCAGGCACGTGTCGCAGTTGCCGCACGGCTCCGACGCCTGCCCGAAGTACGAGAGCAGCTGCACGCGCCGGCAGTCGGCCGTCTCGCAGAGCGCCAGCATCGCGTCGAGGTGCTGGGTCAGCCGCCGCCGGTGGGCGGCGTCCCCCTCGGAGCCGTCGATCAGCCGCCGCTGCTGCACCACGTCGGCCAGCCCGTACGCCAGCCACGCGGTGGACGGCAGCCCGTCACGTCCAGCCCGCCCGGTCTCCTGGTAGTACCCCTCGACGGACTTGGGCAGGTCCAGGTGCGCGACGAACCGCACGTCCGGCTTGTCGATGCCCATGCCGAACGCGATGGTCGCCACCATCACCAGCCCGTCCTCGCGCAGGAACCGTGCCTGGTTGCGCGCCCGTACCGCCCGGTCCAGGCCCGCGTGGTACGGCAGTGCGGCGATGCCCTGCCCGACGAGGAACTCCGCCGTCTGCTCCACCGACGCCCTGGTCAGGCAGTAGACGATGCCCGAGTCCCCGGGGTGCTCGGTCCGCAGCAGCTGCAGCAGCTGGGCCCGCGGGTTGTCCTTCGGCACGATCCGGTAGCGGATGTTGGGCCGGTCGAAGCTCGCGACGAAGTCCCGCGCCGCACCGAGGGACAGCCGGTGCCGGATCTCGGCGTGCGTCGCGGCCGTCGCCGTGGCTGTCAGGGCGACCCGCGGCACGTCCGGCCAGCGCTCGTGCAGCAGCGACAGCTGCAGGTAGTCCGGCCGGAAGTCGTGCCCCCACTGGGACACGCAGTGCGCCTCGTCGATGGCGAACAGCGCCACCCGTCCGCGGTCCAGCAGGTCGAGGGTGTCCGGCGCGGTCAGCCGCTCCGGTGCGAGGTACAGCAGGTCGAGCTCACCGGCCAGGAACGCCCGTTCGGTGTCCCGACGAGCCGTCGGGTCCTGCGTCGAGTTGAGGAACCCCGCCCGCACCCCCAGCGCCGACAGGGCGTCCACCTGGTCCTGCATCAGGGCGATCAGCGGGGAGACGACGACGCCGGTGCCCTCCCTGACCAGGGACGGGACCTGGTAGCACAGCGACTTGCCGCCGCCGGTGGGCATCAGCACGATCGCGTCGCCGCCGGCCACGACGTGGTCGATCACCTCGGCCTGGGCGCCGCGGAACTCGTCGTACCCCCACACGGTGCGCAGCACGTCGAGCGGGGTCTGCGACGTCAGCTGCACCAGCCCACCCTACGAGTGACCCCCGACAACGGGACGCCCGGCTGCCCACAGGCCCGCGCCCCCGGGTGGCCGGACCCGTCGGCCGTTGTCCGGCCCGACGCCTCCCCGAGCACGCCCGACGGTCCGTAGGGTGGCCGCATGGGTATCGCACTGGTCACCGGCGCGAGCGCCGGCCTCGGTCTCGAGTTCGCCTGGCAGCTGGCCACCGCGCGGCACGACGTGGTGCTCGTGGCCCGTGACGAGGACCGGCTGCGCCGCCTCGCCGCCCAGCTCGAGGCGGCCGCGGGTGTGCGTGCCGAGGTGCTGGTCGCGGACCTGTCCGTCCGTGCCGACCTCGAGCGCGTCGCCGACCGGCTGCGGGACGACGAGCGTCCCGTCGGCCTGCTGGTCAACAACGCCGGCTTCGGGCTGGCGCAGGAGTTCGTCGGCGGTGACGTCGCCCGCGAGGAGTACGCGCTCGACGTGATGGTGCGCGCCGTCATGGTGCTGTCCCACGCGGCGGCCGAGGCGATGGTCCGACGTGGCCGCGGCGCCATCCTCAACGTGGGATCCGTGGCCGGCCTGCTCGCTTCCGGCACGTACTCGGCGCACAAGGCCTGGGTCCGCTCGTTCACCGAGGGTCTCGCGGTGGAGCTGCAGGGGACGGGCGTCACCGCCACCGTCGTCCAGCCGGGCTTCGTGCACACGGAGTTCCACGAGCGCGGCGGCATCGACGTCTCGATGTTCCCGGACGTGACCTTCCTCAACCCGGAGGACGTCGTCGCGGCCGCGCTGGCCGACGTCCGTCGCGGCGTGGTCCTCTCCACGCCGAGCCTGCGCTACCGCGCCGCGGCCGCGGTCGCCCGCATCGCGCCGCGGTCGGCGATCCGTGCCTTCGGCCGCTACCGCAAGTCGCTGCAGGACCCGGGCGACGGGGCGTCGGAGCAGCGCTCCGGCGACGAGCCCCAGGTGTCCGACCGCTCCTGACCGGCCCTGCCCGTCCGAAGCCCTCGACCGACGCCGACACCCGTGGTCGACCCCAGCACGCGGTACCTGGTCACGTACGTCGTGCTGGCCGCGCTCGTGCTGGTCGGCGCGGTGCGGGCCGTCCCCCGCTGGGTGGTCCGCCGACGCCTGCGCGCGTGGGCCAAGGGGTGCGGCTGGTGGTACGTCGCACGGGACGACTCCTGGACGACGATCAGCAGGGAGCCGCCGTTCGGCCGCGGTCCCGGCGTCCACGCCGACGACGTGGTGCACGGTGTCTTCGAGGGCGTGCCCGTCACGTCGTTCGACCTGCGGACCACCCTCTGGCTCGGCTATGCCCGGCACACCGTCCATCGCCACGCGGTGGTCCTCCGGCTGCCGGCCCCGCTCCCTGTGGTCCAGGTCCGGCCGGAGGGCCTCGGCTCGGCGGTCGACGCCTTGCGCGGCGAGGAGGACCTCGACGCGGAGTCCGACGAGTTCAACCGGGCGTTCCGCGTCTCGTGCGAGGACCCGAGCACCGCCTCGGCCGTGCTGCACCCCCGCCTGATCGAGCGGCTGCTGCGGCCTGACGCCCGTGACGTCGCCTGGCGGACCGACGGCCACTGGCTGGTGTCCTGGACGCTGGGTGGCATCGACGTCGACGCGATGGCGGCGCGCGCGGGCCTGCTCACCGCGATCCTCGCCTCCGTCCCCCGGCACGTCTGGCACGACCACGGCTACGACCCGCCGCTCGTGGCGCCGCCGCGGCCCGCACCGGGACCCCAGCTGCCCAGGATCGACGCCGAACCACCGCGGGATACGACGACTGGTTACCCTGGCGACCCGTGAGCCCCGACGCACCGACCGGCCCCGTCTCCACCCGCGACCAGCTGCGCGACCTGATCCGTGACCTCGCCGTCGTGCACGGCCGCGTCACGCTCGCGTCCGGCCGGGAGGCCGACTACTACGTCGACCTTCGCCGCGTGACGCTGCACCACCGCGCCGCCCCGCTGATCGGCCACGTGCTGCTGGACCGCCTCGAGGAGGTCGGCCTGGGCCCGGGCGAGATCGACGCCACCGGCGGCCTGACGCTCGGCGCCGACCCCGTGGCCACGTCGCTCCTGCATGCCGCCGCGAGCCGGGGCCTGGACCTCGATGCCTTCGTCGTCCGCAAGGAGGCCAAGGCGCACGGCATGCAGCGCCGCATCGAGGGCCCGGACATCGCCGGCCGCCGCGTGGTGGTGGTCGAGGACACGTCCACGACCGGCGGCTCGGTGGCCACGGCCGTCGAGGCGGTGCGCGAGGCCGGTGCCGAGGTGCGGGGGGTGGCCGTCCTGGTCGACCGCGACACCGGCGCCCGAGAGAAGATCGAGGCCCTCGGCGTGCCCTACCACTACCTGTACGGCCTGGCCGACCTCGGCCTCGCCTGACCCGCCACCTCACGTCCGGTACCTCGCGTGTCGATGCCCCGGTCGTGAGACGTGACGGTGGCGGCCCCCGACGCTGGCAGGTCAGCGCCGTGCGCGTGCTGGCGCTCTTCGGGCTGCTCTCGATGGGGCTGCCGGTGCTCTGGGTGATCAGCGACCTGATCCTGGGCGCCCTCGTCGGGGCGCTGGGCGGGGACGCCGACGGCCGGAGCGTGGGCGTGCTCGCCTGGGTCCTGGCGGTGGTGCTGTTCCTGCCACTTGCCTGGCTGGCGTTCCGGACGAACCTCGAGGGCGTCGCTCTCGGCCGCCGGGCCGTGCGCGGCTGGGCCGAGTCGCGCGGCTGGTCCACCGGAGCGGTTCCCGAGCTGTTCGAGGACCGCTGGGAGTCACCGCCGTTCGCCACCACACGGTCCCAGGTCCTGAACCTGATCAGCCGCACCGACGGGCGCGGCACGGTGTTCTCGATGACCTACGTGATCGACGACGTGCCCCGGCACGTCGTGACGACGACGCGCCCCTTCGACGGGCCGCCCGTACGACTGGTTCCCCGGACCCTGCTGCGCGCCGCGGTCGATGCCGTCGGTGCCCAGGAGATCTCCACGGAGTGGGCCGACTTCAACTCGCGCTGGTCCATCCTCTCCGCCGACCCGAGGCACGCCCTGGCGATGGTCCATCCCCGCGTGATGGAGCGACTGATGACGGTCGACGACCCGACGCTGGAGGTGCTGTTCGAAGCGGGGGACGTCGTCGTGCACAGGCCGGGGCGGATCGCGCTGAGCCGGGTGTCGCCCATGGCGCAGCTCGTCGTGGACCTCGCGGAGCTGGTGCCGGTCTACGTGCTGGACGACAACCCGCCGCTGCCCGGCGGCGCGACACGGCGTCAGCTGCGGCAGATGTACCGCCTGCGTCCGGAAGGCTGGCGACCGTGACCGGCAACTGGGTCTTCTGGCTGGTCGTGCTGCTCAGCGTCGCCGCGACGGCCGGGCAGGCGTGGCTGCGCGTGCAGAACCGGCGGCGGCTGAAGGTGTGGGCGCAGGCCACCGGCTGGCAGTACGCGGAGCGCTACGACCAGTGGACGACGATCTCGTCGTCCCATCCCTTCGGCCAGGGACGCGACCGCCGGGCGTGCGACGTCGTCCAGGGGTCCTTCGAGGCGCACCCCGCGGTCGCCTTCGACTACCGCTGGACCACCGGCCAGGGCAAGAACCGGCAGGTGCACCACGCGCACGTGGTCGCGCTGCGGCTGCCGGCGTACCTGCCCACCCTCCAGGTGATACCCGAGGGCCTGGGCACGGTGCTGGCGCACCTGGTCGGCGCGCAGGACATGCAGTTCGAGTCCGAGGACTTCAACCGCGCCTACCGGGTCATCGCCGGCGACCTGCGCACCGCCACCGACGTGATCAACCCCCGGCTCATGGAGCGGCTGCTGCGCGGCGACGCGCGCGGGGTGTCGTGGCGCATCGACGGGATCTGGATCCTGTCATGGCAGGCCGGCGGCTGGGACCTCGACTCGCTCGCCGCACGACTCGGTGTGCTGGCCGCCGTCGTCCGCGCCGTTCCCCGCCACGTGTGGCAGGACCACGGCTACGATCCGCTCACCGACAGCACCCCTGGAGAGGCCGTCCTGTGAACCCCGTGTCCGTCGTCCTGATCGTGATCGCGGCGATCGTCGTCCTGCTCCTGCTGTGGGCGGTGGCGCAGTACAACGGCCTGGTCCGGCTGCGCAACCTGGTGCAGGAGGCCTGGCGGCAGATCGACGTCGAGCTGCACCGCCGGCACGACCTGATCCCCAACCTCGTCGAGACGGTCAAGGGCTACGCCGCCCACGAGCGCGCGGTGTTCGACGAGGTCGCCCGGGCGCGCGCCGCCGCCTCCGGCCCCGCGGCCGGCCCGGCCCAGCAGGCCCAGCAGGAGAACGCGCTGACCGCCGCGCTCGGACGGCTGTTCGCGGTGGCCGAGGCCTACCCGGTGCTGCGGGCCAGCGAGAACTTCCAGCAGCTGCAGGCCGAGCTGTCCAACACGGAGGACCGGATCGCGGCCGGCCGCCGGTTCTACAACGCCAACGTGCGGGCGTTGAACACCAAGGTCGAGACGTTCCCGTCGAACGTGATCGCCGGCATGTTCGGCTTCACGCGGGCGGAGTACTTCGAGGTGGACGACCCGCAGGTCCGCCAGGCGCCGACCGTCAGCTTCTGATCCGCCTAGAAGGAGTACGTCGCGACGTGCTCCTGGGACGGGTGCGGTAGCGACGGGTCGCGCAGCGAGGGCAGCAGGTGCAGGAGCGGGTCGACGAAGCCCCGCCGCGGGTCCAGCACGCCGGCGTCCGCCAACCGGTCGAGCAGGTGGCCCACCTGCTCGGCGGGGATGCCCAGGTCGACGGCGATCTCCGCCGGCTCGACGAACCGCCCGGTGGTGCTGCACACCGCGACGAACAGCCGCTCGATCGGGCAGGGTGCGGACCCGTCGCCGATGCACACGTCCCGCCGCAGCCCCTCGGCGAGCAGGTCGACGAACGCCGTGCTGACGTCCCCGAGGTCCCGCCGCTCGGCCACGGCCCGCGCGAAACCGCCGTACCGCAGGTACTCCTCGCGCACCGTGCGGGCGTCCGCCCCCGGCTGGGCGCCGAGCAGCTCGGCCAGGGTCGACGGGCGCAGCGAGCGCACGGTCGCGGCACCCTCCCAGCCGGCCTGGACGCGCTCCACCGCTGCACCGCCGAGGGACGCCGTCACCAGCACCCGGACGCCCGGCACCGGCGTCGCCAGCACGTCGGCCCAGTCGCCGCACGCCGACGCCTCGTCCAGGACCACCAACCGGGGCTGGTCGCACGCCGGCGCGCCCACCCGCGTCGGCCGCCGCAGGGCGTTGTCCAGGTCCTGGGCGTCCAGCGCGGGGCGGTCGGGGAACGGGTCGTCGGGCGTCGCCTCGACCGGTACCCACAGCACCGCACGGGCGTCCAGGTCCGGCTCGGCGAGCGCCTGGACCACGGCGTCCTTCGCGGCCGTCGTCTTGCCCACGCCGCGCGGGCCCACGAGCACGGTCGCCGTCCCGGCGGGGGTGTGCGCGACGTCGGACAGCGCGGCCCGGCCGGCGAGCGTGCCGGTCAGCCACTCGTGCCGTGCGCGCTGTGCGAGGTGCACGTCGTCCACTGCCCAGGAGACCCGCGTGCGGCGGGACCACCACGGGTTGGCGGCGCGGAGCACCTGTGCCAGCTCGCTGTGTCGCATCCTCCTGAGGGTGCTACCCGGGAGTAGCGATCGGCGGGGACGAAGGGCCCGTCCGGGCCGCCGACCAGGGCGTGCAGGGCCGATCCGAAGCTTCGCGCGTCAGACGCGGGCGACGAGGTCGGCGACCGACCCCACGACCTCGGTGGGCCGGTACGGGTACCGCTGCACGTCCTCGGCACGCGTCGACCCGGTGAGCACCAGGAAGGTGCGCAGCCCCGCCTCGATGCCCGCCACCATGTCGGTGTCCATCCGGTCGCCCACCATCACGGTGGTCTCGGAGTGGGCGTCGATCCGGTTGAGGGCCGACCGGATCATCATCGGGTTCGGCTTGCCGACGAAGTACGGCTTGCGCCCGGTCGCCGCCGAGATCATCGCCGCCACCGCTCCCGTCGCCGGCAGGTCGCCGTCCGCGGACGGGCCCGTCACGTCCGGGTTGGTGGCGATGAACCGGGCGCCGCCCTGGATCAGCCGGATCGCCTGGGTGATCGCCTCGAACGAGTACGTCCGGGTCTCACCGAGCACGACGAAGTCCGGCCGGCTGGCCGTCAGCGTGAAGCCCGCCTGGTACAGCGCCGTGGTGAGGCCGGCCTCGCCGATCACGTAGGCGGAACCACCGTCGGGCGCCTGGTCCACCAGGAACTGCGCCGTGGCGAGCGCCGACGTCCAGATCGCCTCCTCCGGCACCTCGATGCCGCTCGCCGCGAGCCGGGCGCGCAGGTCACGCGTGGTGAAGATGGAGTTGTTCGTCAGGATGAGGAACGGCCGGCCCTTCTGCTGCAGGGCACCGACGAACTCGGCCGCTCCGGCCAGCGCGCGGTCCTCGTGGACCAGCACACCGTCCATGTCGCACAGCCACGAGGCGATCTCGCGCGGTGCCTGCACGTCAGGCCTCGTCGCGGTCCAGCGCCGTCGCCGGCGCCCCGTCGGCCGCCTCGAGCGTGGCCAGCCGGGCGACGCGCGACCGGCGCCGAGCGCGCCACGCCTCGACGAGCACCGGGGCCACCGAGACCAGCACGATGAGGACCAGCAGCACCTCGATGTTCTTCTTGATGAAGGTGATGTTGCCCAGGCCGTAGCCGAGCCACGTCACGCCGCCGGCCCAGAGCACCACGCCGATGCCGTTGTAGAGGGCGAAGTGCGAGTACCGCATCCGGCCCACGCCCGCCGCGACCGACGCGTACGTCCGCACGAAGGGGATGAACTGGGCGATCACCAGCGTGCGGCCGCCGTACTTGTCGAAGTACGCGTACGTCTGGTCGATGTGCTCCTGCTTGAAGATCTTCGAGTCCGGCCGGCTGAACACCCGGGGCCCGAGGGTGCGCCCGATCCAGTAGCCGCACTGGGTGCCCGCGTAGGCGGTCAGCACCATGATCAGCGACAGCCACCAGATGGACGGCAGGTGCGAGCCGCCGTGGGCCACCAGGGCACCCGCGGTGAACAGCAGGGAGTCTCCCGGCAGGATCGGGAACAGCAGCCCGACCTCGATGAACACGATGGCCATCACGCCGATCAGCGCGGCGGTGCCCAGCGAGCTGATGATGTGCTCCGGGTCCAGGAAGCTCGGGCCGAGCGTGTGCACCGCTCCGGCCGCCAGGGCGGACGCGGTCAGCACGACGTGCCGCGGCTGGGACGAGAGGTCACGGGGCGCATGGCCCTCAGGGTACGGCGCGGGGTGGTCCCGAGCCGTGGTGCCCGCGTGGCGGTCCTGTGCGGCCGCCAGGCCCCGGGTCCTGGTTTCGGCCCTTCCGTGGCGTGGAAGACTTCGGGGGAACGACTTCAGGACCCGACGAAGCAGGAGAACCAGCGATGCCCATCGCGACCACCGAGGTCTACGCCGAGCTGATCAACCGCGCCAAGGCCGGCGGTTTCGCGTACCCCGCCGTGAACGTCACGTCGTCCCAGTCGGTCACCGCGGCCCTCCAGGGCTTCGCGGAGGCCGAGAGCGACGGCATCATCCAGGTCTCGGTCGGCGGCGCGGAGTACGCCTCCGGCTCGACCGTCAAGGACCGCGTCGCCGGTTCGCTGGCGCTGGCCGCCTACGCCCGTGAGGTCGCCAAGGGCTACCCGATCACGGTCGCCCTGCACACCGACCACTGCACCAAGCAGAACCTGGACAGCTGGGTCCGCCCGCTGCTGGCCCTCGAGGCCGAGCAGGTGAAGAACGGCCAGGAGCCGACCTTCCAGTCGCACATGTTCGACGGCTCGAACATCCCGCTGGACGAGAACCTGGTCATCGCGGCCGAGCTGCTCGAGCTGTCGCAGAAGGCCCGCACCATCCTCGAGATCGAGGTGGGCGTCGTCGGTGGCGAGGAGGACGGCCACGCGGCCGAGATCAACGACAAGCTCTACACGACCCCCGAGGACGGCCTGAAGACCGTCGAGGCCCTCGGCTTCGGTGAGAAGGGTCGCTACCTGACGGCCCTGACCTTCGGCAACGTGCACGGCGTCTACAAGCCGGGTGCCGTGAAGCTGCGCCCCGCGATCCTGGAGGAGATCCAGAAGGTCGTCGGCGCCAAGGTCGGCAAGGACAAGCCGTTCGACCTGGTGTTCCACGGCGGTTCCGGCTCCACGGCCGAGGAGATCGCGGCCGCCGTGAGCTTCGGCGTCGTGAAGATGAACATCGACACGGACACGCAGTACGCGTTCACCCGCCCGGTGGTCGGCCACATGTTCAGCAACTACGACGGCGTGCTGAAGGTGGACGGCGAGGTCGGCAACAAGAAGGCGTACGACCCGCGCGCCTGGGGCAAGCTGGCCGAGGCCGGCATGGCGGCTCGCCTGGTCGAGGCCGCCCAGCAGCTCGGCTCCGCGGGGCACAAGCTCTGAGGTCGGTCTGACGACGACGAAGGCCCGGGACCTGATGGTCCCGGGCCTTCGTGCGTCCGGAGCGGGAGCCGGTGCGACGGGCTCGACCGTGGCGTCGTGGGGCGCCGTGCGGCGGTCGCGAGCAGGGCTCAGGCGGTCGGTGCGCCGCCGCCGAGCGGCTCGAACGGGGCGCTCTGGTCGTCGTCCACGATGTCGAGCAGCTCGCCGATGCGGGTCACCTCGAGCAGGAACCGCACCGTGGGGGGCACCCGGAGCAGCCGCACGCGGTGCTGGCTGCGGATGGACAGCCGGGCGAGGAACGCCACGCCCGACGAGTCCATGAACGTCACGTGGTGCGCGTCCACCTCGATCGGCAGCCCGCGCTGCTCGGCCTCGGACGTCGCCTCGGCCAGCTCGGCACCGAGGTCGGCGTCGACCTCGCCCGAGAGCACGATGCGCGTGCGGTCCGCGCCGACGATCACCTGGACGGCGCCGGGCTCCCCGACGACCTCTGCTGCCTGGGTCTGCTCGTCCGGCGTGGGGCTGTTACCGTCTCGCACGATGCTCCTTCCGGCCGGACGTGCTGGGGCTGCTGTCGCTGGGTCCCGCGGCACGTGCTCCTGGCGCGAACGCTAGACGATCGGAGGTGGTGGTGGTCAATCTACCGGCCACCTCGCACCCGGCGGTCCCCGGCACGGGTGAGAGCACCCAGGAGCTGGTGGCGCGGGCGGTCGCCGCGAGCGACATGCCGATGCTGGTGCTCGACGCCTCTGTCGACGGTCTGGGGGTGCTGTGGGCCAACCCTGTCGCGTCGATGCGTACGGGGTACGCGCTCGACGCCATGCGGGCGGCGGCGCACGGCCTGCTGGCGGACCCGCGCGTCCGGGTGCTCGACGGTGCCGAGGGTCACCTCGACGAGGCGCTGCGCGGCCGGCGGCCCGTCGAGCTGTCCGTGGAGGTGCGCCGTCCCGACGGGACGGTGCTGCTGTGCTCCGCCCAGCTCGCCCCCGTGCGCGGCGGACCGCGCACCGACGTGTGGGTGGCGGTGCTGCGGGACATCGGTGGTGAGCTGTCGCGCGAGGCCCGGCGGGCCGAGGAGGTGGCCGAGGAGCGGCGGGAGCGGCAGGCGCTGTCCGTCGTCGCCCAGGTGTCCGACCTGCTGGTCGACGTCGACGACCCGCACGCGCTGGGCGAGATCGTCGCGCTGCTGCGGTCCACGACCGTCGACTGGGCCGCGTTCTACCTCAACGACGGCGGTCTGCGAGCCGCCGACGGCATCGAGCCGGACCGTCCGCCGACCGGCTTCGGCCGTCGGCACCTGGCCCCCGACGTGCCGGCCGACCGTGCGGCACCCGCCGCCGAGCTGGCTGCCGACCCGGTGCAGCAGCTGCTGGACGGCCACAGCGAGCGGCCGGTCGAGCTCGACCTGTCGGAGGATGCCGGGCACGTGCCGGGGAGCGCCAGCGACTGGCTCGCGCGGCACGGTCGGCCGTCCGACGGCGAGCCGTACGTCGTCGTGTACCCCGTGTCGGGCCGGCGGAGGGTGATGGGGCTGCTGGCGGTGCGCGGGCGTTGCGGCAACGGGCTCGCCGGGCTGGACGGCTCCACGCGGACGGTGCTGGAGCTGACGGCGCGCCGGGTGGGTCTCTCGGTGGACAACGTGCGGCTCTACGAGCGGGAGCACCGGCTGGCCGAGGCGCTGCAGCGGGCGATGCTGCCGGAGCAGGCCGAGGTCGAGGGCCTCGACGTGTGGACGTACTACGCGCCCAACTCCGCCAACGTGCAGGTGGGCGGCGACTGGTACGACGTGCTGCAGATCGCGCCCGACGTGGTCGGCGTGGTGATCGGCGACGTGGTGGGCCACGACGTGGAGGCCGCGGCCACCATGGGGCAGCTGCGGTCGGTGGTGCGCTCGTACGGGTTCGACGTGACGGTTCCCGGGCCGGTGCTCGAGCGGGTGGACCAGCTGGTCGCCGGGCTGCGGACGCCGCGGTCGGCCGCGCTGGTGTTCTCGACGCTGACCAGGGCGGACGACCGGTGGGTGCTCGCCTACTGCCGCGCCGGCCACCTGCCGATGCTGCTGGTGCGGCAGGGTCACGCCCGCCCCCTGTCCGACGCGGCCGGCCCGCTGGTCGGGTTCGGTGGCGGTGCGCGGGCCACGGCCACGGTGGAGCTGGAGCCCGGCGACGCCCTGGTGTACTTCACGGACGGGCTGATCGAGCGGCGGGACCGCGGGCTGCGCGAGGGGCTCGCGGCGCTCGTCGACGCGGCGGCAGCGGTGACGGCCACGGACTCGGCCGGCATCGGGGAGGACCTGCTGGTCCGGCTCGCCGACCAGCCGGAGGACGACGTCGCCGTCGTCGTCGTCCGCGTGCCCGACGCCGCCGAGGTGACGGACTCCCGTCCCAGCCCCCGTCGTCGGCGCTGGGCGCTGCCCAACGAGGCCGCGTCCATCGGGCGGGCCCGGCACGCGGTGGTGCGCACCTGTCAGGCCTGGGACATCGCCGACGCGGCGAACGCCGAGCTGGTGGTGTCCGAGCTGGTGGCCAACGCCGTGCTGCACGGCTGGGGCCGGGTGGCCCTGCAGCTGTACGACACGGGTGACGGCCTGCGCATCGAGGTCGAGGACGCCAACCCGACGCCGCCGGTGGCCACGGACGGGCACCCGGGTCGCGTGGGGGGGTTCGGCATGCAGATCGTCGAGCGGCTGTCCGACTGGGGCTGGCGCCCGGCGCGCGGCGGCAAGGTGGTGTGGGCCAAGCTGCGGCCGGGGTCCCTCCCCGAGACGGCGGCGAGCTCGACGACGAGCCGCACGGCCGACTGAGGTCAGGCGTTCGGGCGCTGGAACGCGGACGTCGCCACCGAGTCGCCGCAGTCGTGCTCCGTGTCGATGCGGAACATGTCCAGGGCGCCGCACACCTCGAGGACGAACAGGTCCCGGGGGTCGGCACCGCGCAGCACCGTCGCGCCGCCACGCTTGCGACCGGAGTCCGCCAGCGAGATGAGGAACGCCGCGCCGGTGGAGTCCATGAACGTGACGCGGCACATGTCGATCACCAGCAGCTGCCGGCGAAGGCCGACCACGCGTGCCGTGATCTCGGGGAACTGGTCGCGCTCCGCGAGGTCCAGGTCGCCCGCGATGGTGAGCGTCGTCGTCGCCGCGGACGTGGAGATCTCGATCACGACGGGTTTCCTCCGGTTCGGGCGGTGGCCCGGTGCGACGGGCGGTGCTCGGTGCGACTGTAGGTCGGGCCCTCGTCGGACGCGAGCGGGGGCTGCCCGGGTCGGGGTCCCAGGGCGCCGGGCGATAGCCTCGTGCGGGAGACGGGCCGGCTGCCGCCCGTGACCCTGTGGTCCACCTACCTGCGAGGCAGCGCGGAACGGGGACAAGCATGCCTGCCGTCGTGGTGCTCGGGGCCCAGTGGGGCGACGAGGGCAAGGGCAAGGCGACCGACCAGCTCGCCGCGCGCACCGACTACGTCGTGAAGTTCAACGGCGGCAACAACGCCGGCCACACGGTCGTCGTCGGGGGCGAGAAGTACGCGCTGCACCTGCTGCCGTCCGGCATCCTCACGCCCGGCGTGGTGCCGGTGATCGGCAACGGCGTCGTCGTCGACCTCGAGGTGCTGTTCCAGGAGATCGACGCGCTCGAGCAGCGCGGTGTGGACACGTCGGCGCTGCTCGTCTCCACCGCCGCGCACGTCATCCCGCCGTACAACCGCACGCTGGACAAGGTGACCGAGCGGTTCCTCGGCAAGCGACGGATCGGCACCACCGGCCGCGGGATCGGGCCGACGTACTCGGACAAGATCAACCGCATCGGCATCCGCGTGCAGGACCTGTTCGACGAGCACATCCTCACGCAGAAGGTCGAGGGCGCCCTCGACGGCAAGAACCAGCTGCTGGTCAAGGTCTACAACCGCCGCGCGGTGACGGTCGAGGAGACCGTCGAGGACCTGCTGCACTACGCCGAGCGGCTGCGCCCGCACGTCGCCGACACGCCCCTGGTGCTCAACCGGGCGCTCGACGAGGGCAAGACCCTGGTGTTCGAGGCCGGCCAGGCGACCATGCTCGACGTCGACCACGGCACCTACCCGTTCGTCACCTCGTCGTCCGCGACGGCCGGCGGCGCCTGCACCGGGTCGGGCGTCGGCCCGACGCGCATCGACCGCGTGGTGGCCGTCGCCAAGGCGTACACGACGCGGGTCGGCGAGGGGCCGTTCCCCACCGAGCTGCTCGACGCGGACGGTGAGTGGCTGCGCACCACCGGCGGCGAGTTCGGCACCACCACCGGCCGGCCGCGCCGCACGGGCTGGTACGACGCGGTGGTCGTCCGGTACGCCGCCCGCGTGAACGGCCTGACCGACCTGGTGCTGACCAAGCTCGACGTGCTGACCGGCAAGGAGAAGATCCCGGTCGCCGTGGCGTACGACGTGGACGGCCGCCGGGTGGACGAGATGCCGGCGGACCAGTCCGACTTCCACCACGCCACGCCCGTGTACGAGTACCTGGACGGGTGGACCGAGGACATCACGGGCGCGCGGACGTTCGAGGACCTGCCGGTGGCGGCGCAGCGGTACGTCGAGCACCTCGAGCAGATCAGCGGCGTGCGGGTGTCGTCCATCGGTGTCGGCCCGGGCCGCGAGGCGACCGTCGTGCGGCACGAGCTGCTGGACTGACCGCACCCGCCGGACTGCCCCGCTGGACGGCGCCGGGCGGGCGCCGGGGCGGCCGTTACGCTCGGCCGTCGTGGAGATCCTCGTCGTCGGCACCGGTGCCCGTGAGCACGCGATCGTGCGTGCGCTGTCGCTCGACCCGGCGGTGACCGGCCTGCACGCCGCCCCCGGCAACCCGGGGATCGGCGCGCTGGCGCAGCTGCACCCGGTGGACGCGCTCGACGGTGCTGCGGTGGCGGCGCTGGCGACCGAGCTGGGTGTGGACCTCGTCGTCGTGGGCCCGGAGGCGCCCCTGGTCGCGGGCGTGGCGGACGTCGTGCGGGCCGCGGGCATCCCGGTGTTCGGGCCGTCCGGCGCGGCGGCGATGCTGGAGGGGTCCAAGGCGTTCGCCAAGGACGTGATGGCGGCGGCCGGGGTCCCGACGGCGGCGGCGCGCGTCGCCACGACGGTCGACGAGGTGGCCGCGGCGCTCGACGAGTTCGGCGCCCCGCACGTGGTGAAGGACGACGGGCTGGCCGCCGGCAAGGGCGTGGTGGTCACCTCCGACCGGGACGCCGCGCTGGCGCACGCCGCCGAGTGCCTGGCCAAGCCGGGCGGCCGCGTGGTGGTCGAGGAGTACCTCGACGGCCCCGAGGTGTCGCTGTTCGTGCTGAGCGACGGCGTCGACGTGGTGCCGCTGGTGCCGGCGCAGGACTTCAAGCGCGTCGGGGACGCGGACGCCGGCCCGAACACCGGCGGCATGGGTGCGTACTCGCCGCTGCCGTGGGCGCCGGCCGGTCTGGTGGACGAGGTCGTCGAGGCGGTGGCGAGGCCGACCATCGCGGAGATGGCGCGGCGGGGGACGCCGTTCGCCGGTGTCCTGTACTGCGGGCTCGCGCTGACCAGCCGCGGGGTGCGCGTCGTGGAGTTCAACGCCCGGTTCGGCGACCCGGAGACGCAGGTGGTGCTCGCCCGGCTCCGCACGCCGCTGTCCGGCGTGCTGCTGGCGTCCGCGACCGGGCGGCTCGGCTCGATCGAGCCGCTGACCTGGGACGACGGTGCGGCCGTCACCGTGGTGGTCGCCTCGCACGGGTACCCGGTGCAGGCCCGCAGCGGCGACCCGATCACCGGGATCGCCGACGCCGAGCAGCTGCCGCAGGTGCACGTGCTGCACGCCGGCACCGCGGTGGACGCCGACGGGCACCTGGTGTCGGCCGGCGGCCGGGTGCTGTCGGTGGTCGGCACCGGCGCCACGCTGACCGCCGCGCGAGAGGCCGCGTACGCCGGCGTCGCCGCGATCGACCTGCCCGGGTCGCACCACCGGTCGGACATCGCGCTGGCGGCGGCGCAGGGCGTCTGAGCGCGACTCGCTGCCCCGCGTCAACGAATGGTTGACGCGCGCGTACGCGTCAAGCAATGATTGACGCATGACGACGTCCGACCCGACCCGTCCCACCCTCCGCGAGCACCTGGCCGCCGCGCTCGACGCGGCCGAGCCGGACCTCGCCGCCCGGCTCGAGCACGAGCCCGGCTCGCACCTCGACCTGGTCCGTCTCGCTCGGGCGGCGTACGACGAGACCGGTCAGCTGCTGGTCGCCGCCGTCGGCTCGGCGCGCTCGGCGGGCTGCACGTGGGAGCAGATCGGCGACGTGCTGGGCATGACGCGACAGGCCGCGCAGCAGCGCTACGGCCGGCGCGACGAGCTGCCGGACCCGGCGGAGTCGACGGTGGAGGCCGCGCCGCACCGGCGGCAGCTGCTGACGCCGCTGACGGCGTTCAACGAGATGCGGGTGCTGGAGCGCGCGGGCCGGTACGGCTGGCACGCGGTCGCCTACGGCCCCCTGTTCTTCGAGGTCGAGGAGTCCGACCAGCAGTGGGAGCACCACCGCTCCTACGTCGGTGCGGGGCCCCTGCGGTCGGGGGACGGCTGGCAGCGCATCGGGACGATGTGGTTCCCGTGGGTCTACTGGAAGCGGCCGCTGGGCGTGGCGCCGCTGCCCGGCCTGCGGGACGTGCGGGACCTGCTGCTGCCCTGACCAGGGACGTCGTCGTTCCCGACCCGTTCCGTCACCGGCGCTGCTGCGCGGCGGACGGCCGTGCGGCGCCCGCGACGCCTGAGGGAGGATGACGGCCATGGCGGATGCGGTGGACCTGACCGGCTGGACGCACGCGTACTCGGGCAAGGTGCGCGACCTCTACGTGCCGGCGGAGGACCCGTCGGGCGCGGCCATCTTCGAGCGGTACGGCGACGTGGTGCTGGTGGTGGCCAGCGACCGGATCTCCGCCTACGACCACGTGCTGAGCCCCGGCATCCCCGGCAAGGGCGTGGTGCTGACCCAGCTGAGCCTGTGGTGGTTCGAGCAGCTCGCCGCGATCGTGCCGAACCACGTCGTCTCCACCGAGGTCCCGGCGGCGGTGGCCGGACGGGCGATGATCTGCCGCCGGCTGACCATGTTCCCCGTCGAGTGCGTCGCCCGCGGGTACCTCACCGGCTCGGGGCTGGTCGAGTACCGGACCAACGGCCAGGTGACCGGCATCCCGCTGCCTCCCGGCCTGGTGGACGGCTCGCGCCTGCCGGAACCGATCTTCACGCCCGCCACCAAGGCCGAGTACGGCGAGCACGACGAGAACGTGCCGTTCGCGGCCGTCGCGGACCTGGTCGGCCGGGACGCCGCCGCAACGCTGCGCGACCTGACGCTGGCGGTCTACGCCCGTGCCGAGCAGATCGCCCGCGAGCGCGGCGTCATCCTGGCGGACACCAAGCTGGAGTTCGGCACCGACCCGGTGACCGGGCAGATCACCCTCGGCGACGAGGTGCTCACCCCGGACTCCTCCCGGTTCTGGCCGGCCGACGAGTGGGAGCCGGGGCACGCGCAGCCCAGCTTCGACAAGCAGTACGTGCGCGACTGGCTGACCTCGGACGCCTCCGGGTGGGACCGCGCCGGCGACGCCGAGCCGCCGCAGCTGCCGGCGGAGGTGGTCGCGCGGACCCGGGACCGGTACCTCGAGGCGTACCAGCGCATCACCGGGTCGCCGCTGGTGGTGCCGGAGGCCTGACGACGACCCGTTCGGCGGGCGGACGCCCTGATCGGCTCGTGGGGACCCCGCTCTAGGATGGGCGCCGACCCCCGTTCGCCACGCCCGTCTGGAGCTGCTGTGGGACTCGTCGTCGTCGACGTCATGCCGAAGCCCGAGATCCTCGACCCGCAGGGCAAGGCCGTCGCCGGCGCACTGCCGCGCCTCGGGTTCGCCCAGTTCGTCTCGGTGCGGCAGGGCAAGCGGTTCGAGCTCGAGGTGGACGGGCCGGTCACACCGGAGGTGCTCGAGGCGGCGGCCGAGGCTGCGCGGCAGGTGCTGAGCAACCCGGTTATCGAGGACGTGGTCAACGTGGCCGACGCGGAGGCTGCGGCGACCGGGGCCGACGCCTGATGACCCGCATCGGAGTGGTGACGTTCCCGGGCACGCTGGACGACCGGGACGCGGCGCGGGCCGTCCGCCTGTCGGGCTCCGAGGCGGTGTCGCTGTGGCACGCCGACGAGGACCTGCACGGCGTGGACGCCGTGGTGCTGCCGGGCGGCTTCTCCTACGGGGACTACCTGCGCGCCGGGGCGATCAGCCGCTTCGCACCGGTCATGACGTCGATCGTCGAGGCCGCCGGCAAGGGGATGCCGGTGCTGGGCATCTGCAACGGGTTCCAGGTGCTCACCGAGGCGCACCTGCTGCCCGGGTCGATGGTGAAGAACGACCACCTGCACTTCGTCTGCCGCGAGCAGCAGCTCGAGGTGGAGAACGTCGACACCCCGTGGACGCGCGAGTACACGCGTGGCGAGGTGATCACCGTCCCGCTGAAGAACCAGGACGGGCAGTACGTCGCGGACGAGCACACGCTCGACGAGCTCGAGGGGGAGGGCCGTGTGGTGTTCCGCTACCGCGGCTGGAACCCGAACGGCTCTCGCCGGGACATCGCCGGCATCTGCAACGCGGCGGGCAACGTCGTCGGCCTGATGCCGCACCCGGAGCACGCGGTGGAGCCCGGCTTCGGGCCGGACGGCGCTCGCGGACCGCGCACGGGGACCGACGGGATGCGGTTCTTCACCTCGGTGCTGCACACGCTCGTCGGCTGACGCCGCTGGGTGCGGGGCCGCTGTCGCGCGGCCGCGCGCGGTTGCCCGGGCGCTACTTCGACAGCCCCGCCACCAGGTTGACCAGCAGCGCCAGGATCACGGTGCCGAACAGGTAGGACAGCAGGGCGTGCACCTGCGCGGTGCGGCGGAAGGCCGACGCCTTGAGGTCGGTGTCCGAGATCGCGAAGCTCATCCCGACCGTGACGGCGATGTACGTGAAGTCGGTGTAGCAGGGCGGCTCGCTCTGGTGGAAGTCGATGCCGCCGTCCGGGCCGGTGTAGTACATCCGCGCGTAGCGCAGCGCGAACATCGTGTGGATCGCGGCCCACGACGCGAAGATCGCCGCCAGCACGGTGGCCATGCCGAGGGCGCCGGCCTTCTTCTCGGCACCGGTCCAGACCAGGGCCACGCCGGACAGGCTCGCGATCGCCGCCGTGAGCACGATGAGGTGCGCCGCGAACCGCTCCGGCTCCTCGCGGGTGGCGTGCGCGGCGGTCTCCGTGGCGTTCATCGGCACGATCACCAGCCACGTCCACAGGGTCGACAGCAGGCCGGTGGTCGCCCAGGCGCCCATCAGGGCCGCCACGGCCGAGTCCCACGTCAGCGCCAGGCCCACGGCGACGCCCGCGACGGCGGAGACGGCGATCCGGATGCCGGGGCGCACGTCGAGCCACCCGCTGAGCCGGCGCAGCCGGCGGCTCTGGGCGGGATCCGTGGAGTGGTGGTCGGCCATGGGAGCAGTCAACCGCCTGCCGGCCCGCGCGGCCCGCGGCGGGCCGGGTGGCGGGCTGGCGACCGGCCTAGAGTCGTGAGCAGGGCCGCCGTGCCGGTGGCCGCCACCCTTTCACCCTTCCGGGAGTTGCCATGACTGATGCGCCCGAGTCGACGTCCGCCCCCCAGCCGACCCCCGGCACGCCTGACGGTCAGGAGCCCGCCGAGCTGCACGAGGAGCCGCACGACGCGAGCGTCGGCTCGCGGCTGAACTGGCTGCGGGCCGGGGTGCTGGGCGCCAACGACGGCATCGTCTCCACGGCCGGCATCGTCATCGGCGTCGCCGGCGCGACAACGTCGGTCACCGCCATCGCCACCGCCGGCGTCGCGGGGCTCGTGGCCGGTTCCCTGTCGATGGCGGGCGGCGAGTACGTGTCCGTCAGCACCCAGCGCGACACCGAGAAGGCGCTGCTGACCAAGGAGCGCTGGGAGCTGGAGAACATGCCCGACGAGGAGCTCGAGGAGCTCACACGCCTCTACGAGGCGAAGGGCATCTCGCGGCGGGTCGCCGAGGAGGTGGCGCGCGACCTCACGAAGAACGACGCCCTGCGCGCGCACGCGGAGACGGAGCTCGGCCTCGACCCGGACGACCTGACGAACCCGTGGCACGCCGCCGGGTCGTCGTTCATCTCGTTCGCGGTGGGCGCCCTGATCCCGCTGGTCGTGATCCTGCTGCCGATCAACGGTGCGCGGGTGTGGGCGACCGTCGGCGCGGTGATCCTCGGGCTGATCCTCACCGGGTTCCTCAGCGCCCGGCTCGGCAAGGCGCCCGAGGGTCGGGCGATCCTGCGGAACGTCGGCATGGGCATCCTGACCATGGCGATCACCTACGGCGTCGGCAAGATCTTCGGGACGACGGTGGCCTGACCCGGTCGGTCAGCCCGCGGAGCCGGCGGCGTCGAGCGCCTGGGACAGGTCGTCCACCAGGTCGTCCACGTCCTCCAGGCCGACGGACAGCCGGACGGTCGACTCGGCGATGCCCACCGCAGCGCGCCCGGCGGCACCGAGCTTGCGGTGCGTCGTCGTCGCCGGGTGCGTGACCATCGACTTGGCGTCGCCGAGGTTGTTGGACACGTCGATCACCCGCAGGGCGTCCAGCACCGCGAACGTGCGGCGCTTGGCCTCGTCCGCACCCGCGCCCTCCGGCACCGCCAGCTCGAACGTCACCACGGTGCCGCCGCCGGTCTGCTGCGCCAGCGCGAGCCGGTGCTGGGGGTGCGACGGCAGGAACGGGTAGCGGACGCCGGCGACGGCCGGGTGCTGCTCCAGCCACTCCGCGAGGCGCAGCGCCGATGCGGCCTGGTGGCGCACCCGCAACGACATCGTCTCGAGCCCCTTGAGCAGCACCCAGGCGTTGAACGGCGACAGCGACGGACCGGTGTTGCGGATCAGGGTGCGGACGGGCCCGTGCAGCAGCTCCGTCGACCCGAGGATCGCCCCGCCGAGCACCCGGCCCTGCCCGTCGATGTGCTTGGTGGCGGAGTAGACCACCACGTCGGCGCCGTGCTCGAGCGGGCGGGAGAAGACCGGGGTGGCGAAGACGTTGTCGACCACCACGACGGCGCCGGCGGCGTGCGCCAGCGCCGACACCGCGGCGATGTCGACCAGGTCCTGCATCGGGTTGGACGGCGTCTCGAAGAAGACGACGTCGGCCGGGGTGGCCAGCGCGGCCTCCCACTGCTCCGGCACGTGGCCGTCGACGTAGTCGGTGCGTACGCCCCAGCGGGCGAGGATCTCGTCGAAGATCACGATCGACGAGCCGAACAGGGCGCGGGCGGCGACGATCCGGGAGCCCGACGAGACGAGCGCGGCGAGCGTGGTGAACACGGCGGACATGCCGCTGGACGTGGCGACCGCCGCCTCGGCGCCCTCGAGCAGGCGCAGGCGCTCCTCGAACGTCGACACCGTCGGGTTGCCGTAGCGGGAGTACTGGAACCGGTCGGCCTCACCGGCGAAGGCCGCCTCGGCGTCCGCCGACCGCTCGTAGACGTAGCCCTGCGTGAGGAACAGCGCCTCGGACGTCTCGTCGAAACCCGAGCGCACCAGGCCGCCGCGCACGGCGAGCGTGTCGGGCCGCAGCCCGGCCCGGTCCACCCGGCGGTCGTCCCAGTCGGCAGGTCCCGGGACCCGCCGGCTCACGCCTGCCGCCACGGCAGGCCGTCGGCGCGCCAGCCCGTGTGGCCGCGCTGCCCGTCCGGGCCGACGTCCCCCTCGAAGCCCTGCAGCACGTTGTGCACGGGACCGTAGCCGGCGGCCTGCGCCGCGAGCCCCGCGGCGACGGAGCGCACCCCCGACCGGCACAGGAACACGAGGTCCCGGCCGTCACCGGGCTGCACACCGGCCAGCGCCAGCTGGTCGAGGAACTGGGGGTTCACCGCGTGCGTGGTCCCGCTCAGCCACTCGACGAACACGGGCTCGCGGCCCAGGTCTGCCGTGTCCGGCACGCCGATCTGCTGCCACTCGCCGGCCGTGCGGACGTCGACCAGCACGGCACGCTCGTCGGACGCGAGCAGGTCCCAGGCCTCGCGGGGGGTCAGGTCGTCGATGTCGCTCATGTGCTCCTCCATCGGTCCCGGCGGTAGCACCCGTGTCCGGTCCGCGCCGTGGGGCGCGGTCCGCGGGTTGCTGCGGCGTCGTCGATCCGGGTCTCTCGGCCGCTCTGGATGGTGGCGCGATGCTATGCCCCGCTCCGAGGGTCGTCCCAGTGCGCGGACGAACTGTCTTGCATGGCGAGATGAACGGCTGTCGGCGGTTGACAGCGGGCCCGGCCGCCGCCGAACCTCGTCTCGGTCATGAGCGCCAGCGAGCGCCAGCTGGGACCCCGCACGGGTCCGCAGGCGGCGTGCAAGCCCCGGCTCGCTGGCCGGCAACCCTCCCTCCGCGGCGGGGTGCCCCGGGTGACGACCAGGCCGTCCGCCGTCCGGCGGGCGGCAAGCGCGGACCTCGCCGAGGTCCCTCCCGCCGGAGGACTGCCATGACCAGCGTGCTCGAGACGTCTCCCGTCTGCACCGACATCCCCGCCCTGCTGCCCGTCGTCGGGGCCGACACCCTGGTGCCGCTGGTGGACGGCAGCAGCGCCGTCTACGCCAACCTCGACTGTGCCGCGAGCGCCCCCGCGCTGCAGTCGGTGGCGGACCGGATCGCCGAGGTGCTGCCCCTGTACGCCTCGGTGCACCGGGGTGCCGGGTACCTGTCCCAGGTGTCCACCGCCCTGTACGAGTCGGCGCGGTCCACCGTCGCGGCGTTCGTCGGGGCACGGGTCGACGACGTCGCGATCATCACCCGCAACACCACCGACTCCCTGAACCTGCTGGCCGGCGTGGTGCCCGGCCCGGTGCTGGTGCTCGACGTGGAGCACCACGCCAACCTGCTGCCGTGGGTGCACGCCGCCCGGGCCCGCCACCGCACCACGATCCTGCCGGTGGCGGCCACCGTCGCGGCGACGCTGGACGCGCTGCGCGCCGAGCTCGCGGCCAACGAGTACGCCCTGGTCACCGTCACGGGGGCGTCGAACGTCACCGGTGAGGCGCTGCCGCTGGACGCCGTGGTGGCTGCGGCGCACCAGGCCGGTGCCCGGGTGGCGGTGGACGGCGCCCAGCTGGTGCCGCACCGCGGGTTCTCGCTGGCGGCCACCGGCGCGGACTACGTCGCCTTCTCGGGGCACAAGAACTACGCGCCGTTCGGTGCGGGTGCGCTGGTGGGTCGGCGGGACTGGCTCGACGCGGGCACGCCGTACCTGGCCGGCGGCGGTGCCGTGCGGGACGTGCGGCCGGACCGGACGTTGTGGCAGCCGGCCCCGGCGCGCCACGAGGCGGGGTCGCCGAACGTGCTGGGCGCGGTGGCCCTTGCGGAGGCGTGCCAGACGCTGGTCGCCCTGCCGGCCGGCGAGCTGACGGCGCACGAGGAGTCGCTGCGGTCCCGGCTGGTGGCGGGGCTCGAGGCGCTGCCCGGGGTGCGGGTGCTGCGCGTGTGGCCCGACTCGGTGGACCCGGTCGGCGTGGTCAGCTTCACGGTCGCGGACCTGGACCCGGGGCTGGTCGCCGCGGTGCTGTCCGCCGAGCACGGCATCGGTGTGCGGGACGGGCGGTTCTGCGCGCACCCGCTGCTGGCGCACCTGTCGGCCTCGGACGGTGCGGTGCGCGCGTCGGTGGGCGTGGGGACGACGAGCGAGGCGGTCGACCGCCTGGTCACGGCCCTGGACCGGCTGCTGGTGGAGGGGCCGGCGGCGGAGTACACGGTCGTGGACGGGTGCTGGACGGTGGCCGACGACCCGCGGCCGCTGCTCGACGTGCCGGGGCTGGACCACCTGGCGGCCACCGCGGCGGCGGCCTGCGGCCCGGCCGTCTGACGACGCTCGTCGGGACCCCGGATCGCTCAGTCGACCCGGATGCCCAGCTGCTCCGCGAGCGCCGGGGCGAGCTCCAGCAGCAGGTCGCCGGTGATCGTCGACCCCGCCAGCCCGGCGACGCCCTCGATGTGCTGCAACCCGGTGAGGCCGCGCAGGTCGACGTCCACCAGCCGGGCCGCCGTCACGTCGAGCCGCCGAACCGTGCAACCGCGCAGCTCGAGCCGCCGGACGGTCGCCCCGCCCAGCGCGAGCTCGTCCACCACGCAGCCGTCGAGCACCACGTCCACCAGCTCGGACTCGCGCAGGTTCAGGTAGTCGACCTTCCCGCCGCGGACGGTCACCCGCGTCCACGAGGAGCCGTAGGCCTGCACGGCGCCGAGGCGGCAGTCGGTCAGCGTGCCGTCCCACCAGGTGGTGCGCGCCAGGCTGAGCTCGTCGGCGCGCACCCGTGACCACGACGTGTCCACCAGCCGGGCGCCGTCGAGACGGACGCCGTCCAGCCGGCAGGCGGTGAACGTGCACTCCAGGACGCGGGCGTCGTGCCCGTCGGCGCCGGACAGGTCGACGTCCGCCAGGTCCACGCCGTCCAGGTCGGCACCGGGGGAGAGCGGCTGGGGCCTCACGCGACCACCGTCCCACGCCCGCCCGGGGTGACCGACCGGGACCCGCCGGTGTCGAGGGGCCACGGGTCGACGGGAGCCCGGTGCGGGGTGTGGGCGGCGGATGGCAGCATCGCGATGTGCGCCACTCCCTGGTCCTCACAGCGCCCGGTGTCCTGCTGGTCCCGCTGGCCGACGTGCACGCCCCTGCGCTCGCCGCACTGGTGGACGAGCCCATGTGGCGCGGGATGAGCAGCCCGGTCCCGCGCACGCCGGACGACGTGCTGGACCTGATCGCCGCCGCCGACGCCGATCCGGGCCGGTACGCGTTCGCCGTCGTCGAGGAGTCCACCGGTGCGGTGGTCGGCAGCACCTCGTTGTACGACGTGACGCTCACCGCCGCCCGCGCCGAGATCGGGTTCACCTACTACGCGCGCCGGGTGTGGGGCACCACGGTGAACCCCGCCTGCAAGCTGGCCCTGTTCAGCCAGGGCTTCGACGACTGGGGCCTCGCACGCGTCGCCCTGCGCGCCGACACGGCGAACTCACGGTCGATCGGAGCGATCCTGCGGCTCGGCGCGACGGCCGAGGGCGTGCTCCGCAGCCATCGCGTGCGACCTGACGGCAGCCGCGGGGACACGGCCTACTTCTCGGTGCTGGCCGACGAGTGGCCGGCGGTGCGGGCCGGTCTGGAGCAGCGCGTGGGGCTGGCGTAGGTGCCGACGCTCGACCGTCGGCTCGAAACCGCCGATGCGGTGGTGATCGGGCTGTCCTCGATGCTCGGCGCCGGTGTGTTCGTGGTGCTGGGCCCGGCGACTGCCGCCGCGCGCGGCGGGGTGCTGGTCTCCCTGGTGGTGGCGGCCCTGGTCGCGTGGGCCAACGCGACGTCGACCGCTCAGCTGGCGGCGGTGCTGCCGCGCGCCGGAGGGGTCTACGCGTACGGCCGGGAGCGGCTCGGGGAGTGGCCCGGGTTCCTCGCCGGGCTGGCGTTCGTGCTGGGCAAGACGGCCTCGTGCGCGGTGATGGCGGGGACGGTGGCGGCGTACGTCGTGCCGACCGCGTGGCACCGGCCGGTGGCCGCGCTGGTCGTCGTCGCGCTGGTCGCCGTCAACCTCGCGGGGGTCTCGCGGACGGCGGCGGCGGCGCGGCTGCTGCTCGCCGTCGCGGTGGTGGTGCTGGTCGCGGTCGTCGTCGTCGCCCTGGGTCGGCACGTCGACACGCTGCCGGGGGACGTGCTTCCGCACGGTCTGCCCGGCGGGGTGCGCGGCACGCTGCAGGGCGCGGCCCTTCTCTTCTTCGCCTTCGCCGGGTACGCGCGCGTCGCCACGCTCGGCGAGGAGGTGCGCAAGCCCCGCACGACCATCCCGCGGGCCATCCGTCTCGCGCTCGCCCTGGTCGCGGTCGGCTACCTGGCCGTGGCGGTCGCGGTGCTGCACGTCCTCGGCGTCGACGGCGCGGCGGGGTCCCGGGCGCCGGTGCTCGACACGGCCACGGCGACCGCCGGCTGGCTGGTGCCGGCCGTGCGGGTGGCCGCCGTCGCGGCGGCCGGGGGCGCGCTCCTCGCGCTGCTCGCCGGCGTGAGCCGCACGGCGTTCGCCATGGCTCGGGAGGGTGACCTGCCGCGCCGCTGGGCCGCCGTCGGCGGGCGCTCGCGGGCGCCGTGGCTCGCCGAGCTGGTGGTCGGCGCGACGGTGGTGGTGCTCACGCTGGCGGTCGACCTGACGGGCGTGCTGGTGGTCTCGTCGTTCGGCGTGCTGCTCTACTACGGCATCGGCCACGCGGCGGCCTGGACTCAGCCGGCGGCCGATCGGATCGCACCGCGATGGGTTCCTGCGGTGGGCCTGGTCGGGTGCCTGGCGCTCGCGACGGCGCTGCCGGGGTGGGCGGTGGCGGCGGGTGTCGGGGTGCTGGCGGTCGGGTCCGCGGTGCGGGCGGTCGCCGTGCGGGTCAGGCGGTCGGCAGCGGGACGACCGAGCCGGTCAGGTGGGGACGGCGGCGGCGGGGGTCCCACACGGTGAGGTCGTGGCCGGTGCCGGTGCCGCTGGAGGTGCCGGCGGCCGGGTCGCTGCGGGCCACGCGCACCGCGACGGTGGTCGGCAGCACCACGGGCGCCGCGAAGTCGACCGACCAGGTGAACGACTCCCCGCGGACGGCACCGACGGTGGCCAGCGCCCGGGCGGCGGTGAACATGCCGTGCGCGATGGCGCCGTGGAAGCCGAACGCCCGGGCGGCGGGTGCCCACAGGTGGATCGGGTTCACGTCACCGGAGACGGCCGCGTAGCGGCGGCCGGTGTCCGCGGGCAGCCGCCAGGTGGCGGTGGGGACGGGCGGCTCGAACGGCCGGCGATCGGTGGCCTCGTCCGTGCCTGAGCCCTCGCCGGAGCCGCCGCCGGAGCCGTCGTCGTGGGCGGAGGCCGGGACCGAGCCCGGCTCAGCCGCGGGCCCGGCCGACCCGGCCAGCCGCACCCCCTTGGCCAGGTAGGTCGACACGCCGCGCCACGCGGTGACGCCGTCGGCCGCCACCTCGCTGACCAGGTCCACCTGCGTCCCGGACCGGTGCGCGCGCAGCCCGGTGGCCCACGACCGCACGTCCAGCTCCTGGCCGAGCCGCAGCGGTCGCCGCTGCTCGACGCGGTTGGCCAGGTGCACCAGCCCGAGCAGCGGCAGCGGGAAGTCGTCGCGGACCATCAGGGCGGTCGCCACCGGGTACGCCAGCACGTGCACGAAGCCCGCGGGCAGCACGTCCGTGCCGGGCTCGCCCAGCAGGTGCTGGTACGCGGTGAGCCGCTCGGCGTCGGCCTGCACGCCGTGGGCGCTGAGCGTGACGTCGGGCAGCGTCGTCGTCGCGTCGCCCCGGCCAGCTCGCCCGGCGCGGCGCGACACCGCACCGGCCGCGGCGGCGGTCAGCGCGTGCCGGTACGAGTCGCCGAGCGGTGGCACCGTCGGCAGTTCGACCGTGCGCAGCGGCCCGGTCACTGGCCCACCAGGTTCTGCCCGCACACCCGAAGCGTCCGTCCGACGATGCCGCCGGCTGCCGGCGAGGCGAGGAAGGCGACCGCCTCAGCGACGTCCTGCGGCAGGCCGCCCTGCTGCAACGAGTTGAGCCGTCGCGCGACCTGCCTGGTCAGCGCGGGGATCCGCGCCGTCATCTCCGTCTCGATGAACCCGGGGGCCACGGCGTTGGCCGTCCCGCCGAACGGCACCAGCAGGGGAGCGGTGGCGCGGACCATGCCGATCACGCCGGCCTTGGAGGTGGCGTAGTTGGTCTGGCCGCGGTTGCCGGCGATGCCGGACGTCGAGGCGGTGGCGACGATGCGCGGCTCGTCGGTGAAGTCGCCGCTGGTCAGCAGCGCCTCGTTGATCCGCAGCTGCGACTCGAGGTTGACGGCGAGCACCGAGGACCAGCGGTCGGGCGCCATGTTGACCAGCAGCTTGTCCCGGGTGATGCCGGCGTTGTGCACCATCACGTCGAGCCGTCCGTGCCGGGCGCGGACGTGCTCGAGGATCCGCTCCCCGGCGTCGGCAGCCGTCACGTCCAGCTGCAGCGCGGTGCCGCGCACCTCGTTGGCCACCGCCGTCAGCTGCTCACCGGCGGCCGGCACGTCCACCGCCACGACGTGCGCGCCGTCGCGGGCCAGCGTCCGGGCGATCGCCGCGCCGATGCCCCGTGCCGCGCCGGTCACCACCGCGACCCGGCCGTCCAGCGGCCGCTCCCAGTCGGCCGGCAGCGTGCCGGCGGTCGAGTCCACCGCGAGCAGCTGACCGTCCACGAAGGCCGACCGCCGGGACAGGAAGAACCGCAGCGCGGCCACGGCGCTCGGCGCCGTGACCGGCACCGAGCCGGTCAGCACCACGCCGTTGCCCGTGGACCCGCCGCGCAGCTCCTTGGCCAGCGACCGCAGCAGGCCGTCGACCCCCTGCCGGGCGGCGGCGACCGCCGGGGCGTCGTCCGCGGTGGCCGCCCGGGACACGGTGACCACCCGGCCACCGCTGCGCAGTCCCTTCACAGGACCGGCCGCGGCGAGCACCGGCTCGGTCAGCTGGTCCGGACGCTCGACGGCCGTGAGCACCAGGACGACGGCGCCGTACCGGACGTCCGGCGCCGGGTGCCGGTGCACCTCCAGGTCCCAGCCGTCGAGCACGGCCGGCATCCCGGCGGCGGCTGAGCGAGCCTCCGCCCCGGCCCCGGGCACCACGCCGCCCGCCGGCCCGGACAGCAGCCGCGCCAGCGCATCGGCGTCGTCCCCGCGGCCCAGCACCAGCACCGGCCCGTCGAGCAGCGGGATGCCGGGCGTGTAGCGCCGCAGAACGGCGGGCCGCGGCAGCCCCAACCGCTTGGCCAGCGTGGCCGTCGGGCCGCTGTTCACCAGCTGCAGGTAGGTGTCCGGCATGTCACGCCGCCTCGAGCAGCACGGCGACGCCGAGCCCACCGGCGGCGCACACCGTCACGAGCGCCCGCACCGGGGAGTCGTCGCCCGCGGCGACCTGCGCCAGGTGCCGGGCGTGCAGCTCCTTGGCGGTGCTCGCCACGATCCGCCCCCCGGTCGCGGCGAACGGGTGCCCGGCCGCCAGCGACGACCCGTGCACGTTCAGCCGCTCCCGCTTCACCGACCCGAACGCGCCCGGCAGCCCCAGCCGTTCCCGCCCGAACTGCTCCGACTCCCACGCCGCCAGGATCGCCAGCACGGTGGAGGCGAACGCCTCGTGGATCTCCACGTGGTCGAGGTCGTCGAGCGTCAGCCCGTGCCGGGCGAGCAGCCGCGGCGCCGCGTAGGCAGGGGCCATCAGCAGCCCGTCCTCCCCGTGCACGAAGTCGACGGCGGCGACCTCGGCGTCCACCACGGCGGCGAGCGGCGTGAGGCCGTGGTCGGCGGCCCACTGCGCCGAGCCCAGCAGCACCGTCGAGGCGCCGTCGGTCAGCGGCGTCGAGTTGCCGGCCGTCATGGTCGCGGGGGCGGTCAGGTGGTTGCCGAACGTGGTCCGCAGGCCGGCCAGCTTCTCCAGCGAGGTGTCGGTGCGCAGGTTGGCATCCCGTGCGAGCCCGCGGTAGCCGGTGACCAGGTCGTCGAAGAACCCGCTGTCCCAGGCGGCCGCGAGGTTGCGGTGGCTGGCCAGCGCCAGCTCGTCCTGGGCCTCGCGCGTGATGCCCCACTCCACGGTGGTCAGCGCCTGGTGCTCGCCCATCGACAGGCCGGTGCGCGGCTCGTCCACCCGTGGCGGGTTGGGGGTCAGGTCCTTGGGACGCAGCCGGGCGAGCACGGCGGCCCGCTGCCCGACGGTGCGGGCCCGGGACAGGTCGAGCAGCACGCGCCGCAGCCCTTCGCTGACGGCGATCGGGGCGTCGGAAGCGGAGTCGACGCCGCCGGCGATGCCCGACTCGAGCTGGCCGAGGCGGATCTTGTTGGCCAGCAGCAGCACGGTCTCGACGCCGGTGGCGCACGCCTCCTGCAGGTCGACCGCAGGGGTGCGCGACGACAGTGCGGAGCCCAGCACCACCTCGCGGGTGAGGTTGAAGTCCCGGGAGTGCTTGAGCACCGCCCCGGCGGCGACCTGACCGATCACCTCGTCCTGCAGCCCGTACCGGGCGACCAGACCGTCGAGCGCCGCGGTGAGCAGGTCCTGGTTGCTCGCATGGGCGTAGGGGCCGCCGGCGCGGGCGAACGGGACCCGGTTGCCGCCCAGCACGTAGGCCGGGCGGGCGGGGGACGGCGACGTGGGGGAGGGCGACGTGGGGGACGGAGAGCTGGGGGACGGGGAGGTGCGGGCCATGGGAGAAGTCCTCTCGCATCGTCACTGATGGGCCTGCTGCGGTGGCTCAGAGATCGCGGGTCAGAGGTGCTGCGCGCCGTCCCGACGCCGGCGCGGGACCTTTGTCCCTTGGATCTGTCCGGAACCGATGGTACCTGATACCGTCGGTTTCGTGAGTGGTCGTGAACCGACCCGGTCGACGACGACGGGCCTGCGGGCGGTGGGCAGCGATGCCCCACCGGCGGACGGTCGTGCCACCCGATGGGCGGACCACCGCGAGGCCCGGCGCGCGGTGCTGGTGCAGACCGCCCGGCGCACGGTGCACCACGACGGTCCGGACATCTCCATGGACGAGATCGCGGCGGCGGCCGGCACCTCCAAGTCGATCGTCTACCGGTACTTCGCCGACAAGACGGCGCTCCAGGTGGCCGTCGCCGAGCTCGTCGTGCGGGACATCCGGGACGCGCTCGCGGATGCGCTCGCCGCGCACGGCACGCCTCGCGAAGGGCTCCGCGCGATGGTCGACGTGTACCTGGAGATGATCGAGTCGTCGCCGTCGGTGTACGCGTTCGTCACCCGCGACGGGTCGGTGGAGCACTTCCTCGACCAGGTGACCGCCCTGGTGGCGGGCCCGTTCGCCCGCGAGGTGGCCGCCCGGTCCGTCGACTCGCCGGGCAGCGCCGCCGCACTGGCCACCGCGTGGGCCGCGGGTGCCGTCGGCTTCGTCCGCGGCGCCGGCGAGTGGTGGCTGCTGCACCGCCACGAACCCGCGGCACCGAGCCGGGGCGAGCTCGCCGGCCGCGTCTGCACCTGGTTGTGGGCCGGCCCCGTCGGTCTCGTCGTGCGTCCCGGCACCGCCGCCCGTCCCTCAGCAGGCACTTCGACGATGAAGGAGACCTCATGACCACCACCGCCGAACGTCCGCCCCGCCTCCGCACCGCGGACGCGCGCGTCGACGTCCCGACGCTGGAGCAGCACCTGCTCGGCCGCTACGCGGACCTGCGCCGCAGCGCCCGGGCGATCGTCGCCGACCCGGCCTTCCAGAAGATCGAGGGCCAGCCCTACGCCGAGCACCGGGAGCGGGTGCTGACCCAGCTGCGCCGCCTGGTCGCGGAGACGGACGTGCTGCGGGCCTTCCCCACGGCGCTCGGTGGTTCCGACGACCACGGCGGCAGCCTGGCCCGGTTCGAGGAGCTGGTGGCCGGCGACCCGAGCCTGCAGATCAAGGCCGGTGTGCAGTGGGGGCTGTTCGCCTCGGCGATCCTGCACCTCGGCACCGCCGACCACCACGAGCGGCTGCTGCGGGACGCGATGTTCCTGCAGGTGCCGGGCGCGTTCGCGATGACGGAGACCGGCCACGGCTCGGACGTCGCCTCGATCGGCACCACCGCCGAGTACGACGCCGCCACCCAGGAGTTCGTCCTCCACACGCCGTTCCGCGGCGCCTGGAAGGACTACCTCGGCAACGCCGCCACGCACGGCACCGCCGCGGTGGTGTTCGCGCAGCTGATCACGGCGGCGCCCGGCGGCGAGCGGGTCAACCACGGCGTGCACGCGTTCTACGTGCCGATCCGCGACGCGGTCACCGGCGAGTTCCTGCCGGGTGTCGGGGGTGAGGACGACGGGTTCAAGGGCGGCCTCAACGGGATCGACAACGGCCGCCTGTGGTTCGACCACGTCCGCGTGCCGCGCCGCGACCTGCTCAACCGGTACGGCGACGTCGCCGCGGACGGCACCTACAGCTCGCCGATCGAGAACCCGGGACGCCGCTTCTTCACCATGCTCGGCACTCTCGTCCAGGGCCGCGTCTCGCTGGACGGTGCCGCCGCCAACGCGAGCAAGCTGGCCCTCGCCATCGCGGTCACCTACGCCAACCAGCGCCGCCAGTTCGCGGGTGCGGACGACGACGAGGTGGTGCTGCTGGACCACGGCGAGCACCAGCGCCGGCTGCTCCCGCTGGTCGCCGAGGCCTACGCCTCGACCTACGCCCACGAGGAGCTGCTCGCGGCGTTCGACGACGTGTTCTCCGGGCGGGCGGACACCCCGGCGACCCGTGCCGACCTGGAGACGCTGGCCGCGACCCTCAAGCCGACGTCGACGTGGGCCGCGATGCGCACCATCCAGACCTGCCGCGAGGCATGCGGCGGCGCCGGCTTCCTCGCCGAGAACCGCCTGGTCGGGCTGCACCAGGACCTGGACGTGTACGTGACGTTCGAGGGCGACAACACGGTGCTGTACCAGCTGGTGGCCAAGCGGCTGCTCGGCGACTACGCCAAGGGGCTCAAGCTGCACTCGGCCGGTGACATGGCGCGGCTGGTGGCCGAGCGGGCCGCGGACGCCGCCCTGCACCGCACGCCGCTGGTGCGCGCCGCCCAGACCATCGCCGACGTCGGCGACGCCCGCCGCTCGGTGGGCCAGCTGCGCGACGAGTCCACCCAGCGCCAGCTGCTGACCGACCGCGTGGAGACGATGGTCGCCGAGGCCGCCGCCGCCCTCGCCCCCGCGCGCAGCCTGCCGCCTGCCGCCGCGGCGGCCCTGTTCGAGGCGCACCAGCACGAGCTGATCGAGGCGGCCCGTGCCCACGCCGAGCGTGTGCAGTGGGAGGCGTTCACGCGGGCCCTGACCACCGTCGACGACCCCGGCACCCGCCGGGTGCTCACCCGGCTGCGGGACCTGTTCGGGCTCACGCTCGTGGAGCGGCACCTCGCCTGGTACCTGATCCACGGGCGGCTGTCCGCGGGCCGTGCGCGGACCGTCTCGTCGTACATCGACCGGCTGCTGGTGCGGCTGCGTCCGCACGCGCAGGATCTGGTGGACGCGTTCGGCTACGGCCCGGAGCACCTGCGCGCGGCCATCGCGTCCGGTGCCGAGCAGGTGCGGCAGGACGAGGCCCGGGCGTGGAACCGGGCGCAGCGCGCGTCCGGCGAGGCGGCGGTGCCGGAGCGGCACGTGCGGGGCTGAGGCTGCGAGGTGCAGACCTCCAGGTCTCGCGCCCCGGCCCCCGGCCGTCAGCCGTTGGCTGCGGTCGGGGCAGGCGGGGTGGCGACGTCGGCAGCCGTCGGGTTGCACCGCGTGCGCAGCATCGTCAGCGCGTCGACCTGAGGCCGCCACGGCTCGATGTGCCAGGTGGACTTGCCGGCCGCGCCGAGCACGTGGCACAGCAGCTGCTCGTGCATCGTCGGGCTGTTCGCGTCCGGGTGCTGCGCGACGAGCTGGCTCCACAGTGCCTGCTGAGCGGCCAGCGTGCCGCTGCGCGCCCACTCGCTCGGGGTGACCTCGAGGGAGCGGCCGCCCTCGGCCACGCCCCAGGTGGCTGCCACCACCGCGCTGCCGGACAGCCAGGTGGTGACCGGGCCGCCGGTGGCCGTGGCCCCGAGCCCACTGGCGGTCACGTGGTCGATCCGTAGCACGGCCGCGGGGGTGCCGACCACGGTGAACCGCGCGCTCGGCGTCGGTGCGCTGAGCCCGATCAGGAAGGACCCGTCGGAGGCGGAGATCACTGCGGACCCGTCCTCGAGCACGGCGGCCGTCGAGCCGGCCGGACCGGTCAGCCACGCCAGCGGTACGGCCGCCGGTGCGGAGGTCGTCGGGCTCGCGACCGCGGTGGTCGGCGATCCGCTCTCGGCGCCGTCCTTGGCCACCAGGCGCAGGTGGGCCGAGCCGTCCGGGTCGGCGCTGGCGTCGGCGGTGACGGTGGCGTCCGGGACGGCGGCGGCGCTGACGCCGTTGGCGGTCAGGGCCACACCCCTCGTGCGGACGTCCGCCGCCGAGGGGTCGTTCGGCGCTGGCGCAGCCGTGCCCGCCGTGGGCAGGGCGTCGGTCGGCCCGGCCGCGTCGCCGGCCGTGCACCCCGACGCGAGGCCGACCAGGACGCAGACCAGGGCGAACGCGCGGCCGGCGCGCACACGCCGGCGACGGTCCGTGCTCGGCCCGCGGTGGCTGGACACGCAGGCACCCTAACCGGGCGGGCGCGGGCGCGGGCGGTCCACCGGGCGGCGTCATCCTGGTCCCACGCCCCGCGCCGTCGGTGGACGAGAATGCGGGGAGGCGGCCGCCGGGCGCGCCGCGGCGGCCGACGACGGTCCCGCCGAGCCGCCCGGGCCGACGCCGCGCGGCACCACCGCCGCGTCCCTGCCCCGACACACCTCTGGAGTGAGCTGACGATGCGGGCCTGGCCCACGGTCCCGAGCCACCTGGCATGGCTGGACCGCCACCTGAACTCCCTGCTGGCCTTCGGCCGGCACACCCCCGCCCCGGGCGGGGGCGCCTACTGGCTGGACGACGACGGCACGCCGCTGCCGGCGCAGGGGGTGCAGACGTGGATCACGTGCCGCACCGTGCACGTGTACTCGCTCGGCACCCTGCTGGGTATCCCGGGCAGCCGGCCGATCGCCGAGGCGGCGCTCGCGGGGCTGACCGGCCCGCTGCGGGACACGCAGCACGGCGGCTGGTACCCCGGCGTCGGCGCCGACGGCACCCCCGACCCCGACAAGACGGCCTACGCCCACGCGTTCGTCGTGCTCGCCGCCTCGTCGGCCACCGTCGCCGGCCTGGCCGGTGCCCGTGAGCTGCTCACCGACGCGCTGGCCACCTACGAGCGCTGGTTCTGGGACGACGCCGCCGGCAAGGCCGTCGACACGTGGGACACCACGTTCAGCACGCTCGACCCGTACCGCGGCATCAACGCGAACATGCACACCGTCGAGGCGTTCCTCGCGGCGGCGGACGTCACCGGCGACCGCGTCTGGCTGGACCGCGCCGCCCGGATCGGCGCCTTCGCCGCCTCGGCCGCCGCGGGCAACGGCTGGCGGCTGCCGGAGCACTTCGACGAGGCGTGGACCGCCCAGCCGGAGTTCAACGACGACCAGCGGGACGACAAGTTCAAGCCGTACGGCGCCACCGTGGGCCACGGCCTGGAGTGGGCCCGCCTCCTGCTGCACCTCGAGGCCTCCGGGGCCACCGGCGCCGACTGGCTCGAGGCGGCGCGCGCGCTGTTCGACCGCGCGGTCGCGGACGGCTGGGCGGCCGACGGTGCCGACGGCTTCGTCTACACCACCGACTGGTCCGGCGCCCCCGTCGTGGCCGACCGCATGCACTGGGTCGCCGCCGAGGCGATCGGCGCCGCGGCGGCGCTGCACCAGCGCACCGGTGACGAGCAGTACGCGCAGCGCTACGCGCAGTGGTGGGACTACGTCGACCGGTACGTGATCGACCACGTCAACGGCTCGTGGTTCCACCAGCTCGACGTGCACAACCAGCCGGCCGGCACCGTCTGGCCCGGCAAGGCGGACCTGTACCACGCCGCCCAGTGCACGCTGATCCCGCGGCTGCCGCTGGCGCCGTCGCTGGCCACCGCGGTGGCGCAGGGGCTGGTCCGGTCCTAGCAGGCAGGGGCTTCAGGTCCGGGTGCGGTGGGGGAGCCCCTGCCGCACCCGGCTTGTCTCCGGGCGCCGCTGCCCTGCCCAGCCCGGGCCGCTCACCAGCGCGGCGGCCGCCGCCCGTACGGGTCGTTCCGGTACAGGTCCTGCGGGTAGCGGCGCGTGGTCGCCAACCGGTGCTCCACCCCGCCGGCCCGTGCGAACGGCTTCGCCAGTACCGCCCCGAGCACGAACCCGCCGACGTGCGCCCAGTACGCCACCCCGCCCGCGGACAACGCGCCGAGCGAGCTGAGCCCCGACCAGAACTGCAGGAAGAACCAGCCGCCGATCAGCAGCCACGCCGGCAGCAGCGGCCAGACGAACAGCGGCGGGATCAGCACCACGATGGTGCGGACCATGCCCCGCGGGAACAGCACCACGTACGCGGCGAGCACGCCGGCGATGGCTCCGCTCGCGCCGACCAGCGGGGTGGTCCCCGACGGGTCGACGGCGACCTGCGTCAGCCCGGCGACCACGCCGCACAGCAGGTAGAAGCCGAGGTACCGCAGGTGCCCCATCGCGTCCTCGACGTTGTCGCCGAAGATCCACAGGAACAGCATGTTCCCGCCGAGGTGCAGCCAGCCGGCGTGCATGAACATGCTGGTCAGCAGCGTGAGCCAGGCGGCAGGTCCGTCGTGCAGGATCGCGCGGGGGACCGCAGCGTAGGTGGCCATCAGCTGCGCCTGCTCGGTGGGCGTCGCCCGCACCATGGCGAGGAACACCAGCACGTTCACCGCGACCAGCAGGTAGGTGATGCCGGGCGTCGTCCGGCGCCTGCTGTTGTCGTCCGCGATGGGGATGACCACCCACTGACGCTAGCAACGGGTCTCCATACCTGCCCGGCTATCCTCGGGGATCGATGACCAGCCACGTGCAGTCGCCGGCCCCCCGTCCCGCCGCCACGTCCGACACGGTGGAGCACGCGCTCGCCACCCCGGACCTCGAGCAGCCGTACGCCGAGCTGGGCCTCAAGCCCGACGAGTACGCGCGCATCCGTGACCTCCTGGGCCGTCGGCCCACCGCCGCCGAGCTGGCCATGTACTCGGTGATGTGGTCGGAGCACTGCTCGTACAAGTCGTCGAAGCTGCACCTGTCGACGTTCGGCGAGAACCAGACGCCGGCGATGCGCGAGCACCTGCTGGTCGGCATCGGGCAGAACGCGGGGGTCGTCGACATCGGCGACGGCTGGGCGGTCACGTTCAAGGTCGAGTCGCACAACCACCCCAGCTACGTCGAGCCGTACCAGGGTGCGGCCACCGGCGTCGGCGGCATCGTGCGCGACATCATCTCGATGGGCGCCCGCCCGGTCGCCGTGATGGACCAGCTGCGGTTCGGCGCCGTCGACCACCCGGACACCGCGCGCGTGGTGCACGGCGTCGTCTCGGGCGTCGGCGGCTACGGCAACTGCCTGGGCCTGCCGAACATCGGCGGCGAGCTCGTCTTCGACCCGTCGTACCAGGGCAACCCCCTGGTCAACGCCCTGTGCCTCGGCGTCCTGCGGCACGAGGACATCCACCTGGCCAACGCCGAGGGTGTGGGCAACCAGGTCGTGCTGTTCGGCGCGCGCACCGGCGGCGACGGCATCGGCGGCGCCTCGATCCTGGCCAGCGAGACGTTCGACGACACCAAGCCCTCCAAGCGGCCGTCGGTCCAGGTGGGCGACCCCTTCATGGAGAAGGTGCTCATCGAGTGCTGCCTGGAGCTGTTCGCGGCGCACGTCGTCGAGGGCATCCAGGACCTCGGCGCCGCCGGCATCAGCTGCGCCACCAGCGAGCTGGCGTCCAACGGCGGGTCCGGCATGCACGTCGACCTGGAGAAGGTGCTGCTGCGCGACCCCACGCTGACCGCCGGCGAGATCCTCATGTCCGAGTCGCAGGAACGGATGATGGGCATCGTCCGGCCCGAGAAGCTGGACGAGTTCCTCGCCATCACGCGCAAGTGGGACGTGGAGACGGCGGTGATCGGCGAGGTGACCGGCGACGGCCGGCTGACCATCGACCACTTCGGCGCCCGCATCGTCGACGTCGACCCGAAGACGGTGGCGCACGAGGGGCCGGTGTACGACCGCCCGTACGCCCGTCCGGACTGGCAGGACGCCCTGGTCGCGGACTCGGTGAGCACCTCTGACGGCCAGGCGCGCTACCCGCGCGCGGAGACGCCCGACCAGCTCCGCGACACCGTCCTCGCGCTCGCGTCCTCGCCGAACCTGGCGTCGAAGGCGTGGGTCACGGACCAGTACGACCGCTTCGTGCAGGGCAACACGGCCCTCGCCCAGCCCGACGACTCCGGCGTGGTCCGCGTCGACGAGACGACCGGCCTCGGCGTGGCGCTGGCCACCGACGCCAACGGTCGCTACGCCCAGCTCGACCCGTACGTCGGCGCCCAGCTGGCGCTGGCGGAGGCCTACCGCAACGTCGCCACGACGGGTGCCAAGCCGCTGGCCGTCACGGACTGCCTCAACATCGGCAGCCCCGAGCGCACCGACTCGATGTGGCAGCTGGTCCAGGTGATCCACGGCCTCGCGGACGCCTGCGTCGCCCTCGAGGTGCCCGTGACCGGCGGCAACGTCTCGCTCTACAACACGACCGGTGACCAGGCGATCCACCCGACCCCGGTGGTCGGCGTGCTCGGCGTGCTGGACGACGTGGCCGACGCGGTGCGGTCCGGCTGGACCAACCCCGGTGACGCCGTCTACCTGCTGGGCGCCACCCGGCCGGAGCTCGACGGCTCCGCCTGGGCGGACGTGGTGCACCACCAGCTCGGCGGCACCCCGCCGAAGGTGGACCTGGAGGCCGAGCGCCGGCTCGCCCTGGTGCTGGCCCAGGCCGCCCGCGACCACCTGGTCGACGCCGCGCACGACCTGTCCGAGGGTGGCCTCGCGCAGGGTCTGGTCGAGGCGTCGCTCCGCTTCGGGGTCGGTGTGCAGGTGGACCTGGACCCGCTGTGCACACGGGACGGGCTGACGCCGTTCGAGGCGCTGTTCTCCGAGTCCACCGCCCGGGTGCTGGTCGCCGTGCCGCGCTCGGAGGAGGTCCGGCTGATCGACCTGTGCACGTCTCGCGGCGTGCCGGTGCTGCGGCTGGGCGAGACCGCCGAGACGTGCAGCCCGGGTGCCGGCCGGCCGGTGGACCCCTCCGACCACGTGCACGCGCCGTCGGTCGAGGTGCAGGGGCTGTTCACCATCCCGCTCACCGAGCTGCGGACCGCGTCCGAGGGGACGCTGCCGCACCACTTCGGCTGACGCGAGGGGCTGACCGTGCCCCGGTCCCGCATCGCCCGCCTCGCGGACGCCCAGGTCGCAGCCGCGCTGGCGCAGGTCCGGGCCGAGCTGGGCATCCCCACGGAGTTCGCCGCGGCGGCGGCCGACGAGGCGGCCACGGCTGCGCGGACCGGACCGCTGGACGTCCCGGGTCGGTCGGTCGCACGGGTGGACGCGACCGACCTCCCGCTGCTCACCATCGACCCGCCCGGCTCGATGGACCTCGACCAGGCGCTGCACGTCGCACCCGCGGGCGACGGCTGGACCGTGCACTACGCCATCGCGGACGTCGGCGCGTTCGTCGTCCCCGGCGGCGCCCTCGACATCGAGACCCACGCGCGCGGCACCACCTGCTACGGCCCGGACGGCACCGTCCCGCTGCACCCCACGTCCCTGTCGGAGGGTGCCGCGAGCCTGCTCCCGGACCAGGACCGCCCGGCGGTGCTGTGGCGGTTCGACCTGGGAGCCGACGGCGAGCCGGCCGCGGTGCACGTCGGCCCCGCCACGGTGCGCAGCCGGGCGCAGCTTGCCTACCCGCAGGCCCAGCGCATGCTCGACGAGCACGAGCCGGGGGCGCTGACCGACGTGCTGGTCGGGGTGCGCGCGGTGGGCCGGCTGCGCGAGCGGGCGGAACGGGACCGCGGCGGGGTGTCGCTCTCGGTGCCGGAGCAGCAGGTGGCGGCCGACGGCCACGGCGGCTGGACGACGAGCTTCCGGGCGGTCCTGCCGATGGAGCGCTGGAACTCGCAGCTGTCCCTGCTGACCGGCATGGCCGCGGCCCGGCTGATGCTCGACGCCGGCGTCGGCCTGCTGCGCACCATGCCCCCGGCGGACGACGGGGACGTCGCGCGGCTGCACCGCACGGCCGCGGCCCTCGATGTCGACTGGCCCGCCGACGAGCCCTACCCGCACCTGCTGCGGCGCCTGGACTCGGCACACCCGGCGCAGGCCGCGTTCCTCGACGCCGCGACCTCCCTGTTCCGCGGCGCGGGCTACGTCGCGTTCGGCGGGTCGGACGGTGCCGCACCCCCGACGGGGTCCGCCGCCCGGCACGCGGCCATCGCGGCGCCCTACGCCCACGTCACCGCACCGTTGCGGCGCCTCGCGGACAGGTACGCCTCGGAGATCGCCATCGCGGCGTGCGCCGGATCGGCGGTGCCGGAGTGGGTCCGCGCGGCCCTGCCCGGTCTGCCGTCGGTGATGGGTCGCACCGGTCAGCGGGCCGCCGCCTACGACCGCGAGGGGACCGACGTGGTGGAGGCGGCGGTGCTGGCGCCGCGGGTGGGTGGCACCTTCGACGGCGTGGTGGTCGACCGGCGGGACGCCGAGCCGACGCGCGGCGAGCTGGTGGTGCGGCACCCGGCGGTGCGGGCCCGGATCGAGGCCGACGACGGTGCCGACCTCCCGCTCGGCGTGCCGGTCCACGCGCGGCTGGCCGAGGCGTCGGTGCCCCGGCGCACCGTGCTGTTCCGGCTGCCCTGAGCGACCCCCGAGCCGGACGAAATCCGCTCGCCCGCGCCGTCGGCGCACTCCTACGGTCGTCGCATGGACACCGTCCGAGTGGTGCGCGCCGACCGCGGCGCCGTCCTCGCCGTGCCCGCGAACGTGCCGCAGCGGCCGACGGACCAGCGGCACCCGGGCGCCGACCAGGCCCTCGACACGATGGACGCAGCCGCCCCTGTGCGGGTCCCGCTCGACCACGACGGCCTGGTCCCCGACCCGGACGGCGTCCGCCTGCCGCCGACGGTCGGTGACGTGCTGGTCCTCGATGCGTCAGCCCCCGGCGACCAGCCGCACGTGCACCACCTCGTGCCTCGCCGCACCGCGCTGGTCCGCGACACCGCCGGCGCCACCTCCCGGGAGCAGGTGCTCGCCGCGAACGTCGACGTGGTGCTCGTCGTCGAGCACCTCGACCCGGACCCGTCCCTCGGTCGCGTCGAACGCCTGCTGACGCTCGCGTGGCGGTCCGGCGCCCAGCCGGTGGTCGTGCTGACCAAGTCCGACCTGGTGCCGGACGCCGCGTCGATGGCGGCGGAGGTCGCGTCGGTCGCCCCCGGCGCCCCGGTGCCCCGGTGCACGCCGTCAGCGTGGTCGACGGGTCCGGCCTCGACGGGCTGCGGGCGCTGCTGCGCCCCGGGACGACGCTCGTCATGGTCGGGCCGTCGGGTGCCGGCAAGTCCTCCCTGGTCAACGCCCTGGCCGGGCGCCAGGTGATGGAGACGGGCGAGCGCCGTGCCGACGGGCGCGGGCGGCACACCACCACCCACCGCGAGCTGGTGCCACTGGGCGACGGCGTGCTGCTGATCGACACCCCGGGCGTGCGGGGGATCGGCCTGGTGGCCGATGCCGAGGCGCTGGACGAGACCTTCGCCGACGTCGTCGCGCTCGCGGCCCGTTGCCGGTTCGCGGACTGCGCGCACCTGTCGGAACCGGGCTGCGCCGTGCTGGCCGCGGTGGAGGACGGCGAGCTGCCGGAACGCCGCCTCGAGTCGTGGCGTCGGCTCGCCCGCGAGGCCGCCCACCAGGCCCGACGGGCGGACGCGCGCCTCGCGGCGCAGGAGCGCGCGCGTGTCCGGCAGTGGAGCCGTGACGTGCACCGGTCGCTCCGCGAGCGGGACCGGGTCGAGGGGCGCGGCACCGGTCGCCGCTGAGCGCGCCGTCGGTGGTCGGGCCAGGGAGTCGCGTCAGGGAGTCGGGTCGGGGGCCGGGCTCGCCCCGGGGCGGTCCCGCGTCCGCGACCGGGGCAGGATGTCCGGGTGGCGGTACGACGCAGGACGGATCCGGCCGACGGACGGGCGGCGCTCGGCGTGTGGCGCGCCGCACCCGACGACGTCCCGGTGGGCGCCCGACGGACCGCGGTCCGGTTCACCCTCGAGGAGCTGGCCGACGTGGCCCCGGGCAATTCGGTCGAGGTGCGCGTCCCGCCGGACGGCGCCGTGCAGGCCGTCGCCGGCCCGCGGCACACCCGCGGCACCCCGCCGAACGTCGTCGAGACGGACCCCGACACGTGGCTCCGCCTCGCAACAGGTGCGCTGACGTGGACGGACGCCCTGGCGCAGGGACGGGTGCACGCCTCGGGCGCCCGCGCCGACCTCTCCGACTGGCTCCCGTTGCAGGCCGCCCGCCCCCGCGGCTGACGCTCGTCCCCGCACCTGACGCGCGGTGTCGGATCGCCGATCCGCCCCGGCGCCGTCACAGGAGCATCCGCATCAGCCGGCGCACCTCCCGGATGGTCTCGTCCGCCAGCTCGTTCGCGCGCGCGTTGCCCCTGGTCAGCACGTCGTGCACCACCTGCGGGTCCGCCGCCAGCTCGGCCCGGCGGGCCCGCAGCGGGGCCAGGTAGTCCAGCAGTGCGTCGGCGAGCAGCGACTTGAGGACGCCCGCACCGCGCCCACCGATGTCCTCGGCGACCTCCTGCGGGGTCCGTCCGGTGCACAGGCCGGTCAGCAGCAGCAGGTTGGCCACCTCGGGGCGCCGCTGCGGCTCGTAGGTGATGTGCCGGTCGCCGTCCGTGCGCGCCGAGCGGATCGCCCGCACCGTGGTGTCGGTGTCCGCGCCGAGCGCGATCGCGTTGCCGGCGGACTTGCTCATCTTGGCGCCGTCCGTGCCGAGCACCACGGGCGCGGTCGACAGCAGCGCGTCTGGCTCGGGGAAGAACGGCTCGGCACCCGCGTACCGCTGGTTGAACCGCCGAGCGATGGTGCGCGTGGTCTCCAGGTGCGGCAGCTGGTCCCGCCCGACGGGCACCAGGTTGGCGCGGCAGAACAGGATGTCGGCCGCCTGGTGCACGGGGTACGTCAGCAGCAGCCCGGTCAGCGCGCGCCCGCCCGTGGCGGCGAGCTCGGCCTTCACGGTGGGGTTCCGGTCCAGCTCGGCGACGGTCACCAGGCTGAGGAACGGCAGCAGCAGCTGGTGCAGGGCCGGGACGGCGCTGTGCGTGAAGATCGTCGTCAGCTCGGGGTCCAGACCGGCCGCGAGATAGTCGAGCACCACCTCGCGCACCGCACCCCGCACGTCACCGGCGACGTCGCGGTCCGTGATCACCTGGTAGTCCGCCACCACCAGCAGGGTGTCGACGCCGGACCGCTGCAGCCGCACCCGGTTCTCCACGGTGCCGAACAGGTGCCCGAGGTGCAGCGGGCCGGTCGGTCTCTCGCCGGTCAGCACGCGGAACCGTGAGGGGTCCCGGGCCAGCTCCTCCTCGATCTGCTGCGCCCGCTGACGGGCGCGGAGGGCGGCGAGCTCCAGCGAGCCGAGCGCGGCGCCGGGCGGGCCGTCCGGCGCCGAGGTCACGCAGGCGGTGGGGGAGGGTGCGGTGGACGACGGGAGCACGACGGGTCCTTCGGGTCGGTGCCGCCGCGCGAGACCGGGACCGTTCCGTCACCCGAGCCGCTCGGCAGCTCGGGGAGGTGTGGATGACCGGGCTGCGACTAGCGCAGCCACCACCAGGCACGGTTCGCGGTCATGACGACGAGGCTACCGGTCGCCCGGCGTCGTCTCGGTGGGCGCCGTGAGCCCCGCCTAGGATCGCGGGGTGCCGGATCCGCAGCCCATGCCGTCCCCCGAGGGCGCCCCGCCTCCCGGAGGTGCCGTGGCGCCCGACGGTCCCGTGCCTCCCGACCAGGCCACGGTCGACGCATCGGCTCCCGAGGTGGCTCCGGCGGCCGCACCGGCCGACCCCGTGCCTCCGGCCGACGCAGCCCGCGACGACGAAGCCGTCCCCACGGAGGACGAGCTGCTCCGCGCCGCCGTGCCGGCCACCGTCCGCCACGCCCCGCGCTACAGCGCCTTCCTCACCACGGGCACCCTGGTCGGCCTCGTCGTCGGCCTGCTCGTCGCCGTGCTGCTCGCCGACGGCTCCGTCAGCAGCACGGGGGGCGTGCTGCCGTTCCTCGGCGGCTCCAACGGCGTCCGCCTGCTCGCGGCGCTCTCCGGTGCGGTGCTCGGCCTGGGCATCGGTGCCGGTCTCGCCCTGTGGGCCGACCGGCGGTCGCTGCGCCGCTGAGGTCGGATCCGCCGTCGGCCCTGTGCGACCATGGTCGCGTGGCCCCCCGCGCGGACGGACGCTTGTCCCACGACCTGCTGCCGAACGAGAAGGGCCCGCAGGACGCCTGCGGGGTCTTCGGTGTCTGGGCTCCTGGCGAGGAGGTCGCCAAGCTCACCTACTTCGGCCTGTACGCCCTGCAGCACCGCGGCCAGGAGTCGGCGGGCATCGCGACCAGCGACGGCCGGCACCTGCTGGTCTACAAGGACATGGGCCTGGTGTCCCAGGTGTTCGACGAGACGGCGCTCAACGCGCTGACCGGGCACATCGCCATCGGGCACACCCGCTACTCGACGACGGGCGCCTCCACCTGGGAGAACGCGCAGCCCACGCTCGGCGCCACCGCCGGCGGCACCGTCGCCCTCGGCCACAACGGCAACCTGACGAACACCGCCGAGCTGATCGAGCTGGTCGCCGAGCGGTACGGCAGCAAGCGCCGTGGCGAGCTCGCCCGCGGCAACACCACCGACACCGCTCTGGTGACGGCCCTGCTGGCCGGCGACCCGGACCACACCCTCGAGGCGACGGCGCTCGAGGTGCTGCCCCGCCTGCGGGGCGCGTTCAGCCTCGTCTTCATGGACGAGACCACCCTCTACGCCGCCCGTGACCCGCAGGGCGTCCGGCCGCTGGTGCTGGGCCGCCTCGAGCGCGGCTGGGTGGTCGCCTCCGAGACGCCGGCGCTCGACATCGTCGGCGCGTCCTACGTCCGCGAGGTCGAGCCCGGCGAGTTCCTGGCGATCGACGCCGACGGGCTGCGCAGCAGCCGGTTCGCGACGCCGGACCGTGCCGGCTGCATCTTCGAGTACGTGTACCTCGCCCGTCCGGACACGACCATCGCCGGCCGCTCGGTGCACGCCTCGCGCGTGGACATGGGCCGACGGCTCGCGGTCGAGCACCCGGTCGAGGCGGACCTCGTCATCCCGGTGCCGGAGTCCGGCACTCCCGCCGCGGTCGGCTACGCGCAGCAGTCGGGCATCCCGTTCGGTCAGGGGCTGACCAAGAACGCCTACGTCGGCCGCACGTTCATCCAGCCGTCGCAGACGCTGCGCCAGCTCGGCATCCGGCTCAAGCTCAACCCGCTGCGCGAGGTGATCCGCGGCAAGCGGCTGGTCGTCGTCGACGACTCGATCGTCCGCGGAAACACCCAGCGCGCCCTGATCCGCATGCTCCGGGAGGCCGGTGCCGCCGAGGTGCACGTGCGGATCAGCTCCCCACCGGTGAAGTGGCCCTGCTTCTACGGCATCGACTTCGCGTCGCGCGCCGAGCTGATCGCCAACGGCCTGGCCGTCGAGGAGATCGCCGCGTCCCTGGGCGCCGACTCGCTCGGCTACATCTCCATCGAGGGTCTCGTCGAGGCGACCGAGCAGCCGGTCGGCCAGCTGTGCACCGCCTGCTTCACCGGGAAGTACCCGATCCCGCTGCCGCCGGACGACCGGCTCGCCAAGAACCTGGTCGACCAGCAGCAGCTGCCCCTCGGCTCCCCGGAGGACGGCCTGGTCACCCTCATCCCCAGCGCCGGCGCGGCCGGAGCCCTGGAGCACCCGTGACCGAGCACAAGGTCACCTACGCGGAGGCCGGCGTCGACGTGCACGCCGGTGACAAGGCCGTCGAGCTGATGCGCGAGGCGGTGCGGGCCACGCAGGGTGCGGAGGTGGTCGGTGGCGTCGGTGGCTTCGCCGGCCTGTTCGACGCGTCGGCGCTGCTCGGCTACCGCCGGCCCCTGCTGGCCACGTCGACCGACGGCGTGGGCACCAAGGTGGCCGTCGCCCAGGCCCTCGACCGGCACGACACCATCGGCTTCGACCTGGTCGGCATGGTGGTCGACGACATCGCCGTGGTCGGTGCGAAGCCCCTGTTCATGACCGACTACATCGCCTGCGGCAAGGTGGTCCCGGAGCGGATCGCCGACATCGTCCGCGGCATCGCGGCCGCCTGCCAGGTGGCCGGCACGGCACTGGTCGGTGGTGAGACGGCCGAGCACCCGGGCCTGCTGGCGCCCGACGAGTACGACGTGGCCGGCGCCGCGACCGGTGTGGTCGAGGCGGACGGCTTGCTGGGTCCGCACCGGGTCGAGTCCGGAGACGTGCTGGTCGCCCTCGGGTCCAGCGGGCTGCACTCCAACGGGTACTCGCTGGTGCGCCGGGTCATCGAGGTGTCCGGCTGGCGGTTCGACCGGTACGTCGACGAGCTGGGCCGCACCGTCGGTGAGGAGCTCCTCGAGCCGACCCGCGTCTACGCCGCCGACTGCCTGGCGCTGACGGAGCGTGCCGCGGGCGGGATGCACGCGTTCAGCCACGTCACCGGCGGAGGGCTCGCCGCCAACCTGGCCCGGGTGCTGCCGACCGGCTCCGTGGCCGAGGTGTCCCGCGCCGGCTGGCAGCTGCCGCCGGTGTTCTCCCTGGTGCAGCGCCTCGGCGGGGTGCCGTGGAACGACCTCGAGTCGACCCTGAACCTGGGGGTCGGCATGGTCGCCGTCGTCGCGCCGGAGGCCGCCGCCGGTGTGCTGCAGCACGCCGGCGAGCTCGGGTTGTCCGCGTGGGAGCTGGGCAGCATCCGGCCGTTCGACCCGGAGCGCGACGTGCCCGGGACGCCGGACCTGGTCAGCGGCACCAAGGGCGTGCAGGGCGGCGCCGTGCTGATGTCGGGCAGCTACCGCGTCTGAGGAACGCGGCGCCGGCGGGTCACGGCCTGACCCCAGGGTCGCCTCGCCAGCGGAGAGCGGTACCGGCAGCTCGCCCGCCGCTCAGGCGGTGCGGGCCGGACACCGAACGACGACCGCTCAGCGGTCGTCGTCGTCCTCGTCGTCCGAGGACCAGCTCTTCCACGAAGGGTTGGTCTCCTCGCTCACCGGGGGACGGGTCTCGGTGACGAGATCGTTGTGGCCACGCGACGAGAGCTCCTGCTCGAGAGCCCTGTAGTTGGTGTCCGGGCTGAAGTACTTCAGCTCCCGGGCCACCTTCGTCTGCTTAGCCTTCTGACGGCCGCGCCCCATGGCATCGACCCCCTCTAACGTGGAAGCGGGGCGGCTCCGTGCTCACACGTGCGGCCCCGGGGTGCTGTTTCGTCTGTTCGCAGGGCAACGCTACATGGTCCGTGAGCATTCCGACCACCGAGCCCCGGCGCCCTGGACCGGAGCCGGACCGCAGCCGCAGGCGGCCAGGACCTCCGTCCCCGAGTGTGACGAAGGTCGCATACGACTTGTGGTGAACTGCGCCACAAGTCCGGCATGGTGCGGTATAGGCGGCCCATCGCCGGATGTACCGTTGGCGGCGAGTCGGGTAGTTCGTCCCTCTCTGGCACTCTGACGAGGACTTCCGTGCGGCGGTCAGCCCAGCGGTGACTGATGTCACAGCTGTGTCACCCATATGGGTGGCAAAGTGGCCCCGTACGAAGTGCGGCATCTGAGGCATACGTCCATGCTGGACGTGTGAGGCAAGAGGGGGAGCGACCTGCAGGCTCAGTCCCAGGTCCGTCAGGAGGTACGTCCAGGATGTCGTCCAACCACGTCGACCCCGAGACACTGCTCACGCCGTCGGAGGTCGCGAGCCTGTTTCGCGTCGACCCCAAGACCGTGACGCGGTGGGCGAAGGCCGGCAAGCTCTCGTCCATCCGGACCCTGGGCGGCCACCGCCGCTACCGCGAGTCCGAGGTGCGGGGCCTGCTCGACGGCCTGCCGCAGCAGCGCCAGGTCGACTGAGACCTGTACGGGACGCCGGACGAGGTCCGGCGTCCATCGAGGTGCGCGCCACCGCCGCTCCGGCCAGAGCCGGCAGGAGCAGGTCGTGCCGACCGCACCGCCACCGGCACGAGGCGGCCTGAGCGCCGAGTGACCTCGGTGCCGAGTGACCTCAGTGCCGAGCGATCCGCCGCACCACGCCGGTCACCAGCAGCGCCGCCACCGCACCGGCGACCCCCAGCACCACCCGCGCCCGCTTGCGCGCCTCAGGTGCTGCCGAGGGATCCGTCGCGTCGGCCACCAGCCGCTTGCCCTCCGCGACGGCTCGCTCAGCCTGCGTCTTGGGGTTCAGCCGGTCGGCCAGCTCGTCCACCGTCGCCGCGAGCTCCCCGCGCGTGAGCTCGAGCTCCGCTTCCAGCGCCTTCATGCGCTCGGACGTGCCCAGCTTCGGTGTTGCGCTCGAGTCGCTCATCAGTGCAGGCCCTCCTTGACGGCTGCCACGTCCTGCTGGACGTTCTCCATCGCGTGCTCCGGGGTCGGCGGCATGCCCCGCTTCAGGCGCCGGACGCCGACCAGGGCCAGCACGCCGACCACCAGGAAGATCGCCACGGTGATGATCAGCGCCGCGAGCCACGGCGCCACGGCGTTGGACAGGCCGATGATCGCGGTCGCGATCGCGGCGCCGACGCCGTAGAACGCCAGGAACCCCGCGGCGATCAGCAGCCCGCCGCCGATGCCGGCCTGCTTCGCCTTCTCGGCGAGCTCGGCCTTCGCCAGGTCGATCTCCGCGCGGACCAGGCGACCGGCCTGCTCCGACAGGTCGCTCACCAGCTGACCGAGCGACCTCGTGTCGCCCGGTACCGACGTCTGCGTGACCATGACCCGACCCTTCGTCCGTCCGCGTCCTGCGACCTCAGTCTGCTGGTCAGCGGCCCGGCACGCGAGTCCTTCGGCGTCCGGACGGGGGTGTCAGTCCGCCCAGGGGTGCACCAGCTCCTCCGCCGGGTGCGTCGGCATGGGCGCCGGCGGGACTCCCAGCACGGGCCCCGGCGGCAGGTGGTTGCGACCCCAGGCGGCGGCGCCGGCCGCGAGCAGGAGCAGGGCGACGCCGACGATCAGCAGCGCCAGCCACAGCGGCAGCACGTGCGCCAGTCCGACGACGGCCGAGCCGACCATGAGTGCCAGTGCGAGGACCGTCAGGACGGCCGCCACGGCGAAGGCGATCGCGGACGGTCGCACCTGCACGGCACGGGCCCGGACGGACCGGCTCACCGCGTCGAGCTCCGCCATCACGGACGAACGGACCCGGTCCTCCATCCGACCGATCCGCTCCTTGGCCCGGTCGGCGATCGGCTCGGTGGTCCGGCCGGCGAGCCGGTGGGCGAGGCGGTCGAACAGGCCGTGGTGCTCGGGCTGCGGGGCGGAGGTCACGATGACGTCCTCGGTGGATAGGCGGCGGTGGCTTGGTCCAGCGTAGGAGGACGGTCACCCTGTCACCGGGACGATCGGCCCCGACACGGCGCTGACGAGGGGTGACGTGGTGCACGGACGTGCAGCGGGGCTCTGGGCGCCCTCCCCTCAGGGGTTTCCAGGGCGCAACCAGGGTCCGTTCAGGGTCGGAGCCTGATGCCCGCGCCACCGCACGGCTCGCAGGATCGAGCCATGCCGACTCCGAGCCCTGCCCCCGACCAGCCCGCGGGCGCCACCTCGACCGCACCCGGCGTCGGTGCCGAGCCTGAGCCGCCGGACGGCAGCCGGGCGCCTCGCCGGCCGAGACGGCTCGCCGCCGTGGCGGCCGCGCTCGGTGCCGGCGCCCGCCGGGCGCCGTTCGTGGAGGACGAGGTGCTCGGCCTGGCCCAGCTGGTCGGCCCCGGAGCCGTCTGCGTGGACGTCGGCGCCGAGTTCGGGCTGTACACCTGGACCCTCGCGCACCTCGTCGGCCGCGCGGGTGCCGTGCACGCCATCGAGCCCCAACCCGACCTGACCCGCGTGCTCAGACTGGCCAAGCGCCTGGTCGGTGCGTCCCACGTCACGGTCCATCAGCTCGCCCTCGGTGCCGAACCGGGACGTGGGCACCTGTCGCTGCCGAGCCGACGCGGGATGCGGGTCCACGGCCGCGCGTTCCTGTCCGACGGCACGCACGGGCTCGGCTCCAACGCCGAGTTCAGCCGGCACCGCAGCCTTCCCGTGGAGGTCGACACCCTCGACGCCGTCGCCGCGCGGCTCGCGCTGGCACGACTCGACCTGGTCAAGGCCGACGTCGAGGGCGCCGAGGAGCGGCTGCTCGCCGGCGGCAGCACGACGCTGGCCACCTTCCGCCCGCACCTGCTGCTCGAGCTCGAGGACCGGCACCTGGTGCGGTTCGACACCTCGGCGCGCAGCGTCGTCGGGCGGCTCGAGACGTTCGGCTACACCCCGGCGCACTGGGCGGACGGCGCGTGGCGGCCGGGCATCGTCGGCCGCAACGTCCTGTTCCGCGCGGACACCGCACCCGACGGCAGCCGCCGCGGCTGACGTGGGTCCGGTGACCTCACGGGAGCGTGACAGTGACCACGAGCCCTCCGGTGTCGGGCGCCGCCGCCGTCAGCGTCCCCGAGTGGGCCGAGGTGATCGAGGCGACGATGGCCAGGCCGAGCCCGAAGCCGTCGGGGCCCGTGCGATCGCTGAGCCGCCGGAACGGCTCGAACAGGCCCTCGACCTGGGTCGCCGGCACCACCGGTCCGGAGTTCGCCACCTCCACCACGACCCGGCCGCTCGCGTCGTCCGTCCGCGTGCTGATGGCGACGCGGCCATCGGGGTGGTTGTAGCGGACGGCGTTGTCGACGAGGTTCGCGACGAGCCGCTCGAGCAGCACGGGGTCGCCCGTGGTGCGTGCCGGGTCGAGGGACGTGTCGACGTCGACGCCCGCGTGCGGGATCGAGTCGACGACGTCCTCGACCACCGTGGCCAGGTCGACGGGCTCGCGGTCGGTGAGGGCGCGGTCGGTCCTCGCCAGCGTGAGCAGGGCGTCGATGAGCGCCGTCGCGCGGTTGGCCGCCTCGCGGACGTCGAGCGCCATCGCGCCGAGGTCGGCGGCACTGGGCGAGGGCTTGGCGAGCGCGACGTCGACCGAGGTGCTGATCACCGTCAGCGGCGTGCGGAGCTCGTGGCTCGCGTTCGCGATGAAGCGGCGCTGGCCGGTGAAGGACGCATCGAGCCGCGCGAGCATCGCGTTGAACGTGTCGCCGAGCTCGTAGACCTCGTCGTGCGGACCCTGCAGTGCCACCCGTTCCGACAGGTTGGTGTCCGAGGCGGCGCGCGCGGCGTCCGTGATGCGCTGGATGCGGCGCAGCACCCGGCCGACGACGAACCAGCTCGCCAGCGCCGTGAGGATCGTCGCGGTTGCGAGCGTGACCAGCGAGAACGTCAGCAAATGGCTGAGGGTGGTGTCGCTCTGGACCTCCGCACCCACCTTGACGCCGGCCTTGAAGGCGGCCTGGCACTTCTCGCGAAGGTTGGCGTCGGCGGTCCCGTCGGCCAGCGCCGTCCGGCATGCGGCGGCGAACGCCTGTGAGCTGTTGACCGCGGTGACGGTCTTGCTCGCGGGGAGGGTGCTCGCGACCAGGGCGTACGTGGACGCGACGACGACGCCGCCCGCTGCGGCGGACAGTGCGGTGGCCAGGAGCGTGAGCCGGGCCCGGATCGTCAGGTGCAGGCGCCTCATATCCGGTAGCCCTTGCCGGTGACGGTCACGATCAGCGGCGGGTCACCGAGCTTGCGGCGGAGCCGGGTCATGGTCACCGAGACGATGTTGCTGAACGGGTCCGTGGTCGAGTCCCAGACTCGCTCGAGCAGCTCCTCGGCGCTGATCACGCGGCCGTCGGAGGAGGCAAGGACCTCCAGGACGCCGAACTCCTTGCGCGTGAGGAAGAGCGGCTGGTCGCCCCGCGTCGCGCGGTGCCGGGCGCGGTCCACCGTCAGGTCGCCGACGTGCGCGATCGGCGGGCTCGACGGTTGACGTCGGCCCAGGGCGCGGATCCGCGCGACCAGCTCGTGGAAGGCGAACGGTTTGCCGAGGTAGTCGTCGGCGCCGAGCTCCAGGCCGGCGACCCGGTCGTCCACGCCCGAGGCCGCGGTGAGCATGAGGATCCGGGTCGGCAGACCGCCGGCCGCGAGCGTGCGGCACACCACGTCGCCATGGACCACCGGAAGGTCCCGGTCCAGCACGATCACGTCGTAGGGCACCGTCCCGGCGGCGTCGAGAGCGGCCCCACCGTCGTGCACCACGTCCACGGCCATGCCGGAGTCCCGCAAGCCCTCGGCGATGCGTCCCGCCAACGTCACGTGGTCTTCCGCCACCAGGACCCGCATGCGCCCCATGGTGCGCCGGGACGGATGACATCCGTGCGACATCCCAGGTAGCGGCGGTGTCACCGGCCTCCCCGTAGACCTGGCTGCACGGCCCGCCGCGACAGGGGGCGCGCCGGCCCGCCCGATCCACGGAGGTCCCGATGAAGACCCGACTGCTGGCCCTCGCGCTGGTGAGCATCGGCCTGCTCGCCGCGTGCACCGCGTCGCCCGCCGGCCCGGGCGTGCCGACGCTCGCCGCGAGCGGGTCCACTGCCGGCTCGAACGGTGCGGGCAGCTCAGGAGCTGCTCGGGCGGCGGCGCTGCACGCCGCGGCCCAGTGCATCCGCGAGCACGGGGTGCCCGCGTACCAGGACCCGGTGCTCGATGCCGAGGGGCACGTCTACACCGACAGCCGCAGCATCGCGGATGCCGATCAGGCCACCGGGAACCGGTCGGGGATCGAGAACCAGCTGAGGGATGCGTGCGAGGCGCTCATCACGGCCGCAGGGCTCCAGCCGACGGACCAGCCGCCGGCTCCGCCCGCGCTGGTCCAGGCGGGCGTGGCGGCCGCCCAGTGCCTGCGCGCCAACGGTCTCCCGAACGTCACCGACCCCACGTCGGCGACCCCGTACACCCCGGGCCACGGGTTCGGCCTCACGAGCGCCGAGCTGCCGCAGACCGGAGCCGGGAAGGCCGACCCCACCGTGCAACGCGCGTTCGCCGCGTGCCGCGACAAGCTCGACGCGGAGGTCGCCCAGTCGACCTTCACCGCCCTCGCGCATGACTAGGCGTGCGAGGTGGGTCGCCGCGACCCTGGCGGTCGCCGTGCTGGCAGGTGCCGGAACCTGGTACCTCGGGCACGTCGGGCGCCCGGCGGCGGCCGCCGCCACGGTGGTCCCCACCGCGACAGCCACCGTGACACGGAGGGACCTGGCGACGACCACCCAGGTCAGCGGCACGCTCGGGTACGCCGGGCACTACGCGGTGATCGGGCAGGGAGCCGGCGGGACGGTGACAGGGCTGCCGTCGCCCGGCGACGTCGTCGCACGCGGCCAGGGTGTGTACGAGGTCGACGGGCACGCCGTCCCCCTGTTCTACGGCGCACGACCGTCGTGGCGTGACCTCGCCGTCGGCGTGCCGGACGGGCCCGACGTCCAGCAGCTCGAGGAGAACCTCACCGCGCTCGGCTATGCCGGTGCGGCGAACCTGACCGTCGACCAGCACTTCACGACGGCCACCGCGGCCGCGGTCGAGCGCTGGCAGCGTGCCACCGGACAAGCCGTCGACGGACGCGTCGCCGTCGGTGCGGTGGTGTACGAGCCGGGTCCCATCCGGGTCGCGGCGGTGCAGGCCGCGCTCGGCGGGGACGTCCGGGCGGGCAGCGCGGTGCTGACCGCCACCTCGACGACGTCGCAGGTCCTGGTGCCCGTCCCGACGGTCCAGTCGTACCTCGTCCACGTCGGCGACGCGGTCACCGTCACGCTGCCGTCCGGAGCGCTGACGAACGGTCGGGTCGACGCCGTCTCGACCGCCGCCAGCGCGACGGCCGACTCGAACGGGTCGGCTGCGCCTGGCGGCGGCGGCCCGTCGCGGGACGCGCCGGTGACCGTTCCCGCCACGGTCACGCTCGCGGACCCGCACGCGGTCGCCGGGCTCGACCAGACGCCCGTCACGGTGAACATCACCAGCCAGGCGGTCACGGGTGTGCTGGCGGTGCCGATCTCGGCGCTGGTCGCGCTCGGAGGCGGCGGGTACGGCGTGTACCTCCAGGACGTACAGGGCCGCCGCCTGGTGGCCGTGGTCCCGGGGCTGTTCGCGACCACGCTCGTGCAGGTCACCAGCGCGGACCTGCACGAGGGGGACAAGGTCGAGGTGCCGGTCGGATGAGCGTCGCCGTCGAGCTGTGCGACGTCACCAAGACCTACCCCACCCCGAACGCCGTCACCGCGCTCGACCGGGTGACCCTCCAGCTCGGCACGGGTGAGACCGTCGCGGTCACGGGGCCGTCGGGCTCGGGGAAGTCGACCGCGCTCAACGTGCTCGGCACGCTCGAGCGGCCCACGAGCGGGGTGGTGCGGATCGCCGGTGCGTCGACCTCGAGCCTGTCGGACGGTGAGCTGTCGGGCCTGCGGGCCTGGCACATCGGGTTCGTCTTCCAGCAGTTCTTCCTGCTCGACCACCTGTCGGTGCTCGACAACGTCGCGCAGGGACTGCTCTACCGGGGGCTCGGCAGCCGGGACCGTCGCGCGGCTGCCGAGGCGGCCCTCGCACGGGTCGGGCTGGCCGAGCGGCTGAGCCACCGGCCCCAGGAGCTGTCCGGGGGAGAGCGGCAGCGCGTGGCGATCGCCCGGGCCCTCGTCGGCCGCCCGACCCTCCTGCTGGCCGACGAGCCGACGGGCAACCTCGACTCGGTGACCGGCGCCGGGATCGTCGCGCTCCTCGCCGGCCTCGCCGACGAGCGCACCACGATCGTCGTCATCACGCACGACGCCGAGGTCGCAGCCGCGATGGACCGGCACGTCCGCCTGCGTGACGGGCGCATCGTCGACGACACGGGGGCGGCGTGATGAGGACCGCCCGGACCGTCACCGCGTCACCGCGTTCCCGTGTCCGCGCCGCCGACGCGCTGGGGGTCGGCGCCGCCGGCCTGAGAGCGCGGCTGCTGCGCTCTGCGCTCTCGGCGCTGGGCATCGCCATCTCGATCTCGGCGCTGGTCGCCGTGCTCGGCATCGCGGCATCGTCGCGGGCCGACCTGCTCGCGCAGCTCGGGGCCGAGGGCAACCTGCTGACCGTCGCCTCCGGCCAGACCTTCAACGGCACCCCCTCGCCGCTGCCGAGCACGGCCGAACCGATGATCCGGGCCATCCCGCCGGTCCTCATGACGACGGCCGTCGGCGCGGTCCCCGGCGCGACGGTGCGGCGGACGGCCGCGATCCCGCCCCTCGACACCGGAGGGATCAGCGTGCTCGCCGCCGAGCCGTCGCTCCCGTCGGGCCTCGGGACGACCATGCTGCACGGGCACTTCCTCGATGCGGTGAGCGACAGCTACCCGGAGACGGTGCTCGGCTTCGCTGCGGCGCGCAGCCTCGGCATCGACGTGCTGACCCCCGCCACGCAGGTGTACCTCGACGGGACGTACTTCGCGGTCGTCGGCATCATGGCTCCCGCATCCGTGGCACCCGAGCTGGACACCGCCGCGCTCGTCAGCTTCCCCGTGGCCGGCTCGCTGCTGGGCCTCGACGGCCGGGCCACCCGCATCTACGTGCGGGTCGACCCGGACAACGTCGGGGCGGTGGCCGCCGTCCTGCCGTTCACGGCGTCGCCGGCACAGCCCGAGGCCGTCCAGGTCCGCCGACCGTCGGACATCCTGGTGGCCCGGATCGCCGCGAAGACGGCGTTCGTGGGGCTGTTCCTGGCGCTCGGCGCCATCGGCCTGCTGGTCGGCGGCGTCGGGATCGCGAACACCATGGTGATCTCCGTGCTCGAGCGCCGCGGTGAGATCGGCCTGCGTCGGGCGCTGGGCGCACGGGGCCGGCACATCGCCCTGCAGTTCTGCACCGAGTCGGCGCTGCTGTCGGCGGTCGGCGGGCTTCTCGGCGCGGGCCTCGGCGTCCTCGCGACCGTGACCGTCGCGAGGATCAGGGGCACGACGGCGACGATGCCGCTGGACGTGCCGCTGGGCGGGTTCGTCGCGGCGATGGTCGTCGGTGCGCTCGCGGGGCTCTACCCGGCGATCCGCGCCGCGCGGTTGGCTCCGGCTGATGCGCTCCGCGCACCGTGAGCACCGCCCCCGGGCTCCGACGACGACCCGGTCTCGACGGGGCGCGGCGGCGCGGGAAGCGGCCTGTGAAACAGAAGAACCCCCTGGTGACCAGGGGGTTCTCGAGAGTGGCTCCGACCGGCGTCGATCCGGTGACCTCACGATTTTCAGTGACTTCGACGCCTGTCGCGGACTCTTTCTCTGTGACCCACAGCGCTCTGATCAGGTGTTTCGCCGGATGGTCGCAGTTGGCCACAGTTGCGTGCCAGCCAAGAAATGGCCCGGATATGGCCCGGATCGCGCCGTGGCGCAACGTTGAGCCCAACGCCGCGCTCTTTCCAGCGCCGGCTCCGTCCTGAGAGTCGCGGCGTTGTTGCGGTCGACGTGCCCACTGACGCGTCGGAGCTGCGCTGCCCACGCCGAGGCCCCCGGGACCCGGCCTGCCCGAGCTGGAGCTCACAGAAGACCTCGCGGCAGCGATTCCTCGATCAGGTTGCGCGGCTTAGCCGGAGGCGGGCGGCGTCTCCTCGGCCATCGGCTGGCCGACGGCGTCGATGAGTCGCTGCAGGCTTGGCGCCCATCGCAGTACTGCGGCCAGGTCGTCCCAGTCGACGCGGATCTCGAAGCCGGTCATCAGTCTGCGGTGGTAGGTGCGACGCACGACCGCCACGTGATGCGGTACTCCCAAGACCTCTAGATGTTCGGAGATCTCCTCGACGCTTGCCATCCACTCTCCAGACCCCTGGGCACGCCAGATGCGCAGGCCAACAGCCGTGTCGAGCGTGGCGTTGCCGCCGCGCAGCAGTCCGACGAGCAGGCGCTGCGCTGAGCGTTCTTCTTGGGTGAGTGGCATTCGCGAAGGCTGCCACAGGCGACAAGGCGAAACGCCGCCAGCCGAGGCTGGCCAGCGATCTCTGTAGCGCAGTGGTCGTTCCCCGCCGGAACTCTGTCGCCGACAGAGGGCGCGTTGGAGCGCCGGAGACCCTAGATCCCGAGCTGGTGCCGGATCGCGGCCGACACGAGGCCTTCGAGGACACGCTGAACGGGACCGCTCGACAGCGCCGCACCCGAGCGTTCCACCACGCGCTCCCATGCGTGCTTCTCATCCGAGGCGTTCATCTCTTGCGTACGCAGGCGGGCGAGGTCGCCCTGGACGACGACGCGATCCGCTTCGTCGATCTCCTCCTCGTCGAGCAGGTTCTCCAGCTCGTAGATCCGCTCAGCGCGGGTAGCCCATGGGTACGCGGCGCCACAACCGTCGCAGAACGACGGCCGCTTGAAGTCGCCGAAACCGATGACGCCCGGTACGAACATCTCTCCGCGGATCCGGAGGCGACATGACGGACACGAGGTGAGGACGCGAGCGCCGCACTCCGGGCAGTTCTCAGCTATCACGGGGCGCTCGCGTGAGGGGTCAATGTAAGGGGTCTCGACGTGCCCTCGCCGGCAGATCGCGGCGCCCTCGTAGTACGAGCCACCGTTGCGCATCGCGGCGATGTCGCCGTCGGGCCAGAGCGCGTCCACGCTCCGGGACGATAGCCGGGCTCGGCGCATCCTTCGCCCTGGCGCGGCCACAGTCGCGAGTCGGCGTGCCGGAGGGGTAGGGCCTGTTCGAGGCGGACGGCTTCACCTTCGCCGCTCTGGATCTGGCCGCCCATGCCAGGGCCACGGCCGGGTTCTGAATCGCGTCGGCGGTGGTCCGGGCCGGGCTCAGGGATCGGTCGTCCGGTATGCGTTCGGCGCAGGGATACGACGCGTCGGAGTTGTGTCTCGTCGGGACGGGTCTTCACCCGCACGCCGGTTGGGGCGTCGGCGTCGGAAAGTGGGAAGGCGGCGCGCTCGCGGCAAGGGCGGGCTCCTGCGGCGACGGCCCCTCCCTAAGGTCGGGCTTCCACGTGCCCGAGACGTAGACGAAGCGTTCCCAGAAGGTGGCGGTGCCCGAGCCGCAGTTGACGGTGAACTCGACCTCGGCGATTCCTCGATCGCTCGAGCTGTAGGCCAGCGGCACCGTGGATCTGCCTCCGCGCAGCGCGACGAGGGGTGTGACCGCCGTGGTGTCGCCGGCCGCCATCTGTGTCAGGCCGTTCTGGTCGCTGTCTCGCAGCGCGACTGCGAAGCGGTTGGCCGCCTCTCGCAGCGGCGGATCGACCCCGTAGGGGCTTCGAGCCGCGCAGCCGGTCAGGCACAGTGCCACGACCGTCGCGGCAACCGCTCGGCGTGCGGGACCGGCTGTCGTCATGCGCCGCCTCTCCGCGCCGCTTGGGTCAGGACGCGACGAATGTGTCACGTCCTGTGCCACCGCGTTGGAAGTTCGAGGCCTCCGGTCGCGAAGCCCTCGGGCTTCGTGGGAAGCGCTCGGCCAGAGGATCACGAGCGCGACTTCGTCTCGGATTCGGGACCCAGGACCCCCGGCTCTTGATCGACGCACGCTCACAAGTTAACTTGTGACGGTGCCGGAGGGTCCGATCGTCGCTCCGTCCGCGCGCAAGCACGGGATCGGGGATTCCGACATCGTGCATGCCTACCGCAACCCGATCCGGGTCTGGGACCTTGGGGACGGGTTCACGATGATGATCGGCGCCACAGCGGCGGCGACCATTCTGGAAGTCGGATACGTCGTGGGCGATGTGGCCGTGGTGATTGTGCACGCCATGCGCGCCCGGGAGAAGTTCCTCAGGTGATGACCATGCCCCGTTCCGTTGACGAGATCCTTGCCCACGCCGACCAGCTCGCCGGTCGGTTCGAGGACTACGACCCCAACCCCGACGACGAGCTCACCCGTGAGGCCGTCACCGCGCTTCGCGCCGCCGTGCAAGCGAGGTCCGCGGCCGAACGTGAGCTGCTCGAGGCCATCCGCAGCGCCCGTCATGACGGGATGTCGTGGTCCGCGATCGGCGCCCTGGTAGGGACGACCGGCGAGGCGGCCCGCCAGCGATACGCACGCAAGGTCGCCTGAGCCGACTGGTCGACGACGGGCGACCGTGATGTGTGACCCGCGAGCACGGTGCGGACATCATGCAGTGTGGGCGACGAGGCGGACGAGGCGCTGTGGATGCTGGTCGTCGCCGGCGAGTCCGACGGGTACGGCGTGCTGTGGGACCGGCACCGCGACCGGGTGTTCCGGCACCTGCTCTGGTTGGGCTCCGCACCCCAGGACGCGGAGGACCTGAGCGCAGCGACGTTCCTGGAGCTGTGGCGCCGGCGGGCGCACGTGCGGTTCGTCGACGGGTCGCTGCTGCCGTGGCTGCTGGCCACGGCGCACAACTTGGCCCGTAACGAGGCCCGCGCCCAGCGTCGCTACCGCCGGTTCCTCGCCGCACTGCCCGCCCCGGAGCTGGCGCCGGACCCGGCTGCGCTGGTCGACGGCATGGATGCCGCCCGGGACGGACGAGTTCGAGCGGTGCTCGCCGCCGCTCGGCCGGCAGATGGTCAGCTGCTCGCGCTGACGGCAGTCGAGGGGTTCAGCGTGAAGGACGCAGCGGCCGTCCTGAGGATCAGCGAGTCGGCGGCGAAGATGCGCCTGTCGCGGCTGCGTCGCCGTCTCGCCGTGGTGGTCGAGGCCCGCACGGTTCCGGAAGGTGATGCGTCGTGAGCGTGGTCTTCAGCGCGAACAGGTCGGCCGCGATTCGTGCGGGCTTGATCGCAGGAGCTCGCCCGGTGACCGCAGGGCACCGCACCTCGTGGGCCATCGCCCTGGTGCTGAGCGGTGCCCTGGCAGGGGGAGGGGCCACGGCAGCCGCGTTCGGCGTGGCCAGCAACCGGGCGGCGGTCGGCCGTCCGTCGGGGCAGCCGTCGCCCTCGCTGGGCGCGCCGGTCGACGCGCCACCGGGGGTGATCCCAGGGGCGCCGATCATCTCGTTGATCGGTGACCCCGTCAGCCGGACCGTCAGCTCTCGGACGACCATCGCGCTGCTGCCGCGGCCCTCCGCGGCGACGCACGCCCGGGTGGTGGTCACGCCGACCGCTCCGGGCACGTTGAGCTTCGGGACCAGCGCGGCGGGTGACAACCCCGTCGCGTCCTTCGACGCAGCAGACGTCAGCCGCGGCAGCCAGGGCGCGAGCCGGTACGACTTCCCCCTGGACGGCACGGTCGACACGCTGCTCCTGATGCCCTCGGGCGGCTTCACGGGCATCGTCACCGTTCAGCTCGTCACGCACGTGCCCACCCGGCTGGGGGTCAACGCGCGAGGACAGACCTTTGGCGTGAGCGGCTCCGCGCCGCAGGGCGACCCGGACCTGGTTGCGGTCGAGGCGACGAACGGCCGGTCGGGGTACGCCTACGCCTCCGAGCTCGAGGATCCGCAGCCGAGCAGCCCGGCCGACGCGGGCGCCAGCTCGGGGCGCGGCCGAACCATCCCGGTCTACGAGTCCGACGGCACCACGGTGATCGGTGAGTTCGCGGTCGGCTGACCTCGACGGATGTCGCCACACCACGGGTGCCGGTCGACACGACTTCGCAATCCCCGCGCCCGCGCCTGGGGCTGGTGGGCCACTTCCGAGCAGATGCCCGGAGCTACGCGAGCGTGCGCCGCCGGAGCGCTGCGGCGGTGCCTGCGACGGCCGCCCCGAGCAGCGCGACAGCGGCATCGCGCCGACCGGCGTCCCAGGCGGCGGCTCCCGCGGCGCGGCACTCGGCGGTGATCGCCTCGCGGTCCGCCGTCGTCATCTCGCCGCCGGACAGCTGCCCGGCGCCGGGGTGGAAGGTGACGGCTCTCCCGCAGTAGCCCTCGGACGTGATGACAGGTGTGCGCCACGCGGCCAGTGCGAGGCCGGCGAACACGACCGCGACGGCGAGACCCGCGAGCCCGAACCAGGCAAGAGCGAGCGGGCCTCGCTCCTGGGTCGGGCTCGCCGTCACGCCTCGCGACGCTAGCGGGTGCGGTCACGGTGGTCGGAGACGACGACGGGGCGATCAGCCGTTCGGGTGACCTCCTGCCCCGAGCCGGCCGAAGCACGTCGAGATGGGCCCGCCATCGGGCCCGGGCTCGTGGGCATCGGCCGGGCCCAAGAATGGCCCGGCCTCAACGGGGCGGGGCGAGAGGGAGCCTCTGAAACAGAAGAACCCCCTGGTGACCAGGGGGTTCTCGAGAGTGGCTCCGACCGGCGTCGATCCGGTGACCTCACGATTTTCAGTCGTGCGCTCTACCAACTGAGCTACAGAGCCTCGATACGACGACGCCGGTCCGAGGACCGGCGCTTCGAGCGACCCCGACGGGACTTGAACCCGCGACCTCCGCCGTGACAGGGCGGCGCGCTAACCAACTGCGCTACGGGGCCTTGGTGTAAGGCCTTTGCACTGCTCCGTACCCCCAACGGGATTCGAACCCGTGCTACCGCCGTGAAAGGGCGGGGTCCTAGGCCGCTAGACGATGGGGGCTCACGCCCCAACGTCGAGGCGTCGGAAGACCGGTGACGATCATACGGGTCAGGCGCCGAACCACCAAAGCGGGATCCTGTGGGGCGCGACACGTCGGCGCGGGACGGGAGGATGGGTCCGTGGTCGAGATGAGCCGGGAGGACTTCGAGGACGCCGTCCGCGACGCCCTGGACAGCATCCCGCCGGAGCTCGGGGAGCTGATGGACAACGTCGTCGTGCTGGTGGAGGACGACGGTCCGGAGGACGAGCCCGCGCTGCTCGGCCTGTACGAGGGCACGCCGCTCACCGAGCGGACCGACGCGTGGTTCGGCTCGCTCCCGGACCGCATCACGGTGTTCCGCAACCCGACGCTGGCCGTGTGCCACGACCGTGCCGAGGTGGTCGAGGAGGTGGCCGTCACGGTGGTGCACGAGGTGGCGCACCACTTCGGCATCGACGACGAGCGGCTGGAGGAGCTCGGGTGGGACTGAGGCGGCGCGTGGCGGCCGGGCCGCGGAGGCAGGGGAGCGGTCGATGACGGCGGCGGGCGACGGGCACGGGCGTGGCGGGCACGGGCACGGTGGGCACGGGCGTCCGCACGGTGCCACGGCGGCGGGTGCGCAGCGGGGGCGGCTGACCGCGGTGCTCGTCGTCACCCTGGCCGTCATGGTCGCCGAGGTGGTCGGCGGGGTGCTGTCGGGGTCGTTCGCGCTGGTGGCCGACGCGGGTCACATGCTGACGGACGCCGGCGGGCTGGCCCTCGCGCTGGTGGCGACCGGGCTGGCTGCGCGACCGGCGACGGCCGCGCGAACCTACGGCTGGCAGCGGGCCGAGGTGCTCGCCGCCCTGGTCAACGGGATGCTGGTGGCCGTCGTCGGTGTGGTGGTGCTGGTCGAGGGCGTGCAGCGGCTGGTGCACCCGGGATCGGTCCGGGCCGGGCTGATGCTGGCCGTGGCCGCCGTCGGGCTGGTCGCCAACGGCGTGGGTCTCGGGCTGCTGCACCAGGGGCAGGGGCGGTCGCTCAACGTGCGGGCGGCCTACCTCGAGGTGCTCGGGGACCTGCTGGGCTCAGCCGCGGCGGTGGTCGCCGCGCTCGTCGTGCTCGGCACCGGCTGGGCCCGCGCGGACGGTGCGGCGTCGGTGCTGATCGGCCTGCTGATCCTGCCGCGCGCCGCAGCGCTGCTGCGCCAGGTGGCCGACGTGCTGCTCGAGGCGACGCCCGAGGGTGTGGACCTGGAGACGGTGCGGACCCACATCGGCGGGCTGCCGGGCGTGCGCGGCGTGCACGACCTGCACGCGTGGACCATCACGTCCGGGGTGCCGGTGCTCTCGGCGCACGTGGTGGTGGACGACGACGTCCTCGCGGCCGGCGGCACCGGCCGCGTGCTCGACCAGCTGCGCGGCTGCCTCACCGGGCACTTCGACGTCGAGCACTGCACGTTCCAGCTGGAACCCGCGTCCGGCGGCCCGTCGGAGCCCGTGACCCACGCCTAGGCTCCGGCCATGCGCATCGGAGTGGTGATCCTGCCGCAGGAGCGGTGGTCGGTGTCCCGGCAGCACTGGCTCGAGGCGGAGCAGCTGGGGTTCGACCACGCGTGGACCTACGACCACCTGGCGTGGCGGTCGCTGGCCGACCAGCCGTGGTTCGCCACCGTGCCGCTGCTGGCCGCCGCAGGTGCTGTGACCAGCACCATCGGGCTGGGCACGTGGGTCGCGTCGCCGAACTTCCGGCACCCCGTGCCGTTCGCCAAGGACGTGATGGGCCTGGACGACGTCACGGGTGGCCGGCTGCTGCTCGGCCTCGGGGCCGGTGGTGAGGGGTTCGACGCGCGCGTGCTGGGGCCGGCGCCGACCAGGCGTGAGCGGACGTCGCGGTTCGAGGAGTTCGTCGAGCTGCTGGACACGCTGCTCACCCAGCCGGTGACGGACCACACCGGCCGGTGGTACACGGCGGACGACGCCCGGATGGTGCCCGGGACCATCGCCCGGCCTCGGCCACCGTTCGTGGTGGCGGCGAACGGTCCGCGCACCATGGCGCTCGCGGCGAGGTACGGGCAGGGCTGGGCGACGTACGGGCCGGTGGTGCCGGACGGGACGGGCGCGGGTGCCCAGGACCAGTGGTGGGCCGGTCTGGCGGAGCTGGTGGCGGCGTACGACGAGATCGAGGCGGCGGCGGGGCGCCGCGAGCCGGCGCGCCGGTACCTGAGCATCGACGGGGCGCCGGTGTTCTCGCTGGAGTCCGTGGACACCGCCGTCGAGGGCGTGCACCGGGCGGCCGAGCTCGGGTTCACCGACGTGGTGCTGCACCGGCCGCGGGCCGACGGCATCTACGCGGGCTCGCTGGACACGTACCGGGCGTTCGCGGAGCGGCTGCCCGAGCTGCAGCGCGTGGAGACCGCGCCGCGGCGCTGACGCCCGTCGTCTGCTCTCGGTGACGCGACCGGTCCGTCAGCGCGTCACGAGCGCCCGCCACGCCTCGCGCCGCTCGGCCTGCTCCACCGGGTCCGGCACCGGCAGGGAGGCCAGCAGGCGCTGGGTGTAGGGGTCCTGCGGCGCGCCGAGCACCTGAGCCCCGGTGCCCTGCTCCACCAGCTTCCCGTGGTGCAGCACGGCGATCCGGTCGGCCAGCAGGTCCACCACCGCCAGGTCGTGGCTGATGAACAGGCACGCGAAGCCGAGCTCCTCCTGCAGCCGCGCGAACAGGTCCAGCACGCGGGCCTGCACCGACACGTCGAGGGCGGACGTCGGCTCGTCGGCGATCAGCAGCTCGGGGTCGAGCGCGAGGGCGCGTGCCAGGGAGGCGCGCTGACGCTGGCCGCCGGACAGCTCGTGCGGGAACCGGTCGCCGTACGCCTTGGGCAGCTGGACGGCCTCGAGCAGCTCGTCCACCCGCGGACGGGCGGCGTCCAGGTCCTTGGCGACGCCGTGCACCAGCAGCGGCTCGGCCACGCAGGCCGCGATGGTCAGCAGCGGGTTGAAGCTGGTGGCCGGGTCCTGGAACACGAAGCCGATGCGGCGCCGGACTGCCCGGAAGTCGCGCTCGTGGATGCCGCGCACCTGGGTGCCGAGCACCGTCAGCTCCCCGCCGGTGACCGGCGTGAGGCCCGCGATGGCGCGGCCGATCGTCGTCTTGCCGCTGCCGGACTCGCCGACCAGGCCGAGCACCTCGCCGGCGTGGATCGACAGGTCGACACCGTCCACCGCGGTGAACCCCGGACGGCGGAACCGGCCCGGGTAGGTGATGGTGAGCGACCTCGCCTCGACCACCGGCGCCGCGGTCGACGGCGCCGCCGTCAGCGCGGTGTCGCCGACCGGGGCCGTCCGCGCCGGGCGCAGCCGCGGCCCACCCACCCGCGGGACCGCGTCGAGCAGCGCCCGCGTGTACGGGTGCTGCGGCGCCGAGAACAGCGTGCGGACGTCCGCCTGCTCGACGATCCGGCCGTGGTACATCACCGCCACCTGGTCGGCAAGGTCCGCCACCACGCCCATGTTGTGGGTGATCAGGACGATCGCGGTGCCGAACTCCTCGGGCAGCCGCCGCAGCAGGTCGAGGATCTCGGCCTGCACCGTGACGTCCAGGGCGGTGGTCGGCTCGTCGGCGATCACCAGGCCCGGGTTGAGCACCAGAGCCTGCGCGATGACGATGCGCTGCTTCTGCCCGCCGGAGAACTGGTGCGGGTAGTGCTTGGTGCGCTCCTCCGGGTCCGGGATGCCGACCCGGCGCAGCACGTCGACCGCCTCGCGGTGGGCCTCGGCTCGGGTCAGCCGGCGGTGGGCACGCAGTCCCTCGGCGATCTGCCAGCCCACCGGGAACACCGGGTTCAGGGCCGTGGACGGCTCCTGGAACACCATGGCCGCGTCGCGGCCGCGGACCTCGCGCAGCCGGGAGGGGCTGAGGGAGAGCACGTCGGAGGACGCCGCGTCGTCGTTGCGGCGCAGCACCACGGCACCGGACGCCAGCGCCGTCTCGGGCAGCAGGCCCAGGATGGAGCGGGCGGTGACGGTCTTCCCGGAGCCCGACTCGCCGACGATGGCGAGCACCTGACCGGGGTCGACGTGCAGGCTGACGCCGCGCACGGCGGCGACGTCACCCGCGTCGGTGGCGAACGTGACCTTCAGGTCCCGGACGTCGATGACGGGCTCCTGCGCGCTCATCGGGCACCTCCCGTCGTCTCGTCGTGCGAACCGGTCTCGTCGTGCGAGGCCGCCTCGTCGGCCACCGGCGGCCCGTCCAGCGGATCGACCTCGACGACGTCCGCCTCGGACTGCACCGCCGCCCGCGCCCCGCGCCGACCGGCCGCCCGCCGGGTGCGCAGCCGCGGGTCGGCCAGGTCGTTGAGCGACTCGCCCACCAGCGTCACGCCGAGCACCGTCAGCACGATGGCGACACCGGGGAAGACTGACGTCCACCAGATGCCGCTCGTCACGTCCGAGAGGGCTTTGTTCAGGTCGTAGCCCCACTCGGCCGCCGCGGACGGCTCGATGCCGAACCCGAGGAAGCCCAGGCCGGCCAGCGTGAGGATCGCCTCGGAGCAGTTGAGCGTGACGATCAGCGGCAGCGTCCGCACCGAGTTGCGCAGCACGTGGCGCACCATGATCCGGGCCGGCGGCGTGCCGATCACCTTGGCGGCCTCGACGAACGCCTCCGCCTTGACGCGCACCACCTCGGACCGCACCACGCGGAAGTACTGCGGCACGAAGACGACGGTGATGGAGATGGCGGCGGCGAGGATGCCGCCCCACATCGAGGACTGCCCCTTGCTGATCACGATGGCCGCGACGATCGCCAGCAGCAGCGACGGGAAGGCGTAGATGGCGTCCGCGACCACCACGAGCACGCGGTCGATCCAGCCGCCGAAGTACCCCGACACCAGGCCGAGGAAGATGCCGAGGAAGATCGACAGCACCACGGCGGCGATCATCACCAGCAGCGCGGTGCGGGTGCCCCACACCACCCGGGAGAGCACGTCGTAGCCCCCGACGGTGGTGCCGAGCAGGTGCGCGGCGGACGGCGCCTTCTGGGCGCCGAACGCGACCGAGCCGCTGCGCAGCTGGGAACCGCCGTAGGGCGCGATCAGCGGCGCGAAGACCGCGGTGACCAGGAAGATCGCGGTGATCACCACGCCGGTGACCAGCATGCCGCGCTGCAGCCCGACGCTGGTGCGCAGCTGGCGCACCACGGGCAGCCGCTTCCAGAGCGGTCCACGGCTCGGCAGCGCGTCGACGGGGATGTCCGCGGGGTCGGCCGGGGTGTCGTTGGGGACGGAGACGTCGGCGGTCATCAGTAACGGATCCTCGGGTCGACCAGGGCGGCGATGACGTCGACCACGAAGTTGGTCACCGCCACGATGACGGCGAGCAGGGCCACCATGCCCTGCACCGCCACGAAGTCCCGGGCCAGCAGGTACTGCACCAGCTGGAAGCCCAGGCCCTTCCACTCGAACGTGGTCTCGGTCAGCACCGCGCCGCCCAGCAGCATGGCCACCTGCAGACCGATCACCGTGATGATCGGCACCAGCGCGGGCCGCCAGGAGTGCGTGCGCAGCAGCCGCCGCTCCGAGACGCCGCGGGAGCGCGCCGCCTCGACGTACCCGGTCTGAAGCGTGCCGATCACGTTGGTGCGGACCAGCCGCAGGAACACGCCGGCGGTCAGCAGGCCGAGGGCCACCGCGGGCAGCACCGCGTGCTGCAGCACGTCGCCGACCACCGCCGGGTCGCCGGTGGAGATCGCGTCGATCAGGTAGACGCCGGTGCCGGCGCCCTGCGTCTTCATGGTGAGGATCGAGCGCGTCGTCGCGCGACCCGCCACCGGCAGCACGTTGAGCCACACGGCGAACACGAGCTTGAGCACCATGCCGGCGAAGAACACCGGGGTGGCGTAGGCGAGGATCGCCGAGACGCGCAGCACGGCGTCGGGGCCCTTGTCCCGCCGTGCCGCGGCGATGCGGCCCAGCGGGATGCCGATGAGGAACGCCACCACCAGGGCGTACACGGCGAGCTCCAGCGTCGCCGACCCGAACGTGGTGAGCACCTGCGTCACCGGACGGTGGTCGGTGATCGTGGTGCCGAAGTCGCCGTGGGCGATGCCGGACACGTAGTGCCAGTACTGCACCAGGATCGGCTTGTCGTACCCGGCGGCGTGGATGCGTTCCTTCAGCTGCTCCGGCCCGAGCCGGCCGCCCAGCGCCGCGGTGATCGGGTCACCCGTCGAGCGCATCAGCACGAAGACGACGGTGACCAGGATCAGCACCGTGGGGAAGATCAGCAGGAACCGCACCAGCAGGTAGCGGCCCAGCCCGCCGCCGCGGTGGCGGGACGCCCCGGCGGCCGGGGCAGGGTCGGCGGCGGGCTCAGCCGTCGCCACGTCGGTTGTGGACACGAGGACCTCGAGGAAGCAGGCGGCGCGATGCCGCGCGGACGTGCTGGAGGACGGGCAGGGGGGCGGCCCCCTCGACGTGCGAGGAGACCGCCCCCGTCAGCCGGGAGTCGTCCGTCAGCTCTTGGACAGGGCGCCGTAGCGGAACTTGAAGGACGCGTCGAGCGTGTCCTTCGCACCCTGCACGTTCTTGCCGACCACCGCGACCTGGGCACCCTGCAGCAGCGGCACGGTGGACAGGTCCTGGGCCACCGTGTCCTGGATCTTCTGGATCAGGGCGGTGCGGGCCGACGCGTCCGTCGTGGTGGCCTGCTGCTGGATCAGCTGGTCCACCGTCGGGTTGTCGTAGTGGTTCTTCAGGAAGCCGCCCTGCAGGAAGAACGGCGTCAGGTAGTTGTCGGCGTCCGAGTAGTCCGGGAACCAGCCGAGCTGGTACTCGGGGTAGACGTCCGAGGTGCGGTCCTTGGAGTACTGCTGCCACTCGGTGCTCTGCAGGTTCACCTTGAACAGGCCCGAGCTTTCCAGCTGGTCCTTGACCAGGGCGTACTCGTCGGCGGACGACGGGCCGTAGTGGGCCGGCGTGTACTGCAGGTTCAGCGTGACCGGGGTGGTGACGCCGGCGTCGGACAGCGCCTTGGTCGCCTTGTCCTTGTCCGGACCGCCCTTGCCGTCCCCGTACAGACCCTTGAGCGACTCGGTGGCACCGGTCAGACCCTGGGCGACGTAGGAGTACAGCGGCGTGTAGGTGCCCTTGTAGACCTGGTCGGCGATCGCCTTGCGGTCGACGACGTCGGCGACGGCCTGACGGACCGCGAGAGCCTTGGCCGGGTCGGCCTGGGGGGTCTTCGCGCCGTACGGCTGGGTGTCGAAGTTGAAGACGATGTAGCGGATCTCGCCGCCGGGACCGTCGACCACCTGCACCTTGCTGTCCGAGCGCAGCGAGTCGACGTCGGTCGCCGACAGGCTGCGGAACGCGACGTCGATGTTGCCCTGCTGGACGTCCAGCTTCAGGTTCGACGAGTCCGCGTAGTACTGGACGTTGACGTTGGCCGTCTTCGGGGCGCCGTAGATGCCCTGGTAGTCCGGGTTGGCCTTGTACGAGATCAGCTCGTTGAGCGTGTAGCTGGTGATCACGTACGGGCCGGCGAAGGCGTTCGCCTTGACGATGTCCGCGTCCGGGGTCAGCGCCGTCGGCGAGAACACCTTCTCGTCGACGATCGGGCCGGCGGGGCTGGACAGGACCTGCGGGAACGTCTGGTCGTTGGGCGACTTCAGGTGGAAGACGACCGTGGTCGGGTCCTTCACCTCGGTGCTGTCCAGGTTGAACAGCAGCGAGGACGGGCCGTTCTGGTCGTTGATCTTCAGCACGCGGTCGAACGAGAACTTCACCGACGTGGCGGTGAGCGGGTCGCCGTTGGCGAACTTCAGGTTCGGCTTCAGCTTGACCGTGTACTCGGTGGGGCTGGTGAACGAGGCGGACTGCGCGATGTCGGGCTTGACGTCCGGGCTGCCGTACGGGGTGTTCATGAGGAACGGGAACACCTGGTTGATGACGGCGAAGGAGCCGTTGTCGTACTCGCCCGCCGGGTCGATCGTGGTGATCTTGTCCGTCGTCCCGATGGTCAGCGCGGTGCTGGAGCCACCGGTGGAACCGGTGGTCGCGTTCGCGCCGCTCTTGCCGTTGCTGCACGCAGCGAGCAGGAGCGTGGTCGCCGCAAGCCCAGCCGTGATCGCCCACACACGGCGACGTGTCGTCGCGGATGCCATCCGCCACCTCTTTCGTCGTTGCTCGATCGCCTCGCGTCCCGCGCGACGGCGTCCCGACGCGCCCCGAGCGGGCGCGCACCGCCTCAGGAGAGCACGGGAGGTTTACCGACCGGTAACCCGATGATCACGAACAGGTCTCGGTCCGCGATCCGAGGCCGGAAATCTCAACATCCGGACGCGGCGCGACCGGCCGGGGCGTTCTCCAGCTCCAGCAGCCGCTGCTTGCGGACCAGCCCGCCGGCGTACCCGGTGAGCGCCCCACCGGTGCCGACCACCCGGTGGCACGGCACCACGACGCACAGCGGGTTGCGGCCGATGGCGGCGCCCACGGCTCGGACCGCCGTCGGTCGGCCCAGCTCCCGCGCCACGTCGGCGTAGGTGCGCGTCTCGCCGTACGGGATGCGTGCGAGCGCGTCCCACACCTCGCGCTGGAACGGGGTCCCGAGCGGTGCACGCGGCACGTCCAGGGAGCGGCGGGTGCCGCCGAAGTACTGCTCGAGCTGGTCGGCCGCCTCGCTGAGGACCGCCTCGGCGGGATCGGCGTCCGGGCCGGCGGGGACGGTGACGGCCGGGCCGAACCGCTCGTCGGCGGGGCGGTAGCGCTGGTCCTGCATGTACAGGCCGGCCAGGCGTCCCTCGTCGTCCGCCACCAGGGTGAGCGGGCCGAGCGGGGAGTCGACGACGGTGTGGATCATCACAGGACCTCCGATGCGTGGAGCGGGTTCCGGGGCCGGTCGGGCAGATCGGTGTCCGGGAGCTGGTTGACGGCGTGGGTGCCGGTCGCCCACAGGTGCTGCACGGCATAGGCGCGCCACGGTGACCAGGCGCGGGAGTCCTGCTCGAGGGCGGCCGGGGACGTCGGCAGCCCGAGGCGCCGGGCGGCCTGCCGCACCCCGAGGTCGCCCGGCAGGAAGGCGTCGGGGTCGCCGAGCGCCCGCATGGCGACGGTCTCGACGGTCCACGGCCCGATGCCCGGCAGCGCCGCCAGCGCCGCGCGAGCGGCCGCGCGGCCGGCGCCCGCGTCGAGCACCACGTCGCCGTCGGCCAGCGCGCGGGCCAGGCCGAGCAGCGTGTCGCGCCGGGACGCCGGCATGGCGAGCAGCCCGGCGGTGACCGCCTCGTCGGCGAGGAGCTGGGCCGGCCGCGGGAACAGGTGGGTCAGGCCGCCGTCGGGGTCCGTGACCGGGGTCCCGAGCGCGGTGACGAGCCGGCCGGCGTGCGTGCGGGCCGCCGACGTGGACACCTGCTGACCCATCACCGCGCGCAGCGCCATCGCTTCGGGGTCCAGGGTGCGGGGTACCCGTCGTCCCCGGGACGAGCGGATGAGCGGCCGCAGCCGGCGGTCCGCGGACAGCGCCCCGTCGACCGCCACGGGGTCGGCGTCCAGGTCCAGCAGCCGGCGCGTGCGGGCGACCGCCGCCGGCAGGTCGCGCAGGTCGGTCAGGCGCACGGTGACCGGGAAGGCGCCCTCCCGCGGCGGGTGCACGGCGACCACCCCGGGGCCGTGCGGCAGCGGCACGGTGGAGCGGTAGGCGCCGCCGCGGTACTCCTCGACGCCCGGGACCGCGGTCGCCACCAGGTGACCCAGCAGGTTCGACGGGTCGAGGGGCGACCGGTACGGGAGCCGCAACGACAGCGCCCCCGGACGGCTCGGTGCACGGCGGGAGGCCGCGGCGCGCAGCTCGGTGGGCGTCAGCGCGTAGGTCGCCCGGACGGCGTCGTTGAACGCCCGTACGGAGGCGTAGCCGGCGGCGAAGGCGACCTCCGTCATGGGCAGCTGCGTCGACTCGACCAGGGTGCGGGCGGTCTGCGCGCGGCGGGCCGCCGCGAGGGCCAGCGGGCCGGCGCCCAGCTCACCCTGCAGCAGCCGCTCGAGCTGGCGGGTGCTGTAGCCGAGCGCGGCAGCCAGTGCGGGCACGCCGCCGCGGTCCACCAGCCCGTCCTCGATCAGCCGCATCGCTCGGGCCACCACGTCCGAGCGCACGTCCCACGCAGGTGAGCCGGGGCTGGCGTCGGGGCGGCACCGCTTGCAGGCGCGGAAGCCGGCCTGCTGGGCGGCCGCTGACGAGGGGTAGAAGCGCATGCGGTCGTCCCGCGGGGTGCGGGCCGGGCAGCTGGGACGGCAGTAGATGCCGGTGGACAGCACCGCCGTGTAGAACCAGCCGTCGAAGCGGGGGTCGCGGCTGCGGACGGCCGCCAGGCAGGCGTCGGCGTCCGGGATGCCGGGGCGGGGTGCGGCGGTGGTGGCCGGTCGCACCGCGGGCGGCGCGGCGGCCGCGGGAGGGATCGGGGCGGGCACCCGTCGATGGTGCGCCCTGGGCGGCGGCTGAGGCTAGCGAGAATCCGACATCGCGGTGCTGCTTGTGGTGCTCGCGCCCGCGGTCAGGACCTCCGGTGCGACCGACGGAACTCCAGTGCGGTCTGCTGCGCCTGCGTGTGGACGATGCGGCGGAACGAGTCGTGCAGCAGCTGCTCGCGTGGTGAGCCTGCGCACTCCTCGACGGCGGCCAGCCACGCACGCCGCGCCGCGTGCACGTCGTCGTCGCTCACCGTCACCCACGGCTCGTCCGCGGTCTCGTCGCTGGTCACCGGCATATAGTGCCCGGAAGGTGCCGGGCGTTTGGCCGAGTTGTGGACATCTCACCCGCGAACCACTCGAACGTGGGCGTGTCAAGGAGCGGACAGAACCGTTCCGCGTCCGGCCGGGTGGGCGTCGGCGAGCTCCGGAGCATCGGGCATGCTGGGTCCGTGCTCGACGACTTCGACGGGGTGCTGAGCCGCGCCCGCAGCGGAGCGGGCGAGGCGTTCACCCTCCTGTACGGCGATCTGTCGAAGCCCGTCGCCGCCTACGTCCGCGCGCAGGGCGTGCGCGAGGTGGAGGACGTGACGAGCGAGGTGTTCCTCGCCGTCTTCACCGGGCTGAGCGGCTTCACCGGGGACCAGGCGCACTTCCGTTCGTGGGTGTTCACCATCGCGCACCGTCGGGTGATGGACCACTGGCGCCGCAGCGCCCGCACCGTGCCGCAGGTGCCCTACGAGCCGGCGGACGACGACCGGGCCGTCGGCAGCGCCGAGGCCGATGCGATGGACGTGCTGGGGCACCAGCGGGTGCTCGCGCTGCTGGGCCGGCTGACGGGGGAGCAGCAGGAGGTGCTGGTGCTGCGGGTGGTGGCCGACCTCACCGTCGAGCAGGTCGCGGAGGTGGTCGGACGGTCCGAGGGGGCGGTCAAGGCGCTGCAGCGGCGGGGCTGGCGACGCTGCGCAAGATGATCGAGACGGAGACCGTGCCCCTATGACCGGTTTCGACGATTACGAGGGCATGAGGTCTCAGGACGACGAGCGGCTGCTGACCGGGCACCCTGTGCCCGGCGACGGCGCCCTCGTCGACCTGTTCGACTCGCTGCGCGCCATGGCCCAGGAGCCGGCGCCGGCTCCGACGGCCGAGCTGGCCGCGCTGCTCGAGGCCGGGCTGCCGCCGCGCGTCGCGCCGGTGCCGTTCCCGGTGCTGGTGGGACGGGCCGTCCGGCGGCGCGCCAGCACCGCCAGCCGGTGGGTCGGTGGCCTCGGGCTGACCGGCAAGGTGGTGCTCGGCGCCGGGATCGCGATGGCCGGCGTCACCGGTGCCGCCACCATCCCGGCGGTGCCGGACGTGGTGCAGCAGCCGGCCCACACCGTGCTGGTCGACGTCGGCCGCGTCTTCGGCGGCGCCGTCGAACCCGCGCCGGCCCCCAGCAGCTCCACCACCGCCCCGCACCGCGACGACACGCGCCGGACGGGGCTGCCGGACGACGTCGCCGGGAAGACCGCCGGTGCGGTCGGCGACCCGGGCGCCGAGACCGCGACGTCGGCGGGAAGTGCCGACATGAAGGACGGCCGGGACGGTGCACGTCCGGAGCAGGGGCGCTCGCCGGCCGTCGCCGGGACCGGGTCGCCCGCCGTGGCCGGGCAGGGGACGTCCACCGACCGCACCTCGTCCGGCGACCGCACGTCGTCCGACCAGGGGTCGTCCGGCGACCGCTCGTCGAGCGACCAGGCACCCGCGACCAGCTCGAACGAGTGGATGACGCGCAAGCAGGACGCCGCTCCCGCGCCGTCGCCCGAGCCGTCGTCGACCCCGTCGCCGCGGCCCAGCGGCAGCCCGTCGCCGTCCGAGCACTGAGCCGACCCGGGCGCGTCGCGCGGATCCCGACGGAGAAATCTCGACGGAGCCCGTAACCCTCCGCGGAGCAGCCGCGATTGCGGGGGTGAGGGCGGCACGAGTCGCCGGACAGACGACGCGGTCGAGCCGACCGCGTCCCTGCGAACCGGAGGAAGTACGTGAGCACTTCGACAGCTGCGGCCGTTCTGGCCAAGATCGCCGGGCTCAGCGCCGCGGGCAAGGCCACCGTCGGCGTCGTCATCGCCGCGGGCGTGGTCGGTGTCGCTGCCAGCGCGCCTGCCATCGCCGACCAGTTCACCGGCTCGGCCACCGCGCCGGTGCCCGGCGTGACCAGCTCCGCCGACGCGAGCGAGTCCGCCGAGGCCGTGGAGACCGAGAAGCCCGAGGCCACCGAGACCCCCGAGGCGAGCGAGACCCCGGAGGCGAGCGAGACCGCTCGTCCGCTGCCGACGGACCTGCCGTCCGCCGCGGCGTTCGGCCAGAGCGTCGCCGCGGATGCGCGCGACGGCGGTGTCGACGGCCCGCAGATCGCGCTCCGCGCGCACGAGCGCAACGACCTGCGCAAGGACGCGGCCTCGCCGGAGCCGACCGAGACGGCCGACGCCACCGAGTCGGCGGACGTGCACGCGCCTCGCGTGCTGCCGACCGCGGTCCCGACCGCGGCCGTCGACTCGCACCACTGAGCCGAGCGGCCCTCGAGGCCGCTCACACACGTCGCCCGGCGGACCCCCTGCTGCCGGGCGACAGCACGGGACGGCCCTCGTAGGTCGCCCATCACGGACGCCGCCCGGTGGACCCCCTGCCACCGGGCGGCGTTCGTGCGCTCAGGCTGTGCCTGGTGAGGACCGGTCAGCGGGAGCGGTTCGTCACAGCCCGCGGCCGGACGGCGAGACGAGGATCTTCACGGCCGTCTCGTTGTGGTGGATCAGGGTGTCGAAACCCTGGTCGATCAGGTGGTCCAAGCCGATTCGACCGGTGATGAACGGGGCGAGGTCGATCTCGCCCTGCTCCACCAGCGGGATCACCTTCTGGTGCGAGTTGACGTAGGCGATGGTGCCCCGCACGTCGAGCTCCTTGAGCACGATCTTGGTCAGGTCGAACGTGCCCGGGTGCGCCCAGATGGCGATCACGACGAGCACGCCCTGAGGTGCGAGCGCGTCGACCAGCGTGTCGAGCGCCGGCTGCACCGAGGTGCACTCGAAGCCCACGGCGGCCCCGGCCCCGCCGGTCAGCTCACGCACCCGTGCGACGACGTCCTCCGACCGCGGGTCGAGCACGTGCTGGGCGACCCCTGAGTCCACGGCCTTCTGCCGGCGCAGCGGGCTCGGCTCGCTGATGATCACGGTCACGCCGATCGCCTTGAGCACGGCGGACGTCAGCAGCCCGATCGGGCCGGCGCCGACCACCAGGGCGGTGTCCCCGGCCTTGGCCCCGCTGCGCTCCACCGCGTGGTACCCGACCGAGAGGGGCTCGATCAGCGCCGCCTGGTCGAGCGGGACGCTGTCGGCGATCTTGTGCACCCAGCGGCGCTTCACGGCGATCTTCTCGCCGAGGCCGCCGCCCCGGCCGCCGAGGCCGATGAAGTTCATGTCCTTCGACAGGTGGTAGCTGCGGCTGTCCGGGCCGGTGTCGACGTCGTCCGCGACGATGTACGGCTCGACCACCACGTGGTCGCCCACGGCCAGGTCCGTCACACCCTCGCCGAGGGCGCTGACGACGCCCGACATCTCGTGGCCCAGCGTGATCGGCGCCGACTCGCCGCTGAGCGGCTGGGGGTGCCCCGCGGGCGGGACGAAGATCGGTCCCTCCGCGTACTCGTGCAGGTCGGATCCGCAGATCCCGCACCACGCCACGTCGATGCCGACCTCGCCCGGTGCGACCGGGGGCTCCGGGATCTCGTCGATGCGGATGTCACCGCGGTCGTAGTAGCGCGCTGCCTTCATGGCTCATCTCCTTTGATGAGGCCGGGCCTGGGAAGACCCGGCCGTACGTCCATCCTGCGCCCGGCCGTGGGGTGCTCCAGACCGTGAAGGGCGCCGACGGGCCACCTCGACCGATTCGTTCTCCGAGGTGGAGGCCGCGCCGGGGACGTTGGTCCTAGGAGTGGCGGTGCGACACCGGGAGTGGGCTCAGGCGTGCTCGGTGACGAGCCGGACGGCGAACCCGATCAGGGCGACCCCGGTGACCCGGTCGAGCGCGCGGCGCACCGCGGGCCGCCCGACGACGTGCCGAGCACGGGTCAGCAGGTGGGCGTAGCCGACCTGCCAGGCGAAGGTCAGGGCGACGTGGATGACCACCAGCACCGCCAGGCCGCGGGCGCCCGGCAGGGACGGGGGAGCGAGCGTCGGCAGCATCGCCGTGTAGAACACCGCGATCTTCGGGTTGAGCAGGTCGGTGGTGAGGCCGGTGAGGAACGGCGCTCGCGCGGTCGTGCTGGGAGGCGGCGTCAGCTCGACGTCGGTGCCCGCGACGGGCGCGTGCTGCGTCCGGAAGGCCTGGACACCGAGGTAGAGCAGGTACAGCACCGCGAGCACCTTGACGACGAGGTAAGCCCGGGGTGACGCGGTCAGCAGCGCCGTCAGCCCGAGGACGGCCAGCGAGCCCCAGACCAGAAGACCGGTGACGATGCCGGCCGCGGCACGGGTGGCGGCCTGCCGTCCACCGGCCAGCGCGGCCCGGGTGATCACCGCCATGTCCGGTCCGGGCAGCACCGTCAGCAGCGCCAGCACGCCGGTGGCGACCAGCAGGTGGCTCAGCATGGGCACAGTGTGCGAGCCGGCGGGCGCGGTTCCCAGGGGGTGTTCGGCAGTCGGTCAGTGGTCGGGCGGGACGTCGCCGCAGCCGGCCGGCTCAGCCGGCTGCCGGGGCCGGCAGGGTGGACCCCGGCGGCAGCGGCTGGTCCGGGCAACCGGCGAGCACGCCGGCCATCGCCCTGCGCTCGGCGGTCGTGACGGTCAGCCCGTACGTGTACTTCACGCCGACCTGCCGGGCCACGTACGTGCAGCGGTACGCGACGTTCGGCGGCAACCACTGCGCGGCGTCGCCGTCGGACTTCTGCGTGTTCAGCGGGCCGGAGACGGCCAGCAGGTTCAGCGGGTCGTTGCCGAGGCGGAACCGGTTGGCGGGGTCCCAGGCGGCCGCGCCGCTGGACCAGGCGTCCGCGAGGGCGACGACGTGGTCGATCTGCACGTCGTCGGAGGTGCGGGTGCCGCGCGTGAAGGCGATCGTCGTCCCGGAGTAGGGGTCGGCGAGCATGCCGGACAGCACCACGCAGTCGTGGGTGCCGGGCTTGATCACCGCGTCGTGCAGGTCGCGCCGCAAGATGTCGTTGCGGGTGTCGCAGCCGTTGCGGTCCAGGTCGACGGCCCGGTAGCCGAACAGGTCGCGCTGGTAGCCGGCCCTGGTCGGGGAGTCGTTCACGCGCAGCGCCGCGAGGGCGACGAGCGCACCCCGACCCTGTCCCGCGGGGAGCGCCGTCGAGCTGTCGGCGCCCGGTGCGGTGGACGGGCGATCCGTCGCCGTCGGACTCGGCATGCCCGTGCGCGTCGTCGTCGTCGCCGTCGGCTCGGTGTGCGGTGCCGCCGTCGCGGCGGCGACGCCGATGCCGACCAGGAACAGCGCCACCACCAGGGCCCCGGCACGTCCCCTCCGAGCCGCGCGACGACCGGCTGCCGCAGCGGGCGGGGCGGAGGCGCGGACGGTCACGGCGCCGACTCAACCGCGCCGTCGGCCCGCACCGGCTGCGCGACTCGCCGGGCCGTGATGTCGATCCGGGCCTGTCCCGTTCGACCACCAGATGAGAGGGTCGACGACCGACCCCGAACCGAGAGGTGACCACCATGGCGAAGTACATGCTGATCATGCGTCCGTCGGACGAGACGTTCGCCGCGATGATGTCCCGGCCGTTCGAGGAGATGCTCGAGACCGTCGGGCGGTTCAACGACGAGCTGATCAGGGCGGGCGTGCTGCTGGCGGCGGAGGGGCTGGACCCGGAGGTCAGCGTCGTCGTCGACTACTCCAGCGAGCCGCCGCTGGTGACCGACGGGCCGTACGGCGAGACCAAGGAGCTGTTCGGCGGGTACTACGTGCTCGACGTGGCGAGCCTCGAAGAGGCGGTCGAGTGGGCCAAGCGCATGCCGCCGTTCCCGGGCGCGAAGACCGAGATCCGCCGCGTCACCCAGATCGACGAGTTCCCGCAGGACAACGAGTGGGTGGCCAAGGAGCGGGCGTGGCGCGAGCAGACGGGTCAGCTCTGACGCCCGACGCCGCTGACGACGCGGCCGCAGCCGCGGCCCGACCGGCCGTCGCCGGGACGCCTCGTGACCCTCACGAGGCGTCCCGGGCGGCGGTGGAGGCGGTCTGGCGGATCGAGTCCGCACGGATCGTCGGAGCGTTGGCGCGGTGGACCGGCGACTTCCCGCTGGCCGAGGACCTCGCGCAGCAGGCGCTGGCCGAGGCGCTGGAGAGCTGGCCGGGGGACGGTGTCCCGGCGAACCCGGGCGGGTGGCTGCTGACCGTCGGGCGGCGGCGGGGGATCGACGGCTTCCGGCGTCGGGCGGCCCTCGACGAGCGCTACGCGGCGCTGGCGCACGGGCTGCGCGAGGGGGAGCTGGTGTCGTCGTCGGGCGGCCCGGAGACGCAGGACGGGCTGGACGCGCTGCTGCCGGACTCGGACGAGATCGACGACGACGTGCTCGCCCTGGTGTTCATCGCGTGCCACCCGGTGCTCTCCGCCGAGGCGCGCGTCGCGTTGACCCTGCGCGTGGTGGCGGGCCTGACCACGGACGAGATCGCCCGCGCCTTCCTGGTGCCGAGCGCGACGGTCCAGGCGCGGATCACCCGTGCGAAGAAGACGCTGGCCGCCGCGAAGGTGCCGTTCGAGCTGCCCGCGCCCGACGAGCGGCCGCAGCGGCTCGGCGGCGTGCTGAGCGTGCTGTACGTCGTCTTCACCGAGGGCTCCACGGCCACCGCGGGCGACGACCTGCTGCGGGTCGACCTGGCCCGCGAGGCGCTCCGGCTGGCCCGGGTGCTGTCGCGGCTGCTGCCGGCGGAGCCGGAGGTGCACGGTCTGCTGGCGCTGATGGAGCTGACGGCCGCCCGGTTCCCGGCCCGCACCGGACCGGACGGCGCGGCGGTCGGCCTGCAGGACCAGGACCGGCGGCTGTGGGACCGCGCCGCCGTCGCACGCGGGCAGGCCGCCCTGGCGCGAGCGGTGCAGGTGGGCCGGGGTCTCGGGCCGTACGGCCTGCAGGCCGCGATCGCCTCGTGCCACGCGGCCGCGCCGTCGGTCGAGGCGACCGACTGGGAGCGGATCGTGCTGCTCTACGAGGCGCTCGGGCGGGTGGCGCCGTCACCGGTGGTGGAGCTGAACCGGGCCGTCGCCGTCGCGATGCTGCACGGCCCGCTGACCGCGCTCGCGATCGTGGACGAGCTGGCGGCGGGTGGGCGTCTCGCCGCCTCGCACCTGCTGCCCAGCGTCCGGGGCGAGCTGCTGGCCCGGCTCGGCCGTCCGACGGAGGCACGTGCGGAGCTGCTGCGCGCCGCCGAGCTGACCACCAACCGGCGCGAGCGGGAGCTGCTGGAGCGCAAGGCCGCCGACCTGGCCTGATCGCTCAGCGGTCCGCGGCCGTGCAGATGCAGGACCGGTTGCCGTCGGCGTCCTCGACCACCCAGTAGCGCGACGCCGCATGGTCGCTGACCAGGCGGCCGCCGGCGTCGAGCACCGCCGCGAGCCGCCGCTCGCCCTCGTCGATGCCCACCCACACGTCGAGGTGCCAGCGCTGCTCGAACGGCTGCGCCGGCAGCGCCAGGGGGTCGTCCGCGTCTCCGGGCTCCTGCCACCACAGCGTCGGGACCTGTCCGGACGGGTCCACCGCCTCGCCGTCCGCGACCGTGCCGCCCAGCAGCGCGGCGTAGAACGGCGCGAGCCGGGACCCCGCGGCCGTGTCGAGCCCCAGCTCGAGCTGTGTGAGCCCGACGACGTCCGAGGCGATGCCCTGCGCTGCCGCGACCTCGCTGATGCGGCGCGCCAGGTCGACGTCCCGGTCGGTGATCCCGCCGGCGTCGTGGCTGGTCAGCGTGACGATCACGTCCGGGTAGGTGAGCTGGACGTCGGGGTGGTGGTTCGCCGCCTCGGCCAGCTCGCCGATCCGGTTCACGAGCGCCAGCCCGGTGGCGAAGTCGCCGGTGCGGAACCGGGCCTTGAGCTGTCCCAGCAGCTGCCGCCAGTCGGCCAGACCGGCGTCACGCACCTGGGTGGTGGTCAGCAGGGCATCAGCCATCGTGCGCTCCCTCGGTGGTGCTTCGGGGCAGGACGACCTCACGGTAAGCCGGGGGTGCTCCCGGCTGCCCGGCGTGCCGGTCAGAACGCCCCGAAACGCAGCCCCCACACGATGACCAGGTTCACGACGCCGATGGCGATGCCGATCCACGCGAGCACGCGGCCGCGGGGGCCGTACCCGGCGGCGTCCAGGGAGCTCGCCTTGCGCAGGCCGGCGACACCGAGCCAGACGACGACGAACGACCCGATGTAGAACCCCGTGAAGAGGCCGGCACCCAGCATCACGAGAGAGACGACGAAGGACGCCACCGCCATGCCGTTCTTCGGTGCCACCACCGGGGCCGGGGCGTACATCGGGGCGCCGATCGGCGGTGCGGGGTAGACGGGTCCTGCGGGGTAGCCGGCGGCACCGTACGACGGGGTGCCGTACGAGGGGCTGCCGTACGACGGGCCACCGGTCGGCGAGCCGTAGGCAGGTGCACCGGTGGGCGCTCCGTAGCCCGGGGTACCGGCGGGGGCACCGAACGTCGGGCTGCCGTAGGGGGCGGTGCCGTAGGTCGGCGCTCCGTAGGTCGGTGCACCGTACGGGTTCGGCACCTGGTGGTCCGGGGTGGGCGGCGCGGGGGCCGTGGCCGGTGCCGTGGCCGACCACGGCTGCGCCGGTGCGGCCCACTGGGGTGCGGGAGCCGGGGAGGCGTACGGGTCGGGCTGTGCCGGCTGCCACGACGTCAGGCCCACGGCCTCACCGTCCGGTGCGGCCTGACCGGCCGGCGGGTAGGAGTCGTTGGTCGACACGGAGCCCCCTTCGCGATGATGCGGTCGGGGACTGTCATCGGCGCGCACGTGGGTGCACTTGAGCGGAAATGTCCGGTGGAGCGAGCCGGCGGCGCTGGGTCTACACCGGCAGCTGCACGCCGGCGAGCTGCTGGAGCTGGTCCCAGACGCGGAGCGCCGTCGCGGCATCCGGTGCGGCGGTGCGGGCCAGCGGCTCGACCCGGACCGGCAGACCGCGCAGAGCACCGCTGGGTGCGTAGTACTGCCCGCCGGTGGCGTCGGGGTCGGTCAGCGCGCGCACCGCCGACCAGGCGGCCGAGTCCTTCCCCTGCGCCCAGGGCGTGTAGGGGTTGCGCCGGTAGGGCGTCGTCGCGTCCCGGACGCCGGCCCGTTCGGGGGTCTTGGCGTCGACGCCCACTCCGGGGCGGCTGACGATCGAGGCGACGGGGACCTCGGCGGCGCGCAGTCGGCGGTCGAGCTCGAAGGCGAAGATCTCGGTGAACGTCTTGGCCTTGACGTAGGCCGCGATCAGCACGTGAGGCGTAGCCAGGGCGTCGTCCGGGGCGAGGGCGAACCTGCGGACGAACCCGGTGGACGCGTGCACGATCCGGCCGACGGTCCCGTGCTCGGCACCGGTGGAGGCGAGCCGGTCCAGGACGCCGGCGACCAGGGCGACGTTGGCCACCACGTGCGTGCCGACCGCCACCGGCAGGCCGTCGGCGGTCAGCTCGCCCCGCCGGGGGCTCATGGCGCCTCCGTTGAGGAAGATGCCGTCGAGGCCAGGCAGCCGGGACAGCTCGTCGGCCGCTTCGCGCACCGATGCGAGCGAGGCGAGGTCGAGCACCCTGGTGCTCACCGCGGCGCCGGGCACCTGCCGAAGCAGCGTGGTCCGCGCTCGGTCCAGCTTGGTAGCCGACCGTGACACGAGCACCACCTGGGCTCCCGCGGCGGCGAGCTGCTCGGCGGCGAAGTAGCCGATCCCGGCGGTGGCGCCGGTGACCGCGAGGGTGCGTCCCGTCTGGTCGGGCAGGTGGGCGGGGTCCCCAGGCATGGGCGTTCCTCCGGGTGGTCCGTAGGCGGATGGACTATCCGAATCACGGTAGCACCATAAGTGGATGAGCGATCCGCTTTGGCCTAGGCTGGTGCCGTGGCCGGCCGGAGATCTGATGCGGAGCGCAACCGGGAGAAGATCCTCGGCGCCGCCCGCGCGCTGGACGGGTCAGCCCTGCGGCTCAACGAGGTCGCCCACGAGGCGGGGGTCGGGGTCGGCACCGTCTACCGGCACTTCCCCACCGTGCACGCGCTGCAGGAGGCGTTGTCGGAGCAGACGTTGCTGCGCCTGCGTGACCTCGCCCGCCAGGCGGCCGGCATCCCGGACGCCGGGGAGGCGCTCGCGGCGTTCCTCGGGTGGGCGCTGGCCCTGCAGCTGGAGGACGGCGGCCTCAAGACGGTGCTGGTCTCACCGGCGGACGAGGACCCCGAGGTCACGGCGGTGAAGCGGGAGATCCTCGACAGCTTCGGCACCGTGTTCGACCGCGCGCGCGCCACCGGGGCGGTCAGACCCGAGCTGACCGTCGGGCACCTGCAGAACCTGGTGTGCGGCATCGAGGCGGCCGTCCGGCTCGGTTCGCCCGCCGACCGCGAGCTGCTGCTGGACGTCCTCGTCTCCGGCGTCCGGCCTGCCTAGCCCGACCCACCTGCGGCGTCTCCTGCACGACGAAGGACCTGACATGACCACCACCGAAGGCACCGGACCGCAGCTGATCGCCTATGCCGACCGGCTCGGCGGTGGCCTTCGCGGACTCCACGAGCTGCTGACCGGCCCGCTGGCCGGCGCGTTCGGCGGCGTGCACGTCCTGCCCTTCTTCACGCCGTACGACGGCGCCGACGCTGGCTTCGACCCGCGCGACCACACCGCCGTCGACCCGCGCCTGGGCGGGTGGGACGACGTGCGGGCGATCAGCTCCACGCACACGGTGATGGCCGACGTGATCGTCAACCACATGTCCGCGCAGTCGGCGCAGTTCCTGGACGTGGTGGCTCAGGGCGACCGGTCGCCGTGGGCCGGCATGTTCCTCACCCTGTCGTCCGTGTACCCCGACGGGGTCACCGAGGCGGAGCTCGCCGCCATCTACCGGCCCCGTCCCGGGCTGCCGCTCACGCCGATGGTGCTCGGCGGCCGCCGGCGCCTGGTGTGGACCACGTTCACCGCCGAGCAGGTGGACCTCGACGTGCGGAACCCGCTCGCCTGGGAGTACCTCACCTCGGTGATCGACGCCCTGACCGGCGCCGGCGTGCGGATGCTGCGGCTCGACGCCGTCGGGTACACCGGCAAGGAAGCCGGCACGGACTGCTTCATGACCCCGTCCGCGCACGCGCTGACCGACCGCATTACCGCCTACGCGCACGAGCGGGGCGCTCAGGTGCTGGTGGAGGTCCACGGCCACTACCGCCAGCAGCTGCAGATCGCCCAGCAGGTGGACCTGGTCTACGACTTCGCGCTGCCGCCGCTGGTGCTGCACGCCCTGACGGCAGCCGACCTGGCACCGCTGGACCGGTGGCTGGCGGTGCGGCCCGCCAACTGCATCACCGTGCTGGACACGCACGACGGCATCGGCGTGGTGGACGTCGGCGCGAGCGATCTGGTGCCGGGCGTTCCCGGCCTGATGGAGCCCGAGCAGATCAGCACCCTGGTCGACGCCATCCACGCCAACAGCCGAGGAGGCAGCCTCCAGGCGACCGGCGCTGCGGCGTCCAACCTCGACCTCTACCAGGTCAACTGCACGTTCTACGACGCGCTGGGCGGCGACGACCGCCGGTACCTGCTGGCGCGGCTGATCCAGGTGCTGCTGCCCGGCATCCCGCAGGTGTACTACGTCGGGCTGCTGGCCGGCTCCAACGACCTGGACCTGCTGCGGCGCACGGGCGTGGGACGCGACGTCAACCGGCACCACTACTCGGCCGACGAGGTGGAGCGGGAGCTCGCCAGGCCGGTGGTGCAGGCGCAGCTGGCCGCGCTACGGCTGCGGAACAGCCACCCGGCGTTCGCCGGGGAGTTCGCGTGGACGCTCGACGGGACGGCTGCCGAGATGTCGTGGCAGCAGGGGGTCGACCGGGTGGCGCTGTCGTTCGACGTGCAGGACGCGTCGTTCACCCTGACCGCGTCCGACGAGGCCGGCACGCGGGTGGTGCTGACCGAGCGGTCCGTGTAGCGGACGCGCCCGGCCGGAACTCGCTGCTACTTGGGCTGAGAGGAGCTGGGCGCTGGTTCGTCGAAGACCCAGACGTAGTAGCTCACTCCGTCCGGGCGTGTGATCGTCAGACGCACGCTCAGCCGATCCAACTTCAGGACGATGGCGGCTGTCCGACCGTCTTTCGCCTTCGCACGGGAGACGACCTGCGTTGACGTTGGTATCACCGTCACGTCCACGCCGTGGGTGCAGCCCGCCGAGACGCCCAGCAGCACGATGCCTGACGTGTGGATGCTGGTGGGTCCGGAGCTGACGTCGAACTGCGCGGGCGTGTCCGGGGCGGTGAACAACGTCTGACCGCACACCGTGAAGCTCCCCGCACCGTTGACCTGGCTGCAGCCGCCGACCGCGATCATGGCGGCGATCGTGAGGAGCGCAACCCTGACCGCCATCGGGCCGGTGCGGCTACGTCGAGCCACACCGAAGGCGCGCCACGTGTCCGCGAACCGGGTGCTGCCGGGTCGGCGGCCTCTAGATTCCAGTCGTGCGAGCGCGCGTGGACGTGCAGCTGCCCACCTACCGCAAGGTGCTCTTCGCAGCGTGGCTCCTCGTGTTCGGCGGCGCGATGACCGTGGTCATCGCTTCTCTCGGATGGTCCGGCGTCGGCGTGCTGCTCGCTTCGTTGACCGTCACAGCTTTGTGGCTCGGGGCGTTCATCAGCGTATTGATCGGGCGAAACAAGCGCAGGAACGCGCAGGTGGCGGCCACGCATCCGGGGTGGGCGGTCACGAGTGCCGTGACGACACCGGCGCAGGCTGAGCTGCTCCGGGCGGCCCGCGGGCGTGCTCGTCGCGAAGCCGCCGTGACCCTGGCGTACGGGCCGGGTGGCATCGAGCTCTGGGCCCGGCACCGGAACGGCAGCCTGGTACCGGTCCTGCAGATGCCCTGGGCGGACGTCGCCGACGTCCGTGCTCTCCCGGGCATGCCATTCGGCCGGGACGCGCGCACCACCGGGCTGCGCATCACCCTGGCCGATGGGAGCCATCAGGACATGCGGGCGATCGCCACGAGCGGACTTCGGAAGGTCGCTGACCGAGCAGGTACGTCCGCAGTCGCAGTGCTCGCCGCCGACATCGAGGCTCACCGCCCTCCCGCCCGCACCCGGCACTGACTCGCTCCGCGCAAGAGCCGCTCGTCGTCTGGTGCGGTGAGACGACCACCAGCCCGCCGGTCGCCACGGCGCCGCCGATCAGGCCGGTCAGCCGACGGGTGACGGCCCGAAGGTCCGCATGCCGTTCCGCTCCGGCAGCATCCCGGGCTGGCTACCGTCGTTGGGTGCCCTCCGCGAAGGTTCCCGTCGAGCTCGACGACCAGACGCGGCCGGTTCCCGGCGGGGGCCAGGAACGCCCCGCACGCCGGAACTGGAGATGGTGGGTGGCCGGCGCGGTCGCGGTCGTCCTGGCACTCGTCGCCGGCCAGCGGGTGGCGGATGCCCAGGCGCAGGCGAGCTGGGACCGGCTGTCCGACCGCACGTCTGTCGTGGAGCCGGTTGCCCGGTCGGTGAGCGTGCGTTGGTCTCTCGACCCGTCCACGCTCATGGCGGTGAACCAGGGCGCGACCTGGCGGGGGACGGTCGTGGGGCCGCTCCTGGCGTCGGACGGCTCGATCGGGATCGCAAGCCTCGATGACCGTGACGGTCACCGGCGCTGGACCATCCCGGTGCTGGGACCCGACGCGAGCCGGGCCGGGGCACAGGGTCAGGTCATGGCGCGGGCGTCGTGCCACCGGGTGCCTGAGGACGCCTCACAGGTCGTGTGCCTGGTCACGGACTCGGTCGTGAGGATCACCGATCAGCAGGCGAACACGACGAACGCGTCACAGGTGCACCTGGTCGTGGTGGACCCGAAGGACGGGCGGGTGCTGGCGGAGCACCAGCTCGGCGCCGAGCTGTCCAGCCTCGAGGCCGTGCTTCGCGGAGGGCTGACCGTCATCGCCACGTCGCGGGCCGGGCGGCCGGAGGTCGTCGCGGTGGACGCCGCCTCCGGTGCCGAGCGCTGGCGGGCCGCGGTGCCCGCGGCGGGGGGCCTCGGTGGCTTCGGTGCGGTCGGGTTCGGCGACCTGGTGGCCGTGGTCGGTGTCACCGGGCTCGACGTGCTCGGCCTTGACGGGGCGATCCACCGCTCCGTCTCCCTCACCAGCTACGCCGGTGCGATGCCGCGCAGCGACGGACGGCTCGTCCTACCGCAGGAGGCGGCCACCCTGGTTGTCGGCCCGGACCGCGACGTCCGGCTGGACGGCACCGAGGTCGGTATCGCGTCCGACGACGGCAGCCTCCCCGGCCTCACCTTGGTGAGTGCCGGCACCATGCGGGCCTACGACGCCGACGGACACCAGCGCTGGGAGCTGGCGGGTGCCTCGCCGGCCGGCGTCGTGGTGCTGGGTGGGGTCGTTTACGTCACCCGTGACGGTGGGGTGACAGCGGTCGACGGCTCGACCGGAACGGTCCGCTGGCGAACGGACCTTCGGGGCCCGCTGCTGACGCCCCTCACCGACGGGCGCGTGCTGCTCGTCGCGACCGGCGCGGACCTGGCGGCGCTGGACCTGCGCACGGGCGCCGTGCTGTGGCGTGCGGCGCTGCCGTCCGGCCACACCGATGTCATGGCGTTCGGCGGCCTCCTCGTCGCGCGCACCCCGGACGGATCGAGCACGGACGTCATGGGCTGAACAGCCCTTCTCGTTGTTCGGCGCAGGCCGACGCGGCTACCGTCGTCGTCAGTTGGCCAACTGACCTTGGGGGCGGTCGTGGACGGTCGCCGCGCGGTTGCCGCGGCAGTCAGTGCCTGCTTTGCGCTCGCCCTGGCCGGCTGTGCCTCCAACCCACAGCTCGCGCAGGTTGGGACGCCGATGCCGGACCCGCTCACAGCCACCGCCCTCCCCGCGGAACCAGACGGCATCCAGCCGACGCCGGCCCCTCTCCCGGTACTCACCAAGCTGCCATCGCGAGGCGCCACGAGCTTGCCGTGGAGCTTGCACGGCATCAGCGCCGACGGACGCACGCTGACCGTGGTCTTCCCCGCCTCGTGCGTGTCGGTGAAGGGTGTGCAGCGCGAGGAGTCGGCCAACACCGTGGTGCTGACGGTTTGGGCGGTCACGGGCACTGGTGCTTGTGCCGCCAGCCTGTCGTTCACGTTCGCCACGGTCGGGCTCGCCGCGCCACTCGGTGACCGGCTGCTCCTTCACGCGCCGGTGAGCAAGGCCTGGTCGACCGGGCACTACTTCAACTAGCCCAATCGGCTCAGCTTGCAACAGCGTGCTCGGTGCTCGGTGCTCGGTGCTCGGTGCTCGGTGCTCGGTGCTCGGTGGGCCCCGTGGGGATCGAACCCACAACCCGCGGATTAAAAGTCCGCTGCTCTGCCAATTGAGCTAGAGGCCCCGGATGCGTCCTCTGCCGTACTGCGGCCCGGACGCCCGCGCCGTGCCGCGATGACGCGGTCCGAGCCTATCCGCGGCCCGGGGGCCGCTCCGGTCGACGCAGCGCGGCGTCGAGGGTCAGCCGCGTCCGCGCCGGCCGTCCATCACCACCACGGTGCGGCACATCTTGTCGGCGAAGGTCTGTCGCTTCGGGTCCCACAGCGGCCAGAGGTAGCCGACGTACATCGCGGCCCCGTCGACGTAGTGCGCCAGGTCCCGCACGAACGCCATGCCGGCGCCCATCGGCGCCATCGTCTGCTCGTTGACCAGGCGCAGACCGACCAGCTGCTTGCCCAGCGACTGGCCGGTGCGGCCCTGCCGGAAGGCGCGGTTCCAGATGGTGAACGCCAGACCGGCGAGGCTGCACAGCACCAGGACCAGGTAGGCCGTCCCGAAGATCGGGAAGGTCTGCATCGAGGCGGTTCCCTGCTCGGCAGACGCGGCCATGGTGCGGATGAACGTGATGTATCCCGGCAGCCAGACAGCCACACCGATGAGGCCGAGCAGGCCCGGGACGGCCTGGTCCACGAGGTGGGCCGCGACGCGGTAGGGCCACGTGGCCAGCGGGGGCAGCGGCACGAACGGGTAGGCCGCCGACGGGTAGCCGTAGGGAGTGCCGTAGGCCGGCGCTGGCGGGTACGCGTTCGTCGGCGGGTAGGGCTGGGCGGACGGGTAGCGCTGGGCCGGTGGGTAGGGCTGGGTCGGCGGATAGGGGCCGGCGGCCGGGTATCCCGTCGGTGCCGCCGGGTACGGCGGCGGCCCGCTCGGCTGCGGCGCGAACGGGTTGGTGCCGTCGGCCGGCCGGTCGGGGGCGTGCTCGTCGTGCGGGGTCATCGCTGCTCCCTGGGGCGTCGGGCGGGCATCCGGCGCGAGTATGGCAGCGCGCCGAGCCCCTGGTCGCGAGGCACGGGGGTACGTCGCCGCGTGGGTGCGTGCGGGCGTGGCAGCCTCTGATCCACCGCCACGGACGGGAGGACGCATGGACCGCATCGCGGCGCTGCCCAAGGTGGAGCTGCACCTGCACATCGAGGGGACGCTGGAGCCGGAGCTGATCGCCGACCTGGCCGCCCGGCACGGCATCGAGGTGCCGTTCGGCTCGTTGGCGGCGCTGCGGTCCCGCTACGAGTTCGAGGACCTGAGCAGCTTCCTCGATCTCTACTACGCCAACCTGGTGGTGCTGCGCACGCCCGACGACTTCGCCGAGCTCGCCCGCGCCTACCTGCGGCGGGCGGCGGCCGGCGGGGTGCGGCACGCGGAGATCTTCTTCGACCCGCAGGCGCACCTGGCCAGCGGTGTGCCGCTGCGTGACGTGGTCGACGGGCTCGTGGAGGGCTGCCGCGCGGGGGCGGTCGAGACGGGGACGACGAGCGCGCTGATCGCCTGCTTCCTGCGGGACCGGAGCGCCGTGGAGGCCGTCGACGTGCTGGAGCAGCTGGTCGCCATGGACGCGCCGATCATCGGGATCGGCCTCGACTCGGCGGAGGTGGGCAACCCGCCGTCGCGGTTCGCCGCCGTGTACGCCCGTGCCGCGGAGCTCGGCCTGCACCGGGTGGCGCACGCCGGGGAGGAGGGCGGACCGGAGTACGTGCGCGAGGCGCTGGACCTGCTCGGCGTCGAGCGCGTCGACCACGGCATCAGGGCCGTCGAGGACGCGGACCTGCTGCACCGTCTGGCAGTCGAACGGGTGCCGCTGACGGTGTGCCCGCTGTCGAACGTCCGCCTGCACGCCGTCCCGGCGCTGGCCGCGCACCCGCTCTCGCGCCTGATGGCCGCAGGTGTGGTGACGACGATCAGCTCCGACGACCCCGCGTACTTCGGCGGGTACGCCGAGGACAACTACACGGCGGTCGCGGCGCAGCTGGGCCTGACCGACGACGACCTGGCAGGGCTGGCGCGCAACGCGGTGCAGGCCAGCTTCCTGCCGCCGGAGCGCAAGCGGGCGCTGGAGGACGAGATCGACGGGTGGCTGGCGGCCCGCTGACCCGGGTGCCTGACCCGCTGCACGGCCCCGCCCGACGAGCTGGCGGGGGGGGGGGGCCACCGGCGGCCGACCGGCTACCGGCGGGGCTCGCGGATCAGCTCCTCGAGCGGCAGGATCGCCGCGCCGACGGCCACGGTGTCGCCGCCGAAGGTCGACGGCAGCAGCTCGAACTGCGAGCCGGGGCGCTCGAGCGAGCTGGCCCGGACCGCCGTCTCGATGCGACCGGCGAGCGCGTCCATCAGCCGGATGCCCACCCAGCCGCCCACCACGATCCGCGCCGGGTTGGTGAGGTTGACCAGGTTCGCCAGGCCGTAGCCGAGCGCCTCGATCGCGTCGTCCACCACCGCCACCGCGGCCGCGTCACCGGCGGCCGACGCGTCGAGCAGCTGCCCGACGGCACGCCAGCCGGTGCCCTCGAAGCTGCCGCCGGCCTCCGCCCACGCGTCGAGCATCGCCTGCGCGCCGACGTACGCCTCGATGCAGCCACGACCGCCGCACCGGCACAGCCGACCACCCCGCTGCACCTTGGTGTGGCCCCACTCGCCGGCGCTGGAGTGCGACCCGGCCTGCAGCCGCCCCTCCTGGATCAGCCCGACGCCGACGCCGCGGCCCAGCAGCGCCACCACGGCGTGGTCGATGCCGCGGGCGGCACCGAACCACTGCTCGGCCTTGGCCTGCGTCTTGCCGCCGTTGTCGGCGAACACCGGCACGTCCAGCGGCAGCAGCTCGTCGATGACCACCGGCGGCCAGCCCAGGCTCTGGGCGTACAGCGTCTGCACGCCGTCGTCCGTCTCGACGATGCCCGGCATCGCCAGCCCCACGCCGAGCACGCGCGGCCACTCGTCGGCGTGCCGCTGCTGCAGTGCGGCCACCGCCTCGCGCAGGTCGCGGCCGATCGCCACCGGGTCCTCCTCGGCGCGACCGCCGCGGAACTCCTGGTCGACGGGGGTCATGGTCAGGTCGAACAGCTCGACGGCCACCCCGCGCTCGCCGATGTCCGCGCCGATGCTGTACGCGCCGTCGGGCCGCGGCTCGATCAGGGCGATCGGGCGGCCGCCGCCGGAGGCGACCGTGCCGGTCTCGTGCACCAGACCCTCGGCGACCAGGTCGGCGACCAGGTTGGCGGCGCTCGCGGGGGACAGGCCGCAGTCGCGGGCGATGTCGGCACGGGTGGTGCGGCGGTTGAGGATCACGTGCTGCAGCACGGCGGAGCGGTTGCGCAGGCGCAGCGTGGTGACGGTGGCCTGGTCGCCACCGTTCCGCGGCCGTCCGGGCAGGTCGGTCGTCATCGGGCCTCGTCGTCGGTCTGGTCGTCTGTGCGGACGATACGCAGCAGGGTCGCGTCGGTGCGGGCGATCGCCCGCAGCCCTCGCGGTGCCGGTTCGAGGGTGACGGTGCCGCCGTCGAGCAGCACAGGCGCGTAGGGCAGTGCGGGCCCGGCATCGGTCAGCTCGAACTCGAGCCAGTCGCCGGCCGCGAGCCGCACGCCCAGGTCGCGGTCGGGGCGCACCGCGGGGTCCAGGTCGTGCGTGAAGGGGTTCTCCGGCAGCGGCCCGGTGCCGGTCCAGGTCAGCGCTGAGGCATCGTCCGCTCGCGCCACCTCGAACGCGCTCGGCAGCGCGACGGAGTACGACGTGCCGGCACCCCGGAACCCGTACCCCCAGGCGGGGAGCACTGCGGGCCGCTCACCGGTGACGGCCGCGAGCACGTCCGGCTGCCAGTCCGCCGCCTCGACGCGGACGTTGCGCACCAGCTCGTCGAGCACCGCGCCCGCCTCGGTGCCGGTCAGCTGCGCCGGCCCCTGCGCGCTCGCGACGAACCTGTCCCAGCCTTCGGGCGGGTGGACGCTGACCGGCGACGTCGCCGTGTCCAGCTTCTTCCACGTCCACAGGTTCCAGCCGATGCCGAACGTCTCGTACAGCCGGAACGCGGTGTACAGCCAGTCGAGGTGGTTCTCGCCGCCCTCGCCCATGTACAGCGGCAGGCCCAGCTCGTCGCGCACCCGCAGGTACGGCTCGATGCTGGCCACGTCGGGCGCGGACCAGTACTTGTGGAAGTGCAGCACCGCGTTGTCGTCCCAGCGCTGGGTGAACGCCGTGAAGTTGGTCGCCCAGTGCGAGCCCTCGTACTGGATCAGGTGCGCCTGGTCCACCTCGCGCACCGTCGCCGTCAGGTCCCGGTACAGCGCGACCAGCTGGTCCGCGAGCTGGTGCTGCCACTCGTTGGGCAGCGGCTCGTTGAGCAGGTCGTAGCCCAGCACGGTCGGCTCGTCGGCGTACCGCGAGGCCAGGTCGTGCCACAGCCGCAGCGTCAGCTCGCGGTAGCGCGGCTCGAGGAACAGCTCCGGCAGGCCGCGGGGGGAGTCGTCGATGTTGGTGCCCGTCTGGCCGCCGGGGGCGCCGTGCAGGTCGAGCAGCACGCGCAGCCCGTGGGTGCGGCACCAGCCGATCACCCGGTCCAGCAGCGCGTAGCCCGCCTCGATCGGCTCGCCGGCCTCGTCCTGCACCACCCGGGAGTTGATCGGCACCCGCACGTGGTCCAGCCCGCTCGCGGCGATCCGCGCGATGTCGGCCTCGGTGACGAAGGCGTCCCGGTAGGCGTGCCAGAAACGCTCGGCGGCGGCGGGCCCGACGAGCCGCGCCACCAGCGCCTCGATCTCCCGCGGGGACTGCGCCCCGTCGCCGAGCCGCCACATGTACCCCTCGGGCAGCAGCCAGCCGCCCAGCGCCACGCCGCGCAGCAGCAGCGGCCGCCCGGCGCCGTCGATGATCTGCCCGTCCTCGACGTGGACGAACCCCGTCGTCGTCGAGACGCCCCCTGCTGCGATGGTGCTCACGCGTGCGCTCCTGCTCTGGTGCGGCTCATTTGAGGCCCGACAGGGCGAAGCCCTGGACGATGTGGCGCTGGAAGACGACGAACACGACGAGCACCGGCACGACCATCAGCGACGCCGCGGCCATCTGCAGCGACGGGTTGGTGGCGACCTGCTGGTTCAGCAGCGCGATGCCGACGGACAGCGTGTAGAGGTTCTGGTCGGAGGCGATCACCAGCGGCCACAGGAAGCTGTTCCACCCGGTGATGAAGGTCAGCACCACCTGGACCGCCAGGATCGGGCGGGACATCGGCAGCACGATGCGGGCGAAGATCCGCCCCTCGCCGGCGCCGTCGATCCGCGCCGCCTCGATGACCTCCGTCGGGATGGTCGTCATGAACTGCCGGAACAGGAACACCCCGAACGCGCTGACCAGGGTCGGCAGCGCGATGCCGACCAGGGTGTTGGTCAGGCCCATCCCGTTGAGGATCAGGTAGGTGGGGATCATCGTCACCTGGACCGGGATCATCATCGTGGTCAGGACCAGGAAGAAGATCGGCTCCTTGCCGCGGAACGTGAACTTGGCGAACCCGTACCCGGCCATCGCCATCAGCAGCAGGCCGACCATGCTGATCAGCACCACGCCGAGCGTGTTGAGCAGGTAGCGGCCGAAGTCGAGCTGGCGCACCAGCTGCGTGAAGTACTGCAGCGTCAGCTGCTGCGGCAGCAGGTGCGGCGGGTACGCCATCGACTCCCGGCGCGGCTTGAGCGCCGAGACGATCATCCAGGCGAACGGGAACGCGGTGGCCAGGGCGCCGACCGACAGCACCACGCCGGTGACCCAGGGGTGCCGGCGGCGCCGTCGCCGGGCCGGGGTGGCAGCCGGCGTGACGACCGGGCGGGCCAGGGTCTCAGTACTCGACATCGCTCCGCCTCCCGCGCAGCTGCAGCACCGTGATGACGGCGATGACGACGAACAGCACGACGGAACCGGCGCTGGCGTAGCCGAACCGCGCCCCGGCGAAGCCCTGCTGGAACAGGAACAGGGAGATCGACGTCGACGCGCCCAGCGGACCGCCCTTGGTCAGCACGAACGCCTCGTCGAAGAACTGCAGCCACGCGATCACGGTGGTGACGGTGACGAAGAGGATGGCGAACCGCAGCAGCGGCAGCACCACGGACCAGGTGGTGCGCAGGCGCGACGCGCCATCGAGGGCGGCCGCCTCGAGGTACTCCTTGGGCACTCCCTGCAGCGCCGCCAGGAAGATCACGGTGTTCAGGCCGGTGCCGCGCCAGATCGCCACCAGCGCGACGGACACCTTCACCAGGCCCGGGCTGGACAGCCAGGGCACGGGGCCGAGCCCGACGAGGGAGAGCAGGTAGTTCACGAGCCCGAACTGGGTGTTGTACAGGTACCCCCACACCAGCGCGATCGCGACGATGCCGGTGATCGCCGGCAGGAAGTACAGGGACCGCAGGAACCGGAAGAACCGGCTCTGCGACCGGTTGAGCAGCAGCGCGATCGCCAGCGAGATCACGACGACCGACGGCACGCCGACCACTACGTAGAACGCCGTGTTCCGCATCGCCTGCCAGAACGCCGCGTCGCCGAACAGCTCCGCGTAGTTGGCCAGGCCGACGCCCCGCACCCGGGACACGTCTCCCAGGCCGGCGGCGTCCAGGTCGGTCAGGCTGACGGCGCCCGCCACCAGGATCGGCAGCACGCCGAACGCCAGCAGCAGCAGGGTCGCCGGGCCGACCAGGACGTACGGCGTCGCACGGGGTCGCACGGGGTTCAGCTCCTTTCGGTGGTGCGTCGACGGACGGTGGCCCGGTGGTGGAGGAGGCGCCCACCACCGGGCCACCGCGGCGTCCTCAGCCGATCGACTGGCCCTTGGTGGCCGCGAACAGAGCCGTGAGCGCGGTCTCCTTGTCGGTGCCCTTGAGGGCGATCGAGTTGAGGGCGTCGAGGAGCGCCTTGCCCGTGGCGCCGTCCCAGTTGGGGACCAGCGGCACGATCTTGGCGTTGGCCAGCTGTGCGGCGTAGACCGACACGAGCGGGTCGGAGGTCAGCGCGTTGTCGGCCAGTGCCGCCTTGGCGGTCGGCAGGTCGCCGTTCAGCTGGAACCACTTCACCTGGGTGGCCGGGGTGGACAGGTAGTCCAGCAGCGCGAGCGCCGCGTCCTTGTGGGCGGTCTTGGCCCAGACGGCCATGTTCGAGCCGGCCAGCAGGGACGTGTTGGTGGTGCCCTTCGGCAGCTGCGCGACGGACCACTTGCCGGCCAGGTCCGGTGCGGCGTCCTTGATCGCGGCGGCCAGGTAGGGACCGGAGACGAGCATCGGCGCGGCGCCGGAGACGAAGCCCTGCGTCTGGTCGAAGTCACCGGCGGTGGGCACGCTCTTGTCCGCGTACAGCCCGGTGTACAGGTCGACCGCCTTGCGGAACTCGGGGGTGTCGAAGTTGACCTTGCCGTCGGCGCCGATGATGTCGCCGCCGAAGTCCCAGGTCATCTCCACCGGCAGCGGGCTGTCCCACTGCGGGATGTAGTAGCCGTACTTGCCGGCACCGCGGGCCGCCAGCTTCTTGGCGTCGGCCCGCAGCTCGTCCCAGGTGGCCGGCGGCGTGCTGATGCCGGCGGCGCTGAGGATGTCCGACCGGTAGAACAGCACCCGGGTGTCGGCGATCCACGGGACGCTGACCACCTTGCCGCCCACGGCGGTGGCCTTGCCGGCGACCCCGTCGAGGAAGTTCGAGCTCGCCAGGTTCGCGTGGCCGGCCAGCGTCGCGTCGTCGAGGGTGAGCAGCGCGCCCGTGTCGGCGTAGGTGCGCAGCTTGGACAGGCCGACCTGCACCACGTCCGGGCCGTCACCGGAGGCGACCGCCGTCGTCATCTTCTGGTCGACGCTGTCCCAGGGGATCGCCACCGTCTTGACCTTGATCCCGGTGGACTGCGTGAACGGGGCGACCAGCGTGTCGAACTTGGTGGTCGCGTCGCCCATGACCCAGACGGTCAGCGGGCCGGTCGGCGCGGCGGAGGAGGACCCGGTGCCGCCGGAGGTTGCCTGCGGCGTGGTCGCACCGCCGGACGAGCAGGCCGCGAGGGCCAGTACCGCAGCGAGCCCGGCGGGCACCAGCGCGCGCCGGACGGAGGAGTTCGCCATCGAAGGATCCCTTTCAGTGGGTGCAGCGCACGCCGAGGGTGGGGTGGGACCGGTCAGCAGCCCGACGCGGGCCGGGTCGCGCGTCGCCGTGCCGACAGCTGTGTCGGATGGGCGTCGCGGCGTCGTCACCGTCGCCGAGAGGCTTATTACACGACTTAGGCTAAGGCGTAGAGATAGCCTGCGCAAGCCCTTTGTTCGGCGACTGCGCCGCGCGCCAGCTCTCGAGGCGCTGGCGGTCCCAGAGGTCGGGCGCTCACCGCCTGGGAGACTGTGGGGTCGTCGACGAAGGAGGATCCGGTGGAGCTCGACCTCGAGGCCGCACTGGCGGACGGTCGCACCGAGTACCAGAAGATGGTGGCCGGCGACTGGTACCGCTACCGCTTCGGTCCCGAGCTCGGCGACCTGACCACCGCCACGCAGCGCGCGTGCCGCCGCATCACGGCGCTGTACGACGAGGACCGCGAGGCCGCCGCCGCGATGTTCCGCGAGCTGCTCGGCACCGTCGGCGAGGGCGTCGACTTCCGTCCGCCGTTCTACCTCGACTACGGCCACCGCCTCCACCTCGGCGACCGGACGTTCGTCAACGCCGACTTCCTCACGCTCGGCGGCGGCGATATCCGCATCGGTGCCGACGTGCTGATCGGCCCGAGCGTGCGCCTGTACACCCCCACCCACGTGCTCGACCCCGAGCTGCGGCCGCAGGGCTGGGAGCGGGTCTCGCCGATCACCATCGAGGACGGTGTGTGGCTGGGCGGCAGCGTGGTCGTGTGCCCGGGGGTCACCATCGGTGCGCGGTCCGTCGTCGGCGCGGGGTCCGTGGTGACCAAGGACGTGCCGCCCGACGTCGTCGTCGCCGGCAACCCGGCGCGGGTCGTCCGTTCCCTGGCGGACGCCGGCGACTGACCGCCCCGGCGCCCGCCGCGCTGCTCGGGACGGAGTCCCTGACGTCGGGCTCGGGGTCAGGCCGTCGTGGCGGGCTGGCTGTGCCGCCAGTCGAGCATCACCCTGGTCAGCCGGCGTGACGCCTCGGCGAAGCTGCCACCGGGCTCGATCGCGGTGGTCGCTGCCACCAGGTCTCCGCTGGAGATCAGCGTGAGGACGCGGGCGGCCTCCCGGTGGAACTGCGCGTGCAGCGACCCGGCCTCGCGGTGCGCGTGCTCGTCGGCGGCGCCCGGCTGCAGGTCGCGGAGCCAGCGGCCGAACGCGCAGGCGTCGGACCTCGCCACGGTGGCGACGTCCTCGTCGTGGGAACGCCGGGCGACGGCTGACGCGAGCCGACGCTTCCAGTCGCCGTGGGCGCCGATCGCCTTGGTGATCTGGCCACGGACCGATGCCGTTGCCGCTCCGGCCTCGGCCGACACGGTGAAGCGCGCAGCGGTGCGGACCAGGTCCATCGACGTCTTGCTGAGGTCGTCGCTCAGCGCGAGGGTATGCCCGACCCCTTCGCGGGCGGCCGCCGCGGCCTTCGCCACGGCGCTGATGCTCTCCGCGATCCCGTCCGCACCCTGCGCGGCCTCGGAGATGTTGCGGCTGATCTCGTTGGTGGTCGCCGTCTGCTCCTCGACCGCTGTGGCGATGGTCTGCTGGGTCTCGTTGATCCGTTCGATGATCCCCGAGACCTCGGCGATCGCGTCGGCGGCGGCCTGCGAGTCCGTCTGGATGGCCTCGATGCGCCGCCCGATGTCCTCCGTCGCCTGGGCCGTCTCCCGGGCCAGGTCCTTCACCTCGCCCGCGACCACGGCGAAGCCCTTGCCCGCCTCCCCGGCGCGAGCGGCCTCGATGGTCGCGTTGAGCGCCAGGAGGTTCGTCTGCTCGGCGATCGAGGTGATCAGCTTCACCACGTTGCCGATCTCCGCGGACGACGAGCCGAGCCGTGCGACCGTCGAGTTCGCGGTGCGCGCGGTGCTGACGGCGCCGGACGCGATGCCGACCGCCGTGCTCGTGCTCTGCGCGATCTCCCGGATGGACGCGCTCATCTCCTCGGTGGCAGCCGCCACGGTCCGCACGTTGCTCGAGACCTGCTCGGCGGCCGCGGCCAGCACCTCGGAGCGCTCGGCGGTCTCCTTCGCGCTCGAGTGGATCTCCGCAGCCGCGACGGTCAGCTCCTCCGCGCCGGCCGCCAGCCCGCTCGAGCCGACCGCGACGGTCCCGACGGTGGTCGACAGCGAGTCCGCCATCACGCCGTAGCGGCGCACCAGCTCACCGAACTCGTCGCGACGCGTGTCACGGCCGCGCTTCGCCAGGTCGCCGGCGGCACCGGCGTCGAGCAGCTCGTGCAGCTCCCGCAGGCCCGTGGTCACGAGGCGGACCAACCACCACGCGCTGGCGGCGACGACCAGCCCCGCGACGGTGACCCCCAGGGTGAGGTTCCGCGTGGCCTGTCCGGCGGCTGCGGACGCTCCTGGAGCGGCGGCGGCCACGGAATGGACGCCGGCCACGCCGATCACCGCGACGCCGACCAGCAGGAGGAGCAGGACCGCCGAGCAGGTGACCAGTCGACAACGGAACCCGGACACTCACGCGCCTTTCTCGACATTCGGTGCACGGTGCACCTGGCCGTACCATCGGCGGTCCGTGCCGGATGCTGAGACGGCCACGCCGTCGCCCGGTCAGTCGCCGGCGACCAGCGGCAGGTGCCGCACGCTGGTGAAACGCCGCTCGCGCCCGTCGACCGGGTCGGTGAACGCCAGCTCGCCGGCGAGCAGCTGCAGCGGCCGGCTGAAGTCGTCGACCGCAATGGCGCGCACCTGCGGGTAGAGCGGGTCGTCGACGATCGGGATGCCGAGGCCGTGCAGGTGCAGGCGCAGCTGGTGGGTGCGGCCGGTACGCGGGGAGAGGCGGTACACACCGTGCTCACCGAGGCGTCGCTCGAGCTCGACGAGGGTCTCGGCGTTCACCGGCGCGTCGGGGACCACCTCGGCACGCCACTGCCCGCGCTCCTTGCGGAGGTGGTTGCGCACCACCGTGGGGAGCTGCAGCTCGGGGTTCAGCGGCGCGAGCGCCCAGTACGTTTTGCGCATGCCCCGGTGCTCGAAGACGCCCTGGTAGGGCGCTCGCCAGCGACGTTCGGTGGCGAGCATGAGCAGGCCCGACGTCACCCGGTCGAGGCGGTGCACGGGGGACAGCTCCGGCAGCCCCAGCTCGTCCCGCAGGCGCACGACGACGCTCTGTGTCACGTGCCGACCACGCGGGATCGACGAGAGGAACGGCGGCTTGTCGATGACGACCAGCCGCTCGTCAAGGTGCACCACGTGGACGGTCCCCGGCACCTCCGGCTCGTCACGCAGGTCGCGGTGGAACCAGACGAAGGTGTGCGGCGTGTACGGGTCCTCGTCGTGCACCGCGCGACCGGCCTGGTCCACGAAGCGGCCCGCCGCGAGCATCCGGTCGACGTCGACGTGCTCCGGCAGCTTGTGCCGCAGCCACACGCCCATGGTGGGCCACGGCTGCCGGCCGGCGGGGTCGCGGTCCGCGGTGCGCAGCCATGCGGCGGCCAGCCCGTGGCGGGGCGGCAGGGGTGAACGCGGCGGCACCCGCCGATGGTAGGAGCCGGGGACGGTCCCGCCGGCGGCCGGCCCTAGCCGACCGGAAGCCCGACGCGGGCGGCCTCCAGGCTCCGCCGCAGCGCGGCGAGCGCGGCACCCGCGGAGCGGACCTGCTCGGCGCTGAGCGCCGTGCCGACCAGCTCGGCGAGCCGGGCGTCGAACGTGCGCTCCGCCGCCGCCACCAGCGCCGCACCGCGCGCGGTCAGGCTGATCAGCGAGGAGCGTCCGTCGGCGGGGTTGGGCTGCCGTGAGACCAGGCCGCGGGCCTCGAGCCGGTCGGTGCCCTTGCTCATCGCGCCGACGCCGGCCGCGAACGCCGTGGCCGCGTCGCCGACGCGGGAGCCCGGGTGGTCGCGGAGCCAACGCAGCAGCTCGAGCTGCGAGGTGACGATGCCGTGCTCGGCGCGCAGCGCCTCGCCGAGGGCGTTGTACAGGCGGGTCTCGCAGCGGACCAGGTCGTCGAACAGGGCGGACAGCTCGCCCGCCGGCAATGTCGTTGCCACGGCATACAGTCTAGTGATGCATGCCGCGGCATACAGATGGCTGAGGCGAGGAGACGAGGAGCTGGTCATGAGCAGGGCACAACGAGCCGCGCTGGACGCGATGCTGCGCGCCGCCCCGGCGCCGGAGGGACCGCAGACGGTCGACCAGCTGCGCGCCGGGTTCGCGGCGATGATGGCGGCGTTCGCCGTGCCGGGCGGCGTGCGGCAGACGGCCACGGAGCTGGCCGGGGTGCCGGCCGTGATCGTCGAGCCAGAGGCGCAGCCCGCGGGCGGGACGGGTGGCACGATCCTGTACCTCCACGGCGGCTCCTTCGTCGTCGGGTCGCCCCGGACCGCGATGGCGCTGACGGCGCACCTGGTGCTCCGCACCGGCACCCGGGCGATCTCGCTGGACTACCGGCTCGCGCCCGAGCACCCGTTCCCCGCTGCGATCGAGGACGGCCTCGCCGCCTACCGCGCCCTGCTGGACGACGGAACGCCCGCTGGGTCGATCGCGTTCGCCGGCGACTCCGCCGGCGGCGGCCTGACCGTCACCACCTGCCTCGCGGCGCGCGACGCCGGTCTGCCGATGCCGGCGGCGATCGTGGCGTTCTCCCCGGGGCTCGACCACACGCGTTCCGGCGCGAGCATGACGACGAAGGACGGCCTCGACCCGTACTTCACGCCGGAGGCGATGCGCCGCACCGGCGAGCTGTACCTCGCGGGGGCGGATCCGGCGCAGCCGCTGCTGGCCCCGGCGGTGCACGCCGACCTCACCGGGTTGCCGCCGATGCTGCTGCAGGTGGGCACCCACGAGCTGCTGCTGGACGACTCCGTGCGCCTGGCCCGACGGGCGGTCGACGCGGACGTCGACGTGGTGCTCGACGTCACGGCCGGCGTGCCGCACGTGTTCCCGGCGTTCGTCGGGACGCTCGGGGAGGCCGACCGGGCGTTGGACCGTGCGGCGCTGTTCCTGCGACAGCACCTGGAGGCTCCGGCAGGGACGCTGCACTGAGCTGCGCGGTTGCGGATACCCCCTCGGGTATCGTCGTCCGGTCGGTCGAACCAGATCGGCCGACGACTACCCGGAGGGCCGATGATCCCCAGCGTTCTCGCCACGACGGAGCCGCGCCGCACGCTGCGCGCCGCCGCGCTCGCGCTCCGCGGGTGGACGCCCCGGCAGGCCGGTGCCGCGGTGCTGCTCACCCTGGCCTTCGCAGTGCTGCTCGGCGTCCCGACCGTGCTGATCCCCAACCCGGTGTTCGGCCGCGAGGTGCCGCCCCAGACATGGAGCTACGTCACGTGGGTGCTGTCCTCGGCGCTCGCCGGCATGCTCGCCGCGACGTACGTCCGGCCGGCGCCGATCCTGGAGAGCGGTGCGCCGGTGACGCCGACGCAGGACGACGCCACGTCGGCCGAGGTGGCGGCCGGGCCGGCAGCCACCGACCGGCCGAGCCGCTGGGGCCTGGCCGGTGGCGCGTTGACCTGGTTCGCCGTCGGCTGCCCGGTGTGCAACAAGATCGCGCTGCTGGCTCTCGGCTACGCCGGCACGATGCGGTGGTTCGCCCCCGCGCAGCCGGTGCTGGCCGTCGTCGCGGTGGCGATGACCGCCGGGGCGCTCGTCGTCCGGCTGCGTGGACAGGTGCTGTGCCGCGCCTACCCGAGGCGCTGACCGCTCGGCGCCAGCGGCAGCCGGATCGTCACCGTGGTGCCGGCACCCTCGTCGGACGCCACCTCGATCGTCCCGCCGTGCGCGACGACCACCTCGCGCGCCACCGCGAGCCCGATGCCCGACCCCGCGACCCGCGCCGCCGCCCGGCCACGCCACAGCCGGTCGAACACGTGCGGCAGCTCGTCGGCGGGGATGCCGGGGCCGGTGTCGGCGACCTCGAGCACGGCGTGCCCGTCCGCCGTCCCCACCCGCACACCCACCCGGTCACCCGAGGTGCAGTAGCGCGCGGCGTTCGCCAGCACGTTGCCGAGCGCCTGGTGCAGCCGGTCGGCGTCGGCCAGCACGTCCACCGGGCTGTCGACGGTCAGCTCCACGTCGAGCCCGGCCGCGCGCAGCTGCGGATCGCGAGCGGCGACCTCGTCGGCGGCGAGCCGGACCAGGTCGACCGGGACCCGCTCGACGGACACGCTCGCCTCCGCCTCGGCAGCGGAGAGCTCCGCCAGGTCGGCGACGATGCGTCCCAGGCGCAGGGCCTGGTCGTGCAAGCCGGCCAGGCGGCCGGCATCCGGTTCGACGAGCCCGTCGCGCAGCTCCTCCAGACCGGCCTGCAGGGCCGCGAGCGGCGTGCGCAGCTCGTGCGCGACGTCGGCGGTGAGGTTGCGGCGGTCGCGCTCCGAGCGGCCGACGGCGTCCGCCATCGCGTTGAACGCCTGCGCCAGCTCGGCCAGCTCGCCGGGGCCTGTCACCTCCGTGCGGGCCGTCCGGTCCCCGGCCGCGAACGACCGTGCCGCCCGAGTGGTCAGCGCGATCGGACCGGTCAGCAGGCGCGTGACCACCCAGCCCGCGACGAGCGCGAGCACCAGGGCGGCGGCCGCCGCGAGGCCGACCCAGGTCCAGGCGACGTCCCGCGCGCGGGTCAGCGTCGAGACCGGGAAGACGAGCCGCACCGTGCCGACGTCCGTACCGGCCGCCGTCACCGGGGCGCTGTACACACCGGTCCCGCCCACCGGTCCGGCCGCGCCGCGGCCCTGACCCGCCTGCCCGGAGGGGCCGCCCTGCCCGCCCGGCATCCCGCCCGTGCCGGCCGCCCCACCCGGACCCACCGACTCACCGGTGGCCGAGATGACGAACAGCCGCGCGCCGGCGGCCTCCGCGACGGCGGACGCCTGGGACAGGTCCGCACCGGACCACGTGCCGGCGGCGGCGTAGGCACGCGCTGCGGCGGCCGCCGCAGCGGTGGCCGCGTCCTGCCGGGTGACGTCCTGCGACGACGACAGCCCGCGGCCCACGCCGATCAGTGCGGCCGCGGTCACGACGATCACCGAGAACGCCGTGACCAGGACGAACGCGAGCAGCAGCCGGTGGCCGACGGGCCCGAGCCGTCCGAACCGCCCGCGGCGGCTCATCGCTCGTCCCGCCGCAGACCCAGCCGGTAGCCGACGCCGAGCACCGTCTCCACGACCGTGCCCCCGTCCGCACCGAGCTTGTGCCGCAGGTTCTTCACGTGCGAGTCGATGGTGCGCTCGTAGCCGGCGTACTCGTACCCACGTACCCGGTTGACCAGCTCGTACCGCGAGAACACCCGCCCCGGCGCACCGGCCAGCGCCGCGAGGACGCCCCACTCGGTGGGCGTCAGGTCCAGCTCGCGGTCGTCGAACCGGGCGACGTGCCGAGCCTCGTCGATCCGCAGCCGGCCGCCGCCGAACGTGGGTGCCGCCGCCTCCTCAGGGGTACCTCCGCTGCGCTGCAGGATCGCCGCGACCCGCAGCACCACCTCCGCAGGGCTGAACGGCTTGGTCACGTAGTCGTCGGCACCGAGCCGCAGGCCGCGGATGCGGTCCTCGACGGCGCTGCGGGCGGTGAGCACCAGCACCGGGGTGCGGCTGCCGGAGCGGACCTCACGCAGCACGTCCGCGCCGTCGACGTCCGGCAGGCCGAGGTCGAGCACGACGAGGTCGGCGGCGGAGGTCTCGACCAGCCGCAGCGCCTCGGCACCCGAACCCGTGGTCAGCACCGCGTAGCCGGCCCGCTCGAGGTAGCGGCGCAGCACCTCGCGGATGTCCGACTCGTCCTCGACGACCAGCACGGTGGGCATGGGCTCATCCTTCTCGCCCGCGGCCGGTCACCGGTGCCCGTCGGGCATCGAGCCGCCCCCAGCGCGCAGAACTCCATCCCGTCTCCACACGGGCGGCAGCCGCGCTCCACCCGGGCCGCCGAACCTCGAGGTGCACGCAAGGACCACGACGGACATCGAGGAGCACATCATGCGAACCAGGACCCGACTGACGATCGCCGCGACGACGGGCGTCGTCGCCACGGCGCTGATCGCCGCACCGTCGCTCGCGGCGGCGCGCGGCGACGCACCCGCGCCGAGCCCGAGCGCGGGCAGCACGGCCGGCCCCGGCACGGGCGTCTGCGACGGCACGGGCGCCGGCATGCGCGCACGTGGCGGCCAGGGCACCCCCGGCGCGGGAAGCGGGCTCGGGGCGGCGAACGGCTACGGCAACGGCGCCGGACGCGGTGCGGGGCAGGGAATGGGACAGGGCATGCGTCAGGGGCCCGGTCAGGGCACCGGCACCGGCCTGACCGGCGTCGAGAGCGGCACGCTGACCGACGCGCAGAAGGCTCAGCTCGCGGCCATGGCCGAGGAGGAGCTGCTGGCGCACGACCTGTACACGGCGTTCGCTGCGGATGCGACCACCCCGGTGTTCGAGCACGTCGCCGACGCGGAGAGCCAGCACCTGATCCAGATCCGCATCCTGCTCGAGCGGTACGGCGTGGCCGACCCGAGCGCGGACCACACCACCGGCCGGTTCTCCGCGACCGACGTCCAGGCGACCTACGACCGGCTGCTCGCCGAGGGCTCCGCCTCGACGGACGCCGCCTACGCCGCGGCGCGCAGCGTCGAGCAGGCGGACATCACGGACCTGACCGACGCGAAGGCGTCGGTGACGGCGCCGGACGTGCAGCTCGTGTACAGCCACCTGCTCACGGCGTCCGAGCGGCACCTGGCGGCGTTCGGCGGCTGAGCCGGCGGAAGGCCCTGTGGTCGACGGTGGGGCGCCTTCGCCGGGAGGCGTCCCACCGTCGGAGGGGACGAGGCGTGGACCGGGTCGTGATGCCGGGCTGTCGTGATGCCGGGCTGCAGGGCCTCGCCGATACTCGAACGATGCGTGCGACGCGATCGACCGAGTCGCCGGGCGGCTTCGACGTCGGCTCCGGCCCGGGCGTCGGCCCCGACCTCGGCACCGACGCCCTGCAGGGCACCCTGCTGGCCGGCCGGTACCGGTTGGGGCCGCTGCTGGGGAACGGTGCGACGTCGGACGTGCGGCTGGCCCGGGACGAGCGCCTGGGCCGCGAGGTGGCCGTGAAGCTGCTCCGCCGGACGGGGACGGGGCTGGACGGTCGCCGCGAGCAGGCGGAGGCGCGGCTGCTCGCTTCCCTCAGCCACCCGCACCTGGTGACGGTCTACGACGCGCACCTCGACGGTGACGAGCCGTTCTTCGTGATGGAGCTGGTGGCGGGGCAGAGCCTGGACCGGCGGCTGCAGCAGGGGCCGCTGTCCGCCGACGACGTCCGGCGGGTCGGCACGCAGATGGCCGACGCGCTGGCCTACGTGCACGGGCGCGGTCTGGTGCATCGCGACGTCAAGCCCGGCAACATCCTGCTGGGCGCGGACCTGAGCGGGGCCGTGGACGCACGGCTGGCCGACTTCGGCATCGCGCGGCTGGAGGACGGCACCCGGTTGACCGCCACCGGGCAGCTGCTCGGCACGGCCGCGTACCTGAGCCCCGAGCAGGTCCGCGGCGCGGCGGTCGGGCCCGCGACCGACGTCTACGCGTTGGGCCTGGTGCTGATGGAGGCACTCAGCGGACAGCTGGTGTTCCCCGGTCGCGCGGTGGAGTCGGCGGTGGCGCGGCTGCACCGGCAGCCGGAGCTGCCCGCCGCGGCGGGGCCGACCGGGTCGGTCCTGGAGCGGATGACCGCGCTGGAGCCCGACGAACGGCCGACGGCTGCACAGGTGGCGGCGGCGCTGGCGAGCGACGACGCAGCAGCGTCGGCGGCGACCGTCCGACTCCCGCTGCCGGTGGACGCGGTCGACTCAGCCGACGCGCGAGCAGACGCATCGGAGTCGAGCACCGCGGTCCTGCCCGTGACGTCGGCGGAGGCGCTCGCGCCGACCCGCCGGTTCGAGCTCGGGGGCGACGGCCGCGACGCCGACCGCACGGCGGTGCGACCGGCGACCACGTCGGACCGTCAGACGGTGCGGCGGGGTGTGGGGACCCGGTCGCTGCTGGGCGGCCGGCGACCGGTGCTGCTGGTCACGGTGATCGTCGCGCTGGTGCTGATCGGCATCGCGGCGCTGTCGGCCACGACGCGCCACCGTGCGCCCGTCGGCACCATCACCTACCCCTCGGTCAGCGGTCAGCTCGGGCAGGACCTGAACCGGCTCCAGCAGGCGGTGCGGCCGTGACCGGCCGGACGAGCCGGAGGGCGGCGGCCGCGGTCGCGCTCGTGGTCGTCGTCGGGCCGTCCCTGGCCGCCTGCTCCGCGACGCCACCGCGCCCGACGGCCCTCCAGACGGACGTCCTCGCCGTCTCGCAGGCCGCCGCCGCCCACGACCTGGCGGCGACCACCGCGGCGACCGGTCGGCTGAACGCGGACGTGGTCGCCGCGCGCCAGTCGGGCACGCTCGACGCGGCGCGCGCGGCGACGATCGAGAGTGCGGCAGCGGCGGTGCTCGCCGACGTCACGGCCGCGGTCCAGCCGCCCGCCCCGACGACCTCGTCCACGCCGGCGTCCGCACCGCCGCCCGCCCGGGCACCGGCTCCGGCCCACCAGCCCAAGGAGAAGGGCAAGGGCGGCGGGGACTGAGACCCCGCCACGTCCACGCGAGCAGAGGTTCAGGCGGACGCGGCGCGCTTCTGCTTCGCCAGCGAGTAGAAGAACAGCGCGACCGGCCGGTACATCACGTGCGCGAACTTGGTGAACGGCAGCAGCAGCATCAGCTCCATCGCCACGGACACGTGCAGCAGGAACACCCAGTAGCCCCAGGCGGGCGCGGGCGGCAGGTACAGCGCCACCTCGATGAGGAACCCGGTGGCGCCGGTGATCCACAGCAGCGCCAGCAGCATCCAGTCCGAGCCCGTGGAGGTGGCCGCCGACGCGCTCCAGCGCCGCCGCCGGCCCACCATGAACATGGTGACGCCGTACATCAGCGCCAGACCGGCCACGGTGCCGAGCAGGCGGGTCGGGTACCAGATCGGCACCGGCGTCCCGGTCGCCTTCACGTGCAGCAGGGCCAGGCCCCAGTCGCTGATCGTGGCGACGAACAGCCCGAGGAAGCCCCAGATGCTCAGCGCGTGCAGCACCCAGCGGCGCCGGTACAGCGGTTCCACCGGCTGGTCGTCGTGGCAGTCCTCGCGGAACCGCTTCTGGCCCAGGGACTCCACACCGACCGAGTCCCAGGCGGCGCGCAGCGTGCGCCGCCACGCCTCGCGGCCGTGCACCGTGGTGGCCAGGCTCTCGCCGTCCCGCCGGGCGACCTGCCGCATCATCCGCACGATGCCGATCACCCCGGCGAGGACGAGCAGCACCATGACGGCGATGCCCGTCCAGTGGATCAGGCCCTCGGGGACGAAGTCGAACAGCGCCAGCTGCGTGGTGTCCTGGTTGCCCAGGCCGCCCGCGGTGAGCATGAACGTCCCGAAGAACGCGGCGACCAGCACCGCGATCGCCGTGCCAAGCACCGGCCGGGTGTAGAGGATGCGCGCGAGCCCCGTCGGGTCGTACGAGGCGACCGCGTAGCGCCGTGCCGTCGCCATGAACTCGCCCGGGTCCGCCTCGGTGGGGCAGGACTCGGAGCAGAGGCCGCAGTGGTAGCAGGTCCACAGCTCCTTGGAGCCGAGCAGGTCGTCCTTCATGCCCACCTGCGCGTACCGGATCACCCGGCGCGGGAACGTCGCGTCGTTGTCCGCGAGCGGGCAGATGGCGGTGCAGTTGCCGCAGCTGAAGCACGCGGTCACGTCGGCCGCGCCGAACTTCTGCAGGTCCGCCAGCAGGCCGGTGTCGACGGTCGTCGTCACTTCGACGCCTCCTTCGCGAGCGCGTACGGGAAGTAGCCGTCGTCCTCGTCGGGAAGCTCGACGAGGTGGCCGTAGCGGCGCATCCCCATCACCCAGAAGACGACCTCGTCCGCCGGGCGGCCGATCGCCTCGGCGAGCTGCGGCACGGTCAGCGGCCCGTCCGCCAGGGCGGCCGTGATCACTCCGTGCATCGACATCTCCTCGCGGATGATCTCCCGCGGGTCCCTCAGCGTCTGCGTCATCCCACCGGCTCCTTCACCGACAGCCCGTCGATCGCGGCCAGCATCTGGGCGCTGGTGTACCCGAGCAGGTCGATCGCGTCCTCCGGGCAGAACGGCACGCAGCCGCCGCACCCCTTGCACGTGGCGGCCGAGATGGTCGCCTTGGTGCCGGAGTCGCACCCGTAGCTGCTGATCGCGTCGTACGGGCAGGTGGTCAGGCACGCGTCGCAGCCGGTGCAGGCCGCCTCGTCGACGGTGGCGACCAGCGGGTCGAGCTCGGCGAACCCCTTCTTGAGGATGCCGGCGCTCTGCGTGACGGCCGCGAGGCCGCCGCTGACCGCCTCGGTCGCCGTCTTGGGACCCTGGCAGGCACCGGCGATCATGACGCCGTCCACCACGGTCTCCACCGGGCGCAGCTTGGGGTGGATCTCGTTGTAGAAGCCGTCGTCGCCCACCGGCAGCTTCAGCAGCGTCGACAGCTCGGTGTTCTGCGCGGGCACCATGCCGGTGACCAGCACCACCAGGTCGGCCGGGATGGTCAGCTGTGCGCCGGCTGTCAGCTTGTCGGTGACCGTCACCGCCAGCCGCTTGTCGGCGGTCTGCTCCACGCTCGGGAGCTCGTCGTCCGGGTAGCGCAGGTACACCGAACCGCGCTCGCGGGACTCGGTGTACAGCAGCTCGAACTTGCCGTAGGCCCGCACGTCGCGGTGGAGGTGGTACTGCGTGATGGTCGGGTCGATGTCCGCGACCTTGATCGAGGCGTGGATCGTCGCCGTGCAGCAGAACTTCGAGCAGTACGCGTTGCCGTCCGCCTGCCGGTTGCCGACGCAGTAGACGTACGCGATGGAGCGGACCGGCCGGCCGGACCAGGTCAGGACGCCTCCGCCCTTGGCGGCGTCGACCAGCGTGCCGAACTCGGCGAGCGTGACCACGCCGTCGATCCCGTAGCCGAGCTCGCCGACCTCGGGGGAGTAGACGTCCGCACCGGTGGCGATCACGAAGGTGCCGACCTGCAGGGTGCGCAGCTCGTCGGCCCCCCCGCTGCGGATGTGGACCTTGGCCGTGTAGTTGCCGAACGTGCCGGACTTGCCCACCAGCTCGGCGTCGGTCAGCACGGTGATGGTGGGCCGCTTCTCGATCTCGCTCAGCAGCTGGGCGATCTGCTCGCGGCCGCTGCGGTCGTGCGGGAACATGGGGCCCAGCTGGCCCAGCCAGCCGCCCACCTGCGGCTCGCGCTCCACCACGGTGACGGCGATGCCGATGTCCGCCAGCCCGATCGCGGCCCGCAGCCCGGTGACGCCGCCGCCGACCACCATGGTCGCCGGCACGGTGTCGACCCGCAGGGGCTGCAGCGGGACGGACAGGCGCGTCTTGGCGATGCCCGCCTTGACCAGGCCGATCGCCTTGGCGGTCGCGCCCTCGTGGTCGTCGGTGTGCGCCCACGAGTCCTGCTCGCGGATGTTCACCTGCGTGTACGCGTACGGGTTGAGGTTGGCGCGCTTGGAGACCCCGCGGAACGTCACCTGGTGCAGCTTGGGCGAGCAGGAGGCGACGACCAGGCCGTCGAGCTGCTCCGTCTCGATGTCGTGCACCATCTCGTGCTGCTGGCCGTCCGCGCAGGCGAACAGGGTCGTCTCGGCGACGACGACCTCCGGGTCGTCCGCGAGGGCGTCGCGCACCTTGGCCACGTCGACGTAGTCGGAGATGTTGCCGCCGCAGTGGCAGATGTACACGCCGATGCGGCGCCGGCCCGCGCCGGCCGCCGGGTCCTGGGTCTGCGTCATGCCAGCACCTCCGCGGCCTTGACGTGCTCGAGATGGGCCGCCACCTGGGCGACGGCCGCACCGGCGTGCACGATCGAGTCGACGATGTCCTTCGCGCCGGACGCGGTGCCGGCGACGAAGACCCCCGGGATGTCGGTCTGGCCCGGGTCCAGCTCGTCGCTCGGCTCGGCGACGTAGAAGTACTCGTCCAGCCCGAGCGGCTGGTCGGTGAAGAGGCGCTCGACGTCGCGGTTGGGCTGGATGCCCACCGCCAGCACGACGAGGTCGTACTCGGCCTCGACGATCTCGCCGGTGCCCTCCGTGTCCTCGTACCGCAGCACCAGGTCGCCGTTGGGCTTCTCGGTGATCTTGGAGACCCGGCCGCGGATGTACTGCGCGCCCATGTCCTTGGCCTGCTCGTAGAACTCGTCGTACCGCTTCCCGGCGGCCCGCATGTCCATGTAGTGCATGGTCACGTCGGCCAGCGGCAGGGCGCCCATGATCAGCTGGTTCTGCTTGATCGAGTACATGCAGCAGACCTTCGAGCACAGCGGGTTGCCCACCTGCTTGTCCCGGGAGCCGGTGCAGGAGATGTACGCGATCCGCTCGGGCACCTTCCCGTCGCCCGGCCGCAGCACCGTGTTGTACGGACGCGTCGGCGCCAGCAGCCTGTCCATCTGCATGCCGGTGATCACGTTGGCGTACCGGCCCCAGCCGTACTCCGGCTTGGCGTCGGCCGCGAACAGCTTGTAGCCGGTGGAGACGACCACCGCGCCGACGGTCACCTCGGAGACCTTCTCCCGCTGGTCCATCCGGATCGCGTCCGCCGGGCAGGCGTGCACGCACTCCTGGCACTCGGAGCAGACGCCGCAGTCCAGGCAGCTTCCGGAGCCGGAGCGTGCCTCGGCCTGCGTCAACCCCGCCTCCACCTCATGGAAGTCGCGCGGCCGGGGCACCAGGTCCACGGCGCCCTTGACCGGGTTGCGGTGGCCGTAGGTCGTCTGGCGCGACAGCACCTGCTCGGCGCCCACGGTGGGGAGCCTGTCGTCCAGCGCCGTGAACTCGTCCATCGGGCGGCCGGTGACCCAGCGGTCCACCATGTGCGCCACGCGCCGGCCCGCGCCGATCGCCGTGGTGATGTCCGTGGCGCCGGTCGTGACGTCGCCCGCGGCGAACACGTACGGCACGTCGCTCTGCAGCGTGCGGGCGTTCACCTTGATCCGGCGGGAGCGGCCGACCCCGACCAGCTCCTCGTACAGCGAGGAGTCCGGGCTCATGCCGATCGTCGAGATGACCAGGTCGCACGGGACGGTGGTCTCCGCACCGGGGATCGGCTCCGGGCTGCGGCGGCCCGAGGCGTCCGGCTCGCCGAGGCGCATCTTCTGCAGCCGCAGGCCGGTGACGGCGCCGTCGGTGGCGATCACCTCGAGCGGGCTGACCAGCAGCTCGAAGACGGCGCCCTCGGCCTCGGCGTCCTCCGACTCCACGTGGTGCGCCGGCATCTCCGCGCGCGTGCGGCGGTAGACGACCTTGGCCTCCGCGGCGCCGAGCCGCAGGCTGACGCGCGCGGCGTCCATCGCGACGTTCCCGCCGCCGACGATCACCACGCGCTTGCCGGTCAGGTCCGGTGCCGCCCCGTTCGCCACGTCGGCGAGGAAGTCCAGGCCGGTGACCGACCCGCGCACCCCCTCGTTCGGCACGTTCATCGGCGTCGCTGCCTGGGTGCCGGTGGCGACGACCACCGCGTCGAACCCGTCCCGCTGCTTCAGCGCGACGAGGTCGTCGACGTCGGCGTCGCAGACGATCCGCACGCCGAGCGACGTGAGGTTGGCGATGTCGGCGTCCACCACGTCGTGCGGGAGCCGGTAGGCCGGGATGGCGTGCCGCAGGTACCCGCCGGGCTGCGACCGCTTCTCGAAGATCGTCACCTCGTAGCCCTTGCGCGCCAGCTGCCAGGCGGCCGTCAGGCCGGCCGGGCCGGAGCCGACCACGGCGACACGGTGCCCGTTGGGCGCCTCGACCTCGACCGCGGGCCCGCTGGGTGTCGCACCCTGGGTGGCGTAGTGCTGGTCGGCCGCGTACCGCTTGATCAGGCGGATCGGCACCGTGCCCTCGAGCTTGGTGCGGGTGCACTCCGACTCGCACGGCGCGTAGCAGGCGCGACCGAGCGTGCCGACCAGCGGGGTGGCGTCCAGCACCAGCTGGAAGGCCTCCTCGTCCTTGCCGTTGCGCACCAGGGAGACGTAGCCGTGCGCCTTGATGCCGGCGGGGCACGCGCCGATGCACGGCGACGTGCCCTCTCGCGTCAGCACGGCCTTCTTCGGCACTGCCTGCGGGAACGCGATGTACGCGGCGCGGCGGGCGACCAGGCCGGAGTTGAACTCGTCCGGGACGGCCACCGTGCATGCCGTCTGGCAGTCGCTGCACCCGGTGCACGCCGCCCAGTCGACGAAGGTCGGCTTCTCCTTGACGGTCGCGTGGAACCGCCCGTCGGCGTCCCGCCGGATCCCGCTCACCTCCGAGTACGTCTTGGTGGTGATGTTCGGGTGGTTGATCGTCGACGACATCTTCGGGCCGGAGATGCAGCTCGCGCAGTCGAGCGTGGGGAACACCTTCGACAGCAGGATCATCCGGCCGCCGACGCTCGCCTCCTTCTCGACGAGCAGCACCTTGTAGCCCATGTCGCCGAGCTTGATCGACGACTCCATGCCGCCGATCCCGCTGCCGATCACCAGGACGTCGTAGTCCATTCGATGGCTCCTGCTTCCGGACAGGCCTGTGGCCCGCGCCTGGTCAGATGAAGAGGTTGACGTTCGACTCGTCCGCGTCGCCGAGGTAGGACGCGACGCCGGCGTACTCGATGTCGTCGAGCAGCTCTTCCTTGCGCAGGCCCATGACGTCCATCGACATGGTGCACGCGACGAGCTTGATGCCCTGCTCGCGGGCGGTGGCGATCAGCTCGGGCAGCGGCATCACGTTCTGCTGCCTCATCACGCGCTGCATCATCTTGGGACCGGCGCCGGCGAAGTTCATCTTCGACAGCTGCAGCTTCTTGGGGCCCCGCGGCATCATCGCGCCGAACATCTTCTGCAGCGGCGTCTTCCCGCTGGTGGCCACGTGCTGGTCCTTGCGGAGCGCATTCAGCCCCCAGAACGTGAAGAACATGGTGACCTCGTCGTCCATCGCCGCTGCGCCGTTGGCGATGATGAATGCGGCCATCACCTTGTCGAAATCACCGCTGAACACGATGATCGTCTTTCTCGTGGACTCCATCGTCCCTCTCCTGGTCTTTGTCTGGTACTGCGCCTAGCCCCGTGGTGGGGCGGTCAGCCGACGGTGGCCGGCTGGGGCCGCAGCTCGTCGAGCGCGGCTGCGAACTCACGCATGTACTTGGCGAACGGTTCGGCGCAGACCGAGCAGACGGCCGCCATCTTCAGGCGCTGCGGCGCGATGCCCCTGGCCTTCATCAGCTCCTGCGCCTGGGTGGCGATCCGAGCGGTGCGCTCGGCGCAGTCCGGCAGGTAGGCGCACTCCTCGCCGTCGGAGGCGATGAACACGCCGTCCTGGCCGGACTCGAGGGCGTGCACGATCCACGACGGCTTGATGCCGCTGCTGCACGGGACCGCCAGCACCGAGACGGTGGCGGGGTAGTGCAGGTGGCGGCTGCCCGCCAGGTCGATGCCAGGATCCGAGATGTTGTTCGTCGAGAAGACGAGGATCCGCGGCAGCGACCCGGCGGCGTCGCTGTGGTCCATCAGCGGATCACTTCATCTTCTTGAGGAACAGGTGCAGGTAGCCCTGGTCCTCGAAGTTCCCCAGGAACTCGTGGCCCATCTTCTTCGACCACGCCGGCAGGTCCTTGAGCGTGCCGGAGTCCGTCGCCAGCACCTCCATGACGCCACCGACCGGCACGCCACCGATCGCCTTCTTGGCCGCGAGGATCGGGCCGGGGCACGAGGTGCCGCGGGCGTCGACGACGGTGGTCGTGCCCTCCAGGGCCTTGAGCTCTTCGATGGCTACCGACATGGTCAGTCCTCCTCCGGGACGGGTGGGCGCCGGTCCGCCGGTGACGACGCCGGACGCAGCAGGCCGCCGGGCCACAGTGCCCGGGACCAGCGGCGACGTGCGTCCGCGCGCGGAAGGGCCCCCGGACGGGGACCCTCCATCGGGTCGGGCGACGTCGCCACGGAGCAAGGTTCGACCTCGCCGGGCAGCCTCATGGGGGTCGAACGTCCTGTACCCCCTCGGGTATGTGTCGCGTTTGCGTAGGCCGGGACGTACGTCCTGACGGCGGGGGCCGGGGGATGGGTCATACTTCAACCGTGCCTGATTCAATCGTTCTTGAACTGACGCTCTCGCCCTCCGCGGTCGACGGTGCGCTCGCCGTGCTCCAGGCGGTCGCCGACCCGGTGCGGTGGACGGTGCTCGAGCAGCTGTCCGCCGGCCCGTCGTGCGTCTGCAACCTGCAGGAGCACGTCCAGGTGCCGGGCAACCTGCTCAGCTACCACCTGAAGGTGCTCCGCGACGCCGGCCTGGTCACGTCCAGCCGGCGCGGTCGGTGGATCGACTACGCGCTCGCGGACGACGCACGGTCCCGGATGGCCGCCGCGCTGCCCGGCGGCCGGTCGGGGGCACGGGCATGAGCGTCGCAGAGCGGGTCCGCGCCGGGAGCGCGGTGCGCCGGTGGACCGGCCTCGCGGGTGCCGCGGTGGTGTGGTTCGCGCTGTACGCCGTCAACGGGCGGTTCTGGATGTGGCTGGTCGGTCAGGTCGCCGGCCTGGACCTGACCAGCCGGCTCGGCTCCGGCGTGCTGTTCTTCGTCACCGACTCGGTGAAGATCGTCCTGCTGCTGGTCGGCATCATCTTCGTCGTCACCGTCCTGCGGTCGTTCATGAGCGTGGAACGGACCCGGGCGCTGCTCGGCGGGCGCCGCGAGGGCGTCGGCAACGTGATGGCTGCCGGGCTGGGCGTGGTCACGCCGTTCTGCTCGTGCTCCGCGGTGCCGGCCTTCATCGGGTTCGTCGCGGCGGGTGTGCCGATCGGCGTGACCCTCAGCTTCCTCATCGCCAGCCCGCTGGTGAACGAGGTGGCGATCGCGATGCTGTTCGGCATGTTCGGCATCGGCCCGACGGCGCTGTACGTCGTCGCCGGCCTGGTGATCGCCGTCGTCGCCGGCTTCACGCTGGGCCGCCTGCACGTCGAGCGGTGGGTGGAGCCGTTCGTCTTCGAGACGCGCCTGCGCGGCCAGGTGGTGGACCCGAGCGTCGGGCTGAGCTGGGACGACCGGATCCAGATGGGCCTGGAGGAGGTCCGCAGCATCCTGCGGCGCATCTGGCCGTACCTGCTGGTGGGCATCGGGCTCGGCGCCGCGATCCACGGTTGGGCCCCGGCCGACCTGTTCGCCCGGTACGCCGGTGCGGGCAACCCGTTCGCCGTGCTGATCGCCGTCGCCCTCGGCGTGCCGCTGTACTCCAACGCCGCCGGCGTGACGCCGCTGGTGCAGGCCCTGCACGACAAGGGGCTGCCGATGGGCACCCTGCTCGCCTTCATGATGGCCGTCGTCGCGCTCAGCCTGCCCGAGCTGATCCTGCTGCGCCGCGTGCTCAAGCCACCGCTCATCGCCGCGTTCGTCGCGGTGACCGCCCTCGGCATCGTCGCCGTCGGCTACCTGTTCAACGCCGTCCTGCCGGCCTGACGCCGGCACCGCTCACCACAGGAGAGACAGACCATGATCATCAAGATCCTCGGCTCCGGCTGCGCCAACTGCGTCAACCTCGAGCGCGTCACGCGCGAGGCCGCCACGGAGCTGGGCCTGGACGCACAGTTCGAGAAGGTCACCGACTACGGGGAGATCGCCGGCTACGGCGTCATGCGCACGCCCGGGCTGGTGGTGGACGAGCAGGTGGTCATGTCCGGTCGGGTCCCCACGGCGGCCCAGGTGCGCGAGCTCCTCGCGCCCCTCGCCTCCTGACCGCCGGGCCGAGGAAGGCGCCTCGTCATGACGACCCAGAGCCCGGCCGGTCCGGCCGTGCCGCCGGTCGAGGCGGCCCGGGAGGCCACCTCGGCACCGATGTCGCCACCCGTGCCCACCGACCGTGCGTCGCGGATGCGTGACCTGCACCCCGGGTGGTTCGCCGCCGTGATGGGCACCGGCATCGTCGCGGTGGCCAGCGACGGCAACCCAGGCAGCCTGAGTGCGTTGCAGCCGGCCGCGCACGCCGTCGGCGTGGCGTTCGCCGTGCTCACGTACCTGCTCGGCGCGGTGCTGCTGGTGGCCTACGTGGTGCGCTGGGTGCGGCACACGGACGCGTGCCGTGCCGACCTGCGGCATCCCGTGCTCGGCGCGATGCACGCCACCCTCCCGGCGGGGCTGCTGGTGCTGTCGGTGATGACCACCGCCGTCGGCCCGCGGTTCCTGCCGTCCGGGGTGACGGTGCCGCTGGCCGGTGCGCTGCTGGCGGTCGGCGCGGTGGTCGGGCTGGTGCTGGGCGTGGCGTTCACGTACACGCTGTTCACGGGTGAGGTGGCCGCGGGGTCGGTGAACGGCGGCTGGTTCATCCCGCCGGTAGTCACGATCATCGTCCCGGTCGCCACGGCGGCGCTCGTGCCGCACGTCGGTGCGCGCGACGCACGGCTGCTGCTGGTGCTGGGCTACGCGACGTTCGGCATGGGGTTCGTGCTGTTCCTGCTCACGCTCGGCCTGCTGTTCGCCCGGCTGGTGCTGCACCCGCTGCCGCCGGCGGCACTCGCGCCGACCGTGTGGATCGCGCTCGGCCCGGTCGGGGTCGGTGCGCTGGCGGCCCTCGGCCTGGCACGGCAGATGCCGGTGGCGAACGGCGCGACCGCCGGGGCGGTCGGCACGGTGTCGCTCCTGTTCGCCTCGGCGCTGTGGGGGTTCGGCCTGTGGTGGCTGGGCATCGCCGCAGCGTTGCTGGTCCGGTACCTGCGAGCCGGCGGGTTCGGGTTCCACCTCGGCTGGTGGGCGTTCACCTTCCCGCTCGGCGCCTTCACCGTGGCCACGCTGACGATCGGCCGGGCCTGGCAGACGCCGGTGCTCGAGGTGCTGGGGGCCGCGCTGTACCTGCTGCTGGTCGCGACCTGGGTCACCGTCACGGTCCGGACGGTCGCGGGGACGCGCAGCGGCGTGGTCTGGCGGCGGTGAGCCCGGGTCGCGAGGCCGGCACGCAGGGCCTCAGGGGCGCAGCACCCGCCACGCCTGCGTGACGTAGGGCAGCGGCCACGGCGGCGGTCCGGCGAGCGCCGGGTCCTCGCCCAGCAGCCCGTCGACCTGCGCCAGCAGCTGCCGGCGCCGCTCGTCGGACGCCGTGATCACGTAGCTGCGCGACAGCACCAGCGCGTGCAGGCGCTCGCGGTCCACCGGCTGCGACCAGCGGTGCGTCATCGACTCGACCGCGCCGAGGGTGGTCGGTGGCACGTGCTCCTCGGCGGTGGCTCCGCGGCCCGCGGCATCGGCGGCGAGCAGCGCACCGAGCGCGCGCACCCACGGCACCGACTCGTCGCGGGTGTTCCAGACGAGGCCGAGCACACCACCGGGCCGCAGCACGCGGGCCACCTCCGGCACCGCGCGGGCCGGGTCAACCCAGTGCCAGGCCTGGGCGACCACCACCGCGTCGACGCTGGCGTCCGGCAGGGGGATGGCCTCGGCGGTGCCGACCAGGGCGGTCACCCCGGGGACGACCTGCCTCAGCTGGTCGAGCATCCGCGGTGACGGGTCGACCGCGGTGACGTGCTCGGCCCGCCCGACGAGGCTGCGGGTCAGCTTCCCGGTACCGGCGCCGAGGTCGAGCACGTCCCGCGGCCGGCCGGCGAGGAGCCAGTCGACCACCGGGTCGGGGTAGCCGGGGCGCGACCGCTCGTACACGTCCGCGGCGGCGTCGAACGACAGCGCGTGCCTCGTCGTGCCGTCCACGTCCGTCCCTCCGGTCTCCGGCCCCCGCCATGATCGCGGCGCCGGCCGCGGTGGACCACCTCAGCCGGTGGGGTCGAGCACGTGCCGGTCGCCGCTGAAGGGCTGGAGCGCCGCCGGGGCCGGGAACGGCAGCTCGATGGAGTCCACCTTGGTGTGCACGTCGCCGTGGTCGTCGTAGGTCACGACGACCCGCTCGGTGGACACCTCGCGCAGGCGCACGCGTACCGGCCGCCCGTCCAGCTCCAGCTCCCACAGGTCGGCGAGCCAGCCGATGCCGCGCTCGTCGAGCACCGCCTCCGCCTCGTCCCAGGGCAGCACGCCGGACGCCGTCCGGCCGAGCCGGTCGATCGCGACGGCGCCGTCGTCCTCCAGGCGCAGCCAGCCGAGCAGCTCTCGGTCGCCCGCCCGGCGGTGCTCGATCCAGTCGGTGGGCGTGGCGGTCACGGTCGCACCGCCTGTCGGTGCGTGCGCAGGGTCGTGAACATGGGCCGGACCGTAACCCGCCGGCCCCCGGCTCCCGCCACCTGTTTCCCGTACGGCCGGTCAGGCCGGCAGGAGCTCGCCCAGCAGCGTCTCGACCCGGCCGCGGATCTCGTCGCGCACGCGGCGGACCGTCTCGAGGTCCTTGCCGGCCGGGTCCTCCAGCTCCCAGTCCTCGTACCGGACGCCGGGGAAGAAGGGGCAGGTGTCGCCGCAGCCCATGGTGATCACCACGTCCGACGCCTGCACGGCGTCGCCGGTGAGGATCTTGGGCCGCTCGGCGGCGATGTCGATGCCGACCTCGGCCATCGCCTCGACCGCGACCGGGTTGACCTGGTCGGCGGGCACGGACCCGGCCGAGCGGACCTCGACCCGGCCGCCGGACAGGGCGGTCATGAAGCCGGCGGCCATCTGGGAGCGGCCGGCGTTGTGCACGCAGACGAACATGACGGACGGGTTGCCGGTGGTGCTCGCGGACATCGGTCTCTCCAGGGTCGGGTCAGGCAGGGACGACGAGGGGTGCCAGGTGCTCCACGCGGTCGGTCAGCTCCGCCAGGGCGGCGTCGAAGGCATCGCTCGTGCCGGTGCGGACGGGGTCCGGTACGGACCAGTGCACGTCGGCCGGCACGGGGAGCTCCTCGTGCGCCCGGTCGCACACCGTGACCACGAGGTCGCCGTCGCGGTGCACGTCGGCCAGCGCTCGCGGCCGCAGCCGGCGCATCGGCAGGTGGTGGCGGGCCGCCGCGGCGACCGCGCCAGGGGCCAGCCGGTCAGCCGGATGGGTGCCGGCCGAGGCGGCGGGGACGTCCGACGCCTGCCGCCACAGTGCGGCGGCCAGGTGCGAACGCGCGGAGTTCGCGGTGCACACGAACAGCACCCGGTGCGCGGGACGGACGGCGCCGGGTACCAGACCCGCCAGCGCCCCCGGCACCAGGCGGACGTACGTGCGGCGGCCGTCACCCTCGGACCGGTGGCGGCTCACCAGCCCCGCCTGCTCCAGCACGCCGAGATGGTGCGCCACCAGGTTGGACGGCATGGCCAGCAGGTGCGCCAGCTCGGACGGCGAGGCGTCGCCGAGGGCGAGGGTGTCGACCACCTGCAGCCGGGCGGGGTCGGCGAGCGCCGCGTGCACGGCGGCGCGGCGCGTCACTCCCCAGCTCTGGTCGTCGCTCATTGAGTCAATGATGATTGAGCGATCGGCGGCCGGTCAAGCCCCGCTCGTCAGGCCGGGATGGTGACCACGAACCGGCAGCCCGGTGCCTGGTTCTGCACGGCGACACGGCCGTGGTGCGCCTCGACCAGCCCGCGCACGATCGCGAGCCCGAGCCCGGCTCCCGCGTCGGGGTCCGGGGTGCGCGCGCTCCCGCCGCGCCAGCCGACGTCGAACACCCGGCCGAGGTCGTCGGCCGGGATGCCGCCGCAGGCGTCCGCCACGGCGACGGTCACGGTGGGCCCGTCGGCCTGGCCGGTGATCACCACCGACCCGTCGGAGGGGGTGTGCCGCACGGCGTTCATCACCAGGTTGGCCACCACCCGTGCCAGCGCGTCCGGGTCCGCCCGCACCAGCACGTCCCCGGCGACGGCACCGCCGACGCGCACCCCCTTGGCGCGCGCGACCGGGTCGGCGGCGGCGATCGCCTCGCTCACGACGTCCGCGAGCTGGACCGTCTGCGGGGCCAGCTGCAGGGTGCCGGCGTGGATGCGGGACAGCTCGAACAGGTCGTCGACCATGCGCACCATCCGGTCCACCTCCGTGCGCATCTGCGCGCGGTAGCGGGCGGGGTCGGGGGCGAGACCGTCCTCGAGCGCCTCGGACATCGCCCGGATGCCCGCGAGCGGCGAGCGCAGGTCGTGCGAGACCCACGCGACCAGCTCGCGGCGCGAGCGTTCCAGCCGGCGCTCCCGCTCGTCGGCCTCGTGGAGGCGCTCGGCGCTGCGGCTCAGCTCGCCCGCGACGTCGGTGAGCTCGCGCGGGCCGGCGGAGGGTGCCTCGAAGCGTCCACCGTCCCCGAACCGCGTCGCCGCGTCGCGCAGCCGGCGCGCCGAGGCCACGAGTCGTTCCCCGAGCCACAGCGCGACGGCCACCGAGACCAGGCCCGAGACGACGCACACCGTGATCACCACGTGCAGGTCGTGCTGGGACAGGAACATCGCGTGAGCCGTCCCCAGGACGCCGGCCGCCACGCCGCCCACCGACACGAGGGCGACCACCGCGGTCGACCACCGCAGCGATGCCCGCCGCAGCAGAGCCGCCGCCACCACCCCGGCCAGCACCACCCCGGCTGACCACGAGACCGCGACCAAGGCCACCTGCACCACGTTCATCGCGCGGCCTCCCAGCGGTAGCCCGCGCCCCAGACGGTGAGCAGCCGGACCGGGTGGGTCGGGTCGGCCTCGACCTTCTCGCGCAGCCGCCGCACGTGCACCGTCACGGTGGACCGGTCGCCGAACGACCAGCCCCACACCTCTCGCAGCAGGTCGTCGCGGGACCAGACAGGCCCCGCGCGCGCCACGAGGAACCGCAGCAGGTCCAGCTCGCGGGCGGTCAGCGCGAGCGGCCGTCCGCCGAGGGTCGCCGATCGCTTGGCCGGCTCGACCACCAGGTCCCCGTCGGTCAGCACCTCGGCCTCCGGCGCGGCCTGCTGGCCGGCGCGGCGCAGCACCGAGTCGACCCGCAGCGCCAGCTCGCGGGGGCTGAACGGCTTGGTGACGTAGTCGTCGGCACCCAGCGCGAGCCCCATGATCCGATCGGTCTCGGCGCCCAGCGCGGTCAGCATGATCACCGGCACGTCACCGTCCTGCCGCAGCCGGCGGCACACCTCGAGACCGTCGATGCCGGGCAGCATGAGGTCCAGCACCACCAGGTCGGCGCGCGTGCGCCGCATCGCGTCCAGCGCCTGCTCGCCGTCCGCTACCTCGACCACGTCGTGCCCGCTCGCGCGCAGGTACGACGCGACGACCTCGCGGACGGTGGCGTCGTCGTCGACGACGAGGACGTGCGTCACGTCGGTCCCTTCCCGAACGCCGGGGGACGGCCCGGCACCGCGGTGCCGGGCCGTCCTGATGATCACCCCTGAGTCAGCGCGGCGTCACGGGCCGTCACCGGGCCGCGATGCCCTCCATGCCGGTCGTGGTGAAGGCCGGCAGGCCGGACACCGTCTGGATCCGCGTCAGGCTGCCGCCAGGGGAGACCGCATAGGCGCCGACCGTTCCGGCGACGGACTCCTGCGCGTAGACGAAGCGACCGTCGTGGGAGGCAGCGAGGTCGATCGGCCCGGCGTTGGTGGACGCCGCGACCGGCGCCGTCAGCACCGCGGGACCGAACCACGGCGCGGCCCACGCGGACAGCGTCGCGGAGCCGGCGTTGGCGCCGAGCAGCGTGCGTCCCGCCAAGACGTTCCAGCACAGCGCCGCGCCGCCGTCCGATGCGGAGGAGCCGACCAGGTGCAGCGACCCGTCACGCGCGGCCGTGTACGTGCTGGTCCGGCCCGTGCCGGCCTCCGTCACCTGCAGCCGGCCGTGCCGGTCGACGACGAACGAGAACGGCACCGGTCCGGCCGACGGCGTGGCCACCGGGGTGGCGGCGGGCAGGCCCGCGTCGTCGATCGGGAAGCTGAGCAGCTCGTTGTGGTTCTTGGTGGTCACCACCAGGGCGTGCCCGTCGGCGGCGAAGCCGATCTGCCCCGGTGAGGCGATGAACACGGGCGGGTTGCTTCCGCCCAGGCCCAGCGAGCGGGTGGACCCCGGGATCGGCACGAGCGCGCCGTGCATCAGCCGGAAGCCGGAGACAGCACCGTCACCGCCGGCGTCGAGCACGTACACCAGGTCACCGTGCACGGCGATGCTGGTGGGGAAGTGGCCGCCCGACGGGGCCGTCCGCGGGGTGCCGAGCGCGGCGCCGTGCACGGTGAACGCCGTCAGCGAGTCGCTGCCGGCGTTCACCGCGAGGAGCACGTCGTCGCGCTCGTCCAGCACCAGCGAGCCCTGGGAGGCCAGCGCGTCGAGCGGTGCGCCGACCTGCGTGCCGCCCAGCCCGCCGGTGGCGTAGCGCCCGGCCGCGGTCAGCGTGCCGTCGACGTGCCGGGTGTAGACCGCGACGGTGTTGCCGGTGGTGCCGTTGAGCTGGACGAAGACGGCTCCGGGCGCGCCGTGGCCGTCGGGACCGCCGTCGGCGCCGTCCGAGGCGAGTGCCCCGGAGGCGCCGAGGGGCACGAGGGCCAGAGCGGCGGCGGCACCGACGGCAGCGAGCACCGTGCGTCGGCGGACGAGGGCGTGCAGACGGGACATCGGAACCTCCAGGGAGCGGACGCAGGCCCACCGCGCGCCCCTGACCAGGGCGTTCGCCGGTGAACCGGATGCGTCCACTGTGCGGACCGCCCCCGGCGCCGGACAAGGGTTCCGGTCCTTACGAGACGGTGACGTCCGCCGAGCCGGACCAGCAGGGCCGCAACCGCTCCTCCGCCTCGGCGACCTTCGCGGCCGCGATCAGGGACGTGACGGCGAGGCTGAACGCCGTGCGCTCGCGGGGTGGTGCCGCTGATCGGTTGCGGCCGACGCGGAAGAGCCTCGGTGCAGCGGGTCGAGGACGTGCCGGTCGCCGCCCAAGGGCCGCCAGATCGCGGGCGCCGGGAACGGCGGTCCTGTCCGTGGTCGCGAGCCTGGCCACGGGCTGGCAGGTGTACCGCGTCGGTGACTCCGGGGCCCGCGCGGTGTGGCAGCACAGCACCAGCCCGCTGGCGGGCGTCGGCAAGGGCTGAGGCGCCGGACCGCCCCGCGGGACGCGCTCTCGACGGGCGCTCGCGGCCGGATCGACGGATGGTGGTGGTCTCGACAGCGACCGGAGGGACCCACCCCATGAGCTCCAACACCTTCGTCCGATCCCTGCACGACCTCGGTGCCGCCGCCTGGTTCGGTGGCGGCCTGATGGGCGCCATCGGCCTCAACGGCGCCTCCGAGGAGGTCGAGGACCCGCGTCAGCGCGTGCACACCGCGTCCATGGGCTGGGCGAAGTGGGCGCCGGTGAACGCCCTGGCCATCGGCGCGCACCTGGTCGGCGGTGCCGGCCTGCTGCTGGCCAACCGCGGCCGCGTCCAGGCCCAGGAGGGCGTCACGGCCAACACCGTCGTCAAGACGGCGCTGACGATCGCGGCCCTCGGCACCACCGCCTGGAGCGGCATGCTCGGCACCAAGATCGCCAAGGGCTCGTCCGAGCCCGCGCACAGCGGCGTCACGCCGTCGTCCAGCACGTCCGACGAGGTGGCCGCGGCCCAGCGGCAGGAGCGCATCCTGCAGTGGGTCACCCCGGCGCTGGTCGGCACGATCATCGTGCTCGGCGCCCAGCAGGGCGAGATGCAGCGGCCCACCCAGGTGTCGAAGGGGCTGCTCGGCCGCATCCTCGACTGACGCCGTACCGTTCGAGCCGAGGGGCGCCGCCGCTGCCGGGGGCGCCCCTCGGCGTGCGACGGACGCCGCCCGGTCTCGCGGCCGGGCGGCTCTCGGCTGAGCGGCGAGCGGCGGTCAGCCCCGACGCGTCGCGACAGGTGCCGGTCGCAGCCGCAGCCGCTGGGCGGCGGCGGCCCGTGCGGTGTCGGTGAGCACCGTGTACGCGGCCGGCTTGCGCCCACGCTCGCGGATGGTCCGGTCGAGGTAGTCCCGCAGCAGCCACATCTGCACCGGGTCCGACGTGGGGCGCACCGCGAGCTCGCGCTCCAGCTGGTGCAGCGTGAGCCCGAGGTCGCGCTGGATATCGTCCCGGCTCAGGCCGGCGAGGTTGTAGCTCGCCATCAGCTCCTGGCTGGCCTGTGCGCGGTCGGCGCCGTTCAGCGACATGGGTCACACCGTTCTGTGGGGTTGGGTGGGGGACGGGACGGTCATGGTGGCGGCCCGCTCGCGGAGCCGGTGGAGCTGGGTGGACAGGGCCGCCTGCTGCTCCGAGGTCAGGTCGGCGAACACCTGGTCGACGGCCTGACGACGGGTGGTCAGCGCGGCTTGGTAGGTGCGTCGACCGGCGGTGGTGAGGTGCACCAGCCAGGCACGCCGGTCGTCCGGATCGGCGGCGCGGCGCACCAGCCCGTCGCGCTCCAGCGCGTCGACCGCCTCGGTGATGGTGCGCGGCGCCAGCTCGAGCGTCTCCGCGAGCACCGCCTGCCGTGCGGGACCGTCCGCCAGCGCGCCGAGCACGCGGGTGCGAGCCACCGAGACGCCGTGCACCTGCAGCCGCGAGTCGAGCACGCGGCGGATGCGCGTGACGCACTCCACGAGCTCGTCAGCCAGGTCTGTCGTCTCCACGGACCGCCTCTCCGGGACCAGTGTAGTCCCACATGGTGAGGTACCTCACGGAGTCCCGCGGCCCCGTCGCGGCAGCACTGGCCCGGGTGCGACGGCCGCAGAAGACTGGCGGCAGGCGCCACCTCACCGGGGAGCGGGTCGCCGGTGTCCTCGGGCAGCGCCGCCGGACGGGCACGGTGGACGGAGGGTCATGAGCACGGAACAGCTCCAGCAGATGGCCACGGGCCGCGGCTTCATCGCCGCGCTGGACCAGAGCGGCGGCTCCACCCCCGGTGCGCTCAAGCGGTACGGCATCGAGACGTGGGCCGACGACGCCCAGATGTTCGAGCTGGTGCACGCGATGCGCTCGCGGATCATCACCAGCCGGGTGTTCGGCGGCGACCGCATCGTCGGCGCGATCCTGTTCGACCGGACCATGGAGAGCCAGATCGACGGCATGGGCGCCGCCGAGTACCTGTGGCAGGTCAAGCACGTCGCGCCGTTCCTCAAGGTGGACAAGGGGCTGCTCGACGAGGCCGACGGGGTGCGGCTGATGAAGCCGATCACTGACCTCGACGACGCGCTGAGCAGGGCGAACGGGCACGGGGTGTTCGGCACCAAGATGCGGTCGCTGGTGGTGCAGGCGGACAAGGCGGGGGTCGCGGCGGTCGTCGACCAGCAGCTGGAGCTGGCGCAGCGGATCCTCGCGGCCGGGCTGATGCCGATCGTCGAGCCGGAGGTGGACATCCACAGCCCCACCAAGGGTCAGGCGGAGGACATGCTCCGCTCTGCGCTGCACGACGGGCTCGACCGGCTGCCCGGCCACGCCCGGGTGATGCTCAAGCTGACGCTGCCCGAGCAGGACGGCTGGTGGACGCCGCTCGTCGAGCACCCGCACGTGCTCCGCGTCGCCGCCCTGTCCGGCGGGTACACCCGTGCCGAGGCGGTGCTGCGGCTGGCGCGGCAGCCCGGCGTGATCGCCAGCTTCTCGCGCGCACTGACCGAGGGCCTGACGGCGCAGCAGTCTGACGACGAGTTCGACGCGGTGCTCGACGGCTCCATCCAGGCGATCTACGACGCGTCGCTGACCTGACCGGCGGCCCGGGACGCCCGCCCGGGCCGAACCACGCGGGGCGAACCACACGGCGCCGTCGTCGCGACACGCCGACGGCGGCGCCACGCTCGTTCTCAGAATCCTCTGAGAATCGGCTGGTGCCGTGGGCCCCATGACGACGAGCGCGCCGACCCCGACCGGCGCAGCGCGCCCGGCGACCGTCCGATGACGCCGCCGTCCCGCGGCTCCGCCCTGTACGCGGCCACGCTGGTCACCATCGGTGCGGCGGCCGGGGTCCGGTTCTTCACCACGACGCCGGACCTGCACGCGGCCGCTGCGCAGGGCGCCGCCACGGGTGCACCGGTAGCGGCGGCGGCCGTCGCCACACCGTCGTCCACCCCGACGGCGACCGGCAGCAGCCTCAGCTGGGGCCGCGGGCCGCACCCGTCGGCAACACCGTCGCCGACCCCGTCGCGCACGCCGACGGTCCCGACGCAGCGACCGTCCCCGACCGCGACCCCGACCGCGACCCGGACCACGGCACCCGCGCCGAAGCCCGCCGCTCCGGCACCGCCACCCCCCGCACCGGTCACCACCGTGGTGGTCGGCTCCACCGTGCAGACCCGGTACGGACCCGTGCAGGTCCAGGTGACGTTCACCGGCACCGCGATCACCGCGGCGCAGGCGCTGCAGGCGCCGTCCGGCGGGTACAGCAGCCAGGTCAGCTCGTTCTCCATCCCGGTGCTGTCCCGCGAGGCGGTCGCCGCCGGCTCGGCGAACATCGCGGCGGTGTCCGGGGCGTCCTACACGTCCGCCGGCTACCAGCAGTCGCTGCAGTACGCGATCGACCACCGCGGCTGACGTCGGCGCTCAGCGGACCGCCTCGCGCGCCAGCACCAGGTAGCAGCTGGCCGTCCACGTGTACGCGCGGTCCCGCAGCCCCTCGCCGGTCAGCGCGTCGAAGTTCTCCGCGAACCCGTGCGCCTCGCACAGCCGCCGGAACCGCGTGCTGACCTCGTCCGCCAGCCCGTCCCGGCCGGCCCGGCGCAGGCCGTCCACCAGGAGCATCGTCGACGGCGCCCAGATGGGGCCGCGCCAGTACCCGTCGGGCTCGTACTGCGGTGAGTCCGGCTGCTCGGTGGCCGGTCCCCACGGCGTGAGGAACCCGTCCAGCTGCTCGACCAGGGCGTCGACGACGTCCGCCGGCAGGTGCTCGGCGGCCAGCAGCGCGAGGTGGGGGAGCAGGCTGGTGGTGGTGCTGGCGCGACCCGACACGGGGCTCCGGGCCACCAGGGCCGAGCCGGTCCACAGCTGGTCCACCAGCGCCGCGGCGAGATGGTTGCGCAGCGCCGCCCAGTCCGCGGCGGTCCGCCGGGGCGCACCGTCGGCCGTCGGGTCCGTGCCGGTCTCGGCCCCCGACCCCAGCTCGTCGGCCAGCCCGGCCAGCACGTCCAGCTGCACCACCAGGAACGCCGCGAGGTCAGGCGCCTCCACCACCCGGTCGGCGTCGAACATCGTCGCGTTGTCCCAGCCGCTGTCGTTGCCGTGCTGGTAGTGCGGCAGCACGTGCCCGGGCACGCGTCGGGACGTCAGCCAGAACTCCGTCCACCGGACCAGCGCGTCGTACAGCACGCGCAGCGTCGCGGCGTCCAGCGGCTCGTCGAGCGAGGCGCGCAGCCGCGCGACGGCCCAGCCGTGGATCGGCGGCTTGACGAAGTTGTGCAGCACCTCGGAGTGCGTCACCGAGTCCGGCAGCGCGCCCGTGGCGTCCTGGTGGTCGAACGGCAGCAGCAGCTGGTCGAGCGCCTCCGCCGGTCGGCCCGGCGCGAGGGCCAGCGCGTTGAAGCAGTGGTCCCAGCTCCACACCTTGTCCATCCAGTGCTTGGACATCAGCACGGCCTCGCGGCCCAGGAAGCCGGCGGGCCGCACGGTGGCGGACCACATCACGTACGCGGCGAGGGCGGCGGCGGGCGTCGAGCCGTCGCGCCACGGCGCCACCTGGTCGAGGTAGGTGGCGAAGTCGTGGGCGCTCGTCGTGACGACGTCGTCGAACGCCCGCCGCCGCCGGTAGGGGGGTCGGGCCGTCTCCAGCTCCTCGACGACGAGCTCCCACTCGTCGCCGACCACGGTGACGGTGCGGGTCGCCTCGCCCAGCGCCTCGGCACCGAGCACGTCCAGCTCGCCGGTCAGCGCCGTGATGCGGTAGCGGCGCCCCGTCTCGTACGACGTCAGCACCGCCGACCCGTCGATCGGGTCGCGGAACAGGTACAGGCCGGTGAACGGGGTCAACGACGAGGTCGGGTCGGCGAGCACCAGGCCGAGGCCGCTACCTCGCAGCCGCACCGCGTCGACCGACTCGAAGGCGGCCTCGATGGTTCGGACCGCGTCCTCCTCCGCCGTCCACGTCAGCACGCCCGGCGTCGCGGTCAGCGTGGTGGCGACCGGCTCGCCGGCCAGCGCCGGCACCAGCCGCAGCACCGGGTGCATGCCGGTCTGGTGGGACACCAGGTGCACGTCGTCGGCCCGCTGGTGCAGCCCGATCACCGGGGACAGGTCGAGCCAGGAGCCGCGCCGGCTGAACGGCACCTCCTGCACGTCGAACAGCGGCCCGGCGGACACCCCCGCGACCGCGGGGCTCGTCGCGGCGCTCATCGGACCGGCAGCCAGACGCGCATCTCACCGGGTTCACGTTCGGCCCACCGGTGGTAGGCGATCAACGGCAGGTCGAGGCGTTCGCCCTGGTCACCGGCCTGCGTACCGTCGTACGGCCAGGTGCGGCCGGCCGGCGGGACGGCGGTGGCGGCGACGGTGACCCGGCCGTCCCGACGGACGGGTGCGACGGAGGCGTCGACGACGAGGTCCGCGAGGTCGATCCCGGCCGGCACGTCGGTCTGCTCGGCGCACAGCACCAGCGGCCCGGCCTCGACCGCGACGCAGCCGCGGACGGCGTCGATCCGCCGGTCGGGCCAGGTCAGCCGGGGCGACACGTCGAGCCGGAGCGTCAGCTCGTCACCGGCCTGCAGCACGCGCACGACGGAGACCGACCGCCCACCCTCGGCACCCAGCGGCCCGTCGGGCGTGCCCAGCACGGCGTCCGGGCTCCACGCCGGCACGCGGAACGTCAGGGTGACCGGCGTGGCCGGCGCCTCGAGCACCCGCACCACCACGGCACCGTCGTCCGGGTAGGACGTCTCGACGTCGAGCGCCAGCACGCTCCCGTCCGCGAGGGTCGTGCGGATGCGGCCGCCGGCGTACTGCAGCAGCACCAGCTCCTGGCCGCGGACGGCCGCGGCGTAGGTGTGCCAGCTCGCGAGCGTCCGGGCGACGTTGGTGGGGCAGCACGACACGTCGAACCACGCCGCGCGGCTGCCGCCCTCGGCGCGGGGGCTGACCTGGTCGTCGTCGGACGGCTGGCCCGCCGCCCGTAGGTGCAGCGGGTTGGCGTAGAAGAAGGCCCGCCCGTCCGAGCGCGGGGAGGTGGCGACGACGTTGTACGACGTGCGCTCGATCAGGTCGGCGTACCGCATGTCACCGGTGGCCAGGAACAGTCGCCACGACACCATCGTCGACGCGATCCCCGCACAGGTCTCGCAGTAGGCGCGGTCCGGCGACAGCTCCCAGTCCTCGCCGAAGCCCTCGTCCTGGTGCCGGCTGCCCATGCCGCCGGTCAGGTAGGTCCGCCGGGCCACGGAGCGCTCCCACTGCCGGACGACGGCGTCGACCAGCTCGTCGTCGGCGGTGTCGACGCCGACGTCGACCGCCGCTGCCGACAGGTAGAGCGCCCGGACCGCGTGCCCGCGCCAGACGTCGGCCTCGCGGATCGGCACGTCGTCCTGGAAGTACGCCCGGCCCAGCGGGATGTCGGCGAGGGTGCCGTGCCCGCGCCGGTCGAGGAACAGCCGCGCTTGCTCGGTGTACCGCGGCTCGTCCAGCGCCCGGCCCAGCTCGGCCAGCCCCACCTCTATCTCCGGGTGGCCGCAGATGCCCTGCACACCGTCGGCGCCGAACGTCGTGCACACGTGGTCCGCAGCGCGCCGCGCCGCCTCGACCAGGGCGTCCACGCCGCGGGTCCGCACCCGGGCGACCGCGGCCTGCAGCAGGTGGCCGGTGCAGTACAGCTCGTGACCCATCTCCAGGTCGGAGTACCGCGGCGGCTGGCCGGCGTGCCCGAAGCAGGTGTTCAGGTACCCGTCGTCGTCCTGCGCGGCGACCACTCGTGCGGTCAGGCGCCGGAACGCCGCCTCCGCCCGCTCGTCACCGGTACGGCCGGACTCCCAGGCGAGCGCCTCGAGCAGCTTGTAGACCTCGGAGTCGGAGAACTGCCAGCCGGGCCGGTCCGCCCCGGCGGTGGCGCCCGCGGCGACCCGGTCGAAGTTGGCGAGCCAGCCCAGGCGCTCCATCCAGCGCTCGCAGTGCTCGAGCGTCGCGTCGGCGTTGGTCCGCTGCAGCCCGGCCCAGAAGCCGTCGGTCAGGGCCACCTCGTGCAGGCCGAGCGGACGCAGCGCCCCACGGGCGGGCACCACCGGTCGGCCGCCCGTGGGGTCGAGCCGCCCGCTGAGGCCGGCGCGGTCGGCGTCGACGAGGTCCGAGGTCATGGGTGCAGAGCTCCGTTGTCGAGATGAGGGCACGGCTGGGCAGGCCCGGCGCGGCCGGGCGCCCCCGCGCGTCGGTCAGTCCTTGATGGCGCCGGCGACCACGCCCGCGGCGACGTACCGCTGGGCGACCACCAGGAGGATCGCGGCCGGGATCGAGGCGATCACCGCGGTGGCCATGATCGAGTTCCACTCGGTGGTGTTGTTGCCGATGTACTTGTAGATGCCCAGGGTGATCGGGATCAGGGCGCCGTTGCGGTTCAGCGTCGAGGCGAAGATGAAGTCCGACCAGGCCCACAGGAACGCGAACAGCGACACCGTGATCGCCGAGTTGCGGCTGATCGGCATGACGATCGAGCGGAACACCCGCCACGTCCCCGCGCCGTCGATCCGCGCGGCCTGCATGAGCTCGTTGGGGATGCCGCTCATGAACGCGGTGAACAGCAGCACGCCGAACGGAACCGCCACCGTGGAGTCCGCGACGATCAGCCCCCACACCGTGTTCAGCAGCCCCGCCTTGAGGTAGATGGCGTAGAACCCCATCGCCATCACCACGGCCGGGATCATCTGCACCACCAGCAGGACGAAGTTCAGCGTCCCCGCGCCGCGCGGCCGCAGCTTGGCCAGGGAGTAACCCGCCGGCGCCGCGATCAGCACGGTGAGCACCACGGTCCCCAGCCCGATGATCAGGCTGGTCCCCAGCGCGGGCAGCTGCTGGCGGAACACGGCCTGGTACCCCTCGAACGTCGGGTCCCACGGGAACCAGTGCGGGGGGTCGGCGCGCATGTCCGACGTCTTGGTGAACGACACGTTCACCATCCAGTAGACGGGGAACAGCATGATCGCGGTCAGCACGACGCCGATCGCCGTCCGCCAGCGGCTGTGGTGGGTCATCACGACTCCTGTCGGCGCTGCAGGTGCAGGTACACGAACCCGAACACCAGCGCGATCACGATGAGCAGGTTGCCGACGGCGGCGGCGGGGGAGAAGTCCGGCTGCCCGGTGCCGAAGGCCTCCCGGTAGGACCACGTCGCGAAGGTGGTCGAGGCGTCGCCCGGACCGCCCTTGGTCATGATCCAGATGATGTCGACGACTTTCAGCGTGTAGATCAGGCCGAGCAGGATCGTCACCGCGGAGACGGGGCGCAGCAGGGGGAACGTGATCCGCCGGAACTGCTGCCGGCCGTTGGCACCGTCCAGCGCCGCCGCCTCGTACAGCTCCCCGGGGATGTTCTGCAGGCCCGAGTACAGGATCACCAGGTTGAACGGGATCCCCAGCCAGATGTTCGCGATGATCACCGACCACAGCACCCAGTGCGGGCTGGTGAGCCAGTTGATCGGGGTGACCCCGAACGTCCGCAGCACCGAGTTGACGATGCCGTTGTCGCTGTTCAGCATCCACGCCCACGACGAGCCGGAGACGATCAGCGGCAGCAGCCACGGCACCAGGAACATGCCGCGCAGCACGCCGTTCAGCCGGAAGCTGGTGCGGAAGAACACCGCCAGCGCCAGGCCGATCGCGTACTGGAACACGATCGAGATCAGCACGAACGCGGCCGTGTTCAGCGCGGCCTTGGAGAACGTCGTCGACGCCACGATGTCCGTGTAGTTCTTCAGCCCCACCCAGGCGGCGTTGCCCTGGACGAAGGCCCGCGGCGTGTAGTCGTGCAGGCTCAGGTCGATGTTCCGGTACAGCGGGTACGCGTAGAACACCAGCAGGTACGCGATCAGCGGGGCGATGAACGCGAACGCCGCCCACCGGGTGCTGGCGGCGGGCCGACGGTCCGGCCGGACGGCAGGTGCGCCCGTGCGGGTCGCACCTGCCGTCCGTCGCGTCGTCCCGACCGTGGTGGTCAGGGATTCCATGAGGACAGTCCTTGTGTCGTGCCTGGTCAGCCGTGACCGGGCGTCACTTGGTGGCCGCAGCGGCCTTCTGCTGGGCCGCCTTGAGGGCGTCGGCCGGTGTCGCCGAGCCGGACAGCGCGTTCTGCACGGCGGTCCACAGCTGCTCGGAGATCTTCGGGTACTTGGTGCCGAGGTTGTCGCTGGTGCGGCCCTTGGCGGCCTTGACCGCGTCGACCCACGGCTGCAGCGAGGAGTCCTTGGCCAGCAGGGCGGTCTGCCCGTCGGCCGTCGGCGGGATGTAGTACGCGAAGGTGGTCGCCGTCTGCACCATGCCGTCGGTGCTGGTCATGCAGTCGACGATCTTCTTGGTGGTCGCGTACCGCTTGGTGTCCTTCTGCACGGGCATCTCGATGAACTCGCCACCGGTCGGGGCCGGCGCGGCGCCGCCCGTCTTCGCCGGGATCGTGATCACGCCGGTCGGGAACTTCGCCTTCTTCGCGGCGTCCACCTGCCAGGTGCCGTTCTCACCGAAGGCGAAGTCGCCGGTGAGGAACTCCTCCCACGTGGTGTTCTGCGAGTTCTGGATGACGGAGTTCGGGGCAAGGCCCTGCTTGACCCAGTCGGTCCACAGCTGCAGCGCCGAGGTGGCCTCCGGCGAGTCCAGCTGCGTCAGCTTCGCGCCGGCCCCCCAGAACCAGGGGAGGAACTGGAAGGAGCCCTCCTCGGTGCCGATGCCCGCGAACGTGATGCCCTTGTGGCCGGCGGCCTTCACCTTCTGCAGCGCGGCGGTCAGGCTGTCCCAGTCCTTGATGGACGTCGGGTCGATGCCGGCCGCGTCGAGGATCGTCTTGTTGTAGTAGAGGGCGAGCGTGTTGGCGCCGATCGGGATGCCGTAGGTCTTGCCGTTCATCTGGCCGGCCGCGAGCAGGTTCGGGTCGATCTTCGAGGTGTCGAGGCCGAACTCGTCGGTGGTGGTGAGCATGCCGGTGTCCGCGAGCGTGGAGACCGCCGGGTTGTCCAGCAGGATCACGTCCGGTGCGGTGCCCTCCTGCGCGGCGAGCAGCGCCTGGTTGGTCAGGGCGGTGGTGTCGTACGCCGTGCGCTGCACGGTGACGCCCGCCGCGTCGCCGCAGGACTGGACTCGCTTCGCCCAGCTGGACGACGCGTCGTGCTGGGGGTACGGGTCCCACCAGGTGTAGGTCTTGCTGCCGCCGGCCGCGCTGGCGGTCGCGCCGCCGGCCGTGCCGGCGCTCGACGAGCAGGCCGCCAGGCTGGCGACCGTCACGGCGATGCCCAGCGCGCCGAGGGCGCGCCGGTGGGTGGAGATGCGCATCACGGTGTTCCTCCTTGAATCAGTGATGAGTGCAGCTGCGCCGGTGGGTGGGCCGCCGGCGCATGACGGTCAGCGGGCGCCGGTGGGCGGCGCCGCTGTGCTCCCCCTGTCCACGAGCTCCGGCGAGATGAACCGGACCACGTGCGGCTCTGTGCGTCCCGCCGCCGACTCGATCCGCCGGACCAGCTGGCGCACGGCCATCTGCCCCAGGCGGTCGGGTGCGCTCTCGATCGAGGAGAACGGCAGCGAGAAGGTGCGGGCGAACTCGTCGGAGTAGCGCCCGATGACGGACATGTCCTGGGGGGAGCTGAGGCCGCGCTCGCGCAGCACCGCGGGCAGCGCGGCGGCCGCCGCCTCGTTGTTCACCAGCAGGCCGGTCACGCCCGGGTGGGCGTCCAGCGCCGCGTGCAGGTCCCGCCCGACGTCCGGCTGGTGCGAGGAGCCGAAGATCGCGTGCAACCTGACGTCGCGCAGCTCGGCCTCCTCCGCCGCCGCGTCCGCCAGGCGCCAGACGTAGGCGCCGCCGCGCTCGACGACGTGCTCCGGCTGCGACACCAGCAGCAGCTCGCGGTGCCCCAGCCGGGCCAGGTGCTCGACCATCAGCCGGCCGGCCTCGGCGAAGTCGAGGTCGAACACGTCGAGGTGCCGGGGGTCGGCGGGGAGCCCGACGAGCGCGCCGGGCTGCTCGGCGTCCCGCAGCACCTCGAGCCGGTCGTCGCGGTCGGCGACGTTGAGCAGCACCACGCCGTCGACCATCCGCGAGTCCGTGATCCGCTTCAGGGCCCGGGCGCCGTCCGGCTCGGACACCAGCAGGATGTCGTAGCCCAGCTCCCGGGCGGTGTTGGAGACGCCGAGGATGTACTGCAGCATCGCGGGGGCGAACTCGTCCTCGAAGAACTGCGCGAGCAGGCCGATCACCTGCGTCTGCGCCGTCGCCAGCGCACGTGCGCCGGCGTTGGGCGTGTAGCCCAGCTCCTCGACGGCGCGGCGGACGCGCTCCTGGATCTCCGACGACGTCGACTTCTTCCCGGACAGCACGTTCGAGGCCGTGCTGCGGGAGACGCCCGCGAGGCGGGCCACGTCCCCGATCGTCGTCATCGTCCATCCTCACGGTGCGGCAGCGAACCGGTTCGCAGATTACGCACGCGCGAGGGAGTCAGGCAAGCACCAATGTGGCGCCCGTCACGCCGGATGGCGACGCCCGGGCGGACCGTCCGACGGCGATAGGGCCACTGACCTGCTGTGATGTCTCGACGAGGCCGCCAAGGACTGACGCCCTCGTTGTCGCGAACTCATCCGCCCGGGTTGCCTCCCGGCACCCACATGCGGAGAACCGGTTCGCTTCGATCAGCTCCCCACCGCTGCCGGGACCGTGCCTCGCGCGGCGATCAGATCGCCGACCACCCGCCGTCGCACGGGATCACCGCACCGTTGACGTTGCTCGCGTCGTCGGACAGCAGCCACGCGATCAGCGCCGCGAGCTCGTCCGGCTGCGCCACCGAGGTGACCATCGCCTGCATGAAGGGGCCGAGCACCGCACCGGCGTGCGCCGAGTGGAACGGAGCCTCGATGTTGGTCGCCACCGCGCCGGGCGCCACGGCGTTGCACCGCACCCCGTCGCCCTTGTAGAAGACGGCCGTCGCCTTGGTCAGCCCGTTCACCGCATGCTTCGAGGCGGTGTACGCGACGCCGGACGCCGAGGCCCGCAGGCTCGCCTCCGAGGACACGTTGACGATCGCACCCTTGCCCGCCGCGAGCATCAGCGGCAGGACCGCCCGGGTGGTGCGCATCGGGGCGGTCAGGTTGATCCGCAGCACCCGCTCCCACGTCTCGTCGTCAACCTCGGCGGGTGGCAGGAACGCGTCCATGATCCCGGCGACGTTGGCCAGGCCGTCCACGCGCCCACCGGCCGCGGCGACCACCCGGTCCACCACCTCCTGCGCGGAGATGTCGCCCGGCACCGTGACGAACGTCAGCCCCGGGTTCTCCTCGACCAGCTCGGTCAGCCGGCTCTCCACGACGTCGGTCGCCACCACCGTGGCCCCCTCACGGGCCAGCCGGAGCGCCGTCGCCTTGCCGATGCCGGAGCCGGCCCCGGTGACGATCACCGTCCGGCCCTCGAACCGACCGGGTACCAGTGCAGCTGCAGGAGACATCGTCGTCCCTCTCGACGCGGGTCCGGACGACCCGGCCGGTCGCCCGCCCTCAGTGCCGACGCTAGGAGTGCCGGCGGGCGCCGACAAGCGTTCCCACCACCCCGTCGGGGTGAAGCACGCAGGCGTGACGCCCGGTGCGCGCGGGCCGCCCGCGGGAGGGCCCTTCGGCCCTGGCGGCCGTCTGACCAGCGAGAAACGCTGGAGGGGTCATCAGACCGCAACGGAGCGTTCGGAGGACGGGCGATGAAGGCACTCGTGGTGTACGAGTCGATGTTCGGCAACACCCAGCAGATCGCGCAGGCCGTGGCGGCCGGTCTCGGCAAGCACGTCGAGGTCGAGGTGACGGAGGTGGGCCTGGCGCCCGACGAGATCTCCGCCGAGCTGGACCTGCTCGTGGTCGGTGCGCCGACGCACGCCTTCGGCATGAGCCGCGCCAGCACCCGCGCCGATGCCGTCAAGCAGGCGCCGGGCGGCACGATCGTCTCGACCGGCCGGGGCGTCCGCGAGTGGCTGGAGACGGTGCACCCGGGTGGCGTCGGCACGATGGTCGCCGCCTTCGACACGCGTGTCCGGGCGCCGCTGCCCGGCTCCGCCGCCCACAAGGTCGCCAAGGCGCTGCAGCGCCTGTCCTTCCCCGAGGTGTCCGACCCGGAGACGTTCTGGGTGAAGGACAGCACCGGTCCGCTCAAGGACGGGGAGCTGGAGCGCGCCGAGCGCTGGGGCGCCGACCTGGGGCTGCTGGTGAACAGCCGCTAGGTCGCACCCCGCGTCAGACGGCGAGACGCCCTGGACCATCGAACGGTCCGGGGCGTCTCGTTGTGACTGGTGCCTGCTGCGTCAGCGCAGGACGGCGGCCAGCACCCCGGTGACCAGCAGGGTGGCGAGCGACCACGCCACCACGCTGCCGACGACGTAGCCGACGAAGGCGAGCCGTCCGGCCCGGTCGGGGCCGTAGCTGGGGGTACGGCCGAAGTAGATCTGCTCGCCGAGGTCGCGGATGCGAACGGCGGCACGGCGGGCGAGCTGGGGCTCGACGCGCGCCGGGGACAGCGTGGTCATGGTGGTGCGCTCCTTGTGGGTGCGTGGCGACGGGTGCCGGGGTTGCCGACGTGTCCCATGGTCGCGGGACGCCACCATGATGTCATGGGCGTTAAGGCCTATGACTCATGACCGGCCGGGTCGGGCGCGAATCTCGCTGCTCGGGACACCGTGTCCCGCGGTGCGGTCAGCTCGTCGCGCGATCCCGTCCGTAGGCGTCGCCGAGGATCGACTCGGTGTGCAGCGCGCACACCCACGTCCCGTCCCGCCGGACCCACGTCGAGGTGTCCGCGGCGTCGAGCGCGACGTCCTCGCCGTCCACCTCGAGGTCCTCGTGCACCCGGTACGCGACGACGGCGACGTCGTCCGTCACCCTGTGCGCCACCACGTCCGTGATCTCGTACGAGCGCAGCACCCAGCCGTCCGACATCAGCATCGACGTGAACATCGCCCGGTCGATCGTCGCGGCGCCGCTGGCCCCGGCCACCATGGTCGGCTCGTCGCACAGCGCGGCGGCCGCCGCGGCATCCCGCTCCACCATCGCGTCCCAGAACCGGTGCTCCAGCGATCGCATCAGCCCGGTCAGCTCGTCGTCCGCCATCTCGACCACTCCCCGATGTCGTCGCGCGCCCGACGGGTGCGCCGCCGAGCCAGCATCGCGCCGACCACCGACACACCACCTCAGCCGCCGGCCGTACCGTCCTCGAACCAGGCGGGCGTCGGTTCGAGCAGCTCCGCGAGCCAACCGGGCACCGCGTCGGACCACTCGGCCGCCTCCTGCGGTGGTGCGCCGTGCAGCGCCCGTCGCCATGCCAGCGCGCGCCCGACGCACCCTGTCCACGCCGCGAGCCCGGCCAGCCGCACCCCCTCGGGCCCCTCGACCTCCCACCCGGACAGGTAGGCGTCGCGCGTCGCGCGCAGCGCGGGGTGGTCGGCGGGCAGCCCCGACGTGGCGGCCATGCTGCGCAGCGTGACCAGGAGGCTGGTGAAGGGGTGCGCGGCAGACGCGTCACCCCAGTCGAAGAACCGGTCGGGGCGGCCCGGTCGGTCGGCGGGCAGCACGTTGCCGGCATGCAGGTCGTCGTGCTGCACGCTGACCGGCTCGGGCCCGAGCGCGCCACCGCCGGCCGCGAGCTCGGCACAGGCGTCCGCGAACGCCGGTCGCAGCCGCACCAGGGCCCCGCGAACAGCGCCGTCCAGCGGCACCTGCGGGTCGTCCAGCAGCTCGTCGAGCAGCGCGGGCAGTGCCGTGGGTCGCTGGTCGGGGACGCCGAGAGCCAGCAGCTCCGGCGTGTGCGCCGCCACCGCCCGCTGCAGGCCCGCGTACTCCCGCACGAACCGGCTCCATGCCGCCGGACCCGCCCCGTCGGCACGCTCACGCAGCGGCGTCCCACCGTCCGGCAGCAGCAGCCAGCCCTCGTCGTCGTCCGTCGCCAACGGGGTGAGCACCCGGTCCGGGACCCACTCCGCGAGGGCCTGGTTCAGCGGCGCCTCGTAGCGGGTCCGGCCGCCGCACGCCTTGACCCACACCACCCCGCGGTCCACCGGTAGCCGGTGCACCGCCGACCAGGGTCGACGTTTGACCAGCTCCGGCCTGCCGGTGGGCGCCGTGCCGAGCTCGAGCAGCCGGTCCGTCGCCCACGCCAGTGCGCGGTCGGTCGGTCCAGCGCTCGCCACCCCAGGCCGCATGGCGCAGACGGTAACCGTGCTCCGGTCGGTCCGGCGCGGACGTCGCGCCCGGACGGAGGAACGAGGCCCGGTCGTCCACCCTCCGTGGACGACCGGGCCTCGCCGGGCTCGATGCTGCTCGTGCTGCGATCAGGCCGATCAGGCCGCGATCAGGTCGAACGCGTTCCCCTCGGGGTCGGTCAGCGTGACCCACCCGCTGCCGGCGCTGACGCCGCCGAGGCGGCGGGCCCCGAGCCGCACCAGCCGCTCGGACTCACGCAGCAGGTCGGCCGTCACCAGGTCGAGGTGCAGGGCGTTGCGGGCCGGTCGGCCGTCGGTGACCTGCTCGAAGACGATGCGCGGGAGGCCCTGCGCAGCGTCGTCGAGCAGCTCGGCGTGCGCCGAGGAGGCGCCGGGGGCGACGTCGCGACCCAGTGCGGCGGCCCAGAACAGGGCGGTCGACTGCGCGTCGTAGGCGTCGAAGGTCAGTCCACGGAAGGTGGCCATGGGGATCTCCTCACGGTGGGATGGGCGGTGGGGGAGGGTGGTCGCGGGGAACGTGCCCCGCCGCCACCGAGACGGGTCAGGCGCCGGCCCCGAACTGCGCGAGCAGCGACACCGGCTGCCAGTCGCGCCAGGTGGCCAGGCGCTCGTCGTAGTCGGCGGTGGCCATGCCGAGCGGTGCCGCGCCGAAGAAGACGCGCAGCGGCGGTTTCTCGGCGTCGACCACCCGGAGCAGCGCCTCCGCGGTGGCCGTCGGGTTGCCACGATCGGCGGCCTGGGTCGCGCGCCAGGCCGCCGCCTGGGCGTGAGCCTCCGCGTAGGCCGGCAGTGCAGCGGCCTGCCGGGCCGACGGGCCGGCGAAGTCCGTGGCGAACCCGCCGGGCTCGACGAGCGTCACGTGGATGCCGAAGCCCGCGACCTCCCGGGCCAGCGACTCGCTGAACCCCTCGAGCGCCCACTTGGAGGCGTGGTACGCCCCGATGCCGGGGGCAGCGGTGATCCCGCCGATCGACGACACCTGGACGATGTGACCGCCGCCCTGCTCGCGCAGGTACGGCAGTGCCGCCTGCGTCACCCAGAAGGCGCCGAACACGTTGGTCTCGAGCTGGTCGCGCAGCTCTGCCTCGGACAGCTCCTCGATGAAGCCGAACTGCCCGTACCCGGCGTTGTTCACGACGACGTCGAGGCGGCCGAAGTGCTGGTGGGCCTGCGCGACCGCCGCGAGGTCGGCCGCGCGGTCGGTCACGTCGAGCTGCAGCGGCAGCACGGCGTCGCCGAAGCGCTCGACCAGGTCGTCGAGGCTGGAGACGTCACGGGCGGTGGCGGCGACGCGGTCGCCGCGCCGCAGGGCGGCGACCGCCCACGCGCGGCCGAAGCCGCGGGACGTGCCGGTGATGAACCAGGTCTTCATGGTGGTTCCCTTCGAAAGACGCCGACGCTGCGCCGGTGAGCACGGGGTGCGGGCTGCGGGCTGCGACGGGCTGCCGGTGGCCGAGCGGGGACCGGCTGTCGACGCTCCGGCCAGGCGCGCGTACCCTGTAACGGAGGCGACTATCGTTTGTGGTCATCACCATAAGCGGAGGTTCCTCCGGTACGCAAGGGCAATTGCCCGCCGAGCACGCAGGACGACGACCCGCAGGGCGACGACGCAGCACGACGACGAAGGAGCAGCACCCGTGAGCACCGCAGCAGCCCGGCCGCAGCGCGCGGACGCGCAGCGCAACCGCGAGAAGCTGCTGGTGTGCGCCGCCACGGCGCTCTCGCACGACGGCGACGTGCCCCTCGAGGCCATCGCCGAGCAGGCCGGGGTCGGCATCGGGACCCTCTACCGGCACTTCCCCAACCGGAACGCGCTGGTCGAGGCGGCCTACCGGCAGGAGGTCCAGCAGCTGTGCGACGCGGCGCCGGCCCTGCTCACCCCCGACCGGTCCGGCGTCGACGCGCTGCGCGAGTGGATGGGGCGCTTCGTCCGCTACGCCGCCGCCAAGCGCGGCATGGGCGCGGCGCTGCGCGCGGCGGTCGGCTCCGACTCGCCCCTGTTCGGCGAGACGCGCGGCCGGATCGTCGACGCGATCGGCGTGCTCCTCGCCGCCGGCCAGACCGACGGCTCCGTCCGCCCGGACGTCACCGCCGAGGACGTGATGTGTGCGATGTCGGCCGTCTGGATGGTCCCGGACGGCGACAGCTGGGCGCCGCAGGTGCGCAAGCTGCTCGACCTCGTCGTCGACGGCCTCCGCTTCGGCGCCCCCGCCTCCGACTGACCGCCCGGGCCGCGTCGGCTAGTCCGCCACCGCGTCGTCGTCCGCCTCGAGCTCCTCGAGGACCTCGAACGGCGACTCCACCTCGCCCCGCCACGCCTCGACGCCTTCCCGCACCGCCAGCGCCGCCACCACCAGCGCCGCCACCGAGTCCGCCCACTGCCAGTGCAGCAGGCTGTTCGCCAGCAGGCCCATCAGCACGGTGCCCGACAGCTGCATGCACACCAGCAGCTGGCGGGAGTCGGCGACGACGCTCGCCGACCCGAGCTCGCGGCCGGTGCGCCGCTCCAGCCACGCCAGCGCGGGCATCGTCACCAGGCTGAGCGCCGCGATCCCGATGCCGACGGTGCTGTGCTCCACGCGCTGCACGCCCGTGAGCGTGAGCACCGACTCGACCGTGACGTAGGCCGCGAGCAGGAAGAACGCCACCGCGACCAGCCGGGCGGTCAGCGCGTCCCACCGTTCGGGGTCGCGCCTGCTGAACTGCCAGGCGACGGCGACGGCGGACAGCACCTCGACCACGGAGTCCAGCCCGAACCCGAGCAGTGCCGCCGACGACGCGGCCGCCCCGGCGCCGATCGCCACCGCCGCCTCGAGCACGTTGTACGTGATGGTGGTGGCGACGATCCGACGGACCCGACGGTGCAGCACGGCCCGTCGTTCGGCGCCGAGCGTCGGGCGGGCGGGGACGGGCGTGGTCACCGGGGGAGGGTCCACCGCCGGGGCGGCGGTGTCCAGCCGGGCGTCGTCGCTGCGGGCCTCAGTCCTCCGCGGCCCGCTCCTGCGGGACGATCGGCGCCGGCTGCGGACGCTTCGGCCTGCGGGCGTCCCCGCTCGACGACCGCCGCAACCGCCGTGTCGCCCACGGGTAGGCGTGCACCCGCAGCCAGCGGGCATCGGCTCGCAGCTGCTCCACGCGGGGGACCGGCGGCAACGGTGCCAGCGGGTCGTCCCAGTCGTCCCGGTCCGGCGGCAGCCCGAGGGCGACCAGAGCCGCCTGCGCCACCCGCGCGTGCCCGTCGGTGGTCAGGTGGATGCGGTCGTCGGCCCACATCCGCCAGTCCGCCAGGGAGCGCATGCCCCACAGGTCCACCACGTGCGCACCGTTCCGGCGTGCGATCGACCAGATGTGCGTGTTGTAGACGCCCACGCGCGGCCGGATCCGGCGCACCAGCGGGCTCTCCCTGGTGTCGTACCCGGTGCCCAGCAGCACCTCGATGCCGGCGGACCGCAGCTTGCGCACGGCGTGCTCGAGGTCGTGGGCCAGCCGGTCCGGGTCGCCGGTGGGGCGGAGCAGGTCGTTGCCGCCGCCGACCAGGCTCACCAGGTCCGGCTTGAGGTCGAGGGCCACCGGCACCTGCTCCCGCAGGATCGGGCGCAGCAGCCGGCCGCGCACCGCGAGGTTCGCGTACTCCAGCGGCTGCTCACCCGCGGCCGTCCGCCGCTCGGACAGCCGGGACGCCAGCACGTCGGCCCAGCCGCGCTGCGGGGCGTCGGGACCTGCCGGGCTGTCCCACAGGCCCTCGGTGAACGAGTCGCCCATGGCGACGTACCGGGTCCAGGGGGGAAGGTGGTCGCGCACCGGGACATCTTGCACACGCGTACCGACGCCGTGCAGGCCTCCGGCGCTCCGGTCGGCTCAGGGCAGCTGCCAGTCCACGGGGTCGGCGCCCTGGGCCACCAGTAGCTCGTTGACCCGGGAGAACGGACACGAGCCGAAGAAGCCGCCGTGCGCGGACAGCGGACTGGGGTGCGCGCTGGCGACGGTCGGCACGTCGCCGAGCGCCGGCGCCAGGGTCTGCGCGTCCCGGCCCCACAGCACGGCGACCAGCGGCCCGCCACGCTCGACGAGGGCCGCGATCGCCCGGTCGGTCACCGCCTCCCAGCCCTTGCCGCGGTGCGAGGCCGGGGCGCCGGCCCGCACGGTGAGCACCCTGTTGAGCAGCATCACCCCGCGGTCGGCCCACGGGCTGAGATCGCCGCAGCTCGGCCGTGGCACGCCCAGGTCGTCGACCAGCTCCCGGAAGATGTTGTCCAGCGAGCGGGGCAGCGGTCGCACGTCGGGCTGCACCGAGAACGACAGGCCCATCGGGTGGCCCGGCGTGGGGTACGGGTCCTGCCCGACGACCAGCACGCGCACCTGGTCCAGCGGCCGCGTGAACGCCCGCAGCACGGCTTCGCCGGCCGGCAGGTAGGTGCGGCCGGCGGCGAGCTCGGCGCGCAGGAAGTCGCCGGCCGCACGGATCTGCGGCTCGACGGGTGCGAGGGCCGCCGCCCATCCCGGGTCGATCAGCTGGTCGAGCGCCGCGGGTGCCACGGTCTGCACGGTACCCAGTACCGCACGCAGGCACGCGCGTGCCCGCGCGAGCCGCGGCCGCGAGGCGAATGACACCGGTGTCGTTCGGGCCGTACGCTGGGCGCCGGTACGACGAGAGGGGACCGGCATGGACGTCGCAGCAGCGCGCAGCCTCACCGTGGAGCTGTCGGAGCCGGCCGAGGGCTCGACGGGCCTCAGCGAGCGGGACCAGCAGGTCCTCACGTTCGAGCGGCAGTGGTGGAAGTACGCCGGTGCCAAGGAGCAGGCGGTCCGCGAGCTGTTCGACATGTCGGCGACGCGGTACTACCAGGTGCTCAACGGGTTGCTGGACGACCCGGCGGCGCTCGCGTTCGACCCGATGCTGGTCAAGCGGCTCCGTCGGCTGCGCTCGTCCCGCCAGCGGGCCCGCACGGCCCGTCGGCTCAGCGCCGACGCGTGAGCGCGGGGCGCACGGGGTTCACGGACTGAGCCGTTAGCCTTCTCGCCGTGAGCAAGGCCGCCTACCCGTACCCCGCCGACGAGTTCGACGCGCAGCCGGATGCGGGCGCACCCCGCGGCGTGCACCGCGCTCCCCGCTCGGTATGGAGCCGCTGGTGGCCCTTCCTGCTGGTGATCGTCCTGGTGCCGCTCCTCGCCTGGGGCGCCGTCACGTGGATGTCCAACCACGGCGGTCTGCCCAACCTCGCCGTCCCGGCCGTGAGCGAGACCCCCGCCGAGTCCCCCTCGGCCGCCGAGTCCGGTGCCGCCACCGCTGGCGCGCCCGCGTCCACGGCGCCGAGCAGCGCGCCGGCCAGCCCCCCGGCGTCGTCGTCCGGCACGGTCGACAAGGCAACCCCTGTGAAGGTGCTGAACGCCTCGGGCCTCTCGGGTGCCGCCGCAACCGCCGCCACCAAGCTGACCAAGGCCGGGTTCACCTCGGTCACCACGGGCAACAGCCCGACCAGCACCAAGCAGAGCGTCGTCTACTACGCCACCGCGGCTCAGCAGCAGACGGCCGCGCTCGCGGCGTCGACGCTGGGCATCAGCACGGTCACGCTGTCGGCGGCGCAGGCCGGCACGGGCATCACGGTGGTGCTGGGCTAGCAGCCGCTGCGGGGCTCTCGACGGAGTCCTCGCAGTGCCGCTGACGACCGTCAGCGGCTTGCACTCTCCAGGGTCGAGTGCTAACCATTGGGCTAGCACTCTCCTGGTGAGAGTGACAGAAGTACCGGCCGTCAGATGAGGGCCGTCAGCCGCGGGACGTGACTGCGGACGGCGGGCCCGTCCGTCGCGGGCATCGGACGACCACCCCCAGAACCCAGCAGAAGGATCGATAGCCCCATGGCCAAGATCATCGCCTTCGACGAGGAGGCCCGTCGCTCCATGGAGCGCGGCCTGAACATCCTCGCCGACACCGTCAAGGTCACCCTCGGCCCCAAGGGCCGCAACGTCGTGCTCGACAAGAAGTGGGGCGCGCCGACCATCACCAACGACGGCGTCTCCATCGCCAAGGAGATCGACCTCGAGGACCCCTTCGAGAAGATCGGCGCCGAGCTCGTCAAGGAGGTCGCCAAGAAGACCGACGACGTCGCGGGTGACGGCACCACCACCGCCACCGTCCTGGCCCAGGCGCTCGTGCGCGAGGGCCTGCGCAACGTCGCGGCCGGCGCCAACCCGATCGCGCTGAAGCGCGGAATCGAGAAGGCCGTCGAGGCCGTCACGACCCAGCTCCTGGCCCAGGCCAAGGAGGTGGAGACCAAGGAGGAGATCGCCGCCACGGCCGCCATCTCCGCCGGCGACCAGGCGATCGGCGACCTGATCGCCGAGGCCCTGGACAAGGTGGGCAAGGAAGGCGTCATCACCGTCGAGGAGTCCAACGCGCTCGGTCTCGAGCTCGAGCTCACCGAGGGCATGCGGTTCGACAAGGGCTTCCTGTCGGCGTACTTCGTCACCGACCCGGAGCGCCAGGAGGCCGTCCTGGAGGACGCGTACGTCCTGCTCGTCGAGTCGAAGATCTCGAACGTCAAGGACCTGCTGCCGCTGCTGGAGAAGGTCATCCAGGCCGGCAAGCCGCTGTTCATCGTCGCCGAGGACGTCGAGGGCGAGGCCCTGGCCACGCTCGTCGTCAACAAGATCCGCGGCACCTTCAAGTCCGTCGCCGTCAAGGCCCCGGGCTTCGGCGACCGCCGCAAGGCGATGCTGCAGGACATGGCGATCCTCACCGGTGGCCAGGTCGTGTCCGAGACCGTGGGTCTCAAGCTCGACACGGTCGGCCTCGAGGTGCTGGGCCAGGCCCGCAAGATCGTCGTGACGAAGGACGAGACGACGATCGTCGAGGGTGCCGGCGACGCGGCGCAGATCCAGGGTCGCGTGACCCAGATCCGTGCCGAGATCGAGAACTCGGACTCCGACTACGACCGCGAGAAGCTGCAGGAGCGCCTCGCCAAGCTCGCCGGCGGCGTGGCCGTCATCAAGGCGGGTGCGGCCACCGAGGTGGAGCTCAAGGAGCGCAAGCACCGCATCGAGGACGCCGTGCGCAACGCCAAGGCGGCCGTCGAGGAGGGCATCGTCGCCGGTGGTGGCGTGGCCCTCATCCAGGCCGGCAAGCTCGCGTTCGAGAAGCTCGAGCTCGAGGGTGACGAGGCGACCGGTGCGCAGATCGTCCGGCTGGCGATCGAGGCCCCGCTGAAGCAGATCGCGATCAACGCCGGCCTCGAGGGCGGCGTCGTCGCGGAGAAGGTCCGCAACCTGCCGACCGGTCACGGCCTGAACGCCGCGACCAACCAGTACGAGGACCTGCTGGCGGCCGGCGTCAACGACCCGGTGAAGGTCACGCGCTCCGCGCTGCAGAACGCGGCGTCCATCGCGGCGCTGTTCCTCACCACGGAGGCTGTCGTCGCCGACAAGCCGGAGAAGTCGGCCCCGGCCGGCCCCGGCGGTGGCGAGGACTTCGGCGGCGGGTTCTGATCCGCTGAGAGCTCGTTGAGCAGTACCAGGCGGCGCGTGCGCCGCTGAACGTCGAGGGGTCGGTCACCTGCGGGTGGCCGGCCCCTCGTGTGTTTGCGCTGGTCCTGGTCGGTTGTCCAGGTGCGGGCTGTGGAACGGCTGTGTCCACTGAAATCCTTGCTGACTCTTGCTGCAAGGACTTGCTGCCGGATACCGTGCGATCCGTCCGAATCTGCGCACACCGACGTGTGCTGGACCAGAAGGTCGACGATGACTGCTGCTCGCGCACGCTCCCGCACGTCCCGATCGCTGCTGGCCCTGCTGGCGGCGGCCGCCCTGACCGTCACCGGGCTGGTCGCGACGCCCGGCGCACCCGCCGCCGCCGCCCCCGGGGTGGTGACCCTGGTCGGCAGCCTGCAGAGCGAGGCGGGCTGCGCCAACGACTGGGACCCGAGCTGCGCGGCGACGGACCTCGCCCCGACCAGCAAGGCCGGCGTGTACGCGGCGGACCTCACGCTGCCGGGCGGCTCGTACGAGTACAAGATCGCGTTCGACCGGGGCTGGGACGGCGCCGTCGGGCTCGACGGGGGAGCGGCGAACATCCCGCTGGTCACCGGTGGGACGGAGCAGCTGCGGTTCTCCTACGACGTCAGCACGCAGCGCGTCACGGTGACGCCGCTCGGCCTGGCGGCGGGGTACACGTCGGCCGACGACGGCCTCGTCGGGAGCCCGGTGCGGGAGGCGGGCAGCGGGAACCAGTACTACTTCGTGATGACGGACCGGTTCGCCAACGGCAGCACGGCGAACGACACGGCCGGGCTGGGGACGGACCGGCTGGTGTCCGGGTTCGACCCCACCGACAAGGGCTTCTACCACGGTGGTGACCTGGCCGGCCTGACCTCGAGGCTCGACTACATCCACGGGCTCGGGACGTCGGCGATCTGGCTGACGCCGTCGTTCAAGAACAAGCCGGTGCAGGGCACGGGCGCGGACGCCTCCGCCGGGTACCACGGGTACTGGACGACGGACTTCACGCAGATCGACCCGCACCTGGGCACCAACGACGAGATGAAGACCCTGATCGCCGACGCGCACACCAAGGGCATGAAGGTCTACTTCGACATCATCACCAACCACACGGCGGACGTGATCTCGAACGCCCAGAACCAGTACACGTACGTCAGCCAGGCGGACAAGCCGTACAAGGCGGCCGACGGCACGGTGATCCCGGACATCGGCGCGCTGGCGAACTCGCCGAGCTTCCCGACCTTCGACGCCGCGACGTCGTTCCCGTACACACCCGTCGTCGCGCCGGCCGATGCGAACGTCAAGGCCCCGTCCTGGCTGAACGACGTGACGCTGTACCACAACCGCGGTGACTCGACCTACACCGGCGAGTCCACGACGCTCGGCGACTTCTCCGGCCTCGACGACCTGATGACCGAGAACCCGAAGGTCGTCAGCGGCATGGAGCAGATCTACGAGTCCTGGATCGACCTGGGCATCGACGGCTTCCGCATCGACACCGCGAAGCACGTGAACTTCGAGTTCTGGAGGGTGTGGACGCAGCCGGTGCTCGACTACGCCCACACGCACGGCAAGCCGGACTTCTTCATGTTCGGCGAGGTGTACGACGCCGACTCGGCGAAGACGGCGCCGTACGTGCGGGACACGGCGATGAGCTCGGTGCTCGACTTCTCCTTCCAGTCGGCCGCGACCAGCTACGCCAAGGGCGGGTCCGCCAAGTCGCTGCAGGCGCTGTACGCGTCCGACGACCGGTACACCACCACGCACTCCTCGGCCGATGCGCTCCCGACGTTCCTCGGCAACCACGACATGGGCCGCATCGGCTACTTCCTCGCCGGGCAGCCCGACCCGATGGCGCGCGACGAGCTCGCCAACGACCTGATGTTCTTCTCCCGCGGCCAGCCGATCGTCTACTACGGCGACGAGCAGGGCTTCGCCGGCACCGGCGGTGACAAGGATGCCCGCCAGGACATGTTCGCGACGCAGACCGCGTCGTACGCCGACCAGCCGCTGGTCGACGGGACGACGGCCGGGTCGAAGGACCGGTACGACACCACCTCGACCCTCTACCAGCACATCGCCGCGCTGTCCGCGCTGCGGTCCGGCAACCCGGCGCTGGCGCACGGTGCGCAGATCGAGCGGTACGCGCAGGACGGCACCGGGGTGTACGCGTTCTCGCGGGTGGACCGCACCGAGAAGGTGGAGAACCTGGTCGCGGTGAACAACGCCGCGTCGACGCAGACCGTCACGTTCACCACCCTGACGCCGGGCGCGAGCTACGCCGTGCTGTACGGCGGCGGCTCCGGCGTGACGGCCGACGGGTCCGGCAAGGTGACGCTGACCGTCCCGGTGCTGTCGGCCGTGGTGCTGCGGGCCGACCGGCAGGTGGCCGCGGTGCCGTCCCGCACGCTGTCGGTGTCCGTGCCGAGCGCCGGTGCCGGGGTGTCCGGGCTGACGCCGGTGGCGGCCGACGCGACCGACGGGTGGGGCGAGACGAGCTTCGCGTACCGGGTGGTCGGGTCGGGGACCTGGACCGGGCTCGGTACGGCGGAGAGCGGTGCGCCGCGGGTGTTCGCCGACGTGTCCGGGCTCGCGCCCGGCACGCTGGTGGAGTACCGCGCCGTGTCCGTCGACGCGGCGGGCGACCACGTCGCCTCCTCCACCTACGCCTCGGTGGGCAACCGGGTGGACGGGGTGGTCGCCGGGGGCGGCACGGGGACCACGCTGCAGGTGAGCGTGCCGGGCAGCTTCAACGCGGCCGTGGGCTGCGCCGGTGACTGGGCGCCCGACTGCTCCGCGATCGCCCTGACCAAGCGGGCCGACGGCGTGTACGCCGGCACGTTCACGCTGCCCGCCGGCTCGTACGAGTACAAGATCGCGATCGGCGGCAGCTGGAACGAGAACTACGGCGCCGGCGGCGTGCCGGGCGGGGCGAACATCGCGTTCACCACCGCCGGCGGGCCGGTGACCTTCTACTACGACGCGACGACGCACTACGCGCAGAACACCGCGCAGGGGCCGATCGTCACCGCACCCGGCTCGTACCAGTCGACCATCGGGTGTTCCGGCGACTGGGCGCCGGACTGCATGGGGTCATGGCTGGAGGACCTCAAGGGTGACGGCGTGTACACGTTCACCACGTCGGCGATCCCGTCCGGGTCCTACCAGGCGAAGGCCGCGGTCGGGCTCAGCTGGTCGGAGAACTACGGCGCCGGCGGCGTGCCCGGTGGCCCGAACATCGACTTCACCGCGACCACCGGCAAGCAGGTGACGTTCTCCTACACCGCGGCGACGCACGTGCTCACGATCGTCAACAGCAGTCCGCCGCTGCCCGGCACCGGGCAGGAGCTGGCGCAGTGGGTGGACGCCGGCACCGTGGCGGTGCCGCCGGCGCTCGTGCCGTCCGGGACAGACCCGGCTGCGCTGACGTGGACGCTCCGGTCGTCGCAGGCCGGCGACCTGGCCGTGACCGACGGCGCACTGTCGGGCACGGGGACCGCGCTGCCGCTGTCCGTCGTGACCGGCGGCCTCACCGCGGACCAGCTGCACCGGTTCCCCGCCCTGACCGGGTACCTCGCGCTGCACGTCGGCGCGGACCGTGCGGCGGTCGCCACAGCGCTGACCGGCCAGCTGCGGCTGGTGCAGCAGGACGCCACCGGCGCGCTGACGGCGTTCACCGGGGTGCAGGTGCCCGGCGTCCTGGACGACCTCGACGCGGTCTCGGCGCAGAGCCGGAAGCTGGGTGTGACGTGGGCCCGCGGGGTGCCGAGCCTGGCCGTCTGGGCACCGACCGCCCAGCACGTCTCGGTGGTGCTGGACGCCGCTGCGGCAGGTGGGACACCGACCGTCGTGGACGCCACCCGGCAGCCCGACGGCACGTGGACGGTCACCGGTGACCGCAGCTGGAAGAACCGCGGCTACCTGTACAGCCTCACGGTGCCGACCGCCGACGGGGTGGTGACCAACGACGTCACCGACCCCTACTCCGTGGCGCTCACCACCAACGCGACCCGGTCCGTGGTCGCCGACCTGTCCGACCCCGCGCTCCAGCCGGACGTGTGGCGGACGGCCAAGGCGCCGACGATCCCCAACGAGTCGGCCCGGACCGCGTACGAGCTGCACGTGCGCGACTTCTCGGCGACGGACGGCACCGTCCCGGCCGGCCTGCGCGGCACCTACGACGCGTTCACCGTCGAGGACAGCGCTGGCATGACACACCTGAAGGACCTGGCCAAGGCGGGTCTGAACACCGTGCAGCTGCAGCCCGTCTTCGACTTCGCCACCGTCAACGAGGACAAGACCACCTGGCAGCAGCCGGCGTGCGACCTGGCCTCGCTGCCGCCCGCATCCGACCAGCAGCAGGCGTGCACCTCGGCCGTGGCCGCCAAGGACGCCTTCAACTGGGGCTACGACCCGCTGCACTGGCTGGCTCCCGACGGCTCCTACGCCGTGCGCACCGACGGTCCGGCGCGCACCGCGGAGGTGCGCTCGATGGTCGGCTCCCTGCACCGGGCCGGTCTGCAGGTGGTGCTCGACCAGGTGTACAACCACACCTCCGCCAGCGGGCAGTCGGACGCCTCCGTGCTCGACCGCGTGGTGCCGGGCTACTACCAGCGGCTCGACGCCAAGGGTGCGGTGCAGACGTCCACGTGCTGCTCCAACGTGGCCACCGAGCACGCCATGGCCGGCAAGCTGATGGTGGACGGCGTGGTGCTGTGGGCCCAGCAGTACAAGGTCGACGGGTTCCGCTTCGACCTGATGGGCTTCCACTCGGTGCAGAACATGAAGGACGTGCGTGCGGCTCTCGACAGGCTGACGCTCAAGCGCGACGGCGTGGACGGGTCGAAGGTGGCCCTCTACGGCGAGGGCTGGAACTTCGGCGAGGTGGCCGACAACGCCCTGTTCACGCAGGCGGTCCAGGGTCAGCTCGGTGGGACCGGGATCGGGACGTTCAACGACCGGCTGCGGGACGCCGTCCGCGGCGGCAGCCCGGTCGACTCGTCCTCGGTGCAGGCGCAGGGCTACGGCAGCGGGCTCGGCACCGACCCGAACGGCGTGGCGGTCAACGGCACGCCCGCCCAGCAGGCGGCCGCACTCGCCCATGCCGAGGACCTGATCAAGGTGGGCCTCGCCGGCAACCTGCGGGCGTTCACCTTCACCGCGTCGGACGGCACCGTGAAGCGTGGTGACCAGATCGACTACAACGGGCAGCCGGCCGGCTACGCCGACCAGCCGGACGAGGTGGTCAACTACGTCGACGCGCACGACAACCAGACGCTGTACGACGCGCTGGCGCTCAAGCTGCCGAAGGCGACCACGATGGCCGACCGGGTGCGGATGCAGACGCTCTCGCTCGCCGCGGCGACCCTCTCGCAGAGCCGGGTGATGTGGCTGGCCGGCACCGACCTGCTGCGCAGCAAGTCGATGGACAACGACAGCTACGACTCGGGCGACTGGTTCAACCGGATCGACTGGACCGGCACCAGCTCTACGTGGGGCTCCGGCCTGCCGCCGGCGGCGAAGAACTCCGGCCAGTGGCCGGTGATGGCGCCGCTGCTCGCCGACCCGGCGCTGAAGCCGTCCGCGGCCGACATGGCGGCCGCCACCGCCCAGGCGCAGACGCTGCTGACCATCAAGGCGTCCAGCCCGCTGTTCCGGCTGGACGACGCCGCCGCGATCGAGCAGAAGGTCAGCTTCCCGACGACGGACCCCGGCGTGATCGCGATGTGGATCGACGACACCCGCGGTGCCGATGTCGACAAGGCCCGCGACGGCGTGCTGGTCGTGTTCAACGCGAGCACCACCTCGGTCAGCGAGCACCTCGCCGGGCTCACCGGCCACGCGCTGACGCTGTCGAAGGCCCAGGCGCACGGGTCCGACCCCGTGGTGAAGACGACCCGGTGGGACAGCGCGACGGGGACGGTCACCGTGCCGCCGCGGACGGTGGTGGTGCTGGAGCAGAAGCAGCACGGTGCGCCGTGGACCGGACCGTGGGGCGGTGCTTGGTGGTCGGCCGGGCCGTGGTCGTCGGGCGGTCCCTCGTCGTCGGGCGGCTCCTGGTCGTGGGGCGAGCCGTGGTCATGGCTGTGGTCGTGGTCCCGCGGCTGACCGACCGAAGCACGCAGTGAGCCGCGCGACGTCAGCCGTGCCGGTGCGCTGATCGCCTCCGGTCCCGGGCGGGTACCCGGAGACCGGAGGCGATCAGCCGGCGGATCAGCTGGTGCCCGTCGACCGCCTGGGCGCCGAGGGCCACCAGCTCCTCGTACCGGTGCTGCGGCACGTCGTAGTGATCCAGGTCGAACGCCCGGGTCGGCAGGCCGGCGCGCTGCGCGAACTCGTGCAGCTCGTCGTACGACTCGTCGCTCACCAGGTGGCACCACACGGTGCCGTGCCGGGGCCAGGCAGGCGGGTCGACGAGGACGGTCATCCCGCCGAGGGTAACCGCCTCGTCAGTCGGACTCCCGCGCGGCACCTCGACCGGGCGGACGGCCTGGTCAGCCCGCTGCGAACAGCCGGGACGCCGCGGCCTCCGCGTCGGCATAGGTGCGCGACGCGCTGGTCATCGCCGCGCTGATCTGGGTGAGGGACTGCTCCACCTTGCCCTGCGTGGCGGACCAGTCGGCGACCAGACCGGCGAAGGCGCCGGCAGCGGCACCGCGCCACCCGGCCTGCAGCTCGGTCAGCTGGCGGTTCATCGCCGCGACCTCCGCCTGGATGGAGGCGACCCGTGCCTGGACACCACCGGCTGCGCGCGCCAGCTCGGCTGCATCGACCTCGTAACGACTCATCGGACCTCCCGTGCCCCGCCGGGCTGCCGGGCGGGCAGCTCTCGACGACGGGGCGCGGCCGACGCTAGGGATCCCACAGGGACGCACGGCTGTGGAACGGCGCCGGCACCCGACCTCACGGACGCGTGCCGGGCTGGGGACGGATGAGGTCGGACTCAGGCGGGCGTGCTCGTCGTCGACGGCGCCGGGCTCCCCGACGCGGAGGTCCCTGCGCCGTTCCCGGCAGCCGTCGCCCCGCTCGCGGTCCCGGCGGACCCGGCAGCGAGCTTCGCGAGCTCCTTCTCCACGCGGGCGAGCTCGGCGGTCAGGTTCTGCCGGGCCGGCTCCTCCCAGCGCTCGGACAGCGGGCTGACGAACAGGCGCGGACGGCCCAGGAGCTTGCGCAGGATGTGCTCGCGGGCCGCGAGGAACTTGTCCAACGGGACGTGGGCGTACTCGGCGCGCAGGTCCTCGAGGTAGGCGCGGTACTTCTGCGGCTCGGTGGCCAGCATCGCCAGGTCGGCGTCGCACAGGACGGCGCTGTCCGGGTCGGCCGGGTCCGGGTTGTGCCGCGCCAGGCGGACCACCAGGTCGTGCACGCGCTGCGCCTTCTCGGCGGAGACGCCGAGCGCGGTCAGCTCGTCGTACGCCAGGCGGGCGCTGGCCACCTCGTCCTCGCCGCCGCGGTTGGCGTACGCCGCGCGCTCGGCCGAGTCGAAGATCGCCCCGTGGTACCAGGCGGCGAGCCGCACCACCTCGGGGTCGTAGGTCTCCTCCGTCAGCTCGTCCACCCGGGCGATGACGTCCACCAGGTGACGGAGGTTGTGGAAGTGCCGCTCCGGAGCGGTCCACCTGGCCAGGAGGGCCTCACCGGTCCTGCGGATCTCGTCGGCCTCGGCGGTACCGCCGACTGCCTGGACACTGCGGACGAATGCGGACAACAACCACTGTGGCGCGTCATGGACGCCCATGGATCGACCTCACGGCTGGTTACTAGGACGAGTCATCGTAGCCTCAGGCCCTGTCAGCGGCCTCTCGAGGCTGGTCGGCCTGATCGCCCTCGGGTGCCGGCTCGGTGGCCGGCGCATCGTGCCTGGTCACAGCGCCGCGATCGGCTGGGCCGGCGTTCTCGGCCACGGGCGGGACGTCGGCCTCGTCCTGCTCCTCGACCTCGTCGGCGGCTGCACCGGCGGGTGCGGCGGGCAGCACCACGCGCACCGTCGTGCCGCCGCCGGGCGTCTGTGCGAGCGTCACCTGACCGGAGTGCGCCGAGACGATGGCCGCGACGATCGCCATCCCCAGACCTGCTCCGCCGGACTCCCGCGTGCGCGAGGCGTCCACCCGGTAGAACCGCTCGAACACCCGGGCGGCGTGCTCCGGGTCGATGCCGGGCCCGTGGTCCCGCACCTCGATGATGCCGACGCGAGGGGCGGTGCCGACGGCGATCTCGACGGGCGTGCCGGCGGGCGTGTGCTGCACCACGTTGCCGACCAGGTTGGCGACCACCTGTCGCAGACGGGCATCGTCGCCGAGCACCAGCGTGGCGCCGGCCGTGCCGCTCGGGTCGAGCGCTGCGAGGCGGGCCGGCCGGTCGGGATCCAGTGCGCGAAGGTCGCTGATCGCGTCGGCCGCCAGCACCGTGAGGTCCACCGGCTGGTGCGCGATCGGCCGTCCCTCGTCGAGCCGGGCCAGGGCGAGCAGGTCCTCCACCAGCGTGCCCATCCGGGTGGCGGAGCCCTCGATGCGGCGCATCGTGTCGTCCACCTGGTCGGCGCCGGTCAGGGCGCCCATCCGGTACAGCTCGGCGTAGCCGCGGATCGTCGCCAGCGGGGTGCGCAGCTCGTGCGACGCGTCGGCGACGAACCGGCGCATCCGGGCCTCGGAGGCGGTGCGGGCGTCGAACGCCGCCTCGATCTGCGTCAGCATCCCGTTCAGCGCGACGCCGAGGCGACCCACCTCGGTGCTCTCCGGTGCGGTGCGCACGCGGCGGGACAGGTCGCCGGCGGCGATCGCCGCGGCCGTCTCCTCGATGCGGCCCAGCGGCGCGAGGGACCGTCGCACCGCCCAGCCGGCGGCGAGGCCGCCGAGCAGCACGATGCCGACGCCGGACAGCAGCAGCACCGAGACCATCGTGCTGGTGGTGTCCCGTGCCTCGCCGAGCGGCAGCGCCACCAGAACGGTGCCGGTCCCGTCGGTGGTGGTGAAGGCCACCACCCGCCAGTGCGAACCGGCGACCGACGACTTCACCGTGAAGGGCCGGGCGTCCAGTGCCGCCGCCTGAGCCACGGTCAGGTCCGGCACGTTGGGCTCGCCGTAGGCGTCCGCCACGCTCTGCGACCCCCAGACGAAGGACTGCGAGCCCTCCACCTGCAGGCGCACGTAGTAGTCCGACGGCCCGGAGGCCTGGTGCAGCCCGTTGACGAGCGCCGTGATCCGCTGGTTCGCGAGGGCCTTCCCCTCGGTGCGCAGCTTGTCGTCGATCTGCGCGACCAGCGAGCGCTGCAGCAGGGCGGTGCTGGTGATCCCCGCCAGCACCAGGCCGACGGCGATCAGCACGGTGGCGACGGCGACCAGGCGGCCGCGCAGCGGCACCCGGTCCCAGGCCGCCGCCCACCGCGTCGGCAGACGGAGTGCCGTCACGACTGCTCGCGCAGCAGGTAGCCGACGCCACGCTTGGTGTGGATCAGCGGCGGCAGCCGCCGGCCCTGCTCGTCGTCCAGCTGGTCGACCTTGCGCCGCAGGTAGGAGATGTAGGACTCGACGATGTTGGCGTCGCCACCCCAGTCGTACTGCCACACGTGGTCGAGGATCTGCGCCTTGGACAGCACGCGGCCGGCGTTGAGCATCAGGTAGCGCAACAGCTTGAACTCGGTGGGGGACAGGTCGATCAGCTGACCGGCGCGGCGGACCTCGTGCGAGTCGTCGTCCAGCTCGAGGTCCGCGTAGCGGAGCACCTGCGAGTCGTCGTCCACCCGCTGGGTCCGCCGCAGCACCGCGCGGATGCGGGCGACGACCTCCTCGAGGCTGAACGGCTTGGTGACGTAGTCGTCGCCGCCGACGGTCAGGCCCTGCACCTTGTCGGCCGTGTCGTCGCGCGCCGTGAGGAACAGCACCGGCACGTGCTGACCCTTCTCGCGCAGGCGTCGGGTGACGGTGAAGCCGTCCATGTCCGGCAGCATCACGTCCAGCACCACCAGGTCCGGCTGCACCTCCTTGGCCAGGCGCAGCGCGGAGCTGCCGTCCGCCGCCGAGCTCACCTCGAAACCGGCGAAGCGCAGGGACGTGGCGAGCAGCTCACGGATGTTGGGCTCGTCGTCGACGACGAGCAGCCGAGCCTCGGGCGCACCGGACGCAGCGTTCATCCACCCAGTGTGCGACTGCTGTCTGGGAGTGCGCTGGACGTCACCTGCGCGCGCGGAAGGCCCGGGCGGTGTCGTGGCGGGGCCCGGCCCGTGGTCCGCGCGTGTGAGCGATAACATCGATGCGGGCGCGCGCGGCGTGGCGCACGGCGTCGCCCTGTACCTTTCTGCTCCATGACGACTGTCCAGATCGAGGCCGGCGACCGCCTCGACCCGATCGGCGCGCCCCGCGCGCGCCTGACCGTGCTGCAGAGCTCCCCGAGCTGCGGTCTCGACCGGTTCGCCGAGTGGCTCGGTGACGTCGACGTGCAGCTGGTGCGTGCGGACCTCGGCGAGCCGGTGCCGACCCCCGCCGAGGTGGGGCACGGCCTCCTGGTGCTCGGCGCCGAGCTGTCGGTGTACGACGACGAGCGGGCGCCGTGGCTGCCAGCCGTGCGCGACCTGCTCGCAGAGACCAGCGCGACCGGCGTCCCCACGCTGGCGATCTGCCTCGGTGCCCAGCTCCTGGCCGTCGCCCGCGGCGGCCGCGTGCAGGTGGCCGCCCCTCCCGGGCCCGAGGCCGGCGTGGTCAACGTCCGGTGGCGTCCGGAGGCGGAGTCCGACGCGCTCGTCGGACCGCTGCTGCAGCCGTGGCAGGCCCGGCGGCTCACGCCGCAGCCGGCGATGCACGACGACGCGGTGGTGGAGCTGCCGCGCGGCGGCGTGTGGCTCGGCTCGTCGGCGATGTACCCGTACCACGCGTTCCGGATCGGGTCGGCCTGGGGTCTGCAGTTCCACCCGGAGACCTCGCAGGAGACGCTGCGGGAGTGGGCGGTGACGGCCGGCCACGACGCCGACGCGGTGCTGGCCGGGTGGGCCGGTCAGGACGAGGCGCTGACGGCCTTCAGCCGCGGCATCGCCGAGCGGCTCGTGGCCCTGGTCAGCGCGCGGGCCGACGAGGGCTCCTTCGTCCCGGCCTGATCCGACCGCTCCCGTCACGAGGAAGGGCCCCCGGCGCGTGCCGAGGGCCCTTCGTCATGCGTGCGCGACCAGGTTCAGGACTGCGGCCCCGCGGCGATCTGCGGCGTGACCTGCGTCGCCGGCAGCTGGGCGGGCTCGGCGCCCGCCTTCAGCGCGGCGAGGCGGGCCTCGACCTCGATCTGCGAGTCCGACGACTCGAGCTCGGCGAACTGCGCGTCCAACGAGGTGGCGGCGAGCTCCGCCTGCCCCTGCGCATAGGCCTCCTCGTGCCGCACCCGGTCCTCGAACCGGGCGAGCTCGCTGGTCGGGTCGAGGACGTTGATCGAGCCGATCGCCTCCTGCACCTGACGCTGCGCCTGCGCCGACTTCTGCCGCGCGACAAGCGTGTCGCGGCGGGACCTCAGCTGGCCCAGCTTGTCCTTCATCATCGCCAGGCCGGTCTTCAGCTTGTCCACCGAGTCGCGCTGCGAGGCGAGCAGCGGCTCGGCCTCCTTGACCTCGTTCTCGGCGGTGATCTGCCGGCCGATGGCGACCTTGGCGAGCGCGTCGAACTTGTCGGCGTTCGCCGCGTCACCGGCGGCGCGGTACTGGTCTGCGCGGCTCGAGGCCGCGACCGCCTTGCGGCCCCAGTCGGTGGCCGCCGCGACGTCGGCGTTGTAGTCCTGCTCCGCCAGGCGGAGGTTGCCGATGGTCTGCGCGATCGCCTTCTCCGCCTCGGCGATCTCGTTGGTGTAGTCCCGGACCAGCTGGTCCAGCATCTTCTGCGGGTCCTCCGCCTGGTCGATCAGGGCGTTGATGTTCGCCTTCGCCAGCTGGGCGATCCGCCCGAAGATGGACTGCTTCTCCGTCATGCGCGTGCCTTCCTGTCGAGTCCCGCTCGTGCTGCCGATGTGCCGGTCACTGCCACGTCGCTGCCACCACCTGCCGAGGATCAGAAGCCCCCACCGTCCCCGCCGCCGCCGAAGCCACCGCCGAAGCCACCGCCGCCGAAGCCGCCGCCGTCACCGCCGCCGCCCCAGCCGCCTCCGTCCCCGCCCCAGCCGCCACCACCGTGGCCCCAGCCACCTCCGCCGCGCAGGATCGAGTCGATCAGGATGCCGCCGAGGATCATGCCGCCGAGGTTCCCGCCGCCACCGCGGCCGCCGCCCCAGGGGCCGCCGCGCTGGTCGTCGGACCGCTGCACGTCGTCCTGGGCGATCCGGCCGGCCTCCGCGACCAGCTGCTCGGCGCGCTGGGCGGTGGCCAGCGCGCCCTGGACGTCGGTCTGGCGCTGGGCGACGGCCTGGTCACGCAGCCGCTGACCCTCCGCGAGGCGGGTGCGGGCCTCGGGCCCGACGGCACCGCGGCGCGTGTCCACGTAGTCGGTGGTGGCGCGCAGCGCGGAGTCGAGGCGGCCGAGGGTCTGGTCCAGCAGGCCGAGCGCGCGGCGGTTCGCCTCGTCGTGCTCCCGCGAGGGCGCGAGCGCGGCGTCGAGCGTGGCCTCGGCGGCCGCGATGCGGCGCAGCGCGGCCAAGGGGTCACCGTCGCCGGCCCGGGCGGCCTGGGCTGAGGAGACCGCGGCGCTCGCCTCGGTGGCGGCCGGCGCGACGCGGGGGTCGCCGGGGGCCAGGCGGGCGGCATCGGAGAGGTCGCCCGTGATGGACGCGATCGCGGCGTCCAGGCGCGAACCCGCGGCAGCCAGGTCGTTCCCGGCCGAGTCGACGGCGTCGAGCAGCGTGGTCGCCTGGTCCAGGGCCGTCTGCGCCGCGCGGGCGTAGCCGACGGCCGCGCCGCGGTCGCCCGAGGCTAGGGCCTGGCGGCCCGCCGCGAGCGTCCCCGTGACGTCGTCGAGCAGGTGGGCCGCCTGGTCGGGGTTGGCCGTGACGGAAGCGAGGGCGGACGCCGGGTAGCGCGAGGCCAGGGCGGCGAGGGTGGTGCGGGTCGGTTCGATGCGGGACCGCAGCGTGGCGACGGCGCGCTCGTGGCCGTCGAGGGCGTCGCCCACGTGCGCCTCGAGGTCGCGCAGGCGGTCGAAGTCGTCCTTCTGGGCGTTCAGCGCGGCGGACACCTGCGCGCACAGCCGCAGGATCTGCGCCGAGGTGGCGCGCACCTGCGCCTCGGTGTCCGGGACGTCGTCGTCCAGCGTCTGGCGCAGCCGGAACGCCTCGGTGATCTGCTGCTTGCCGTCCGCGAGCACCTTCTCGAACGCGCGGGTGGCGTCCGGGCCGAACTCCGCCTGGGCGAACCCGAGCTCCTGCTCGGAGGACCGCAGGGCGTCGTCGAGCCCCACCAGGGCGGAGGCGGACCGGCGGTCCAGCTCCGCGGTCGGCAGCTGGGCGTACTCGTCGGCCGCCGTCGCCACACGCGTCGACCCGGCGGTGTCCGCCATGGGGCCCGCGAGGGCACGGCGGCGGTTGCGGCTGACGACACCCGCGATGATCGCGATCACCACGATGACGATCAGCCCCACCACCAGCAGGGCCCCGAACGTGCCGGCGGCGTTGCTGGTGGTCGTCGTACCGGTGCTGGCGCCGCCGCTGCCGGCGGCGCTGCGCAGGCCGTCCGCGGCGGTGACCGCCGCCTGGGCCCAGCTGTCGGTGCGCAGCTGGTCCTCGACCTTCGAGGCGACCTGCTGCACCTCGGTGCTGGTGATCGCGCCGGACGAGGACGGCGCCAGGATGTAGCGCCGGGCGCTGGTGGCGACCGCGAGGACGAAGTCCTGCGAGCCGAGGCCGGACTGCTTGGCGGCCTGCTGCGTCCAGGTCAGCGGGTCGGTGCCGGAGAAGTCGGGGACGAACACGACGTACAGCTGGTACGGGGTGTCCTTCGCGAGGCGGTCGAGCGCCGCCTGCACCGTCGCCGTGTCGTTGCCGAGCACGCCGGAGTGGTCGGTGATCTCGCCGGACAGGGTCGGTGGCGCCTCGGCGCTCGCCGGCAGCCCACCGGCCAGGATCACCCCGCCCACCAGGGCGATCGCCGCACCTGCCCGCGCCAGCACTGCCGCCACCCTGCGCACCACACGATCCTTTCTCACAGGTCCGACCGCCGCAACGAGTTCACGGTACGGACGGTTCCACCCGTCGCGAACGCGGCCGGCGTGGCGGTGCGGGCCGGGTGGTCGGCCGGTGGATGGGGGGGCAGGGTCAGGCCGGGTCGGGCGCCTGGTCCAGGTCCTCGGCGTCGACGATCGTGTAGGAGTAGCCCTGCTCCGCCAGGAACCGCTGGCGGTGGGCGGCGAACTCCTGGTCCACGGTGTCCCGCGCCACGACCGCGTAGAAGTGCGCGGTGCGCCCGTCGCCCTTGGGCCGCATGATCCGGCCGAGGCGCTGGGCCTCCTCCTGGCGGGACCCGAACGACCCCGACACCTGGATGGCGACGGACGCCTCCGGCAGGTCGATGGAGAAGTTGGCCACCTTGCTGACGACGAGCGTGGACAGCTCGCCGGTGCGGAAGGCGCCGAACAGCCGCTGGCGCTCGCGGACGGTCGTCTCGCCGGTGATCAGCGGGGCGTCCAGGTGCTCGGCCAGCTCGTGCAGCTGGTCCAGGTACTGGCCGATGACGAGCGTCTGCTCACCCGCGTGCCGGCGCACGATGCGGTCGACGACGCCGTTCTTGCCGCCGGCGGTCGCCGCGAGGCGGTACTTGTCCTCCGGCTCGGCGGTGGCGTAGGTCATCCGCTCGTGGTCGGGGAGGGTCAGCCGGACCTCGGTGCACAGGGCGGGGGCGATGTAGCCCTGGGACTCGATGTCCTTCCACGGCGCGTCGAACCGCTTGGGGCCGATCAGGGAGAACACCTCGTCCTCGCGGCCGTCCTCGCGCACCAGGGTGGCGGTGAGGCCGAGGCGGCGACGGGCCTGCAGGTCCGCCGTCATCCGGAACACCGGGGCCGGGAGCAGGTGCACCTCGTCGTAGACGATCAGGCCCCAGTCGCGGGCGTCGAGCAGCTCGAGGTGGCTGTAGACGCCCTTCCGCTTGGTGGTGAGCACCTGGTAGGTGGCGATGGTGACGGGCCGGATCTCCTTGCGGGAGCCGGAGTACTCGCCGATCTCGTCCTCGGTCAGCGTGGTGCGGGCCACCAGCTCGTCGCGCCACTGCCGCGCACTGACCGTGTTGGTGACCAGGATCAGCGTCGTGGTCGACGACCGGGCCATCGCGCCGGCACCGACCAGCGTCTTGCCGGCACCGCAGGGCAGCACCACCACGCCGGACCCGCCGTGGAAGAACCCGTCGATCGCCTGCTGCTGGTACGGCCGCAGCGACCAGTCGTCCTCCAGCAGCCCGATGTCGTGCTTCTCGCCGTCGACGTACCCCGCGAGGTCCTCCGCCGGCCAGCCGAGCTTGACCAGCACCTGCTTGAGGTGACCCCGCTCGGAGGCGTGCACCACCACGTCGGTCTCGTCCAGCCGGGCGCCGAACAGGCCGGCGGTCCGCTTGGACCGCATCACCTCCGCCAGCACCGCCCGGTCCAGGGCGTGCAGCACCAGGCCGTGCACCGGGTCGGACACCAGCTGCAGGCGGCCGTAGCGGGACATCGTCTCGGCGACGTCGACCAGGAGCGCGTGCGGCACCGGGTAGCGGCTGTACAGCAGCAGGGTGTCGATCACCTGCTCGGCGTCGTGGCCCGCGGCCCGCGCGTTCCACAGGCCGAGCGGCGTCAGCCGGTAGGTGTGCACGTGCTCCGGCGCGCGCTCCAGCTCCGCGAACGGGGCGATGGCCCGACGGCAGGCGTCGGCGAGGTCGTGGTCGACCTCGAGCAGCAGCGTCTTGTCGCTCTGCACGATCAGGGGGCCGTCTGTCACTGCGCTCCTTCGGGTGCGGCTTCGGGTGCCGCTTCTGGTGCTGCGTCGGGTGCGTGCTGCGCGGCCGACGGCCGGGCGCGGTGCACCGAGGCGATCCGGTGCACCGCCACGGTCAGCTCGGCCTCACGGGCGGGGTCCACGGCGCGCAGGCGCCCCCCGTCGACCCGAACCGGGACCAGCAGCCGGCGGTCCAGCTCGCCACGGGCGCCGACCAGCTCCACCCACACCGGGGTGCGCTCGTCGGCCGCCTCGCGCAGCAGCAGCAACGCCAGCGCCGGGTCGGCTGTTCCATCGGGCACGTCCGCGCGGTCCGGTACCGGCGCGGCGGTCCGCACGTGCACCGGTGCGGCGGTGCCGGCCTCGGGCTCGTCGGGCCTCGCCGCACCCGCTGCCGGCGCCGGCGGTGCGGCGACCTCCGGGCTCGCCGGCTCGAGCGCCGGCAGGTCGGCGGCGAGCTGCGGGACGGCCTCCTCGGCCCTCCGCAGGCGTGGGACCAGGGCGGTCGCGCGGGCGAGGGCCGAATGCTCGTCGTCGGACGCCGGCTGCGCCTGCGCGCGCGACGGCCGCACCCGCACCCGCAGCGGTGCGGCCTGCGCGTGCACGACGGAGCCGTCCGGCCCCTCGAGCACCGGCGCGAGCCCACGTTCGCGCAGCGCCTCCACCAGCTCGGCGGGCGGCACGGACGCGGCGAGCACGGTCGGCGCCAGCAGCACCAGGCCGAGCGAGGCGAACCGGGGGTCGTCCGGCAGACCTGCCAGCAGCGCGGGGTCGTCGGCGCGCAGGTAGGCCAGCGCCGCGCCCGCCCGCAGGCGGCCGTGCCGGCGGGCCGCGTCCCGCACCAGGTACTCCAGGGGCTGCGGCACGTGCCCGCGGGACACCGCGGCCAGCTCGCGGAGCAGGTCGTCGGCCGTCGCGCCGGCGTCCAGCCCCACGCGCAGCGACTCGGGGGTGAATCGGACGGTCAGCGCGCCCCCGCGGGACTCCACGGTCGCCGTCCGGGCCAGCAGTGCCTCGAGGTTCGGCGACGGCCGTCCCGGCACGATGCCGGTCAGGTCCGCCTGGAGCACCAGCTCGTCCACCGTCTCCGGCAGGTCGGCGGTGAGGGCGGCGGCCGGCGCCGCGGGGTCCTCGGTCAGCAGCGCCCGCCCCGCCGGGGACAGCGCACCGGCACCGGTGACACCCAGGCGCGCCGCCTCGGTCAGCAGCCCGCGGACCACCGCCTCGGGGGGCACCGACCGCGGCGCCCGCCAGCGGAGCACGTCGAGCACCCCGCCCGCGCCCGGACCGAGCCCCTCCGGGGCCGACGCCAGCACCTCGAGCACCGTTCGCCGCACGCGCGGCGCCCACCGGCGGTGCAGCTCGGGGTCCAGGGCCGACCGGACGGCGCCACGGTCGTCGCGGGTCCCCACCAGCCACGGCGTGCGCATCGTGTCCCGCCAGGCCGTGGCGAGCGCGGCCCACCGCTCGGGCAGGCTGCGCGCCGCCCAGCCGTCGACGAGGTCGGTCGGCACGAACGCCGGTGGGTCGCCGCCGTCGTCCACCACCAGGCCGGCCGCGGCCGCCAGCTCGGCGACGAACGCCGCCTCGTCCTCGTCCACCTCGAGCCGCTGCGCCAGCCGACGCAGGTCGCGCACGCCGAGGCCACCGGCGCGCAGCACCGCCGGGGGCGTGCGGCCCCACGCGTCGACCAGCGCCCCGACCAGGCGCACCGTCCGCTCCGCGGCCGCTGCCGACTCCGCTCCGACCAGGGACGCCGGCCAGCGGCGGCCCACCGAGGGCATCGGCTCCCGCGCGACCTCCGGGTGCGTCCGACCGCCGCGCAGCGCGAGGGCGACGGTGCGCGGCAGGACGACGTGCCGGGCGTCCGTCGCCCGGAGGGCGCCCCGCCGCACCAGCCACGCGACGGTGCGGCCCGCCGCCGTCGACGGTTCGGGGGCGATCCCGACCGGAGGTCCCCACGTCAGTGCCTCGAGGACGGCGCGTGCTCCGGCCGGTGCCTCGGCGAGCAGCGCGTGCACGTCCGCCGGCGGCGGAGGCACGCCGGGACGGGTGGGCGTCACCGCGGGAGCGGCGAGGCCCGCGGGGTAGGGACCGAGCACCTCGGCGAGCCCGGGGCTCGGGTGCAGGCGGCCGGCGTCGTCGGTCCAGACGAGCGCGCGCGCGACGGCGTCGTCCAGGGCGCGTCCGACGAGCGCGCGGTCGGCCGCTGCGGAGGCGGTGGAGTCGGGCGCGACGACGTCCTCCGTACCGTCGGTGACAGCCGACCCGGCCGGCGCCGGACCCGCGACCGATGAGGCGACCGCCGGCCCCGCGACCGCCGTGAGCACCTCGTCCCGCGTCGGCGGCTCCTCGGCCGCCAGCGCGACGACCGCCTCGAGCGCCTGCAGCACCGCGGCGTCGACGGCGGCGAGCGCCCGTTCCAGGCTCATGCGCGAGGTGGCCCGCACGGCCAGCGACGCCAGTGTCGCCGGTGACGGGCTGCCCAGGTCCGGCCGCAGGCGCAGCAGCGTGACGAGCTCGTCGTCGGTGCGCGCGCGCAGCTGGTCGGTGAACGTGGACATCCGCACCACGATACGCACGTCGTGGTGGTCGGCCGTCGGCCGGCCGTCGCCGCGGGACGGGGCCGGACCCGCCGCTCGACGGCCCTGCCCCCTGCCGTCGGAGCCCGGCGTCGAGCATGATCGGCGACGGGTGGACGTCCGCTCCGCCGCAGGGTCGGGCACGGGAGGACGTCATGGCGGCGAGCCGTACGCGGGTGGTGGTGGCCAGCACCGCCGGGATCTTCGTCGAGTCGCTGGACTGGACCATCTACGGGTTGCTGGCGCCGTACTTCGCCGGCCAGGTGTTCCCGGGCGCCGACCGCGTGACACAGGTGCTCGGGGCCTATCTCGTCTTCGCGGCCGGGTTCGTCGCCCGCCCGCTCGGGTCCTTCCTCATGGGGCGGATCACGGACACCCGGGGCCGGCGTGCGGGTCTGCTCGCGTCGGTGTCCCTGATCGCCCTCGGCTCGGCGGTCATCGCGCTGGTGCCCACCCACGCGGCGATCGGTGCGTGGTCCGCGGTGATCGTCGTCGCCGCCCGGCTGCTGCAGGGCATCGCGATGGGCGGTGAGGTGGCCACCGCCGCGACCTTCGTCGTCGAGTCCGCACCGCCCGAGCGGCGGCACCGCTACGGCGCCTTCGCCTACTCCGGTGACGCGTTCGGCACGCTCGCCGGCACCATCGTGCTGGCGGTGCTGGTCGGGGCGCTCGGCGTGTCCGGCGTGCAGTCGGGTGGGTGGCGGATCGCCTTCGGCGTGGCCGCCGCGTGCGGGCTGCTGGCGCTGTGGATCCGCACCGGCGTGCCGGAGACGCCCGTGTTCGAGCAGGCCCGCGCCGCCGGCCCCGTGCCGGTGCGTCCCCTGCTGCGGGCACACCGCGGGCGGATGCTGCTGGCCTTCATGCTCACCATCGGCTCGACCATGGGCGTCTACTTCGGATCGGTGTACCTGCCGGAGTTCGCTCAGCACACGGGCCGGTACACGGCCGACCAGGCCACGGCCGTGCAGCCCATCGCCCTGGTGGCGCTGGTGCTGGCGATGATCGCGTCGGGGTTCCTCGCCGACCGGTTCGGCCCGCTACCCGTGATCCGCGCCGGGTTCACGGCCGCCGCGGTGCTCGTCGTGCCCCTCATGCTCGGGCTGGCCCACGGCTGGGTCCCCTACGCCGTGGCTGGACCTCTCTTCACGGCCGGGGTCGGGCTTCAGCTGGGTGTGACCCCGGTGGCGGGCGCGCGGCTGTTCCCCGTGCCGATCCGGGCGGTCGCGCTCGGCGTGCCGGCCGGCACCGCGATCGCCCTGTTCGGCGGCACGTTCCTGTACGTCGCCGAGTGGTTGATCGACCACGGCGCGTTGGGCTGGGTTCCGGTGTACGCCGGGATCGGGCTGACCCTCTCGGCGGTCGGCTCCTGGCTGGTGCACGAGCGGCTGATGTACCCGGTGGACACGTTGGCGGGCACGCTCGCGCGGGAGCGCGCGGAGCAGCGCCCGACGACGGCACCGGTGACGACGACGGAGGAGCTGGCATGACCCTCGACAGGACCACCCTCACCACCCTGCGCACCGAGGCGGCCGCCCAGCTGCCGGACGTCGTCGCGCTGCGGCACTCCCTGCACCGCGTCCCCGAGCTGGGGCTGCGCCTGCCGAAGACGCAGCAGCTGGTGCTCGACGCGCTCGCCGGCCTTGACCTGGAGATCACCACCGGCACGGCCCTCGACTCCGTGGTGGCGGTGCTGCGTGGCGGCCGTCCGGGCCCGGCGGTGCTGCTGCGCGGCGACATGGACGCGCTGCCGGTGACCGAGGACACCGGCGAGGAGTTCACCTCGCAGCATCCCGGGGTGATGCACGCCTGCGGCCACGACCTGCACGTCGCCGGCCTGGTCGGGGCCGCACGCCTGCTGGCCGCCCGCCGCGCGGACCTCCCCGGGAGCGTGGTGCTGATGTTCCAGCCGGGGGAGGAGGGCGACGGCGGCGCGCGGATCATGATCGAGGAGGGCGTGCTCGACGCCGCGGGCCCGCGGGTGGTGGGCGCCTACGGCCTGCACGTGATGGCGTCGTTGGTGCCGGCGGGCGGGCTGGTCAGCCGACCCGGGCCGATCCTGGCGGCCGCCGACGAGGTCCGGATCACCGTGCTGGGCCGCGGCGGTCACGGCTCGATGCCGCACCTGGCCGCCGATCCGGTGCCCGTCGCCGCCGAGCTGGTGCTGGGCCTGCAGGCGATGGTGACCCGGCAGTTCGACGTGTTCGACCCGGTGGTGCTCAGCGTCGGTCGCCTCGAGGCCGGCATGGTGAACAACGTCATCCCCGACACGGCGACGATCGCGGCGACCGTGCGCTCCTTCTCCACCGTCAGCCGCGCGCGTGCCGAGGAGTCGATCCGGCGGCTGTGCGAGCACGTGGCCGCCGCGCACGGCATGACCGCACGCGTCGAGTGGCTGGCCGGCTACCCGGTGACCATCAACGACCCGCTGGAGTTCGACCGGGCGTCCGAGCTGGCGCGCGGGCTGGTCGGCGATGCCGGGTTCGCGGTCGCACCGCAGCCCATCCCGGGGTCGGAGGACTTCTCCTACGTGCTGGAGCAGGTGCCGGGGGCGTTCCTCGGCCTGGGCGCGACACCCCGCGGCGTCGACCCGGTGACGGCTCCCTACAACCACTCGCCGCAGGCCCGGTTCGACGACGCGGCGCTCGCCGTCGGCCCGGCGATCCTGGCCGCGCTGGCGATGGACCGCCTGGCGCAGGGCTGACGGGTAGGGCCGCTCAGCGGCCGGCGTGCTGCACGCACGTCGTGGCGGTGGGCCGCACGGCCAGCCGCTCGGCCTGGATCGGCTCACCGCCGACCGCGCAGATGCCGTAGGTGCCGTCGTCCAGCCGCGCCAGCGCGGCATCGACCTCGGCCAGGGCGACCCGGGCGTCGCCGGCCAGCGCCTCGAGCTGCGCTCGTTCGAACGCGATCGTCGCGCCTTCGGGGTCGTGCTCGTCGTCGACGTTCGCGCCGCGCGCGGCATCAACCACGTCGGACCGGCTCGTCGTCACCCCGGCCAGCCGCGCCTCGACGGCGCCGCGGAGCGCGAGCAGCCGACCCCGCGCCTCGGCGCTGGACCAGCCCCGACCCGTCGGCGTGCTCATCGACCCAGCACAGCACGCCGCCACCGTCGGTGCCCGTGCCGGCGGCTCCGGCGAGCCTGGTCACGGCCCCAGGCGAAAACCCTGGGGTGCGGCCGGTAGCCTGAGCTCGTCTGTGTTCTTACGAGGCAAGGGGTGTTCCGTGCCCACCGGCAAGGTCAAGTGGTTCGACGCCGAGCGTGGTTTCGGTTTCATCGCCAGCGATGACGGCGGTGAGGTGTTCCTGCACGCCTCCGCGCTGCCCGCGGGTGTCACCGCACCCAAGCCCGGCACCAAGGTGGACTTCGGCGTGGCCGACGGGCGTCGTGGCCCGCAGGCCCTGTCCGTGACGCTGCTCGACCCGGTCCCGTCCGTGGTCAAGGCCCGGCGTCGGCCGGCCGACGAGATGGCCGTGGTGGTCGAGGACCTGATCAAGGTGCTCGACAAGGTCGGCAACGACCTGCGCCGCGGCCGTTATCCCGAGAAGGAGCGCGCCACGAAGTACGCGCAGCTGCTCCGGGCGGTCGCCGACGACCTCGAGGCCTGACGTGGCGGCCACCAAGGACGCCGTCCTCGAGCGCGCGGTCGACCTCGCGCGCGAGGTCGCGGTCGAGCTCGCGGAGGACCCGGCAGACGTCGGCGAGTACCTCGGCGCGGTGCACGAGGCGGAACGCCTCGTCGCGCACCGGTTCGCCAGCCTGGCGCGCGGCTACCGCGGCTGGGAGTGGACGGTCACCGTGGCACGCGTGCCGCGCGGCCGGGTGGCGACGGTGTGCGAGGCGGAGCTCCTGCCGGGTGCCGACGCGATCCTGGCCAAGGCGTGGGTGCCGTGGTCGCAGCGGCTGCGTCCCGGCGACGTCGGCCCGGGTGACGTGCTGCCCTTCCGGCCGGACGACCCGCGGCTGGAGCCCGGGTGGACTCCCACGGGTGACGACGAGCAGGACGGCGTCGCGATCGACGAGCTGGCGCTGGCCCGCGTGCGGGTCCTCTCGCCGATGGGCCGCGAGGAGGCCGCCGAGCGGTGGTACCGCGGCAGCCGCGGACCGACGTCACCGGGTGCGCTCGCCTCGGCGGCAGCCTGCGCGACCTGCGGGTTCATGGTGCCGGTGCAGGGTGCGCTCGGTCAGGTGTTCGCCGTCTGCGCCAACGAGTGGTCGCCCGACGACGGGCGCGTCGTCAGCCTCGACCACGGCTGCGGTGCCCACTCGGAGACGGATGTGGAGCAGCCGCCGAGCGAGTGGCCGGCGCCGGACCCGCTCATCGACGAGTCGGCGCTCGAGGTCATGGAGCTGGTGCGCACGCCCGTCGCAGCGCCGCAGGCTGCGGTCGTGCCGGAGCCGGAGCCTGGCCCCGAGCCCGAGCCCGAGCCCGAGCCCGAGCCCGAGCCCGAGCCCGAGCCCGAGCCCGAGCCCGCACCCGTGACCGAGCCGGAACCGGAGACGGAGCCCGAGCCGGCGACGCCGCCCGAGCCCGTCACGGACCCGGAGCCGGTGACCGAGCCCGAGTCCTGACCGCCCCGGCGTCCTCGTCATGACCGTCGACGCCTTCGACACCGCGCGCCTGCGGGCGGCGGTGCTCAGCGCGTGGCGCTCCTCACCGGCCCGTCTGCGGGAGGACGCCAACACCGAGGAGGACCACGCCCGCGGCTACTACCGCGACCGCGTCGTCGTCGAGCTGGCGCAGAACGCGGCGGACGCCGCGACGCGCGCGGGCGTGCCGGGCCGGCTGCTGCTGCGGCTCGACCACGCGGACGACGGCACGGCGGTGCTGGTCGCGGCCAACACGGGCGCTCCGCTGGACGCCGCCGGTGTCGCGTCCCTGTCCTCGATGCGCGCGTCGGCCAAACGTCCGGAGGCCGGTCTCGCGCACACCGGGGTGGTCGGACGGTTCGGTGTGGGATTCGCCGCGGTGCGGGCGGTGTCCGACGACGTGGACGTGCTGTCCACCAGCGGCGGCGTCCGGTTCTCGTTGGCCGACACGCGCTCGGCGCTGACCACCGCGGCGCAGGCGCTGCCCGAGCTGGCGCAGGAGGTCCGTCGTCGGGACGGGTCGCTGCCCGCGCTGCGGCTGCCGTGGCCGGCGGAGGGCCGTCCGCCGCTCGGCTACGACACGGCGGTGGTGCTGCACCTGCGTGACGAGGTCGCGGCCGACGAGGTGCGTGGCCGGCTGGACGAGGTGGACGACGCCCTGCTGATCGCCCTGCCGGGGCTCGTCGAGATCCTCGTCGAGGTGCCGGACGCCGCCCCGCGGCGCATCGCGGACGTGACGGACCGGTGGGTGCTGTCGAGCGCCGAGGGCGAGGTGCCGCTCGCGCTGGTGGCCGACCGGCCGGTCGAGGAGCGGTCGGCACGGTCGTGGCGGGTGACGTGGGGGGTGCCGCGCGCCGCCGGCTCCGGCGGTCCGCAGCGGTCGGTGACATGGCGGCACGTGGTGCATGCACCGACCGCGACGGACGATCCGATCACCGTGCCGGCGCTGCTGGTCGCCACCCTGCCGCTGGACCCGACCCGTCGGCACGTCGCGCTGGGGCCGCTCGCCGACGCGGTCCTCGAGCACGCCGCCGACGCCTACGCCCGGCTCGCCGAGCTGCTCGCGCAGGACGGTCACGAGCCGCTGGCGCTGGTACCGGTCGGCCTGCCCGCCGGTGCGCTCGACTCCGGCCTGCACCAGCACCTGGTGGCCCGGCTGACCGGCACCCCGCTGCTGCGTTCGGCGGGTGGCACGCGACTGGTGGCGCCGGACTCCGCCGTCGCGGTCGACGGGCCGCCGGGCGTGGAGACGGCGCTCGGGCGGCTGGTGCCCGGCCTGGTGACCGTGCCCGTCGGGCTGGCGGCCCAGGCGCGGACCCTCGGTGTGGACGTCGTGCCGCTGTCCGACCTGGTCGAGGGGCTACCGGCGCTGCGCGACGCCGACTGGGCGGCGGTGTACACCGGCCTGGACGCCGTGGCGTCGGACGGCCGGACGCGGGAGGCGCTCGCAGGGCTGCCGGTGCCGCTGGCCGACGGGCGAGTCGTGCGGGGCGCCCGCGGTGCGGTGCTGCTGCCCGCCGGGGCGGCCGACCGGCTGGAGCCGACCACGCTGGAGTCGCTGGCGCGCTGGGGCCTGCGCGTGGTGGATCCCGCCGCTGCGCATCCGCTGCTCGAGCGCCTCGGCGCCGCCGCGCCGGACCTGGCAGGTCTCCTGGCGCACGACGCCGTTCGGCTGGCGGTGCTGGCGCAGGCCGACGACGACGACCTCGACGTCGCGGACGAGGTGACCGACGCCGTGCTCGACCTGGTCGGCGCGGTGCTGGCCGACGGTGGCCGCCCGCCGACGGCCCCGTGGCTCGGCCTGCTGACGCTGCCCGCCGCCGACGGTGAGCCGACCCCCGCCCACGGCCTGGTGCTGCCGGGCTCGACGGCGGCGCGCCTGCTCGACGACCGCGTGCTGGCCCCGGTCGCCGTGGCGACGGTCGAGCGCTGGGGCGCGGAGGTCCTCACCGCGGTCGGTGTCCGTGCCGACCTGGTGCTGGTCCCGGTCGACGGCGTGCTGGCCGATCCCGCCGCGCTCGACCCCGAGGCGACGGACGCGGCGACCCTCGCCGCCCAGTCGCTGGACGCCTGGCCCGACTACCTCGCGCACCTGGGCGAGAACCTGGGTCCGGGCGCGTACGTGGGCGACCTGGTGGCCGTGGCCGATCTCGACGCGGTCGCCGACGACTCCTGGCCGGCGGTGCTGGACCGCCTCGCCGGCGAACCGGCGCTGCGCGCGGCGCTGCTCGACCCGGTGCGGGACGAGCACGGCCGCCGCGCAGAGCCCTACACCGCCTGGTGGCTGCGGACGCGCAGCGGGCTGGTAACCGGCGGCCCGTTCGCGCTGCCGTCGGGCGCCGACGAGGGCACGGCGGCGACGAGCCTCGAGCCGGACGGCACCGGACCGTCGGCACCGTCGGCCACCGCGGTCGAGGACGCGGTGCGCACGCTGCTCCCACCGGTCCCGGAGGCGCTGGCCGAGGTGGACACCGCCGTGCTCCGCGTGCTCGGCGGGGTGGCCGCCCTCGCCGAGCTCGACGCCGACGGCTGGGTGACGGTGCTCGACGGCCTGCCGAGCGGTCGTGGGGTCGACCCGGCGGTCGCCGTGGCGGTGTGGCGGGCGCTCGCGGCACTCGCCGAGGCCGACGGGCCGCCCGTGGCACCGGAACGGGTGCCGGCACTGGTGGCGGCCGACCGGGTGGCGGCCGTCCACGTCGAGGACGCCGCCGTGGCGGACTCGCCGCAGTGGCTGCAGCGGGTGGACGTCGCCGCGATGGTCCCGGTCCCGCCGACCCAGGCCCTGGCGCTGGCCGGCCTGCTGGACCTGCCGCTCGCCTCGGACCTGACCCCCGGGGACGTGGACCGGGACGACGCGGTCGAGCAGCCCGTCCCCGTCGCGGCGCGGGCGCTGGTGGACGGGCCCACCACGTGGTGGGAGCACGAGGACCTGCGCGTCGACGGTGCGGCGGTGGACTGGTGGGTGGACGCCGACGGCGGTCTGCACGCGACCACGCTGGCCGGTCTGGCCGCCGCGCTGGCGCAGGCCAGCGGCCGGTGGTCACGGCGATGGGCGCTGGAGACCGTGCTGACCGAACCGGGACGGGCGGCCGAGGTGCGCCTCGGCGAGGCGTCGGAGTCGGACCCGGCCTGACGACCGGGGCCCTCCGCCCGGCCGGATCAGCCCTGCTCGCGCCGCATCCGCCGGCCCAGCGCGTCGTGCCGCCCGGCCCACGCCCGGCCGGCCACGCCGAGCACCAGCCCCGTGACGCACACTGCGACCGGCGTCCACCCGGTGCGCCCGAGGACGGCGAGCACGAGGGTGACCAGCAGCCCGGCCGCCCACAGCACCATCCCGCCGAGCGCCACCCGGGCGAGGTCCACCTCGAGCGGCCGGGTCGGCGCCGACGGGTGCACAGGCTGCGCGGGCTGCTCGGTCGGCACCGTCCGACCCTATGCCGCCGTGCTCGTGTTACGGCTGCGTGAACCCTCTCGGACACCCACGGGACGGTGCGCACACTTCTGCCACACTTCGCCCATGGCATCCCCCCGTACCACCGACGAGGCGCCGACGCGTAGCGAGAAGCCCCTCAACCCCCTCGACCGCTTCTTCCACATCACGGAGCGCGGCTCGACCATCGGCACCGAGATCCGCGGCGGTCTGGTGACCTTCTTCACGATGGCCTACATCATCGTGCTCAACCCGATCATCCTCGGTGGCAAGGACGCCACGGGTCAGGCACTGGCCGCTCCGGCCACCATCGCGGCGACGACGGCCCTGGTGGCCGGCGTCATGACCATCCTCATGGGCGTGTGGGCCAACTTCCCGCTGGCCCTGGCCACGGGCCTCGGCATCAACGCCGTGGTGGCCTTCTCCATCGCGGTGCTGCCGAAGATGGCCTGGCAGGACGCGATGGGCATCGTCGTCCTCGAGGGCATCATCATCACGGTCCTGGTGCTCACCGGGTTCCGGCAGGCCGTGTTCAACGCGGTGCCGACGTGGCTGAAGACGGCCATCAGCGTGGGCATCGGCCTGTTCATCGCCTTCATCGGCGTCGTGGACTCCGGCTTCGTCCGCGTCCCGCCGGGTGCGGCCACCCCCGTGGAGCTCGGCCAGTTCGGCTCCCTGTCGACGTGGCCGGTCCTGGTGTTCGTCATCGGCCTGGTGGCGATGGTGATCCTGCTGGTGAAGAAGGTGCGCGGCGCCATCCTCATCTCGATCCTCGGCACCACGGTGCTGGCGATCGTCGTCGAGGCCGTCGCCAAGCTCGGCTTCGGCACCGACAAGAACCCCGGCGGCTGGAAGTCGACGGTCCCGTCGTTCCCCAAGACGATCGTCGACGCGCCCAACTTCTCGCTGCTGGGCCACTTCTCGCTGTTCGGGGCGTTCACCAAGATCGGCGCCATCACGGCGATCGTCCTGGTGTTCTCCCTGCTGCTGTCTGACTTCTTCGACACCATGGGCACGATGGTGGCCATCGGCGCGGAGGCCGGCCTGAACGACGAGAACGGCAACCCGCCGAAGACCCGCGAGATCCTGATCGTCGACTCCCTCGCCGCCGTCGCCGGTGGCATGGGCGGCGTCTCGAGCAACACGGCCTACATCGAGTCGGCGTCCGGCGTCGGTGACGGTGCACGCACCGGGCTGGCGGCGATCGTCACCGGCATCGCGTTCCTGCTGTCGACGTTCCTCGCGCCCCTGGTCGCGGTTATCCCGTCGGAGGCTGCCGCCCCGGCGCTCGTCGTCGTCGGCTTCCTCATGGTGACGCAGGTGCTCGACATCGACTGGAAGTCCTTCGAGGTCGCCATCCCGGCGTTCTTCACGATGATCCTGATGCCGTTCACCTACTCGATCACCGCGGGCATCGGCGCGGGCGTGATCATGTACGTGATCCTGCAGGCGGTGGTGGGCAAGGCCCGCAAGATCCACCCGCTGATGTGGCTGATCACGGTGCTGTTCGTCCTGTACTTCATCCGCGGGCCGCTCCAGACCTGGATCGGCTGACCGCACCTGCTCCACCCACGGGCCGGACTCCCTCGAGGGGGTCCGGCCCGTGGCGTCTCGCCGTCCGGGTGCCGTGGTGCCGCCGCGTCGTGCCGCCGCGTCGTGCCGCCCCGTCGTGCCACCCCGTCGTGCCACCCCGTCGTGCCACTGCGCGCCGGGGCGTTTCGCCCGCTTTCCCGCGATGCGGCCGACAGCCCGCTGGTTAGGGTGAGGAGCCCCTGACGAGCAAGGAGACCGGCGTGCGCATCAGTGTCATCGGCTGCGGCTACCTGGGCGCGGTGCACGCCGCGTGCATGACCGTGCTCGGCCACGAGGTGGTGGGCATCGACGTCGACGAGGCCAAGGTCGAGGCGCTGCGGGCCGGTCGCGCACCCTTCTTCGAGCCCGGTCTGCCCGAGCTGCTCGCGCAGGCGGAGGGCACGGGCAGGCTGACGTTCAGCACGTCGATGTCCGACGCGTCCGGCGCCGACGTGCACTTCATCTGCGTGGGCACGCCGCAGATGCACGGCGAGTTCCGGGCCGACCTCACCTACGTCGACGCCGCCGTCACCGCGCTGGCGCCCTACCTGCGGGCGGGCGACGTGGTCGCCGGCAAGTCCACGGTCCCCGTCGGGACCGCGGAACGGGTGGCTCGCGTGCTGGCACCGTCCGGCGCCGTGCTCGTCTGGAACCCGGAGTTCCTGCGGGAGGGTTTCGCGGTGCAGGACACGCTGCACCCGGACCGCCTGGTCTACGGCCTGCCGACGGACGACGAGGGCGTCGCCACCGCCGCGGGGGAGAAGGCGCGCGCGGTGCTCGACGAGGTCTACGCGAAGCCCCTGGCGGACGGCACCCCGCTGGTGGTGACCGACCTGGCCACCGCCCAGCTGGTCAAGGTGGCGGCCAACTCGTTCCTCGCCACCAAGATCAGCTTCATCAACGCGATGGCCGAGCTGTGCGAGGCGACGGGTGCCGACGTCACTCGGCTGGCCGACGCGATCGGCTACGACCCCCGGATCGGCCGGAAGTTCCTCAACGCAGGCCTCGGCTTCGGCGGTGGCTGCCTGCCCAAGGACATCCGTGCCTTCATGGCGCGCGCCGGTGAGCTGGGCGTGTCCGACGCGCTGGGCTTCCTCCGCGAGATCGACTCGATCAACATGCGCCGCCGGGTGCGCGTGGTGGACCTCGCACGCGAGGTCTGCCACGGCTCGATCGTCGGCCGGACGGTCGCGGTGCTGGGTGCCGCCTTCAAGCCCGACTCCGACGACGTGCGGGACTCACCGGCGCTGAGCGTCGCGGCGCAGATGCAGCTGCAGGGTGCGCACGTCACCGTGACCGACCCGCAGGCCATCGAGAACGCCCGGGCCAAGTGGCCGGACCTGCGGTTCGCCGCCGACCCGCTCGAGGCGGCCGCCGAGGCCGACGTGGTGCTGCTGGCGACGGAGTGGGCGGAGTACCGCGACCTCGACCCGGACGAGCTCGGTGCGGTGGTGGCGCACAAGCGGATCCTCGACGGGCGGAACGTGCTGGACCCCGCGCGGTGGCGCGCGGCGGGCTGGACCTACCGGGCGCTCGGCAGGCCCTGACCGGCTGCTGCTCAGCTCCCGCCGAGCAGCAGCTGGACGCAGAGCATCTGGTCGCCGTCGTGCGTGCAGGCCACGGCGGTCCCCGTGATCGTCCGGTCGAGGATGTCCGCACGCTGCCGTGTGGACGCCATCCAGGTGGTCACCACGGCGACCGGGCGCTCGGCGGCACGGCTGAGGTTCTCCCGCACCGCGACCGCCTGCGGGCAGGCCTGCCGCACGTCGTCGAGCGGCGCGTGCTCCAGCCGCTGCCCGATCAGCAGGTCGGCGCGCTGCTCGGCTGCAGCGCGGGCGCACGTGGCGTCGGCGAGCGGCGCCAAGCCGGCGTGCCGGCGCTGCTCGTCCACGGCGGCGCGGAGCTGGGCGGCGTAGGCGTCGGGGTCGGTGGACGCCTGGGACAGCGGCGTCCGGGTCCACGGCAGCGCGGCGTCCCCGGCGGGATGTGCCAGCACCCAGCCGACCAGCACGAGGGCACCGGCCACCGCCAGGGCGATCGTGAGCGTCGTCGCTCCGCGGACGCGACGCAGCGCCGGGGGAGGGGCGGCCACGCGGTCAGCGTACGCAGCGCCTCGCGGGCTGCGCGCCGACCGAAAAGTCGTTCGCACAGGTAATGAGATAGACTAACGACCATGCCCCCCGCCGTGACCGCACCGAGCCTCGCCGCGGACCTGCGCGTGGCGCTGAGCCGGGCCAACCGCCGGGTGCGCGCCGAGCGCGGCTCCGCCGGCCTGTCCGACCCGCAGTTCTCCGTGCTGGCCCTGCTCACCCGCAACGGCCCCATGACGCCCGGCCAGCTGGCCGACGCCGACCGGGTCCAGCCGCCCACCATGACGCGCACGGTGAACTGCCTGGTCGACCTGGGTCTGGTCAGCAAGGGGGAGAACCCCGCGGACGGCCGCCAGGTGGTCGTCTCCCTCACGGAGCAGGGGGTCGCCGAGGTGCGGGAGACGCGGCGGCGGCGCAACGCCTGGCTCGCCCAGCGCCTGGCGGGGCTGACCGCCGAGGAGCGGGCCGTGCTGTCCCGTGCCGCCGAGCTGCTGAGGGGGATCGCCGAGCAGTGAGCGCCACCTTCTCCTCTCTCCGCTTCCGCAACTACCGGCTGTGGTTCGGCGGTGCCCTCGTCGCCAACATCGGCACCTGGATGCAGCGCGTCGCGCAGGACTGGCTGGTGCTGACCCAGCTCTCCCACGACTCCGGTGTCGCCGTCGGCGTGGTGACCGCGTTGCAGTTCGCGCCGATCCTGGCGCTGTCGGCGTGGGCCGGCGTGCTGGCCGACCGGGTGGACCGTCGCAAGCTGCTGATGCTGACCCAGGGCCTGATGGGTGTCCTGGCGGCCGGCCTCGGTGCGCTGGTGCTGAGCGGGCACGCGCAGCTGTGGCACGTGTACCTGTTCGCCCTGGCGCTCGGTGCCGTCTCGGCCGTCGACGCACCCGTCCGGCAGACGTTCGTCGCCGAGCTGGTGCCGCCGGACAAGCTGTCCAACGCCGTCGGGCTGAACAGCGCGTCGTTCAACGCCGCCCGCCTGATCGGCCCGGGCCTGGCCGGCCTGCTGATCGCGGCGGTCGGCACCGGCTGGGTGTTCCTGATCAACGCGATCTCGTTCGCCGGCACCATCCTCGCGCTGGTGTGGATGCACTCCGGCGAGCTGCACCGGATGCCGCTGGCGCCCCGCGCCAAGGGTCAGATCCGCGAGGGGCTGGCCTACGTGCGCCAGCGCACGGACATCATGCTGATCATGGTGGTGATGAGCGTCGTCTCGACGTTCGGCCTCAACTTCCAGCTGACCAGCGCCATGATGGCCCGCACCGTCTTCCACAAGGGCGCCGGCCAGTACGGCATCCTCGGCTCGATCCTGGCGATCGGCTCCCTGGCCGGTGCGCTGCTCGCCGCGCGCCGCGAGCGGCCCCGCGTGCGGCTGGTGATCGGCGCGGCGTTCGGCTTCGGCGTGGCTGCCGGCGTGCTGGCCCTGATGCCGACGTACCCGTCGTTCGCGATCGCCTGCATCCCCGTCGGCCTCGCGTCGCTGACGATGATGACGGCGGCCAACGCGACCATCCAGATGAGCACCGACCCCGCGGTCCGCGGCCGCGTGATGTCCCTCTACATGATGGTGTTCATGGGCGCGACGCCCATCGGCTCGCCGGTGGTCGGCTGGATCGGCCAGCAGTTCGGCGCCCGCTGGTCCATCGGCATCGGCTCCATCACGGCGCTCCTCGTCTCGACGGGCGCCGCGATCTGGGCGGCTCGGGCGTGGCGGGTGCAGGTGCGGCTGCGGACGCGCGGTCGGCCGCACCTGGTGGTCCGCCACCTCGAGGCGCCGACGGAGGCCGCGACCGAGGTGGTCCGCACCGCGGCGTAGGGCCGCCCCTGGGAGGGCGTCTGAGCCGTCCGTCGGCGTACGACGTGGCACACGGGTGAACCGCCCGCCCCACCGGGGTGAACTCGACGACCGGCCGACGGTCGCGGGTGTCCGATATGTCACGATCACGGGATGCAGGACGACCAGCCGACGGCAGCCCGCTCGCCGTGGCCACGTCGTCTGCTGCTCACCGGCCTCGGCGTCGCCGTCGTGCTGGTCCTCGCCGCCGGTTGGCTCGCGCTGCGGGTCTACCAGGCCGGCACGGCGCTCGCGGAGGCGCAGCGCGCGCTGCCCTCGGGTGCCTCGAGCCTCAGCGCCACCGACGTGTCGGCGGTGAGCGCGGCGCTGCCGCACGTCCGCAGCGACCTGGCCAGGGCGCGGTCGGCCGCCTCGGACCCGGTGTGGCGCGTCGCCGAGCACCTGCCCTGGGCGGGTGCGCAGCTGAACGCCGTCCGGGTCGTCACCGTCGCGCTCGACGACGTGGTGGGCTCCGCCGGTCCGGTGCTCGACCGGGCCCAGGGCGTCCTCGCGGCGCGGGACACGCTGCTGAGCAACGGCCGCGTCAACCTGGCGCCGTTCACCGACGTCGAGCCGGAGCTGACGCGGGCCGCCCAGGTGTCCACGGCTGCCGCCGCGCGGGTCCAGGCGATCGACACGCGGCACCTCGTGCACCGCTTGGCGGGCCCGGTGGGCACCGTGCAGCAGCTGCTGCCCAAGCTGGCGTCGGCGCTGGACACCGGTTCGCAGCTCGCCGCGCTGGTGCCACCTATGCTCGGCGCCGACGGGCCACGCACGTACCTCGTGGTCGCACTGAACTCGGCCGAGCTGCGCAGCGCCGGCGGCATCGTCGGCGCCGTCGCGGCGGTGCAGGTGGACCACGGCGTCGTCCGTCTCGTCGACCACCGGTCCACCTCCGACTTCACGGAGCTGGCCCAGCCGGTGCTGCCGCTCACCGACGCCGAGCTCGCGATCGACACCGACCGCCTCGGCCGCTGGGTGCAGGACTCGGTGCTGACGCCTGACTTCCCCCGCTCCGCGCAGCTGATCGCCGCCCACTGGGCCAAGGACGTCGGCGGCACGGTCGACGGCGTGATCGCCACCGACCCGATCGCGGTGTCCTACCTGCTCGGCGCCGTCGGCGGCGTCCAGACGTCCAGCGGCACGCTCGACCAGCAGTCGGCGGTGCCGTCGCTGCTCCGCGACCCGTACGTGGGCGGCCTCGCGGCGAAGGCGGCGGACCAGTACTTCGCCCAGGCGGCGACGGCCATCTTCGGCGCGGTGGTCAGCGGCAAGGGCGACCCCGGCCGGCTGGTCGACGCGATGGCGAAGGCCGCGTCGGACGGCCGCGTCCGCGTGTGGTCCGCTCACCCGGAGGAGGAGCAGCGGCTGTCCGTCCGCACCCTCGGCGGCGCGTTCCTCAGCGGGCCGTACGCCGACGCGACGGGCGTGTTCCTCGACGACGGCACCGGCGGGAAGCTCGACTACTACCTGCGCACCGCCGTCACCGTGGAGAACCTGAGCTGCACCGGCCCCGCGCCGACCGCGGACGTGCGCCTGGACCTGACCTACGACCCGCCGGCCGACGTGGCGTCGTGGCCACGGGAGACCGCCGGGCGCGCCACCGGGTTCGCCCCGGGGTCACTGGTCACGGACCTGACGGTGTACGCCGCCCAGGGTGCGGCGCTGCCGTCGCTCCGCCTGGGCGACGACGCGGTGGTGTCCGGGCTCGCCGCGCAGCAGGCCGGGCGGCAGGTGCAGGTCGTCTCGAGCGTCCTGGCACCCGGGCAGAGCGCGACCTACCGGGTGCAGGTGCCGGTGCGGCACGGCGCGGTGCAGGTCTGGGCGACGCCCACGGTGGCGTCGGGCGGCCTGGTCACCGCCACCTGCCCGTCCTGAGCGCGGTCCATCTAGCACAAATCACCCGGTCGAGGGGCGGATTGCACCCACACGGATCGTGTCCGTTGCGCGAAGATTGTCCGGTTGATACCCATTGTCGAGCCAGGGCGGCACACCATGACCACGCACGCGCGACGCGGACTGATCGTCATCATGGCGCTCCTCGTCGGTCTGTTCGTCGCCGGACCGGCAGGAGCCAGCACTCTGCCCACCGAGCCGGGGCCGTCGGGGACGCCGTGCCCGACCGACCGTCCTGGCTACGCCGCTCCCGGCGTGTGCCAGCTCACCGCGCACGTCAACCCGGTCTGCGTGAACGACGTGCCGCTGCTGAAGTACTCGCTCGAGGAGATGGGCACCACCGTCACCACGGCGACCATCACCTGGGTGCACCCCGGCGGCACGGACGTCGTGCTCACCGACCAGCCGCTCAACGGCACGCTCCTGTGGCCGGGCGCCGTCCTGGACAACAAGGGCACGATCGTCGACTGGCCCGGCTGGACGCAGCAGTCCGACGGCAGCTGGACCCGCGGTGACGCCTTCGACTGGGCCCGGCAGCCCGTCGAGGTGCGTTTCGAGGTCAACCCGTCCACCGTCGCGACGGTGAGCTACCCGGCCGTCGCCGGCGCGTGCGACCCGGTGAACTCGGCGGTCCTCGCGGCCGAGGACGTCACGCCGACCTCGTCCGTGCGGTCGGCCGTGCTGGCCGCCACCGGTTCCGACGTGGCCCCGTACGCCTTCGGCGGTGCCGGGCTGGTGCTGCTCGGCACGCTGCTGCTGGTGATCCGGGCGGCGATGCACCGCCAGGCGCGTCAGACGAGGCGCTCGACCACGTAGTCGATGCAGGCGGTGAGGGCCAGCACGTCGTCGGGCTCCACCGCCGGGAACATGCCGATCCGCAGCTGGTTGCGACCAAGGCGGCGGTAGGGCTCGGTGTCCACGATGCCGTGGGCACGGAGCACCGCCGCCACCGTGTCCGCCTGCACGTCCGCCGCGAGGTCCACCGTGCCCACCACGGTGGACCTCGCGGCTGCGTCGGCGACGAACGGGCTCGCCCAGTCGCGCGACTCCGCCCACGAGTACAGGTGCCCGGCGGACGTGGCGCTGCGTGCCGCGGCCCACTCCAGTCCTCCGTGCTCGAGCATCCAGTCCAGCTGCTCGGCGAGCAGCACCAGCGTCGCCACGGCGGGGGTGTTCAGGGTCTGGTCCAGCCGGGAGTTGGTCACCGCGGCGCTGAACGAGAGGAACTCGGGGATCCAGCGGTCGCCGGTCTCGATCCGGGCGGCGCGCTCGACGGCGGCGGTCGAGACGACGGCCAGCCACAGGCCGCCGTCGGAGGCGAACACCTTCTGCGGCGCGAAGTAGTAGACGTCCGTCTGCCGCAGGTCCACCGGTAGCGCGCCGGCGCCGGACGTCGCGTCGACGAGGACCAGGGCACCCTGCTCGTGGGAGCCGGCCACCCGGCGCACCGGCGCCATCGCACCGGTGGAGGTCTCGTTGTGCGGCCACGCGTACACGTCGACGCCGTCCACGTGCTCCGGCACCACCATCGAGCCGGGCTCGGCCGTCACCACGTGCGGCTCGGCCAGGAAGGGGGCGCGGGACGTCGAGGTGACGAACTTGGCGCCGAACTCGCCGAACGAGGCGTGCGCCGCGCGGTGGTCCACCAGGCAGGCCGTCGCCATCGCCCAGAACGCGTTGGTGCCGCCGTTGCCGAGCACCACCTCGTACCCGTCGGGCGCGTCGAACAGCGCGGTCAGCCCCGCGCGCACCCGCCCGACGAGCGCTCGGACCGGCTTCTGCCGGTGCGACGTGCCGAGCAGAGAGCCGCCCACCGCGGCGAGCGCGGCCACCTGCTCGGGCCGGACCTTGGACGGGCCGCAGCCGAACCGTCCGTCCCGGGGCAGCAGGTCGGCGGGGATGTGCAGGTCGGGAGCGGTGGCCACGACGCCGAGGATAGGCGGTCGGCCCCGCGGCTCGTCGGTGTGACCAACTACCCTGGTCACGCGGGCGCGCGGCCCGACGATGCATGGGGAGGCGTGCCGTGACCGACCTGATCGACACCACCGAGATGTACCTCAAGACCATCTACGAGCTGGTCGAGGAGGGCATCCCGCCGTTGCGCGCCCGGATCGCCGAGCGGCTCGGGCACTCCGGCCCCACCGTCTCGCAGACCGTGGCGCGGATGGAGCGGGACGGTCTGGTGGTGCTCAGCGGGGACCGGCACCTCGAGCTCACCCCGCAGGGGATGGCACGAGCCACCCGCGTGATGCGCAAGCACCGGCTCGCCGAGCGGCTGCTGACGGACGTGATCGGCCTGGACTGGCCGCACGTCCACGAGGAGGCGTGCCGCTGGGAGCACGTGATGAGCGAGCAGGTGGAGCGGCGGCTCGCCGCGCTGCTGGAGCACCCGCGGTTCGACCCCTACGGCAACCCGATCCCGGGTCTGGACGAGATCGGCGAGCGGCCCACCGGCGTGGGGTTCCTGGACGACGTCGCGCCTCTCGCGGGCGAGGGCGTCCCCACGGCGGCCGCCCAGGTGGTCGTCGCCCGGATCGCCGAGCCCCTGCAGGTGGACACCGAGCTGCTCGCGCGGCTCTCGGACGCCGGTGTGACGCCCGGCGCACGGGTGGACGTGGAGCGCGGCGAGGGCGTGGTGACGGTGGGCGTGCCGGGGTCGGGTGTGGTGCTGGACCTGCCCGACGACGTGGCCCGACACATCTTCGTGTCCGTGTCCTGAACCACACCATGGCGCCCGGACTGCGTGCCGGGTGCGCAGCGGGCCCGCTCGGCTTCCGCTGTGGGTCGCCTCTGACCTGCGGCGATGCGCTGGGCCGAACGGGTGAGGGCATGACCTTCGTCCCGTGCGCCTCCTGCGTCCCGGTCACTCGTCCGACTTCTTCACGACATCGTCGTGACCGGAGCGTGACAATCGCCGGAACCGTCGGGTACGTTCGTCCTGCTTCCCGGAACCCTCCTCCGAGAAGCCCTCGAGCGGAACGCCGAACCCTGCCGCCGATCGAGGTTCCGTACTACTCGCCGGCAGGGGCGGGGGACCCAAATCGTGGGCACCGGTGACGGTGTCCTTGGGGTGAAGCCGGGCGGACGGTCCTCGGATCGTGCGCACGGCCGGGTGTTCTCCCACCCGAACCCGACAGCTGACCTCGCAGGCGCACGGAGAGGCACACCTGTTGTCCCAGAGCACTGTTCGCGCCCGGCACCGGGCCGCACGCCGTCCGTCCACTCCCCTCACCCAGCTCGCCTCCACCGCCACCGCGCAGATGGCCGTCGTCGGCCGTCGCACCGCGGTGGTCGCTGCGTCTTCGGGGCTCGTCGTCTCGGTTCTGGGCGCTGCGCCGGCGATGGCCGAGCCCAACGACGCCTCGGGCCTCGCCTCGGTCGACACCTCGACGCTGACGGAGGCCGCTCGCGCCGCTCTCGACGCCGCCCCCGTGGTGACGGCGCCTGACCAGGCCACCTGGACCCTGGACGTCGACGACGTCACCGCCGTCAAGCCGGCACCGGTCGTGAAGGCGCCGGTGAAGACCACCGCCACCAGCCGCACGGCGACCGTCTCGCGCTCCACCGTCCGCGCTGCTGCGATCGTCGCGGCGCCTCCGAGCGTCGCGGGCAGCGCCGTGCTGCAGATCGCCGCTCGCTACGTGGGCGTCCCGTACGTCTACGGGGGCACCACGCCGTCGGGCTTCGACTGCTCCGGCTTCACGCAGTACGTCTATGCGCAGCTCGGCATCAGCCTGCCGCGCACCGCCGAGGCTCAGCGCAGCGCCGGCACGGTCGTCTCGCGCGCCAACGCGCAGCCCGGTGACCTGATCTACTCGCCCGGCCACATCGCGATCTACGCGGGCGGTGACATGGAGATCGACGCCCCCCGCCCGGGTGGCTCGGTCCAGTTCCGCGCCATCTGGCAGAGCGCCCCGGTGTTCATCCGGGTGTCCTGATCGGACGTCCCTGATCACCCGCCGGCACGCCGGCACCGCTTCACGACGAGGCCCCGACCGACCCGGTCGGGGCCTCGTCGCACATTCGGCTGGACCACGACGGTTACCCTGGGTCCGCACCACGCGAGTTGCCTGAAGTCACGGGCCGGCAGCCAGCCGGTCCGACCGCGAAGGTCAGGAGAACGCCGTGCTGACGACCGGACCCCTCGATGAGGTGCCTGCAGGAGCCCCGCAGCCCGCGGGCGCCCACGGCACCGGAGCCTCGCTCCCACGGGCGCTGCTGCTGAACGCCAGCGGGGAGCCGCTGTGCGTGGTGAGCCTGCACCGGGCGGTCGTGCTGGTGATGACCGGCAAGGCGACCGTGCTGGAGTCGGAGGGTCGGCTGCTGCACTCGGAGCGGGCGGCGATCCCCCTGCCGGTGGTCCTGTCGCTGACGCGGTACGTCCACGTGCCGACCCGCCGGCCCGTGCCGCCCACCCGGCGCACGGTGCTGCAGCGCGACGACCACCGCTGCGCGTACTGCGGCGGGGGAGCGGACACCGTGGACCACGTGCTGCCGCGGTCGCGCGGCGGTCGGCACGAGTGGGGCAACGTGGTTGCGGCCTGCGTCCGCTGCAACCACCGCAAGGCCGACCACCTGCTGCACGAGCTGGGCTGGGAGCTGCGGTTCACCCCTCGCGCGCCGCGGTGGTCGGTCGCCTTCGGTGCGGCAGCCGTCCGGGCCGAGCCGGTGTGGAGCCGCTACCTCGCAGCCTGAGCGGGGCACCGGTGGACCAGCAGCATGGGCCGCCGATGACCTGACGTCGGCGCGAACCAGTCGCTGAGCCGGTTCATCCCATCGTTGCGTCAAGGGCGTGCCACGATGGGCTGAAGGAGGTACCGATCATGTCGCACGAGAACGTGATCCTGGTGGGCCTGGACGGATCGGACGCTGCGTTGCACGCCCTGGACTGGGCGACGCAGGAGGCACGGGTGCGGCAGTGGGGGCTGCGGCTGGTGTGCAGCTATGCGCTGCCCTCGTTCGCGGCGGCCTCGTTGGACGGCGGGTACGCCGCTCTGGACGACTCGGCGATCCGCGCCGGTGCGGAGGCGGTGCTGACCGAGGCGCTCGCCCGGGTCGCCGGCTCCGGCCTGCCCGTCACCAGCCACGTGGCGGTGGGCGACGCCACCGCGGTGCTCGTGGACGAGTCCCGTGAGGTCGGCCTGGTGGTGGTCGGCACCCGAGGTGGTGGCGGGTTCGCCGAGCGGCTGCTCGGCACCGTCTCCTCGGCGCTGCCCGCGCACGCCAAGTGCCCCACGGTGGTGGTGCCGCTCCGGGCGGCCCGGGGCGCGCAGGAGCCGACGGACGCACCGGTCCCTCCCGTGACGCCTGTGCGCCGCGTGATGGTCGGTGTCGACGGCTCCCCGCAGTCCGAGCTGGCGCTGCGCTGCGCCCTGCGGGAGGCCCGCCGGTGGCAGGCGACCGTGGTGGTGGTGTCCGCCGTGCCGGTGAACACGGTCACGGGGGTGCTGGCCTGGCTGCCCGAGCCGGTCGACCACCGTGCGGTGCTGGCAGACATCGAGGAGTCGTTGGCGCTGGTGCTCGAGCGGGTGGCGGACGAGGCGCAGGGGCTGACGATCGAGCGCCGCGTGCTGGACGGCACGGGCGCCGCCGTGCTGACCGGGATGTCCGGCGAGGCGGACCTCCTGGTGGTGGGCTCGCGAGGGCGGGGTGGCTTCACCGGGCTGCTGCTCGGCTCCACCAGCCAGGCGGTGCTGCACCACGCGCAGTGCCCCGTGCTGGTGGTGACCAAGGGAGTGGACGTCGAGCAGGCCGCGGCCTGACCCCGCGTCCCTCGGGCTGACCTCTCGTCAGTCGGCCCTTTCGTCAGTAGGCCGGAGGCTGCGTCACTCGGTCGGGGCCGGCGGCACCTCCGGCCGACGCACGAGAGCCGACAGGACGATCGTCGAGCGGGTGCGCGCCACGAACGGCTCGGCGGCGAGCCGCTCGACGACGCGTTCGAGGTGCCGCATGTCCCGCGCGCGCACCTGGAGCACCACGTCGACGTCACCGGTGACGGTGCTGGCCGCCATCACCTCCGGGTACTGCTCGATCGCGGCCTGCATGGTCGCCGGGCTGGTGCTGCCGTGGCAGAACAGCTCGACGAAGGCCTCCGTCTGCCAGCCGAGCGCCGCGGGGTCGAGCCGGACGGTGTAGCCCCGGATCACGCCCTCGTCCCGGAGCCGGTCCACCCTGCGCTTGACGGCGGGTGCGGACAGCGCGACGGCGTGGCCGACCTGTGCGTAGGTGGCGCGGGCGTCGAGCGCCAGCTCCCGCACGATCGCGGCGTCGAGGGCGTCCATGGGGTGCGGGCGGTCGTCGTGCACGGCCCCATGATCCTCGCCGGGCGCGCGGAGGCAGATCCGTTCGGGCCGACACCATTCCTCCCTACATGTGAAGAATGTCCGATTCGGTACCAGAAAAAGCGGTCGAAATCACACGAACTACACCGATGGAATTCCTTTGGTCCCGTAGCGAATGCGCCGATAACCAGCACAATCGGCGATGAGGCCGTTATTGGTGGCCTTTGACTCGCGAGCGGGAGGTGCACGGTGGACGCGGTGGACACGCAGCGTTCCGAGGGGGCGGCCGGGACCAGGGTGCGCCCCACGGGCGTCCCGCAGCGGTACGCCGCTCCCGGCACGCTCGGCCGGGTGCCCACCCAGCGCAGCGGTCCGGAGGGGCCCGTCGGGGCGCCCCGCCGGCGGACCGCGACGATGCTGGTCGGGTTCGGTGCCGTCGCCGTCCTGGTGGTGGCCGGCACGGTGGTGCAGCAGCAGCGGGCCGATGCGGCCGAGCAGCAGCACGCCGCACAGGCGCGGACGGCGCAGGCGCTGACGGCCCTCGCGGGGGACACGGACGCCCGCGACGACGTGTCCACCGCGGGATCGGCAGAGCTGGCCGCAGCACGGGCGGCGGCCGTCACGGCGACCACCACGGCCCTGACGCACGCCAACGGCACGCTGGCGGCCGCACCGCACGTCGGTGACGACCTGCGCGCCCCGCTGCAGAGCGGCATCGTCTCCGTCTCCGCGATCCTGGGCGGCCAGCCGGTGAGCCTCGCCGCGCTCCGCGCCGGGGCCAGCGGGCTGGCCGGTCAGGACAAGGCCGTCGCGGACGCCGAGCAGGCCTGGCAGGCCGCGGACGCCGCACGGGTGGCCGCCGAGCAGGCTGCGGCGGCGCAGGCGGCGGCACAGGCGGCGGCGCAGCAGGCGGCCCAGCAGTGGACGCGCAGCACGCGGACGGTGCGCAGCTCGGCCCCGGCGGCGAGCGCTCCGCAGGCGCCGTCGGCCGGTCCGATGGCCATCCCGGCGGGCGGCCTGGTCTGCCCCGGTGCCCCGGTGGGCACCCCCGGTGCGGAGTCGTCCGTCGGGGCGATCGGTGCGGCGATCAACGCCTACCGCGCGAGCAACGGGCTCCCGGCACTGTCGGTGTCACGGTCCGGGACGCTCGTCGGGCACGCGCTCGACATGGCGGACGCCGGCGGCATCTGGCACTCCGGGTTCGACAACATCGTCGGCTGCATCAGCAACGGCAGCGCGTCCGCCCTGGTCGGCGCCTGGTCCCGCTCGCCGTCGCACAACGCCCAGATGCTGCGCACCGACGTCTCCAGCATGGCGGTCGGCGGGGCGCTCGACGGTGGCTGGCTCTACGGCGCGGTGAAGTTCAACTGACGCCGGACCGCGCCCGACGCGGACGCGACGCCCCCCGGACGCGCGGTCGAGCCGCAGCCGCGCCGCGCGCGTGATGACGTGGTGGGCGGCCGCGAGCCCTGCGGCCGCCCACCACGGGCTCAGCGGAGCGCGTCCGCGAGCCGGTCCAGCGCCAGGTGCAGGTCCTGGTCGGTGATGGTCAGCGGCGGCGCGAGACGGATCGTCGCGCCGTGGGTGTCCTTCGCCAGCACGCCCCGCGCCAGCAGCCGTTCGGCGAGCTCGCGGCCGGTCGCCGGACCGCCGGCGCGGGAGGCGTCCACGTCCAGACCCGCCCACAGCCCGATGGTCCGCACGCGCGCCAGCAGGCCGTCGGCCACGAGTGCGTCGAGGCGGTCGCGCAGCACCTGACCGAGCGTCAGCGCCCGCCGCTGCAGGTCGCCCGTGGACAGCAGCTCCACCACCGCGAGCCCCACGGCGCACGCCATCGGGTTGCCGCCGAACGTCGACCCGTGCGTGCCGGCCGTCAGCACCCCGAGCACGTCGGACCGGCCGACCACCGCGGACACCGGCACGATCCCCCCGCCGAGCGCCTTGCCGAGCGTGACCAGGTCCGGCCGGACACCCCAGCGCTCGCACGCCAGGGTGCTGCCGGTGCGGCCCAGCCCCGACTGCACCTCGTCGGCGACCAGCAGCACGCCGCGCGCCGTGCACGCCGCCCGCACCGCGGGCAGGTAGTCGTCGGGCGGGACCACCACGCCCTGCTCGCCCTGGACGGGCTCGAGGAGCACGGCGACCGTGGTGTCGTCGATCGCCTCGACCAGCGCGGACGCGTCGCCGTACGGCACCAGCCGGAACCCCGGCGTGTACGGCCCGAAGCCGCGTCGGGCGTCGGGGTCGTCGGAGAACGACACGATCGTCGTCGTCCGCCCGTGGAAGTTGCCCTCCGCGACGACGATCGTCGCCCGCCCGTCGGGCACCCCGCGCGCCTCGTACCCCCACTTGCGGGCGGCCTTGATCGCCGTCTCCACCGCCTCGGCGCCGGTGTTCATCGGCAGCACCAGCGGGTCGGGCTCGGCGAGCAGGGGTCCGATCAGGTCCGCCACCGCGCGGGCGAACGGCTCGAGCAGCTCGTGGCCGAACGCCCGCGACGTGAGGGTGAGCCGGTCGAGCTGGTGGTGCGCCGCGGCGACCAGCGCCGGGTGCCGGTGGCCGAAGTTCAGCGCCGAGTAGGCCGCGAGCAGGTCGAGGTAGCGGTGCCCGTCGACGTCGGTCACCCAGGACCCCTCGCCGGTGGCCAGGGTGACGGGCAGCGGGTGGTAGTTGGGCGCCAGGGAGCTCGCGGCGGAGCGGCCGGTCACGACGGTGTCCATGCGGGCTCCTCGGTCAGGCGGCCGTCGGTCAGGAGCGGATCTCCAGCGTGCAGCACTTGGCACCGCCGCCGCCCTTGAGCAGCTCGGAGGTGTCGACCGCGATCGTGTCGTACCCGCGCTCGCGCAGCTTCGCGGCCAGGTCGACGGCACCGGGGGCGTGCACCACGTGCTGCCCGTCGGACACGATGTTGAGGCCGAGGGCCTGCGCGTCCCGCTCCGTCGCCAGCAGCGCGTCCGGGAACAGCTGCTCCAGCACGGCACGCGACCCGGCGGAGAACGCCGCCGGGAAGTACGCCACCTGCGGGTCGTCGGGGTCGGAGGAGATCACGGCCAGCGCCGTGTCGAGGTGGTAGTAGTGCGGGTCCACCAGCTCGAGCGAGATCACCGGGTGGCCGAACAGCTCCTGCGCCTCGGCGTGCGCCGCCCGCTCGGTGCGGAACCCGGTGCCGGCCAGGACCAGCCGGCCGGCGACCAGCATGTCGCCCTCGCCCTCGTTGATCCGGGCGGCGGTGTGGGTGACGAACCCCCGGTCGGCGAACCACTTCTGGTACGCCGGGCCCTCCGGCTGGCGCTCGGGGTAGCGGAACCGTGCGGAGTAGACGATGCCGTCGACGACGGTCGCGCCGTTGGCGGCGTAGACCATGTCCGGCAGGCCGGGGATCGGGTCGATCTGCTCGACGGTGTGGCCCAGGTCGAGGTACGTGTCCCGCAGGCGCCGCCACTGCTGCACCGCGAGCGCCGTCTCCGTCGGCTGGTCCTTGTGCATCCACGGGTTGATCTCGTAGGAGACCGTGTAGTACGTGGGCTCGCACATCAGGTAGCGGCGGGCGGTGGCTCCGGGCGCGTGCGTCGTCATGGGTCTCCTCGGCGGGTCGGTGCGGGCCGGGTGCCGGTCCCGCGCTGCGGTCAGGCGGGCCGCCTCGTCGCGGGTCCACTCGAGGGTACGAGGCGGTCTGCACGAATGCCGGTGCCATTCGGTTGCCGTCCGCAGTGGATCCGTTGCGTGATCACGCCTCGGAGCGGCGATCCGTTGTGCGAGCGGCGCGGGAGAGCGCGAGGCGGAGCATGGCGTCGAACACGGGCGCCAGCAGCGCCGCCGTCCAGACGTGCGGCAGGGGTCCCACCAGGTGCACCCGCTCCGACCAGCGCACCACGGCGCCGTGCGGACCGTCGGGGACGACGACGATGGTCGCGCTGCCGTGCATCACCGGGCCGACCTTGCGGTAGACGGCGATGCCGGGCCGGCCGGCCTCCGGCGGGTCGTACCTGTCGATCCGCATCCGGTCGACCACCCCGGGGCCCCCGTGCCGTGCACCCGGCCCGGACACCGCCTCGATGCGGCCGCCGACCCGCGGCGGCCCGTCGGTGCGCACCCGGGTCATCGGGATCCACCGGGCGTGGTTGCGCGCATCCGTCACCGCGTCCCACACCTGCTGGGCCGACCCCGGCATGCGCCTGGTCACCACCGCTTCGCGCTCCATGCACCGATCTTCGCCCGGGGTAGGGTCGCCCGCATGGAGCACCGGGTCCTGGGCCGCACCGGCCGCGACGTGTCCGTGGTGGGGCTGGGCTGCTGGCAGCTCGGCGGTGACTGGGGCGAGGTCGGCGAGGACGTCGCGCTCGGCGTGCTCGCCGCCGCGGTGGACTCCGGTGTGACGATGCTGGACACGGCGGACGTGTACGGCGACGGGCGGTCCGAGCGGCTGGTCGGGCGGTTCGTCGCGAGCCGCGGCGGTGCCTCCTCCGGGCTGACGGTGGCCACCAAGATGGGCCGGCGCGCCAACCCGCACGTCGCCGGCGCCTACACGCTCGACGCGTACCGCCGCTGGACCGACCGTTCCCGCGAGAACCTGCGTACGGACACCCTCGACCTGGTGCAGCTGCACTGCCCGCCCACCGAGGTGCTGCTGCGCGACCAGACGTACGACGACCTGGACGCGCTGGTCGAGGAGAAGCGGATCGCCGCGTACGGCGTCTCGGTGGAGACGGTCGAGGAGGCGCTCGCGGCGATCGCCCGGCCCAACGTCGCCTCGGTGCAGATCATCCTCAACGTGTTCCGTCGCAAGCCGCTCGAGCGGGTGCTGCCGGCGGCCGCCGAGGCCGGGGTGGGCATCATCGCCCGCGTGCCGCTGGCCTCCGGCCTGCTGTCCGGCCGGTACGACGAGCAGACGCAGTTCGCGCCGACGGACCACCGCAGCTACAACCGGCACGGCGAGGCGTTCGACGTCGGCGAGACGTTCTCCGGCGTGCCCTACGAGGTCGGGGTGGCGGCGGCCCGCGAGGTCGCGGCGCTGACGCCGCCGAGCGCGACGACCGCCCAGCTGGCGCTGCGCTGGGTGATCGACCAGCCCGGCGTCTCCGTCGTGATCCCCGGTGCACGGACCCCTGCGCAGGCCAAGGCGAACGCGCGGGCGGCCGACGTGCCGCCGCTCAGCGCCGCGACGCTCGACGCGCTGCGGGACGTGTACGACGAGCGTATCCGGGAGCACGTGCACTCCCGCTGGTGAGCCGGGGCCGGCGGCACGTGCGGTCGTGAGGGCCGCGACCCCGACCGTTCAGCGACGCTCGATCTGCGGTGCCGTCGGGGCGATCACCAGCATCTCCGGGAACACCGCCGGCGCGGGGCCGAACGCGATGCGCGACCCGTCGATGACGGTGTGCGCCAGCGCCCGCCCACCGGCGACGCCGATCGCCAGGCCGATGCCGAACGGGGCGAGTCGGCCCAGCGCCAGCCCGCCCTGCTTGGCGACCTGCCGCCGGATCATCCGCCGCGTCAGCGTCGAGTTCACCTTCCGCACCGTCGCGAGCGGCATCCGGGTCAGCAGCGAGCGCGCCACCCGCACCGAGCCGATGCCGGCGGCGTCCTGCACGGCGGCCGCCCCGGACTCGCCGAGGATCGACGCGAGCAGCAGCGCCTTGCGTCGGTCGGTGTCCGCGACGTCGATGCCGTGCACCGAGGCGACGGCCAGGGCGAACGCCGCCGAGGCGCCGAAGAACGTCGCCACGTCGCTCACCGTCAGCGCGAGCGCCGTGCCGGTGCCCACCGCGGGTGCCGCGGCGACGGCCCCCACGGCCCCTCCCGCGATCTGCACGACGGCCAGGTACTCCTTCTCCAGCAGCCGCACCACCTGCTCCGGCGTGGCGTGCGGGTTGCGGGACCGGACCTTCTGCACGTGCGCGTGGATGGTGGCCGACGGGATGGCGACGGCCTTGTCGAGCAGCTTCTCGACGGGGGCGACCATCAGCCGGCCCCGTTGATGGTGGTGGTCACCTGGGCACTCGCCTTCAGCGTGCGGCCCACCGTGCAGTGCTCGTCGATCGCGCGGCGCATCACCACGAGCAGCCGCTCGCGCGTGGCCTCGTCCAGGCCCGACAGGTCGATCCGCACGTCGTCCGCCAGGGCGGGGTAGCGGTCCTCCGCCTCGTCGCCCAGGCCGCCGACCGTGATCGTCACCGGCACGTCCTCGCCGAGCCGGCGGGACGCCGCGTTGTCGATCGACAGCCCGGCGCAGCCGGCGAGCGCGATCTTCAGCAGCTCGCCCGGGCTGAAGCAGCCCTCGTCACCGACCGAGCCGATCAGCACCTCCGCGCCGCGCGAGCTGCGGCCGGTGTAGCGACGGTGGCCCGTGCGCTCCACCCACAGGGCCGTGTCGTCGGCGTTGGGCAGCGGCGGGACGGGGAACTGGGACGAGGGCGCGGCGGTCGGCTCGGCAGTCATGCGCTCGATACTCGCACGGCGGCATCGCCGGTGCGCGAGCCGGGGCTAAGGTCCGGCGCATGACGTCCGACGAGCAGACGCCCGCAGGCGGGGCCGTGCCCGACGATGCTGCCGCCCCCGTGAACCCCACCGCACCGGCGCTGCCGGCACCCGTCGGCGCCGATGCCGCTCAGGCGCCGACCGTCGTCGCGGCCGGGACCAGTGCGCCGCCGGCCGCCCGGCCGCGGTCGGTGGTGGGCTTCTGGGTGGTCGGGCTGCTGGTGGTGGGGCTCGTCGCCGTGGCGCTCGGCGGGCTGGCCGCCCTGCTGGCCGGCGTCGCGTCGAGCAGCGACTGGGCGGGACTGGTCGCCGTGCTGGCGGGGTTCATGGTGGCGGCGGGAGTCGCCGGCATCGGGTGGCTGGTGCTGGTGCTGGTGACCGTGCGGCGTCGCCTGCCGGAGGGCCGGCGCACCCGTGTGACGGCGATCTCGGTCGGTGCCGTGGCGGTGACGCTGGCCCTCGGCTACGCGCTGTCGCAGGTCAGCGGCATCGGCAGCGGTGCGTCCGCCCTGGTGGTCGGTGCCGTGGCGGTGGTGGCGGCGCTGCTGCCCCCCGAGCTGGTCAGCAGGGAGGAACGCCGTGTGCAGCCGGGCGGCGGGACGACGGTGGACCGCAGAGCCTGACCCAGAGCCTGACCGCAGAGGCTGACCGGCTGGGCGCAGCCGCCGGGCCGTGCGGCGTCAGCCCGTCAGTCGAGCAGGCGTCGGAGCCGGTGCTTGCCGAGGTTGGACGTGACGACCCACGTCAGGTCGGCGTCGTCCGCCGCGTGTCGGCGCAGCTCCTCGAAGGCGGGCAGCCCGGCGGCGGGATCGCCGACCACGGCGACGCTCCAGCAGTAGCCGAGCGCCTGTCGCAGCACGCGAACGGGCTCCGTGCGCCGGTCCTCGGCCGGCACGGCCTGCAGCGTGCCGGTCGCGGCGGCGCAGGCCGCCAGGGCGGCCGTGGCGGTGAGCGGGTCGCGCAGCAGTCGCGGCTCGCACAGAGCGGCGATGCCGGCGCGTGCCACGAGCGGGTCCGGGTCGGACGCCCAGGCACCGGCGATCGTCCGGACGGCGGCCGGGTCGCCGTCACCGATCCGCTGCGCCGCCATGGCGGTCGCCTCCCGTACGCGCCACGACTCGTCGCCGGCCAGCCGGGTGAGCCGGTCGCGCACCGCCGCGCGCTCGTCGTCGTCGCCCTCCAGGTACAGCCGGCCCAGGCCGACCGTGCCGCAGCAGCGCAGGTACACGTCGTCGTCGCCGCTGAGCTCGTGGATCAGCGCGGGCGCCGCGACGTCGGCGAACGCCTGCATCAGCTCGAGGTTGGCGCGAGGACCCGGCAGCCCGGAGCGGCTGCTCAGGTACTCGCGCACGGCGGCGGGGCTCAGGCCGCGCAGCTCGGCGGCATGGGCGGCGCGGACGGGCGTGGGCACGGGTTCTCCTCGGCGATCGGCAGCGCCGGGTCGACGGGGCCGTCCCGACGGACCCGGTGCGGTGCGGGCGTGACCATCCTGCCGACCGGCGGGCCGTCCTGGGGCTCGTAACGAGGCCGTTCCTGCGGCGCCGTAGGCTGCGCGGCGATGCCGTCGTACCGCGTGACCATGGCGCTGGGCGCGCTGCACCGCGGGGTCGACCCCGCGGACGTGCTGCCGACGGCGGTCGACACGGCGCGGGCGCTGACGGCGGTCGAGGCCGGGACCGTCGAGATCCGCCGGGGTCAGGCGCTGGTGGTGGTGCGGTTCGAGGCGCCGGACGACCAGGAGGCGTCCGACGTCGGACGCGCCGTGGTGCGCCGGATCGACGAGCTGGTGGTCGTGGAGTCGAGCCGGACCACCCGCCGGTTCGGGGCCCGCTGGTACCCGCTGCGCTGACGGGGCAGCACAGGGCTACGGCTGCTCGGGGTGCGCCGGCTCGGCGAGGTCCCGGCCGAGGAGCGCACCGGCCTGCGCGCCGGTGACGGCCGGCATGAACAGGTACCCCTGACCGGTGACGCAGCCGATCCGCTGCAGGAACTCGAGCTGGTCGTCCGTCTCGACCCCCTCGGCCACCACGGCCACCCCGAGCGACCGGCCGAGGTCCACGAGCGCGGTGATCAGCTCGGTGCTGCGGTCGCCGGAGGCGAGCCCGCGGATGAACGACCGGTCGATCTTGAACGCGTCGACGGGGAAGCGGTGCAGGGTCTCCAGCGAGGAGTAGCCGGTGCCGAAGTCGTCGATGTGCAGGCGCAGGCCCGCGTCGTGCAGCTCCTGCATCAGGTGCAGGGCGACCTCGGGGCGGCGCATCAGCACCCCCTCGGTCACCTCGAGGGTGAGCCGGTCCGGGGTCAGGCCGTTGCGGGACAGCGCGTCCAGCACACGGGGCAGCAGCCCGCGGTGCCAGAACTGCCGGTCGGACAGGTTGACCGCCACGTTCACCACGTCGGGACCCCACTCGGCCAGCTGCCGGCACACCTCGGCCAGCACCCAGTGGCCCAGCTGGACGATCAGCCCCGTCTCCTCCATCACCGGCAGGAACTCGTCGGGAAGCACCACGCCGCGTTCGGGGTGGTGCCACCGGACCAGGGCCTCGAACCGGTCGGTGCGGTGGGACGTCAGGTTGACGATCGGCTGGTAGAACACCTCGAACTGGTGCTCGGCGAGCGCCCTGCGGACCTCGGCGTGCAGGTGCTGGTGCCGGACGACGTGCGCGCGCATCGCGTCGTCGAAGAAGGCCACCGCGCCCGGTTCCCGCGACTTGGCGCGGTACATCGCGGCGTCGGCGTCGCGCAGCACGTCTTCGGCCGACTCCTGGCCGATGCTGCCGGTGGCGATGCCGATGCTCGCCCGCACGGCGACGTCGGCCCCGTCCAGGTCCAGCCTCTCGGCCAGCACCGCCTGCACCCGCTGCGCGACGCGGAGCGCCCCCTCGGGGCCCGTGTCGTGCAGCAGCACCGCGAACTCGTCGCCGCCGAACCGCGCCCCGGTGTCCACCGAGCGCAGCTCGCGACGGATCCGGTCGCCCACGGCCGCCAGCACCCGGTCGCCCGCCCGGTGCCCCAGGGCGTCGTTGATCAGCTTGAAGCCGTCCAGGTCGAGGAACAGCACCGCGAACGGGGTCCCGGTGCGCTCGCGGCGGTCGATCGCCGCGGTCAGCCGCTCCAGGAACAGCCGCCGGTTGGGCAGGCCGGACAGCGCGTCGTGCAGGGAGCTGCGGCGGACCTCCTCCTGCAGCCGGCGGGACTCGAGGGCCGTGCACAGCAGCCCGGCCCAGTGCTGGTACGTCTCGCGCGTCGACGCCGAGTCCACGGCACCGACGAGGGCGAGCAGCCCCCAGTCGTGGGTGGTGGTGCGCACCGGGACGACGACGCAGATCTCGCGGTCGTCGTGCAGCAGGTCCAGCAGCTCGGTCGGGGGGAAAGACTCGACCGCGGTGCGCGTGCCGACGTGGTGCGCCAGGGTGCCGCCGGCGTCGTACGCGCCGACCACGTCGAGCAGCTGGTCGGACCGCTCGTCGACGCGCAGCGCCAGGACGGCCGCCCGGACGTGGGTGCCGGCGAGCCAGCCGAGCGTGCGCGGGTCGGTCTGGGTGGTGTCGAGGAGGGCGGCGTCGACGACGTACTGCTCGGCCATCGCGTCCTCGGTCTCCTCGACCTGACGCAGCAGGGCGCTGGCCTGCAGCCGCCACAGCGCGGTGGCGACCGTGCCCCAGGCGGAGACCTGCACGGGGGAGACGACGACCTCCGACGCGTACCGCGACACCGCCTCGATGACGCGCCGCAGCGCGTCCGGCCGGGACGTCAGGCTGCGCACCAGGAGGACCAGCACGTCCACCTCGGCCTCGGTGGCGGACCCCGCGGACGTCAGCATCCGCTCGACGGCACCCACCGCGGCCCGGACCGCCGTCCGGACGGGTGCGATGCGGCTCTCGTCGCCGAGCAGCACGGCGGTCAGCGCACGCTCGAGCCGGGCGCGCGGAGCCGGGCCGGCGGACTGCTCGGCCGGCGTGGCACCACGTGGCCGCGGCTCCGCGGAGCAGCCGCAGGACGCCCGCAGCGTCAGGGCACCCACCGGCGGCGTGAACACCTCGCTCGGCACCTGCTCACCACGGATCGCCGCGAGCACCAGCGTGGCGGCCAGCGCCCCCACCTCGTCGAAGCGCTGGTCGACGGTGGACAGGGCGGGCACGGCGAAGGCGCCCGCCTCGATGTTGTCGAAGCCGATGATCGCCAGCTCGTCCGGCAGCACCATCCCGGCGGCGGTCAGCCGGCGCATCAGGCCGAGGGCGTTGCGATCGGTGGCGACCATCAGCGCGGTGGGACGGGCGTCGGTGGCGAGCAGCAGACGGGCGGCCTCGTCCCCGCCGGTCTCCCCGTTGTTCGGGGCGCGCAGGACGAGGGCGGGGTCGAGCTCCAGGCCGTTCGCGGCCAGCGCCTGCCGGTACGCCTCGTACCGGTCGCGGATGTCCTGCTGGGCGAAGTTGCCCACGAAGCCGATGCGGGTGTGCCCGTGCCCGACCAGGTGCTCCACGGCGGCCACGACCCCGCCGTGGTTGTCCGGCATCGCCGCAGGCGCCTGGAAGTCCGGCATCAGCGTGCTCGAGAGCACCACGGGCCGTCCGGTCTCGCGCAGCCGCCGCAGGTACTCCGCGCCGGCCGCGGTGGTGATGGAGACGACGCCGCGCACGTGCGACCAGGCGACGGGGATGGAGAAGTCGCCCGGCTCGCCGGCCTCGTCCCGCGGCGCGGACTCGGGCAGCGTCTCGACCACGACGACCCGTCCACCCGCCAGGCTCACCTGCCGGGTGACGCCGGCCAGCAGCTGGCCGAAGTAGTGGCCGCCCAGGCTGGGGGTGACCACCAGGACCGTCGTCGGGTCGTCCACGGCTCTGCCCTTCTCGGCCCTTCTCGCACGCTGCCGGCAGCCACCGAGCGCTCCACGGTGAGCGACAGAGCCGGGCCGGCGTGCCAGCGAGCACCGTAACGCCGCGGACGCCGAGGGGCCGACTGCCGCGCCAGCCGCGCGGCCCGCACCGGCCGAGGAGGTGCGGGGGTCCGGCGGTCAGTCCTCGGTCGTGGGTGCGTGGACCGCCAGGTCGACCGAGCCCGGGTGCAGCACCCGCACGCCGGAACGGTCGAGCGCGTCCTGGAGCGCCTCCGGCGGCGCCACCTCGGTGATCAGGTAGTCGGCGCGGTCCAGCTCGGCGATCTGGGCGAACAGGCGGCGGCCGAACTTCGAGGAGTCGGCGAGCACCGCCACGCGGGACGCCCGGCGCATCATCTCCGCCATCATCGACGCCTCGGACAGGTTGCTGGTGGAGTACCCGCTGTCCGCCGAGACCGCTCCGACGCCGATGAACGCCAGGTCGCAGCGGATGTCGAGGTCGCCGCCGGACACCGACATGGGGATGCCGACCGGACCGACGGTCGCCTGGGCGGTCAGCCGCACCGAGCCGCCGAACACGTACAGGTCGCGGATGGACTGCGGGGAGATCTCGGCCGGCAGCCGCAGGCTGTTGGTGGCGATCGTCAGGTCGCGGCGGTCCCGCAGGTGCCGGGCGAGCGCAAGCGTGGTGGTGCCGCCGTTGACCATGAGGGCGGCGTTGTCCTCGACCAGCGTGGCGGCGAGCTGGCCGATCACCTCCTTGGCGTCGGCCCGCAGGCGCAGGCGCACGTCGAGGCCGGTGTCCGGGCGCGGGTTCGCGGTGAGGCTGACGGCGCCGCCGTGGGTGCGGATCAGCACGCCGTCGGCGTCCAGCTGGTCGAGGTCCCGGCGGATGGTGTCCGGCGAGACGTCGAAGTGCTCCGCGAGGCGCGCGACGGTCACCTCACCGGCCTCCGCCACGTAGGCGGCGAGCTCGGCCTTGCGGCCGGCAGGCAGTCGCCGCGTCGCGACCCCCTCGGATGCTGAAGCGGACATGTGCAAGTAGTAGCACATAACCGCAAGCCTCCACCGCATGCGTGCACGCGCTCCCACCCCGGATTGTGATGAGCGAGCGTCCAGCAGCCCTTGCGCGCCGGAGCGACGCTGCGTTAGCGTGCACGAACACGCAGAAGTGCGCATCGAGGCGCACGATCTCGCAGGTCTCAGAGAGGAGCGAGATGAGCAACGGTGCTCATGCAGTTCGGGCCGCTGTGGCGGTCCTCGGCGTAGCGGCGCTCGCGGTGACGGCCGGCTGCAGCAGCGGCTCGTCGTCCAGCACGTCGGCGTCCAGCGGCGACAGCGGCGGGAAGGTCACGCTCGAGTTCGCCCAGTGGTGGGAGCCGGAGCTGCCCGCGGGCGCGCTCAAGGGCCTCATGGACGACTTCACCAAGCAGAACCCGAACATCGAGGTGAAGCTGCTCAGCGGTCCGTACGCCTCGACCAAGGAGCAGGTGGTCGCCGGGGCCGCATCGGGCACCATGTCGGACGTCGTCGGCCTCGACGGTGCGTGGGTGAGCGACTTCAAGAAGCAGGGCGCCATCGCGGACCTGTCGGCGCTGATGAAGCAGAACGGCTACGACGAGAGCCAGCTGGTCAGCCAGGTCAAGCTCGACGGCTCGACCTACATGATCCCGGTGCTCAACTTCGTCTACCCGCTGTTCACCAACGACGACCTGCTGAGCAAGGCGGGGGTCACCGCACCTCCGTCGACCCGCACGCAGTTCATGGACGCGGCCAAGAAGATCACGGCCGGCGGTGCCGCCTCCGGGTGGGTGCTCCCGCTGTCGCTCGACGCGCCCAACGGCGTGCAGAACGACGTCATGTCGTGGGTCTGGGCGTCCGGCGGCTCGATGCTCAAGGACGGCAAGCCCGACCTGACCAACTCCGACGTGAAGGCCGGGACGCAGTTCGTCAAGGACCTGTGGGACGCCAAGGTCATCGCCCCCGGATCCTTCACCATGAAGGAGCAGGACAAGGTCGAGCAGTTCACCAACGGCCGCGTCGGGATGATGATCGACTCGCTCGCTCACATCAACCTGATCCGCAAGGAGAACCCGAACCTCAAGTTCAGCATCTCGGCCATCCCGGCTGCTGACGGGTACTCGGGCAAGCGCGGCATCCCGTACGCCTCGTGGGGCATCGGCATCGCGCAGAACAGCAAGCACAAGGCCGAGGCGTTCAAGCTCGTCTCGTACCTGCTGAGCAAGGACGTCAACTCCAAGATGTCCACCCTGGCCAACGCCTTCCCGGGGAACACGGGCTCGACGCCGGACTTCTCCAACAGCGACCCGCTGTTCAAGTCCGCCTTCGAGATCTACAAGCAGGGCACCCCGGCGAACGAGTTCGTGGGTCTGCCGGTCTCCGAGCAGCTGATGCGTGACTTCGGCGAGCAGCTGCAGAGCACGCTCGACGGCAAGCAGTCCGTGGACGACGCGCTGAAGAACGCCCAGGCCAAGTGGGTCGGCGAGTTCTAGTCCCCGAGCTCTGGCGGTCCGCACCGGGAACGTGGCACGGGTCCCGGTGCGGACCGCACCGAAGGAGGTCCTCCAGTTGTCTGCACTCACGCACACGACGCACGCGGTGCCGGACGCCGCGCCGGCGGTCCGCCGCCGGGCGCACTGGCCGGTGCTGCGGCGCCGGCTGACGCCGTACGGGTACCTGGCACCGACCGTCGTGCTGCTGGTCGTCCTGATGTTCCTACCGATCGCGATGGTGATCGGCTACTCGTTCCAGGACAACGTCATCACCAACCCGAACCCGGTGTTCGTCGGCCTGAAGAACTACGTGAAGGTGCTCACCAACCCGGTGTTCTTCACCGCCGTGAAGAACACCCTGTACTTCACCGGCGTGAGCGTGGTGGCGCACCTGCTGCTCGGACTGGGCTTCGCGATGATGCTGAACAGCCCGCTGCTGGGCAACCGCACCAAGGCGCTGTTCCGCATGGTGTACGTGCTCCCGTGGCTGTTCACCGTGGCGATCATCGCGGTGCTGTGGCGGATGCTGCTGGACCCCAGCGGGGTGGTGAACTACCTGCTGACCGTCGTGGGCCTGATCCACAAGAACGTCGAGTGGCTGGCGTCACCGGAGATCGCCCTGCACGCGGTGACCTTCATCAACGTGTGGTCCGGATATCCGTTCTTCATGGTCAGCCTGCTGGCCGGCCTGCAGGGGATTCCCAAGGAGCTGTACGAGGCGGCGACGGTCGACGGCGCCGGTCCGCTGCAGAAGTTCCGCAGCGTCACGCTGCCGCAGCTGCGCCCGATCATCATCAGCATGGCGCTGCTGGACTTCATCTGGACCACGCAGCAGTTCGCGCTGATCTGGATGACCACCGGCGGCGGCCCCATCAACGTCACCGAGATGCTGAGCACGTTCACCTACAAGCTCGCATTCAGCCGGTACCAGTTCGCGCAGGCCAGCACCAGCGCGGTGATCATCCTGCTGCTGTCGATGACGCTCGCGTTCTTCTACGTGCGGCACCAGAAGGCGAGGGACTGACATGGCGAGCACGGCCAAGCGTCGCCGGGAGAACACCCAGCGCGCGTTCCTTCTGCTCGGTCTGGTGGCCGGCGGGCTGTTCGCCGGCTTCCCGGTGCTGTGGATGCTGTCCAACTCGTTCAAGCCGAACGTCGCGATCTTCGCCACGCCACCCAGGCTGGTCAGCGGCTTCACGCTGCAGGCGTACAAGGAGATCTTCACCGACCCGACCAAGCTGCGGTACTTCGGCAACAGCTACGTCGTGGCCCTCAGCGTCACCGCACTGACCCTGCTGGTCGGCATCCTGGCCGCCTACGCGTTCAGCCGGTACGAGTTCCCGTTCAAGCGGGTGCTCAACATGGTGGTGATCAGCGTGCAGGCGGTGCCGCCCATCACGCTGTTGATCCCCTATTTCGGGCTGGTCGTGGCGCTGAAGATGTACAACACCTACCAGGGTCTGATCCTCACGTACATGGTGTTCACGCTGCCGTACGCGATCATCATGCTGACCGGCTATTTCAACACGCTGCCGCGTGAGCTGGACGAGGCGTGCAAGGTCGACGGGGCGAGCGGTTTCGGTGCCCTGTGGCGGATCCTCGTGCCGATCGCCGTCCCCGGAATCGTCTCGGTGGGCATCTACACGTTCATGATCGCGTGGAACGAGTACCTGTTCGCCCTCACGCTGACCAAGACCAACCAGATGCGGACCGTTCCGATCGGCATCCAGCTGCTCATGGGCCAGCACTCCTACGAGTGGAACCAGATGATGGCGATGAGCGTGCTCGGCGCCGTCCCGGTGCTGCTGCTCTTCCTCTTCTTCCAGCGCTTCTTCATCGGCGGGATGACCGCCGGTGCCGTGAAGCTCTGACCGCCGGACCGTTCGAAAAGACAAGGAAGCGAGAACCGAACATGTTGGTGAGTGGCAAGGACATCCTGGCGGTCGCGGACGCGAACAGCTTCGCGGTCCCGGCGTTCAACATCAGCGACTGGGCGATGTACAAGGGCATCGTCGAGATCAGCGAGGAGAAGGAGGCGCCGCTGATCGTCGCGATCCACCCGGACGAGCTCAGCCACATCGGGGTCGACCTGCTGCCGTCGATCATCGCGACGGCGCACCGCACGCACATCCCCGTCGCGATCCACCTCGACCACGGCGCCACCTACGAGCAGGTGCTCACCGGAATCCAGGCGGGCTTCACCTCGACGATGATCGACGCCTCGGCCCTGCCGTTCGACGAGAACGTCGCGATCACCCGCAAGGTGGTCGAGGCCGCGCACGCCGTCGGGCTGTCCGTCGAGGGCGAGCTGGGCACCATCGGCAAGATGGATGCCGAGGCCGAGGACGGTTCGGACACGATCATCTACACCGACCCGGACGACGCGGTCGCGTTCGTCGAGGCGACCGGCGTGGACAGCCTGGCCATCGCGATCGGCACGTGCCACGGCCTGTACCCGGACTGGATGAAGCCGGCGCTGAAGCTCGACCTGCTGCAGGCGATCAAGGCCAAGGTCGGCGTGCCGCTGGTGCTGCACGGCGGGTCGAACAACCCCGACGACGAGATCGCGCAGGCCGTGAAGCTGGGCATCAACAAGATCAACATCTCCAGCGACATCAAGGCGAGCTACCACCGCAGGATGCGCGAGGTGCTGGCCGACCCGACGGTGCGCGAGCCCAACACGATCCAGCCGCCGAGCATCGCGGCGATGAAGGTCACCGCGGCGGAGAAGATCGACCTGTTCGACGCCGCCGGCAAGGCTCTGCTGTTCTGAGGTTGTACTGAGCCATGAAGAACGCGGTTCTGGGCCTCGGCGGCACGGTCGACTACGAGGTCACGTGGGACGACCCGACCGTGCAGGCGCTCGCCGAGGCGTACGGGATCGCGGCTGACGAGCTCGACCGGCTGCTGCCCATCGACTCGGAGCGCGACCTGGTGCGGACGGTCCTCGCGTTCCTGCGCGACGGCGGTGGGGGAGAGCGGTACGTCGCCTCCTCCGCCGTCGTCGAGCGGTTCGCCGCCCGGTTCGACACCCGCATCACGCTGGGCGGCACGTGCGTGCGGGCGGCGATCGCGATGGCGAAGCTCGACCTGCCGAGCACGGTGCACCTGGTCAGCATCGACGACCACGTGCGGCGGCTGCTGCCGACGGACGTCGCCTACGTGTGCAGCGCCGAGCAGGACTCGACGGACCCGCACCTGATCGTGCAGTACCCCGCCGGCGCCACCGTGAAGCTGGGACCGGACCTGCTACGGGCGCCGCGGCCCAACCGGCTGATCTACACCAACGACCCGCCGAACGCGGAGCTGCTGCTCAGCGAGGAGCTGGGCGCCGTGCTGGCCGAGGCCGACGTGTTCCTCGTCTCGGGGTTCAACACCATCCGCGACGCGGACATGCTCGCCGAGCGGCTGGACGACCTGCGCCGCCACATGCGGCACCTGCCGCCCGGCGCGCTGGTGGTCTACGAGGACGCCGGCTTCCACGTGCCGGCGCTCAGTGCCCTGGTCCGCGAACGGCTGCTGGACGCGGTGGACCTGTACGGGATGAACGAGGACGAGATGCAGGCGTACGTCGGGCAGCAGGTGGACCTGCTCGACGCACCCGCGATGGTGGGTCACCTGCGGGCGCTGCACCAGGTGGTGCCGGCCCGCACGCTGCTGGTGCACAGCGGGTGCTGGGCGCTGACGTACGGGCCTCGCAGCCGCGAGTGGCGGGACGCGCTGCGCGGCGGCGTCACGATGGCGGGCGCCCGGTACGCGCTGGGCGACGACTTCACCGCCGCCGACTACGACGTGGTGGGCGCCGGGCCGGTCAACGCCGCCGGCGCCCGGTTCGCGGCGGGGCTCGAGGCGCTGCTGGGCGAGGAGGTCTGCGTCGTCCCGGCGCTCGACCTGGACGTACCGCGGCCGACGACGATCGGGCTGGGCGACACCTTCGTCGGCGGCCTGATCGCCGCGGTGGTGCGGGGATGAGCGGGCCGACCGATCCGGTGGACGCGGCGGCGCTGCTCGACAGCGGGATGGTGTCGCTGCCGGACGCGGTCGCCTCGGTCGACGAGGTGACGCGGGCCGGTGGTGAGCGGGTGCTCGTGGTGCGGGCAGCCGGCGGGCTGGCCGTGGACGTGCTGCCGGACCGAGGGCTGGACCTCGGCCCCGTGTGGTGGGGCGGCGTGCCGGTCGCCTGGCGGTCGCCGAACCCGGTGGACCCCGGCCCGGGCCGGGGCTGGGAGGAGCGGTTCCGCGGCGGGCTGCTGGCCACCTGCGGGCCGGACAACATCGGTGAGCCGCGCGCCGGCTCCGGTCAGCACGGCACCCACCACCTGACGTCCGCCTACGAGGTGCGGTGGTGGCGGGAGCGGACCGCCTCGGCGCTCGAGGTGCACGTCAGCGGCAGCGTGGCGCACACGTCGTTGGGCGGTGCGCGCATCGTCGTCGAGCGCCACGTCGTGGTGCCCACCGGGACGCCCTGGGTGCAGGTGCGCGATGTCGTCCGCAACGTCGGCGACCGGCCCGTCGGCGTCCCGCTGCTGTACCACGTCAACCTCGGCGCACCGCTGCTGCGTCCGGGTGCGCGCCTGCGCGTGCCCTACCGCGACCACGTCACGCGCGAGCCGCTGCCGGCGGGCCGCCACCCGCTCGAGCTGCCGAGCCCCGCCGTCGGCCTCGAGCCGGTGGTCGCGGAGCACCGTGGGCCCACCACCACCGGCGAGCGGGCCAGTGCGGTGCTGACCGGCACGGGCGCCGGCGTCGAGGTGGTGGTCGAGTGGCCCGTCGCCACGCTGCCCCGGCTGAACACCTGGGCCTGGCTGGCCGAGCGGGCGTGGGTGCTGGGCGTCGAACCGTCCAACGCACCCCTGTTCGGGCCGGAGCGGGACGGGTGGGCCGCGGGCGCACCCGTGCTGGAGCCCGGTGCGGAGTGGGAGACGGGGGTCAGCGTGGGCCTGCGCCCGGTGCCGGGAGACGAGCCTCGACAGGAGGAGCAGGGCAGATGACCGTGGTGGAGCTCGCCGCGAACCAGCCGGCGGACCGCTTCTACGCCGGGGGCGCGCGCATCCGCGCCTTCCGGGGCGCCGCGGCCGAAGGCGACCACGTGCCGGAGGACTGGGTCGGTTCGGTCACCCCGCTGTTCGGCGAGCGTGACCTGGGGCTGACCCGGCTGCCCGACGGGTGGCTGCTGCGCGATGCCGTCGCCGCCGACCCCGTGGCGTGGCTCGGCGAGGACCACGTCCGGCGGTTCGGGTCGGACACCGCCCTGCTGGTCAAGCTGCTCGACGCGGGCGAGCGGCTGCCGGTGCACGCGCACCCCGACCGGGAGTTCGCCGCGGCGCACCTGGGCCTGGCGCACGGCAAGACCGAGGCGTGGATCGCCCTCGAGCCGGCCGACGTGCACCTGGCGTTCGCCCGGGACGTGTCCGACGACGAGCTGGCCGGCTGGGTGCAGCACCAGGACACCGCCGCGATGCTCGGTGCGATGCACACGCTGCGGCTGCGAGCCGGTGACGCCGTGCTGGTGCCGGCCGGGCTGCCGCACGCGATCGGCGAGGGCGCCTTCGTGGTGGAGCTCCAAGAGCCGACCGACCTCTCGATCCTCATGGAGTGGGACGGCTTCCGGATCGACGGCGCCGCGCTCGGCCACCTCGGGCTCGGGTTCGGCACGGCGCTCGCGGCCGTCGACCGGCGCGCCTGGTCGGCGGACGAGGTCGAGGCGCTGCGCGGTGCCGACGCCTCCACCGTCGGGCCACTGCTGCCCGCTGCCGCGGAGTTCTTCCGCGCCGACCGGTCCCGTGGGCCGGTGAGCTGGGATCCGGGGTTCGCGGTCGTCGTGATCGTCGCCGGTCAGGGCGCGCTGCGGCCGGACGACGGCTCCGTCGTGCCGCTGCGACCAGGGCAGACGCTCCTGGTCCCGCACTCGGCAGGCGCCGTCGAGGTGTCGGGTGCTGCAGACCTGGAGCTGCTGCGCTGCCGACCCCCGGCGGCAGCAGTGGGAGGCGTCACCGCACGCTGACGCCTCGACGGCCGCCGCCTCCCGCGGAGGGCGGGGAGCGGCGGCCGTCGGCCGTCCTGCGCTGCGAGGCCAGTGGACCTCTGTGCGAACTGCGCCTACGCCAGCGGCGGGTTGGCCAGCGCGATCAGCTGGCGCGCCTGCGCCGCGAACCACGCGCCCGCGGCGGGGTCGACGATGCCGCCCCACTCCGGGTCGGTGGTGCCGCCGGTGCCGCGGCTGCACTGGCCGTCGGACTCACCGGGCACCTTGATCCACAGGTACGCGTCGAGCAGCGGGGTGCCGGTGGTCGTCGTCGGGACCATGCCCAGGCCGCGGCCCGGAGGGTTGCACCAGTCCTGCTTGTCCGAGTACTGCGTGCCGCCGGTCCACGGCCCCTGCCCGTTGCGGCTGGTGTCGATGACGAAGTGCGTCGTCGGCTGCGTGCTACCGAGCGCGGCGGCGTAGCGGGAGTCGATGCCGACGGTGTTCCACTTCAGGTCGGCCGCGTTGCCGCTGCACGGCTCGTTGCGCCACACCTGCGCGTTGTCCATGCCGGTGCCGGCCCAGCTGGTGGCCGGACCGCCGTTCCAGTACTGGTTGCCGCAGTTGTCGTTGAACGCGTACGCGGTGGGATCGGCGGCGCTGTCCCGCTCGGCCAGCGCGATGCAGGAGGACACCCAGCGCCCGTACGCGGCGAGGTTCGGTGAGAGCTGGTAGTTGGACGCGTTGACGAAGAACCCGTCGGCCCGCTGCACGCCGGCCATCAGCAGCCGCTGGGCGGACTCGCCGATGTTCTGCCAGGCGGTGTGCGTCGCGTCGAGGTAGACGGCCGTGCGGGAGTGCGCCTTCAACGCGTCGACGGCGTAGTTGAGCTGGGTGAACCGGTCGGCCGGGTTGGCGCCGGTGATGGAGCAGTTCGTCGAGCCGTCGAGCCGGCTGACGTAGTTGGGGATCAGGCCCAGGCCGTCGGGCTCGAGGATCACGGCGGCGGGCGCGTTGCCGATGCCGCGGGCCAGCCCGTCGATCCACGCCTCGTACTGCGCGGTGCTCTGGGCGCCGCCCGCGGAGTACTGGCCGCAGTCGCGGTTGGGCAGGTAGTAGGCGACGAGCACGGGGACGCTGTGCTGCTTGGAGGCCTCGCGGACCACCTTGGCGACGTCGTTCTGGACGGCCCGAGGCGTGCCGTCGGTGAACCACGTGGCGCTGGGGTAGCGCGCCAGGAGCGCGGCGTCGGCACGGGCGGTGCCGGTGAGGTGGTGCATCGCGTCGACGGTGGTGCTGTGCGGGTTGACGAACAGCCGGGCGCCGGGCTGCAGCGGGTTGCCCGCCGCCCCGGGCAGGCCGTGGGCGTCGGCGGCGCCGGCGGTGAGCAGGACGAGGGCGGCGGCTGCCGCCAGAGAGACGAGCTTCCGTGCTGGTCGAGCCATGAGAGCGCTCCCACACTGCTGAGGCCGATGCGTCGGTGCGTCGGCGGTGGACTCCGTTGTCGCAGCCGGTGTGGTGGATGCAGTGCTCGGACCGGCTGTGCGTGCAACGGTCGTGCGCTGTGGGAGCGCTGTCAAGCCCTGCGTGACGGACCGGGAGCGGCCCGCTTACACGTCCGCCGGGGCCGCCGTGGTGACCTGCGCCGACGCGTGGGTCGCACGCTCGTGCCGCAGGGCCGGCCAGTACAGGGCGGCGCCCAGGATGCTGAAGGCCCCGGCGACGACGATGGCCACGGGCGTACCGTCGTGCTCCGCCAGTGGACCGAGCACCAGCAGCCCCAGCGTGTACGCGCCGCCGGACACCATCGAGTTCATCGACAGCACGGTGGTGCGGGTGCCGGCACCCGCCTCCCGGTGCAGCAGCGTGGAGTGCATCGGCCCGGCGGCACCGTGCACGGTGTACGTCAGCAGGAACGCCGTGACCAGGCCGATCGGCCCCGCCATCAGCCCCATCAGCACCACGAGCGCACCGTTGAGCACCCGTGCCAGCAGCGCCGTCCAGGCGACGCCGATCCGCCGGCTGGCCCGCGCCGCGAGTGCCGAGCCGACCGCGAACAGTCCCCACGCGGCGGCGGACACGGGCCCCATCAGGGCGCCGGCCCTCGTCTGACCGCCCGCCAGCTCCGCCAGCCGGACGGGGAACAGCGTCTCGAAGCCGATCATCGCCGTCGCCCAGAACACCTCGACCAGCACCAGCGCGCGCAGCACCGGGGAGGCGGCCATCACGCGCACTCCGCTCAGCACGGTGCTCGGGGCGCCGGCTGCCGATTGCAGCGCGTCGCGGACGCGCGATCGGCGGCCCGCGGCGGCCGTGTGCGGCCGGTGCTCGTGCATCCGCACCGCGATGGCCACCACGTTGACCACCTGGAACCCGAGGGCGAGCCAGTACGGCAGCGCCAGGGCCGGCATCGACGCCACCGGGTGCCAGGCGACCAGGCCGCCGGACAGCAGGGCACCGGCGGCGATGGCGACCCCCAGCACGGTTCCGGCGTGCGCAAGCGTCGGTTCCACCCGCACGTCGGGGTCGTCGGCGCGGGCCGTGTCGACGTACCAGGCCTCGAGCGGGCCGGAGTCGAGGGCGCGGAACACGCCCTGCAGCGCCAGCGCGACGACGAAGGCGCCGAACGTGCGGGCGTTGATGAAGACGAGCCCCGAGGCGACCCCGACCAGCGAGGCGGCCAGCAGCACCGGACGCCGTCCGACGGCATCGGCCAGGCCGCCGGTCGGCAGCTCGAGGCCCAGCACCACGAACCCCTGCATCGACAGGATCACGCCCAGCTGGGCGACGCTCATGCCGCGCTGCAGCGTGAGCAGCGTGGTGACGCCGATGGTCAGCCCGACGGGGAACCAGCGGGTGGCCGTCAGCAGCAGCACCGTGCGGCGGGCGGTGGCTGCCGTCACCGGGGGGTGCTGGCGAGTGGCACCGGCGCCCGTCATGCGTCGTCCGGACGCTCGTCGAGGTCCACCGGGAACAGCACCGAGTACACGGCCAGGCGCCGGGCGTCGGGGTGTCCGGCGCCGATCTGCCGGTACCGGGCCAGCAGCTGCTCGAGCTCCGTCTTGAGCGCCTGCGCCTGCTCCGCCGTCGCCACGATCAGCTGGTCGCTGAGCCCGGCGGCGTCCCGCCACGGCAGCGGCCAGTCCGCCTCGACGTCGAGCCACTGCTCGAACTGCTGCCCCAGGTGCCGGCTGTAGTCGCGCACCAGCCAGCCGAGGGCCGTCTGCGCGTCCTCGTCACCGGCGAAGTCGCTGGCGTTCCACTCGTTGGCGTCGGTGGCCGCGCGCCACAGCCGCCGCTTGCCCTCACCCTCGCCGGTGTCCGCCACGAGCCCCACCGACTCGAGCTTGCGCAGGTGGTACGAGGTGGCGCCCGTGTTGGTGGTCAGGGCTGTGGCCAGGTCGGTGGCGGTAGCCGGACCGCCGCGGCGCAGGGCCGACAGCAGGCGGGAGCGCAGGGGGTGGGCGAGGACCTTCAGGGCCGCGGCGTCCAGGCGGAACGTGGTCTGCGTGGTCTGCGGGGTCTGCGGGGTCTGCTCGGCGGGGGCCATGCACGCACGGTACGTCTGCACAGGATCTATGCACAACACGTGTGCACAGATCCTGTGCAGCGCGGACGTCAGTCGTGCAGCTCCAGGTACACCAGCGTCTGGTTGAGCAGCTGGTAGGCGATCTCGCCGAAGGTGATGGGCCCGACGATGTCGCCCGTGCGCTTGCCCTCGAGCTCCGAGTACAGGAAGTTGAGGATGCAGTTGCAGGAGAAGGTGGGCGTCACCGAGCTCGCCGGCAGGTGCGAGACGAAGTCGCCGACGTAGTCACCGATCGGCGCCGCGAGCTTGTACTCGATGCCGGAGAACACCGGCGCGTACAGGTCCACCGTGCCGCCGTCGTCGGGCACGGACTGGAACGAGACGTTGATCATCGCCCCGAAGTAGTCCGCCACCAGCGGCAGCCGCACGTCGTGGCCGATCTCCTGCAGGTACTCCGAGAAGACCCGCGGCACGCCGTCCACCAGCACCTTGTCCTGCGAGAAGCCTGTCGAGTCGAACGTCAGCGTGGCGCCGTCGCCCTGCCGGAACAGGTTGACGATCTCGGCGCTGGCCAGCACCCCGTCGGGCAGGGCTGCGTGCAGCACCACGGCGTCGTCGCCGCTGACGTCCGTGCCCGAGCCGGCGAACACCTTGGCGCTCGCGGTGCCCAGGTCGTCGAGGTGCACGCCGGAGACCCAGCCGACCACCGGGCGGTCGAACAGCCCGGGCAGCTCCGGCGCCTCGGCGGCGTACCGGCTGTGGGCGGGGCTGCCGGCCGGGACGATGATCACGCTGAACCCGTTGTCGAACGCGTCGGACGTGAGGCCGTCGAGCTCGGCGGCGGAGCAGCGGCGCACGCGGACGTCCGTGACCTGCTCGGGCAGCGTGTCGACGTAGACGAGCTCGCGGTTGACCTGGCCGCCGGCGTCGGTCATGAAGTAGGGGATGGTCCCGCCGATCCAACGGCCCTGCGGCAGCTGACGCAGCAGCGACTCGTCGCCGGCGACGAGCACGGCCGCGCCTGCGGTGATCGCGTCGGAGGCCTCGGCGACGGTGAGCAGCTTTCCTGGCATGGTCTCTCCTTGCGGATGAGGGGCTGGCGGGTCAGCCGAAGATGGACTGGATGTCGGCTGCGACCAGCCGCTCGTTCTTGGTGAAGAGCGCCTGCACCTCCTCGATCGCCGCGGCGCGGGCGGCCGGGGCGAGGGGCGAGTTGCGCGCGATGCGCTGCATCAGGATGCGTAGCGCGAGAAAGCTGTACGTGTGGGCTTCGGGGTGCTCGACGAGCGCTTGCCACCTCGGGTCCTGGCGCGCTGGCACTGGCATGTGGAGGTCCTCCTCACGAGGAGCGGCTCGTCTCCGTTGGCGAGCCTTCGCCCAGACCATCGGCAGCCGCGGGCCTGCCCGTAGCCGTTCGTCCGGCGCCGCCTCAGTCCAGGGCGACCGTGCCGCGGAACCCGGCCACCGGGCCGTCGACGGCGGACCGGCGGGGCGCGGGGTCCGCCGGTCGGGCAGCCGGCCCGGCGGGCCGGTGCGACCCCCCCTGCGGGTCGCACCGGGCCACCGGGGACGGCTGCGGTTCCCCCTGCGCGCAGCCGTCCCCACCGACCCGACGGCGGTCGCGTGGCGCGCACCGCGAGCGGCTCGTGCGGGCCTCGTGACCCGACCCCCGGGCGGACGAGGCCTGCAGCCAGGCGCGCAGCACGATCTCTGCGTGCCGCAGGAGAAGTACGGCACAGCGCGGCAGGGCCGAACAATGCAGCGCACCGTACGACCTTGTACGGCGAATTCCCGGCAGTTCCGGGCTACGGGCAGAGCGTCGGTTGTGTCACACCATCGACCGTTTTGGTCCATTCCGCAGAACTCATCGCCAGACCGCGCCCGGCCGCCGCGCAGATCGTCCCGCGTGCCCCGGCGAGCGAGAGGGGCCAGATCCGGACCGTCTTGTCGACGCCCGCGGCGCTCACGTAACCGCTGTCGGGCGAGAAGTCCACCCCGAAGACGTTGCCCGGCACGCCGTCGAGGGTGGCGAACCGTCGTGGCGCGCGAGGATCCGCGACGTCCCACAGCCGGACGGTGCCGTCCGTCATCCCTGCGCCCAGGTAGTGCCCGTCCGGGCTGAACCGCACGGTCATGGCGTGCCCGTCGGCCCAGAGCAGCGGCGTGCCGAGCGCCTCCGGACGCGTCCTGTCCCGCACGTCCCACAACCAGATGGAGCTGTCGTCGCCGCTGGCGGCGAGCGTGCGCCCGTCGGGGCTGAAGGCAGCGGAGTACACGTAGCCCTTCGGGCCCGTCAGCGGTGCACCGACCGGAGCGGGGTTGGCCAGGTCGGTCACGTCGATCAGCATCACGCGACCGCTGAGCACGGCGGCTGCGACGGTGCGCGAGTCCGGCGAGAACGCCACGCTGTTCACGTACGTGCCCTGGCTGTCGAGGTGGCTCAGGCGTGCCGTCGGCGAGGAGGGCACGCCGGCGGTCAGGTCCCAGAAGGTCACCGAGCGGTCGTCGGAGCTCGCGGCGAGCCGGGTGCCGGTGGGGTCGAAGGCGACCGAGTCGATCCAGTCGTCGTGCGCCTGGACCGAGCTGAGGTACCGAGGTTGGGCGGTGTCGGCGATGTCCCAGAAGCTGAGCCCGCCCGTGGTGTCGCCGGCGACGAGGAGGTGCAGGGCGGCCGAGACGGCGACCGAGCCGTCGAGGCGCGCCTTGCCGGGGAACGCTGACAGGCTCAGCAGCGCCGGATGCGTCGGGTCGCCGACGTCCCACAGCCGCACGCCGTCCTTGGTGGCGGTCGCCAGCAGGTGCTGGCTGAACACGGCCTGCCCGGGGGCACCGGCGAGCCCGCCCAGCACGTCGCCGGGGTAGGTCCACTCGCGCAGCAGCCCGTCGGCGCCCCCCGAGTACAGCCTGCTGCCGTCGTGGTTCCAGTCCGCCGAGATCAGCGTGGTGGGATGCGCCAGCGACGCGGTGACGGCGCCGGTGGCGGTGCTCCACACCCACAGGTGCTTGTCGGAGCTGGCGGCCGCGAGCTGCGTGCCGGTCGCGTCGAACCGCACGGAGTTCACCCACGATGCCGGGCCGACCAGCTTCAGGCCCGCCACCGCGGCAGCGGGGGAGCTGACGTCCCACAGGTGCACGGCGTCGTCGGCCGCCCCGACGGCGAGGGTGCGGCCGTCCGGACTCAGGTCGAGCGACGTGATCTTGCCCGCCGCCGAGCTCACCGGTGTGCCGAGCGGTGCCGGTTGTGCCGGGGTGCGCACGTCCCACAGCCCGAGCAGGCCGTCCGACCCACCGGCGGCGAGCACGGCGCCCGTCCGGTCGAGGGTGACGGCCTGGACGCTGCCGGTGAAGGCGTGGACGGTGCCGGCGAGCTGGTAGCTGCCGTCCGCGGCTCGCCACAGCTGCACCGTGCCGTCGGACGCGGCGGCCGCCAGGGCCGTGCCGTCACCGCTGAGGGCCACGCCGTAGAACGTCGCGGTGGTGGCCGCCGCTGCGACCGGGACCACCGCGGGGTGGGCGGGGTCGCTGACGTCCCACACCTCCAGCGCACCCTTCGCACCCGCCGTGGCCAGCCGAGAGCCGTCGGCGGTGAAGGCCGCGTGGTACCGGCTGCCCGGTGTCGGCAGGGCGGCGAGCTGGTGGGGATCGGTGCCCGTGGACCACAGGAGCAGGTGGCCGCCCTCGCCGGCGAGGGCGACGTAGGTGCCGTCCGGGCTGGTGGCCACGGAGTTGAGCACCTCGCCCGTGGCGGCGAGCCGGGACACCGGTGTGCGGCCCGCGGCGCTGAGCAGGGCGGACCGGCCATCCACGGTGTCGGCCTCGCGAGTCGCCGCGACGGCCACCTGACCGCTCAGCGCGGGGTCGGTGGTGGCCAGCTGCTGGGCCGTCACGGCCAGCTGCCGCGACACCGCCACGTCCCGTGCGCGGGCCGAGCGCCTGCTCTGCACCACCGACACGGCCGCGAGGCTTCCGGTGCTCAGAGCCAGCACGGCAAGCACCGCGACCAGGGTGCGCAACCGGCGCGTGGCGCGCCGCCGCCCCGAGGCACGGTCCACCTCCGCCGCGTCGCTGCGGTCCAGGAAGTCGCGTTCGGCCTGCGTCAACGTGTGCCCCGAGCCGCCGCTCACCCAGCGCAGGGCCGCCTCGAGCGCGGAGCCCCGGTAGAGCAGGTCGCGGTCCCGGTCGGAGTCCGCCCAGTGCTGCGCCGCCTCGGCCAGCCGGTTGTGCAGCCGCAGCCCGTCGCGATCCTCCTCGAGCCAGCCACGCAGCCGGGGCAGCGCCGTGAGCAGCGACTCGTGGGCGAGCTGCACGTGGTCGCGGTCGGAGGTGACCAGCCGCGCCTCGACGTAGGCCGCCACCACCTGCTGCTCGGCGGGCGTGGTGAACGCGCTCGCGCGCACCGATCGCCGCATGTCGGAGAACCCGTCCCGCACCTGCACCAGCCGCAGCAGGGTGCCCCGCTCGGCGGCCTGCTGCTGCGGGGTCAGGGACTTGTGCACCGCCTCTCCGGTCTGCGCGACCGACCCCGCGAGACCACCGGCCTCCCGGTAGTGCGCGAGCGCGAGCCGGTGACCGCTCGCGGCCAGCCAGGTCGCGTACAGCGCGTGCGAGAGCAGCGGCAGTGCCCCGGGCTCCAGCCGCGCGCCGGGGCCGCCGGTGGCCTCCGAGACGAGCACCTCGACCAGGGCGGGCTCGACCTCGATGCCCGCCGCACGAGCCGGCTCGGCGATCACCCGGCGCAGGGCGTCGGCAGGCAGGGGGCCGACCAGGAACTGGTTCTCCACCAGCCACCGGGCGCCGGTCTCGACGCCCAGCACGGTGTCGAAGAAGTCGCCCCGCAACCCGACCACCACGGTGACGCCCGTGCGGTGCAGCTGCTCGAGCCGGTCGAACACCTGGTCCGTCACGGCCGCCGGCACGTCGGGGCCGAACACGCCCTCGACCTGGTCGACCACCAGCACGGCGCCGGGTGCCAGGTCGTCGGCGGCCGCGGCCACGCCGGCCGCGGGGTCGTCCCCGGGCTCGGTGACCACCACGCGGACGCCGTCAGCGCGCAGCCGTGCTGCGAGCCCGGCGCGCAGCAGCGACGACTTGCCCGACCCGGACGAGCCGATCACCACCACCGGGGTGGTGGGCGCCCCGCGCACCAGCGTGGTCAGCGCCTCGGTGAGCTCCTCCCGACCGAAGAACAGCTCGGCGTCCTCGGCCTGGTACGCCGCCAGCCCGCGGTAGGGCGCCGTCGCGGTGACGGGTCGACGGCCGGGTGCTCGCCGCAGCCGGGTGACGGCGACCAGCCATGCCGGAACCTCGTCGTCGGGCACACCGAGGGCGGCCAGCACCTGCACGAACTGCTCGGTGGCCGCCAGCGGCGGCACGTGGCGGCCGGTGAGGTAGCCGCTCACGGTGGCGGCGGGGACGCCGGCGGCGCGGGCGAGGTCGCGGACTGTGGCGCCGCGTCGCTCGCGCAGCGCCGTCAGCGCTCGTGCCAGCTCGTCACGCGTGCTCAGCGCTGCGGGGTCGAGGGGAGCACTGTCGACGTCGTCCACTGCGTTGGTCTCCTCGAAGCGGGCCCCCCACCAGCCCCGTGCGGCAGTGGTGCACCGCAGCCAGCCGTGCGGCGGCCTCAGGCTAGCCGCGCGTGCGGCGCCCTCCCACGGACCTCTGGCCGGACCGTCCCGAGCGTCACTCTTCCGGGGCGCGACCCGTCGGCGAGGGCCCGCTCAGTCCAGGGCCAGCTGTTCCCGCTCGAGCCGCAGCTCCTCGATGTCCAGCCGTGCCTGCACCTGGCGCAGCACCGTGTCGTCGATCGCCCGCTCGTCGCGCAGCCGCACCACCGTGGCCCGCTTGCGGGCCAGCAGCGCCCGCCGCAGTGCGGCGTCCTGCGACTGCCGCCGCTCGGCCGGCTCGGCCTCCGGGCCGGGGGCGCCGCGCGCCATGAGCAGCAGCAGGTGGTCGAAGTACTCGGTGCGCACCCGGTCGGCCACCTCCCGGTCGATGCCCAGCTCGGTGGCCACCTCGGCGATCGCGGACAGCGCCTCCTCGGTCGCGGTGCGGTCGGCGAGCAGGCGCTCGGCCGCCTGGGCCTCGTCGTCGGGTCGCAGCCGGGCCCAGCGGGCCGCGAGCGGCAGGGCCAGGCCCTGGACGACGAGCGTGGTGGCGACGACGCCGGCGGTGACGAACACCAGCAGGTCGCGGTCGGGGAACGGTGCCCCGGAGGCCGTCGTCGTCGGGACCGCCAGCACCGCGGCCAACGACACCGCACCGCGGAACCCGGCCACCGTGCTGACCAGCCGCGACCGGTTGGTCACCCGACGCAGCCGCTGCGACGGCCGCCGGTCGATCGCGCGGATCGCGTAGGCCGAGGCGACGAGGAAGACGAACCGCGAGACCAGGATCACCGCGTACACGCCGGCGCCGACGACCAGGGCCGTCACCAGGTCGGTGGACACGAGGCTGCGCACCGCCGAGTGCGCCTCGATGCCGATCAGCACGAACAGCGCGCCGTTGACCAGGAACGTCGTCAGCGTCCAGAAGGCGTTGCTCTGCGACCGGCTCAGGGCACCGTCCAGCCGCGGCCCCACCTGGCTGATGATCAGCCCGCACACCACCACCGCCAGCACGCCGGACGCGTGCACCAGCTCGGCCAGCAGGTAGGCGCTGAACGGGATCAGCACCGTCACGGTGTTGCCCAGCAGCGGGTCGCCCACCCGCCGCAGCCCCTGCACGCCGAGCCACGCCACCAGCGCGCCGACGGCGATCCCGCCCAGGTACGCCAGCGCGAACAGCCCCGCGACGTGCCCCGCCGCCAGGTGGTCGGAGCCGACCGTCACGCCGACGGCCACCGCGTAGAGCACCAGCGCGGTGCCGTCGTTCACCAGGCTCTCGGCGCGCAGCACGGTGACCGTGCGCCGCGGCAGCGTGCGCGCCATCGCCCCGACGGCGGTCGCGTCCGTCGGCGCCACCGCCGCGCCGAGCACCCACGCCGGCCCCCACGGCACCCCGAGCGCGTGCGCGACGGCCGCGACGGCCCACGCCGTCAGCACCACCAGCAGCGTCGAGGACAGCACGATGCCGCGCAGGTTGGCCCGGATCTCCCGGACCGACACGGTGAGCGACTCCCAGTACAGGAGCGCCGGCAGGAACACGAGCAGCATCAGCTGCGGCGGCAGGTGCACGGCCCGCAGGCCGGGGACCGCGCCGAGCGCCGCGCCGATCAGCAGCAGGACGATGGGCGGCGCGACGCGCGTGCGGCGACCGACGGCCGTGCCGAGCACGATGACGGCGCCGAGCACGACGAGCAGCTCGAGAGCGATCATGCGGGGCCTCCCGGGGGTCGCGACGACGGGGGGACGACGAACGACGAACGACGAGCGGCCGCCGGGCCGACTCGTCGTCGAGCGCACATCCTCCCTGGTGGCCAGGGCATCCGTACAGCGATTCTCCGATGGGCGACGCAAATGGGCCGTCGTGCGGTCGCGCTTGCCGACAGGATCAGAACATGAAGCACGACGCGTCGCGCACCAGGGCGGAAGAAGCCGCTGCCCGCGCTGAGAGGTCTCGGCTCATCACCGACCTGATCGAAGAGAACCCCGAACTGCTGGAGCGCCTGGCCCGATGACCGCGCTGTTCATCGATCCGAGGAGATGCAGGTGCGCGTGAGCATGCTGGTGTTCGTGGTGGCGCTCGTCGCCGCCGGCGCGCTGTTCGTCCGCGCGAACAGCCTGCCGCCGGATCGCAGTGCCGCGTGGGGCCGCTACCAGGCCGCCGCCGTGACGCTCCTCGGAGACGCCGGGCTGTACGGCGCGCTTCGGCCGGACCTCGTCTGGATCCGGATCGCGTTCGCCCTGCTCGCCGTCGCGTCTGTCGTCCGGCTCGTCCTCTTGCCCGGGCAGGTGAGGCGCCGGTCGTCCTGAGGGACCGGCACCCCCGCGGTGGCGTTCAGGCGCGGCGGCGCGCCATGACGTCCTTCGTCGCGACCGGGCGCTCGCCGGCGATCGCCGTCGGCCTGACGCGCTCCCCGGTCGCCGCCTCGACGAACTCCAGGTTCGACAGCTCGGTCGACGGCCGGTTGCGGTTCGCCCAGTCGCCCAGCGCCATGAGCACCAGCGAGAGCTCCTGCCCGGCCGGCGTGAGGACGTACTCGTCGCGGGTGCGCCCGGACTCGGGCTTGTAGGGCCGGCGAATCAGGACGCCGGCCTGGACGAGGGTGTCGAGGCGGTCGGCGAGGACGTCTCGGGGGAGGCCCAACGACGTCTGGAACTCGGAGAAGCGGGTCGCGCCCGCGAGCGCGTCGCGCACCACCATCAGCGTCCACTTCTCGCCGAGCACGTCCAGCGAGCGCGCGACGGGGCACCGCGCGTCGCCTCCCAGGATCCCGAGCATGCGCCCACCCTATCTCGGTTTGGAATCCGGACTCAGCATGTTAGGTTCAGAATTCCAACCCAGCGAGGAGGAACCATGGCACAGGTCGAGGGCTCGGTCGTACTGGTGACGGGCGCGCAGGGCGGCCTCGGACGGGAGTTCGTCGCGCAGGCCCTGGCCCGCGGCGCCGCCAGGGTCTACGCCACGGCGCGGTCGCCGCAGCAGTGGGACGACGCGCGCATAGTGCCGCTCCGCCTCGACGTCACGGACGACGAGAGCGTCGCCGCAGCGGTGCAGGCGGCCACCGACGTGACGGTCGTCGTGAACAACGCCGGCATCCACGGCGCCGGGTCGTTGCTGGGATCGCCCGTGTGCGAGGTCGAGCGGGTGTTCGCCACCAACGTGTTCGGAGCGCTCCGGGTGGCCAAGGCCTTCGCGCCGGTGCTGGGCCGCAACGGTGGCGGCGCGCTGGTCGACGTGGCGTCGGTGCTCAGCTGGCTGGGGATCGCCGGCGCCTACTCCGCGTCGAAGGCGGCGCTGTGGTCGCTGACCAACTCGCTGCGGCTGGAGCTGGCGCCGCAGGGGACCCAGGTGCTGGGCGCCCACCTCGGCTACACCGACACGCCCCTGATCGCCGGGCTCGACGTGGAGAAGAACGACCCAGCGGACGTGGTGGCGGCGATCTGGGACGCGGTCGAGGCGGGCGAACGTGAGGTGCTGGTCGACCAGGTGAGCCGCGACGTGCGAGCGGCGCTGTCCGGACCGCTCGAGGCGCTGTACCCGCAGCTCGGCGCGCCGGTGGCGGGCGGCCGGTGAGCGCGTCCCGACGGCGGGCCCCGGCCCGCATCGCCGGGGCAGCGGTGGTGATGCTGGCGCTCTGGGCGTCGGCCGCGCCGACGCTCATCTACCCGCTCTACATCTCGGCGTGGCACCTGAGCACCCTCGAGACGACGGTGGCCTTCGCCACCTACCCGGCAGCGATGATCCTGGCGCTGCTGGTGCTGGGGAACCTCTCCGACGTCACGGGCGGGCGCCGCGCGATGCTCGTCGGCCTCGTGCTGCTCGGGCTCGGCGCCCTGGCGCTCGCGGTCGCACCCGGTCTGGGCGTGCTCGTGGCGGGGCGGGCGTTGATGGGCCTGGGTGTCGGGGCGTCGCTCGGGGCCGCGACGGTGGAGGCGGGTCGGTCGCCGGGCCGGGAGCGCGGGCTCGCTGGGCCTGGGCACGACGGACAGCCCGGGCAAGACGGGCACGGCGGCTCGGTGGTCACCGTCGCCTCGTCGGTGGGTCTGGTCACCGCGCTGGTGCTGGGCGGTGCGGCCGTCCAGGACTGGCCGCACCCGCGTCAGGTGCCCTTCGAGGTGCTGGTGGCGGCGATCGTCGCGGTCCTGCTGCTGGTCGGGCGCCTGCCCGACGACCGCCCGGCCGCGGCGCCGCGCTGGCGGTTCCAGCCGGTGGTGGTTCCCCGACCTCGGCGGAGCTTCCTCGCCGGGGCCCTCGCCATCTCCGCCGCCTACTGCCTGGGCGCGGTGTACCTCGGGGTCGGTGCGCAGTACGCGCGGGACGTGGTCGGCTCGACAGACGCGACCGTCACCGGCCTCGTGCTGGCGGCGTCGGCGGTGGCCATCGGCGCGGTGGCGATCGTCGCGCGCGACGTGAACCCGAGGTCGGCGCTGATCGGCGGAGCCGTCGCGGTGGTGTGCGGGCAGACGCTGATGATCGCGTCCGGCGACGTGCGCCAGCTGTGGATGCTGGTCGGCGCCTCCGCCGTGGGGGGAGCGGGATACGGGCTGCTGTTCTCCGCCGGGATCTCGGCGGTGATCGCCGCGGGGCCGCCTCATCACCGGGCGGCTGCCACGTCGACCGCGTACCTGTTCGCCTACGCGATGCAGGCCGCCAGCGCGCTGGCCGTGGGTGCGATCTCGACGGCGCACACCCTGCCGACGGGCCTGGCCGCGGGGAGCGCTGCGGTGCTGCTGATCGTGGTGATGGCCCTGGTGCTGCACTCGGCCCCGCGCGGCGTCAATCTGCCGACCGCCGTTTGATATCGGGACGGTCGGCGTCGATCCGTAGAACGGCGCCGTCGCTGGCCCGGCGCACATCCACCGACGCCGAGCGACGCTTGATGATCGTCACATCCGTTCGTCGGGCAATCCACAGGACCTTCCGGTGCTCGAGTCCGGGCACGTAGGTCAGCCCCACGACGCGGCACACAAGTGCACTGAATCCGCGCCGGGCCGCGAGTGTGACGTGCGATGCCCCGATCTCGAGGTTCAGCAGGGGCCACGTGATCGCAGGCCACCGGTCGAAGGTCGCACCGACCCGCGCGGTGAGGCTCGCGCCTTCCTGAGCGCTGCTTCCCTCGCACGGCAGCTCGTCGAACGGATTCACCGGTGAAGCTTCCGCCGCCGGCGGAACATCTCCCAGTACACCGAGCGAACGGTCTGCATCGGGACACCGTGGGCAGCCAGCTCGCCGAGGCATGCATTCATCTCGCTCGGAGTCTGGGCGGCGAAGTAGCAGCGCTCGCGCCCGGAGTTCTCTAGCACCATGGCCAGCCCCGCAACGCGGACGCTGACGATCTCGTCCCAGCGGCCGTACCAGAAGTCCTCACGCCGGAAGCGGCTGAACGGTCCGTTGATCGTCGCCCGCGTGAGCTTCTCGAACCATGGTGGCCGGAGGTTCACATGCACGCCGGCTGCATCCGCGACGAGCACCGCCATGCCGTCCGGGACCACGAAGCGCTGCGAGCCGAACCCGAGGTCGATGAAGCACGCTGAGCCCCTCATGGACCCGATGACCCGTGGTCCGTCCACCGTCATGCCGGTGAGGCTCCGATCGGAGAAGCGGGAACTGCTTCCACACGCATCAGCGCCTCTCCGCCACTTTCAACATATAGAGCACAGGGGGTCTTGCGGCAAGGCCCCCATCAGGGCGGACGATGTGCGGCCGCGTCGCCCGACGGCCCGCGCACCCACCCCGTCGCCCCGGGAGCCCATGCCGTGACCCAGTCCCTCACCTCTGCCTTCGCCCTGCCCGACCGGCTCGCCGCCAAGGCATCCCCGGCCCGCACGGCCGACGACGAGCGGCACTTCGCCGCCATCGACGCCGAGCTCGACCGCCAGCGCACCGACCTCGAGGACCGCCTCGACCAGCAGCGTCGCCCGCCGGCGACCCTCGGCCAAGAGGCCGTCGAGCGGGACCAGCTGATCCACCACCTCTCGGCACGGCTGCGCGTGCTGCGCTCGTACGGCATCGACCTCTGCCTGGGTCGCATGGTGCCGGCGGGCGGCGGCGAGCCCGTCTTCGTCGGACGCCTGGGGCTGACCGACCAGCAGGGGCGGCAGCTGCTGGTCGACTGGCGGTCGCCGGCGGCCGAGCCGTACTTCGGCGCGACCCGGGCGGACCCGATGGGCCTGGTCAGCCGTCGTCGGTACCGGTGGACCGGCGGGCGGATCAGCGACTACTGGGACGAGGTGTTCGGCCCGGACGGGACGGCGGCGGACGACGGGCACGCCGCGCAGGAGGCGCCCGACGACGAGTCCGCCTTCATCGCCAGCCTCGGCGCCAGCCGGTCGGCGCGGATGCGGGACGTGCTGGCCACCATCGCCGCCGACCAGGACGCGATCATCCGCGCGGGGTCGGCCGGTGCGCTGGTGGTCGACGGCGGTCCCGGCACGGGCAAGACGGTGGTGGCGCTGCACCGCACCGCCTACCTGCTCTACTCGGACAGCCGCGTGGGCCGGCACCACGGCGGCGTGCTGTTCGTCGGGCCGCACCAGCCGTACCTCGCCTACGTCGAGGACGTGCTGCCCAGCCTCGGCGAGGAGGGTGTGCGCACCTGCACGCTGCGCGACCTGCTGCCCGAGGGCGCCGATGCCGCCGAGGAGGCGGATGCGCAGGTCGCGCTGCTGAAGCAGTCGGCCGCGATGGTGCGGGCCGTCGAGCCGGCCGTCGCCTTCTACGAGCGCCCGCCGACCGGTGCGTTCACGGTGGAGACGCCGTGGGCCGACGTGCGGCTGGCGCCGGAGGACTGGGCCGAGGCGTTCGACGCCGCCGACCCCGGCACCCCGCACAACGAGGCGCGCGACGAGATCTGGGAGCAGCTCGTGGCGATCGTCGCTGACCGGCTGGACGAGGTCCCGCCCGACGACGTCGCGCGCGCGATGCGCCAGGACCGGGACCTCGTCTCCACCTTCCGCCGTGCGTGGCCGCTGCTGGAATCCACCGACGTGGTGGGCGACCTGTGGACCGTGCCCGCCTACCTGCGGCTGTGCGCGCCGTGGCTGTCGCCCGACGAGATCCGGACGCTGCAGCGTGCCGACGCCCAGGCGTGGACCGTCCCCGACCTGCCCCTGCTGGACGCGGCGCGGCGCCGGCTAGGTGACCCGCAGGCCTCGCGGCGTCGTCATGAACGGGACGCCCTGCGCGCCGCCGAGCGGGAGGAGCGGGCTCGCGTCACCGAGCACCTGATCGAGGCCGACGACTCCGAGATGATGGTGATGTCGATGCTCAAGGGCGCCGACCTGCAGAACGCCCTGGACGACGACGCCGCGCTGCCGGACGCCGACGCCGATGTGCTCGCGGGCCCGTTCGCCCACATCGTGGTGGACGAGGCGCAGGAGCTGACCGACGCGCAGTGGCAGATGCTGCTGGCCCGCTGCCCGTCGCGGAGCCTGACGATCGTCGGTGACCGGGCGCAGGCGCGGCACGGGTTCACCGAGTCGTGGGCCGAGCGGCTGACCCGCGTGGGCCTGGGGGCGGTCCGGGAGTCGACGCTGACCATCAACTACCGCACGCCGCAGGAGGTGATGGCCGAGGCTGAGCCGGTGATCCGCGCGGCGATCCCGGACGCGAACGTGCCGACGTCGGTGCGCGCCTCCGGGGTGCCGGTGGCGCGGGGGCCGGTGTCCGGGCTGCGGTCGCTGGTGGAGGAGTGGCTGGGTGCGCACGACGAGGGCGTGGTGTGCGTGATCGGCACCGGGACGCCGTCGTTCGACGCCGGCCCGCGGGTGCGCTGGCTGACCCCGGTGCTGGCCAAGGGACTCGAGTTCGACCTGGTGGTGCTGGTGCACCCGGACCGGTTCGGCGACGGGGTGTCAGGCGCGGTGGATCGCTACGTGGCGATGACCCGGGCGACGCAGCAGTTGGTGGTGCTGACGTCGTCGTGACGGGCGGCCCGGTTCAGGGACGGTCGGCGAAGCCGCGGACGAACACGGGCACAGACCGGGTGGACGCGGCCTCGTCGTACCGGTAGCCCGCGCCGTCGAAGTCCTTCAGCGCGCCGGGCGTGCGAACGCGGTTGAGCACGAGCCACGCGGCCAGCTCGCCACGCGCTCGCTTGGCGTAGAACGACACCACGCTCCGCCGGCCGCGGGCGTCGGTGTCCTCGAACCGAGGCGAGACCACCGGGGCTCCGAGGTGATCGGTCCGGACGGCGCCGAAGTACTCCGCAGAGGCCAGGTTCAGCACCGCGTCCGCCCCCGGAGCGGCGGCCAGGTCGTCGCGCAGCACGTCGGTGATGGTGCCGCCCCACCAGTCGTACAGAGAGCGCCCTCGCCCCGTGGCCAGGCGCGTGCCCATCTCCAGCCGGTAGGGCTGGATCAGGTCCAGGGGCCGGAGGACGCCATACAGCCCGGACAGGATCCGCACCGTCTTCTGGGCCTCGGTGTAGTCACGGGTGCCGAACCGCTCGCGTACGTTCAGGCCCTGGTAGACCTCCCCGTTGAACGCCAGGACTGCAGAACGGGCGTTGCGCGCCGTGAACGGGGTGGCGAAGGACGCCCACCGTTCGGCGTTGAGAACGGCCAGCTCGTCGGAGATGTGCGCGAGTGCGGCCAGGTGGGCCACCGACTTGGTGCGCATGACCGCCGCCAGCTGTTCGGCCTGGGCCAGCAGTCGAGGTTGGGACGCCGCCACCCGTGGCGGCCGGGACTCGAAGTCCAGCGACTTCGCCGGGGACAGCAGGATCAGCACCTCGCGAAGCCTACCGAGTGACCTGGGGACGGCCCCGGCGCTCGCATGGAATGTGCCGTACCAGCGCGAGCTGACGTACCAGCCGGCGCGCTGGCGCGGCCGCGGAGTGCCGGCCAGTACCCTTGACGCGGATCTGCGCCGGTCACCACGGCCGAGGCGGACCCGAGCGCCTGTAGCTCAGGGGATAGAGCACCGCTCTCCTAAAGCGGGTGTCGGCGGTTCGAATCCGCCCAGGCGCACCGAAGCTCCCTCAAGCAAACGGGGGTCTCGGCGGCGGGGTCGCGGCAACCGCGCGCGATGCGCCTCGCTGGGGGTTGCTCTCCTCGTCGACGCGTGGTGCACTGCCCGCCTCGCGTTCGGCCAGATGCGCGGACACGATGTCGTAGGCGACGTGGAGCAGAACCAGGAGAACGCTGAGCGCACCTGCGCTCACGACGAGGTTCCTGACGGCGAGACCGCTGCTGACGACGCCACCTAGAACGAGCATCGAGTACACGGCCGCGGCGGAGATTAGGAGTGCTCCGGCTAGGTCGTTGATCAGAACCCAGCGCTGGAGTTTCCACGCCCGGTGTCGACCCCCCGCTGGAAGCGGTCCGAAGACGATCCCACGCGAGACCGTCAACAAGATGAACGGGCTCGTGGTCAGTACCGCCCCGTACAAGGCATCGTGGTCCACAAGGACACCTTGCCTCGGGGGTCTGACAGCGGTCTCCGTGGCCCCCCCGGTGCAACTGGTAGCGGCCGCAGGCCCAACTGACGCGCGTCCACCTGGTCGCTGGCTGTGTCCGCCCCAGAACCAGGCTCCGGCGGCGGTGAGCGGTGTCGCCCCGAGTGGCCGCGCGATGCGACGCGTCACTCCGGCGTCTCGTGCTTCTCGAGGCGGGGAGCTTTCGGGGCGACTTCAGGGGTGGGTCGGACATCGCCCCCAACACCCGGCCGGTGGGAATAGACCCGTCAGGCATCAGCAACAACACGGTTGTGGCGCACCGCACACGCAAGTTGGGAGCTCCTCGCGGCCTCCAGCGGACCTCCCGAAGGCCGCTACGGGCTACGCCTTGCCACAACCACGTGGCCGTCCACCTCTGGCCGTGGCTCCCCGTGCACCCGCTGCCGCGCTAAGACCACGGGCGTCGTCGCCAACGTGGGCACGAGAATGCTCGCGCCCGTTCCGTCACCCAAGGCGCCGCACGTTGCTGCTTCGCCGAAACTGCTGACACGACATGGCGCCATCTGTAGTCTGCGCTTCGCAGGGCGGAGGGGGACCCGATGGCGCAACCGGACAATCCGTACAGGGCTGCGGCTGCTGCGCTCGGTTACGCATATCAGTTCAGACGTGCCCTACTTCGCGCCTGGAGAGAACTCAGCCGAACCGCAGACTGGCAGATCGCCATCGAGTCAGCTGACGACGTCGAGTTCCACGGACCGTCTGGTCTCGAATACCAGCAACTGAAACACCACCAGCCAGGTACCGTCCTCCAGGATTCCGGCGATGATCTCTGGAAGACTCTTCGCGTTTGGGCTGAGGCGCTCCGCGGTGGCCGCCTAGACCTGAACCGAGCACGCCTCACCTTGGTGACAACGGCAGGTACAGCGAAGGGGACGGTGGCTTCCTGGCTTGGGGAATCAGATGGCCGGCACGAGGATCTCGCCGAGTCCCGCCTCACCTCAATCGCTAGTGGGTCCCCGGGAAAGTCGCCGGCGAGAGAACGCGCCTACGCCGCCTGGAATGCACTTGACGCGGCAGCGCGGCAAGCCCTCCTGGCGGCAATAACGGTTGTACCCGATGCGCCAGATATTGCGGATACTGGCTCGTTGCTCACGGAGCTCGCAACGCTGTCGGCCGGTCGGATGCACGCCGCATCGTTCCTCGAGATGCTTGAGGGATGGTGGTTTCAGAGGTGTCTACAACTACTTGCTGCAGGGCCCGGTAACTATATCGCCGGTGAGGAAGTCGATGCGTACATATCCTCGATGCGCATACGCTTCCTTAACCCAGACGATCTTCCTGTTGACCCGCAGATCGAGGGCCAGAGAGACGCCGACGCGTCCTTCTATGAGGCGAAGACGTATGTCCGCCAAGCTCGCATGGCGAATGTCTCAGAAGCGCGAGTAAGGACGGCCGTCAATGACTACCTTCGAGCTTTTGCGCAGCGCTCGCAGTGGCTGCGCCAAGGTCTTCTCTATCCCAATGACCTCGAACTGTACGAAAACCGGCTGGTCGAGGAATGGAAACTCATCTTCGATCGAGTCGCGGACGACCTCGGTCCTGAAGCGGGCGAAGTCGAAAAGGTCCACGCCGCCCGAACGGTCTACGACTGGGTTGAGGACGCTCTCGCTCCCCCCATTCGGACCCTTTGTACGGAGCGCTTCCTAATTCGCGGATCACTCCACATGCTCGCCGATACGCTAAGCGTTGGATGGCACCCTGACTTTGTCATTCGCCTGATGGCGATACTTGAACCGGCAGGAGCAGAGTAGTGCCCGCCACGGATACGGCTCCGGCTGTGCAGAAGTTCCGTAGGGGTGAAGCATATGCCCTCTTCAACCCGGCCTTCTTCGGAATCTTGCTGCGACGCTTCATAGACGGCCACGTCGACGCTGGCGCCACCGCCGGAGTGCCGTACGTCCTGCCATTCGTAGCAATACCGATGGCTGTTGCGCCGGATGTCCGCTCCCGTCTCTCGTACAGCACGGCCTCCCATTTGGGAGCCTGGGTGCAGACAAACCCCAATCTCATGGCCACCATCGCGCCCTTCGCGCGTGCTCTCGTCCCCTACGTTCGAATGGGGATTCTTCTCGGAGCAGAACGTGGCCTCGTCTCATTTGACGACGGGGAACTAGCGCCTGGCCCTGTGCCACTGCCCAAGCCGCCGTCCGCGCGGGCGGAGGGCGATCTGGCGGAGTGCCAGCGTGCCGCCCGCTTCCTAGGAAGATGGTTTGCCAAGTATCCCGATCCGTCCTCCATTCTCGCACTCCTCGGGGTGAAGCCATGACGTTTCAGATTCGCGCAATACACCTCTTCAATTCGAGGGGGGACCGACGGTCGATTGAGTTGCGACTTGGTGAGGTAAACATCATCACGGGTCGATCTGCGACCGGTAAGTCGTCCATAGTCGATATCATCTCGTATTGCTTTGGGAGCGACGAGTTCCACGTCGCGGCCGGTGTGATCCGCAACAATGTGAGCAAGTATGCCGTCGAACTCGTTGACGAGTCGCAAATCATCATCCTTGCGAGGAACGCCCCGTCGGCGGGACGTCGGACGACGACTCAGCTTCACCTGAGCGCCTATGCGCGCGACGAGCGCCCCCAGTTGCGTGTCGAAACGCTCGAGCCGAATCATGACCTTCGGAGCGCGCGGTCCGCCTTGGGGGCGCTTATGGGTATTCCAGACGTCACGACGGACGTAGGGCTGGGCACCCGCCGCGAGTTCGAGATCGGCCCCAAGCACGCGCTGTTCTTCTGTCTTCAGTCTCAGGGCGAGATTGCCAGCCCAGACATCCTCTTCCACGGACAGGCGGACGAGTGGGTCCCGCAGGCAATCCGCGATGTTCTACCGTTCTTCCTCGGAGTTGTGGACCCGATGTTTGTAGCAAAGCGGTCCCTACTCCAGCAGAAGGAGCGTGCGCTTCGGGTCGCCGAGCGGAACCTGAACGACGAGCGGGCGCTGCGCGGGCAGTCCGGACGCGCCCTCACGTTGCTCCGCGAGGCGGCGCAAGTCGGCCTCGTCGACGAGGAGGATGTCGAGGCCCTTGCTGAGGGTGGGAATTTGACCGAATTGATGTCGCGGGCGGTAAGAAGTGACGCCACTGGCGATTTGGACTCGGGCGAAGTCTTCAACGATTTGACTCCTCTGGAGGAGGAGCGGAGCGCCTTGCGCGAAGAGCTGGGGCAGCTTCGGGTAATCAACGAACGTCTCAGAGGGCTAGCGAGAAGCCAAGTGGGCTTCGAGGGAGAGGCGCGCGTTCAGCGCGAACGCCTGATGTCTCTCGATTTGGTTGAGAGACCCGAGTCGCGGGCTGAGGACTCTTGTCCGCTCTGCGGGAGTGCCATTGCAGACGCTGGTCACACGTTGCGGTCAGTACGTGAGGAGTTGGAACAGGTCTCGCGTCAGCTCGGAGAGGTTGCCGCAGGAGTTCCCCATGTGCAACAACTCCTGGCGGAGAACGAGCGGAGAGTCGCGGAGGTGGACGAGCGTCTTTCGCTCAACGCTGCAGCCATCAACAGTTGGCTCTCCTCCCGAGAATTGTTCGACTCTCTGCGTGAGCGGTCACTCCGACAGGCGGCCGTCCGGGGACGTTTGGCGCTGTACCTGGAATCAGTGAACCCTGTCATTGAAGCGTCGTTCGCTCGACAGGACCTAGAGCGTTTAAGGGAAGAGATAGACGCGTTGCGTCGCGACTTGGATATCGAGGCGTCGCGCGTTCGAATGGATGGGGTGCTCTCTAGGGTTTCCCACGTGATGACGGAGGTTTCGAGACGCCTCAAGCTGGAACATGCTCCGTCGCCAGCCAGAATCGACGTAGGCGAGCTGACGGTGGTGGTGGACACGCCAGCGGAGTCGATTGAACTTCGAGAGATTGGGAGTGCGGAGAACTGGCTTGGATACCACCTGGCAGCGCTGCTTGCCCTGCACCAACGGTTTATTGAGTCGCAGTCTCCGGTCTTCCGGTTCCTGGTCTTGGACCAGCCGTCGCAGGTGTATTTTCCGCCAGATTCACGGGTGGACGTGCCGGAGCTGAACGATGACGATAGGGCGGCCCTTTGGCGGTTCTATAGCGAGCTACTGCGATTCGTCCGGATGCAAAACGGGACTTTCCAGATTCTGGTGCTTGATCATGCAGACGAGGCTGAGGATTGGTTCCAGGACGCGGTGATTGAGCGCTGGCGCGGCGGCGCGGCTCTCGTGCCCGGCGAGTGGATCGAGCCCTCGGCTGAACTCCTCTGAAGCTGATGACGGGTGAGCTTCGTCTCCCTCACGTGAAAGGCATACATGCGGAGAGTTGTGTCGGGTGTGAAGGGCTTTCGTAGCCTTCCGGCAAGGGGCCGTTCATGGTGCAGACGTGCATGTGGACTTGCATGCGATCGGCCCGAATAGGGCACAGTGTTGAGCGTTTATTTTCGGCGCGGTCATGCTTCGGAGGCTCGGCTGCCATGGAATGGCCGCCCATACCGGGCTGACGCAGAGTCCCGAGCATGGCGGCTCGCATTTCGGGGCTCGGTGGAGCCGCGCTCAGGTCGAGGTGGACGTCAGCTGCGCGATGTGGCGCCGCGAGGGCAGCACGAAGTCTCACAGCAGCTCCAGTGGGTTTGGTGGTACGCAGGTCGAACGTGGTGTGGTTGTCGCTAGCGCCCGACCGACAAGGAGACCTCTGTGGCCGGCTCGCCGGCGTTCCTAAATGCGACGATGGTGACGCTCCAGCCCTGTGCACTGCCGCGGGCTATACAGGACCCTGAGCTGCAGTTGCCTTCGACTTTCGCGTCGTAGCCAGCAGCGTCGATCCGAGTTTGCAGCTGCTCAGTTGTCACAGGGGACGGCGCGGTCCAGGAGCGGTGCACCGACGGGCATGAGTTGTCCCCGAGGCAGAACAGGCGGCTCGGCTCATAGGTTCCGGGCCCGTTCTCCGTGCCTTCCGCAGGCGAGAACCGGCTGGCGACGTCACGGAGCGTTCCCGACGGCCATGGCACCACCAGCGCGATCAGGGCCACGATTGAGAGCGCCGCGATGAGCGCAATCCACCAACGCACGCGCATTGCCGCCCCCCAACGAGCTGTCCGTGTGCTTCGACCGGTTCCGGTCGCGGACGCACACTCCCATGAAGCGAAGTGCTCCCGGGCCGAAACGGGGATGAACCACCCCGATCGGCAGAACGCCGGGACCGCCTCGGGCTGCTACGGGAGCTGCCACGAACTCGTCACTCGCCGGCGGGGAGTGGTGACTCCCTCTTCGAGGCTCCGCCGAATCTGTCGGTTTGGAGTGCGGTGCTCACAGCGGGCGCGGAGAGCTCCTCCTGCTGAAGCGCACCCTCATCCGAGCCGGCACAGCGCCACCCGAACCCGGAGCCTCAGAGATCGATGGACGACTAGTGGCGCCGCGTGCCGACCAGGTGCGTGACGCCGTCGTCACCAGGCACCACGCGGATGTCGAACCGCGACTCCAGCCCCTCCTGCCCGTCCCACAGCCGCTGCCCGCGGCCCAGCACGATCGGCACCACGACGATGTGGAACTCGTCGACCAGGTCCGCGTCGAGGAACTCGCGCACGGTGCTGACGCCGCCGCCCAGGCGCACGTCCTGACCGTCGGCCAGCTCGAACGCCTCGCGCAGCGCCTCGGCCGGCGGGGTGTCGCGGAAGTGGAACGTGGTGCCGCCCTCCATGGTCAGCGGCTCGCGCGGGTGGCTGGTCAGCACGATCACCGGGGTGTGGAACGGCGGGTTGGGCCCCCACCACCCGTGCCAGTCCTCCGGGATGTGTCCGGTGCCGGTGTGGAACTTGCGGCGGCCCATGATCTCGGCGCCGATGCCCTGCCAGGCCGTCTCGGCCAGCTCGTTGTCCACGCCCGTGGTGCCGCCGTCCTGGCCGAACATCCGGCGGCCCATCGCGGTGGCGAACATCCACTGGTGCAGGCGCTGGCCGGCGTGGCCGAAGGGCGCGTCCTGCGTCAGGCCCTCACCGGTGCCGAACCCGTCGAGCGAGATCGAAAAGCTGTGCAGTCGCAGACGGGGCATGGCTCCTCCTGGGTCGCGGGATCTCATCCTCACCCACATCCGGCCGATCGGACCCGACCCGGCACCGGCGTGGTCGACGGCTCAGCGCAGGCGCAGCGTGACCCGCTGGGTCCCCGGCGAGCTCCACGTGACGTAGAGGCGCCGGCCGCCCACCGCGTCGGTCCCGCCGAGGAACTCGTAGGCCTCCCCGGGGGAGTACACCGCCGGCGAGGAGTCGCCGCCGGGCAGCGCCGTCACCGTGAGGGCAGAGTCGCCGCCGCGCACGACGACGGGACCCGCGGCGAGCCGGTCCACCTGCGGTCCCACCGGCTCCGCGCCCTCGAGCCGCACGCCGTCGGCGAACGCGATCTCCAGGGCGTGGCCGGTCGCGGGTCCCTCGGTGCGCACCTCGAGGTCCACGCCGTCGACGCTGACGTCGACCACCACCTGGGTCTCCAGCCGCAGCTCTTCGCGCGGCCGCTGCGAGAAGGCCATCGCGGAGGCGAAGCGGCCCTCGAACTCGAGCGCGTAGTCACCGTCGGGCCGGTGGGCGTCGACCGGCAGCGGCTGGTAGTAGCTCGCCGCGAGCTGCTCGGACAGGACGATGCGATCGCCCTCGACGTGGAACCCGGTCGCCCGGAACGGCCCGAGACCGAAGAAGTCGCGGGACAACCGCACCGACGCCACCTCGACGTCGCCGCGCGCCAGCCGCAGGAAGGTGGGGTTGCACGCCAGCCCGGACGCCACCCGGCCGGCGGCCGGAACGTCCGAGCCGCCGTAGACCAGTGTCCAGTCGGCTCCGCCCCACCGGCGCCACACGCGCGCTGTGCCCCAAGTGCGCTCGCTGCTCCCCAGCGCCCCGGCGGCCAGCTCGGCGTCGGTCGCCGCGGCCGCCCGCTCGTCCGCCAGCGTCAGGCATGCCGCAGCGTCGCCCTCGGCCAGGCAGCGCAGGACCGCGTCGACCGGGTCGACGCCGGGCAGCCGCAGTGCCCAGGCGGCGGCGTCGCGGCACCGGTCGCACGTCGGCGCGAAGCGGGCGAACAGCGTGAGGAACGGGCCGAGCGGGAACTGGGCGTCGCGCTGGTCCTGCCGCCGGGAGTGCAGCGTCTCCGTGGTGCCGCGGGGCGTGGACAGGTCGAGCACCGAGTGGAGGTTGGTGTGCACCGACTCGCTCAGCGCGGGCCGTCCCAGTCGCTCCGCGAGCAGCAGCAGGGCCGGACCGCTGACGTGGGCGGCGTAGATGGCGCTGCGCTCGGAGTACAGCCCGTCGGCGTCGATGTCGATGCCCTCGGCCAGCCACTGCTGCGCCCGTTCGACGGCGGCCGTCGCGGCAGGTCCCTCCAGCAGCGCTGCGGCTCCGACCAGGGCGCCCGCGACCTCCCAGCGGTGGTTCGGGGTGTGGACGCCGCCGGCGACCAGTGCGGGCACAGCGCGGCACAGCACCTCCTCGAGCCGGGCACCGAGTGCGGTGCCGGCGGCGCCGGCCACCCACGCGGCCGCCGTCGCGGGCGGCCGTCGCAGGGCAGCCACGGTCGCGGCGACATCGGTGATGGTGAAGGCCGAGTCCGGTGGTGAGGCGAGGTTGTCACCCGTCGCGAACAGCCCGTCGGCGACCTGCAGCGCCTCGAGCCGGGACAGCCAACGAGACGCGGCGGCAGCGTCGCGCTCGCCCGCCTGGCCGGCCAGCCCGACGACGACGGCCGCCTTCACCGCACGCATCCAGGCGCGATGGCCGGCCAGCGGGGCGTCGGCCGCCACCGGACCGTCGGCCAGCAGGTGGGCGTCGAGGGCGGCCCGTGCAGCTCGGACGAGTGCCGGCGAGCACGGTGCAGCGGACGTCGGGGTCACGCGGTTGCCGCTCAGTCCCGCAGCCCGGTGCCGATGTCGGAGCTGGTGATGTAGCGCTGGAACACCAGGTACAGCACCATCAGCGGCACCATCGAGATCACCGAGGCCGCGAGCAGGATCGCCCAGTCGATGTTCTGCGCGCCGATGAGGGAGCGCAGGGCGATCTGCAGCGTGAACTTCTGCGGGTCGTTCAGGATGATCAACGGGAAGATGTAGTCGTTCCAGCGCCACTGGAACGAGATGATCGCCAGCGTCAGCATGATCGGCCGCGCCAGCGGGACCATGATCCGGAAGAACGTCGACAGCTCGCTGGAGCCGTCGATCCGCGCCGCGTCGAGCAGCTCGTCCGGCACCGACACGAAGAACTGGCGGAACATGAACACGCCGGTCGGCGTGAGGATCGACGGCAGGATCACGCCGAACAGGTTGTTGTACAGGTGCAGGTGCAGCACCACGCTGAAGGTCGGGTTCAGGATGACCTCGCCGGGCAGCATGGTCATCGACAGCACGAAGAGCGACAGCACCGACAGCCACCTCGCCCGGTACTTGGCGAGCGCGTACCCGGCCGTCGCGCAGAAGAACACCGTGAGCGCCGTGGTGATCGTGGCGACGACGAGGGTGTTGGAGAAGTAGCGGAGGAAGTCGACGCGCGCCCAGGCGCGGACGTACCCGTCCACCGTCCACTTCCGTGGCAGGAAGCTGAGCGGGTAGCTGAACAGCTCACCGCCGCCCTTGAACGAGGACAGCAGGAACCACAGCAGCGGGAACGCCATCAGGATCGCGAGGACCCACAGCATCGTGGTGGCCGGGATGGCGCGTGTCGCCGAGGCCCGGCGGCGGGAGAGGGTGGCGCGGGTCGCGGACTGCTCGCCGGTCCGGGAGAGCTGCGTCGCCGTCGTCATGACTCGCTCCTCCTGCTGATGGCGATCTGGACCAGGGCGATCGCCATCAGGATCACCAGCAGCACCATCGAGGCGGCGCTGGCGTACCCGACCTGGGACTTCGCGAAGCCCGTCGTGTAGATGTACTGGACGATCAGCTGGTTCTGGGTGCCCGGTCCACCGTTGTTCAGCGCCTGGATCAGGGCGAACTCCTTCATCTGCCCCATCGTCAGCAGCAGGATCACCAGCAGCGAGGTGGGCCTGATCGCCGGGATGGTGATCCGGGCGAACCGCTGCCAGGCGTTCGCGCCGTCGAGCTGTGCGGCCTCGTACAGCGAGACCGGCACGTTCCTCAGCGCCGAGATGAACAGGAGCATGTTGAACGCGGCGCCTGCCCACGCCGAGGCGAAGATCACCACCAGCAGGGAGAGGCTCGCGTTGGTGGCCCACGGCGCCGGGTGGCCGCCGAGCTCACCGATGACGAAGTTGACGAAGCCGAAGTTCTCGCCGAACAGCCAGCGCCAGATCACCCCGGTGACGATCGGCGAGACCAGCCAGGGCAGGAAGAAGATGACCCGCGCCGCCGACTTCCCCTTGGCGGTCGCGTTGGTCAGGGCGACCGCCATGGTCAGGGAGAGCACGTACCCCAGCGGCACCGAGAACACGGTGTAGACGAACGTGCGGCCGAGGGCGGCGTAGAACGTGGGGTCGGTCGCCAGCGACGTGTAGTTCTCCAGGCCGATGAACCGCAGCGGTCCGTAGCCGTGGTAGCTGGTGAAGCTGTAGAGGAGGCCCAGCACACCGGGCCAGAGGAAGAACAGGGCGTACAGCGCGATGACGCCGCCCGTCAGGACGAGCGCGGGGCCGGTGTACCGGGGGGTCGCGCGTGGCTTGACCCGGGCCGGCGCGCCGGCGCGCGGACGGATCAGGGTGGCCGCTGGTCGGTCCATCGTTCCTCCTCTGCTCGGACTGCGCGTACGGCGGGCCGCCGGGGGTGCGGGAGGGCGGGGGGGGGGCCCCCCGGGGGCCCCCCCCCCCCCCCCCGGGGCCCNGGCGCTCGCGGGCGCCCCCCCCCCCCCCCGCCCGGGTCAGCTCAGCTGCTTCTTGGTCGAGTCGAGGATCGCCTTGATCGTCTGGTCGAGGGTCTGCTGACCGTTGAGGTACTTGATGGTCTCGTCCTTCAGCGGCTCGGAGGTCAGCGCGCGGCCGAGGTAGGCGTTGCGGAGCTGGTCCGTGGTCTGGTTGGCCGAGACGGCGGGGGAGGCGGAGATCTCGTCGTTGTACAGCTTGAACGCGTCGGCGTTGGCCTTGTACGTCGGCGTGATGCCGTCCAGCGCCGGCAGGCAGCCCTGGATGTTGCAGTACTCGGTGTAGTGCGCGGGCGAGTACAGCCACTTGATGAAGTCGAGCGTCTGCTGCTCGTGGCCGGTGCCCTTGAAGGCCACCATCCAGGACGCCGAGCCGTAGTTCGTGGCCCGGACGGGCTGCTGCGGCATCGGGACCGACGCCCACTCGAAGTTGGTGATGTTGGCCTGGAAGTCCGCGATCTGCCAGACGCCGGACATGTAGGCCGTCACCTGGCCGCTCTTGAAGGCCGCGCTCGCGTCGTCACCCGAGGTCCACACCGACTTCGGCATGAAGCCGGAGTCGTTCATCTTCTTGAAGTACTCCAGCGCGGGGGCCGTCTTGTCGTTGGTGGTGAAGTTGCCCGGGCTGCTCTCGACGACGCCCTCGCTGCCGAACTGGTACAGGAACGCGCGCATGCGGTGCGCCGAGGCGTCCATCACGGCACCGTACTTGGCGCCCGTCGCGGTCCGCACCTGGTCCGCCTTGGCCTGGAAGTCGTCCCAGGTCCAGGAGCCGGAGATGTCCTTCGGGTACGTGACGCCGGCCTTGTCCCAGAGGGTCTTGTTGATGAACATGCCGACCGCGGTCAGCGTCGTCGGCAGCGCCTTGACCTTCTTGTCCCCGGGGTCCTGCACCAGCAGCGTCGGCTTCACCTTCGCCGCCTTGGCGATGTCGCTGAGGTCGAGGATCCGGTCCTTCCAGACGGGGTCCACGTTGGGGGCGGCCGCCAGGTCGGGCAGGTCGTTGGCCTGCGCGCTGGTCCGGAGCTGGGTGGCCAGGTTGTCGCTGGGCACCTCGACGATCTGGACGGTGGTGCCGGTCTCCGCCTTGTACTCGTCGGCGAGCTTCTGGAAGGCGCCGCCCTGGTTGGCGTCGCCGGACTGGACCAGCTTGAGCGTGACGTTCTTCGCCGCGGACGTCGCCGAGCTGGCGGAGCTCCCGTTGCCGCTGGAGCAGGCCGACAGGGAGATGAGCAGGGCACCGGCGACGACGGCGGTCGCGGTGCGGGCGTGTTGCTTCATGTGCGGACCCCTCTTTCACGGAGTGGAGCGGCGTCGCACATCCGTCGGCGCCGAGCGGGTGACGCCTTTTGTATCACTACCACGAAAAAGTGGTCAAGCATCCGGGTCGCAACGAATCGGTAACGCCGGCGCCGGCGCGCCCGGGGCCCCCTAGGCCGCCGATACATGGGTGAATCGGGTCAGTTTGGCCCTCCGACCTGTGCTGGCGCGATTAGCCTCAGTCTGGTAGTTATGTGCAGCGATGGCAGCGTCATCACGGCACCCCACGAGGCGAGAGAGCAGGTCCATGGGCGATTCGCACCCCCTGGTGGCCATCGGCGTCGACGTCGGCGGGACGAAGACCCAGGTGATCACCGAGGACTCCGCCGGAGCCTGCGCCGACCTCGTCGTCCCGTCCGCGCGCTGGCGATCCGGCGCCCTGTTCTCCGACCCGGACAACCTGCACCGCCTGGTCGAGCTGGTCCAGGGCTGCGGCCAGGTGACCCCCCACTCGGTGCTCGTGGCCGGCATCCACGACTGCGACACCGACGAGCAGATGCGCCACGTCTCCGAGGTGCTCCGCACCGGCCTCGGGTGCCGGGTGACCGTGGTGAACGACGCCTACCTGCTCCGCTACGCCACGCACCACCGCGCGACGATCGAGATGATCGTCGGGACGGGCGCCATCGTCAGCGGCACGACCGCGGACGGGCGCCGCATCACCGCGGACGGGCACGGCTGGCCCGTCGGCGACCGCGGCAGTGCGCCGGACCTGGTGCACAGCGCGGTTCGCGCGACGCTGGAGGCCGCCGATCGCGGTGAGGACGACGGCGACGTGCTCTACCGGCGGGTCCGTGACGCCTTCGGGGTGGCGGGCGCCGCCGAGCTCGCCGCCCAGGCCCGTGCCGACCTGAGTCCGGCCGTCTGGGGCCGCCACGCGCGCGAGGTGTTCGCGGCGCTGGAGGACGGGTCGGCGACGGCACGAGCGATCGTCGACGAGGCCGCCCAGACGCTGGCCGAGGAGGTCGTGGGGCTGCGGGGCCGCGGCGCGACGGGGACCACGGTCGTCGTCGGCGGCGGCGTCATGGTGGGCCAGTCCGGCTACGAGGCTGCGCTGCGCGCCCACCTCGCCGAGCTCGAGCCGACGATCGACGTGGTGGTGGCCCGGACGCCTCCGGCCGCCGGGGCGCTCGCCCTCGCCCGAGAGCTCGCCGGTCAGGACCCGCAGGTCGGGGTCCGCTCCGTCAGGTGAGGTAGATCGACTCGCGAGCGCGGTCGATCGCGATCTGCGCGACCCCGGTCAGCGCGGCCTCGTCGCCGAGCTGGGACGCGATCAGGTTCGGCAGGAACGTGATCCGGCCGACCAGGCGCTGCCGGACCTGCTTCACCGAGTACTGCGGCTGCCGTGCCAGCTGTCCGGCGAGCACGATCACCTCGGGGTCGAGGACCGCGCTGAGGGCTGCGCACGCGATGCCGACGTAGTCGAAGACCTCGGCCGCCGCCCGGACCGCGTCGGCCTCTCCCGCCACCGCGGCGTCGAGCAGCGCGCCGACCGAGGGGCCGCTGGCCGTGGCGATCCGCGTCTCCAGGTCGCCCTGGAGGGTGTACAGGGCGTCGAAGGCCGACCGGTCGGCCAGCAGGAACCCGATCTCTCCGGCGGCGGAACGGTTGCCGCGCAGGATCTTGCCGCCGGAGACGATGCCCGCGCCGGCGCCGTTGCCGAGCACGAAGGCGACCAGGTGCTCCGACCCGACACCGGCGCCGCGGGACCACTCGCCGTAGCCGACGGCGTTCGCGTCGTTCTCGATCACGATCGGCAGCTCGTGCCGCGCGCGCAGGATGTCGCCGAGCGGAAGGTCGTACCACCCGAGCTCGACCGCGTTGCGCACCCGGCCCTCGGGGGTCGACACCGCCCCCGGCACCGAGACCCCGACGGCGAGGCACGGCTTGTTCAGCGTCCGCGCCTCCTCGAGCAGGTCCTCCGTCACCCGCAGCGTCGCCTGCACGCCACGGGGGGCCTCGCCGTCGCCGCACGGCACCTCCGGCGCCACGTAGACCACGCGACCGTCCAGGTCGACCAGCCGGCCACGCACGCCGGAGGCGGAGACCTCGACCGCGGCGACCACGCGACCCTCACCCGCGTGCCGGTAGAGCACGGCGGGACGTCCGCGCGCGGAGCGCTCGCTCCCGTCCGCCACGATCAGGCCCTCTGCGACGAGCGACGAGCAGAGCCGCTCCACGGTGGCCGAGCTGAGCCCGGTGTGCTCCTGGATGTCGCGGCGCGTCATCGGGCCCGAGGCGCGGATGGCGTCGAGCACCGCGGTCCGGTTGATCTTGGTCACGACCCGGGTCGTGGCGGTCTTCGGAGCCCCAGGCGCTGCCCCGTTGCGATTCGGCGCCACGACCGAAAACCCTACGGCATGAGGGGAAAGGGGCATCGATGCCTCATCGCCTGAACCGCAGCGTACGGATCTCGAACGGACGCAGCGTGAGCGGGACCTCGCCGGCTCCCGCCTCCAGCGCGGCCAGTGCCGCGGCCTCGGGGTGGTCCGGCATCGGCTCCTCGAGGAGGTCGGTCACGGTCACCGCGCGGAAGGGGAAGCGGACCTGCAGGCCCGCCCGCGCCCGCGTGCCGAGGGCCTCGTGGACGCGTACGACCACGTCCGGCCCGCCGTCGTCCGCCAGCTTCACGGCGGAGACGACGACGCACGGGTTGTCGCAGGTCACCAGCGGTGCCACCTCGTCCGCACCGGCGGCCGGTGCGGCGCCGACCTCGCGCAGCGGCAGGTTGAGCGCCCAGCCCTGAGCCCCGGCCCGGAGGAGGTCCGCGCCGAATGTCACGGCCACGCGGAAGGTGTGCTGGCCGAGGTCCGCGTCGGGATCGGGGTACCTCGGCGCTCGCAGCAGCGAGAGCCGGACGCGGGTGCCGACCCCACCGGCGTGCCGCACGCGGGCGATGTCGTGGCCGTAGGTGGCGTCGTTGGTCACCGCGACGCCGAAGTCCGGCTCGCCCACCTGGACCCACCGGTGCGCCGGAACCTCGAACTTCGCCGCGTCCCACGAGGTGTTGGCGTGGGTGGGACGACGGACGTAGCCGAACTGGGTCTCCGCGGCGGCGTCCGTGGTCTGCACGTCGAGCGCGAAGCCGAGCTTGAGCAGGGTGTGCCGCTCGTGCCAGTCCACCCGGGTCTCGACGTGCAGCGTCGGGTCGTCACCGGGGGCCAGGTGGAGGCGCTGCACCACCCGGCTGGCCCCGAAGCTCCGCTCGATCCGCAGTCCCGGCACCGGGCCGTCGTGGTCGACCTCCATCGACACCACGTCGACCAGGTCGCGACCGACCCGCTGGTAGTGCTCGTCGAGGTTCCACGCCTCGAAGTCGTTGGGGATGTCCCGGAACGTCTGCAGCAGGTTGCCGATATCACCCGGCGGGACCACCTCGCGGCCGGTCGCCAGGTGCACGGCTGACGTCACCAGACCGCGGGCGTCCACGCGGACCTGCAGGGCCTCGTTGCTCAGCAGCCAGCCGGTTCCGTCGGGCTCCAGGGTCGCCGGGGACGGCTCGGCCGGCACCCCGATGCCGCCCGCGGGCACCCCGAGGACGGGGTACGGCGACGCGTTGGCCACCCGACGCCGCGCAACGCCGGGCACCGGCTCTGCGGCCTCTCCGGCCTCTCCGGCACGCCCGGCCAGGGCGGTCGTCGCGGCGCCGATCAGCTGCTCGAGCTCGGCGGCGATCGCGGCGTAGGCCGCCTCGGCCTCGCGGTGCACCCACGCGATGGACGAGCCCGGCAGGATGTCGTGGAACTGCTGCAGCAGCGCCAGCCGCCAGATCCGCCGCAGCGCCTGGTGCGGGTAGGGCGCACCTGTCAGCACCGTCGCGGTGGTGGCCCACAGCTCGGCCTCGCGGAGCAGGTGCTCGCTGCGGCGGTTGCCCTGCTTGGTGCGGGCCTGGGAGGTGTAGGTGCCGCGGTGGAACTCCAGGTACATCTCCCCGACCCAGGTCGGCGCCCGGTCGGCGTACTCGGCGCGGGCCGTGGCGAAGAACCTCTCCGGCGTGCTCAGCTCGACGCGTGGCGACCCGTCGAGGTCGGCCGTGCGGCGGGCCTGCGCGACCATCTCGCGGGTGGGGCCGCCCCCGCCGTCACCGAAGCCGAACGCGGCGAGCGAGGTGCTGGACCCCTGCTTGTCGGCGAACTGGCGGGAGGCGCGGTCGAGCTGGGCGGCCACCAGGCGCGCGTTGTAGGTGTCCATCGGCGTGAAGTGCGTGAACAGCCGGGACCCGTCCAGCCCCTCCCACCAGAAGGTGTGGTGCGGGAACGGGTTGGTGTCGTTCCAGCACATCTTCTGGGCGAACAGGTCGCTGAACCCTGCGAGGCGGGCGATCTGCGGCAGCGCGGCGGTGTACCCGAACGAGTCCGGCAGCCAGGCGGTGGTGGGGACCACCCCGAGCTGCTCGCGGAAGTACCGCATGCCCTCGACGAACTGGCGCACCAGCGCCTCGCCGCCCACCAGGTTCGTGTCCGACTCGACCCACATCCCGCCGACCGGCACGATCCGGCCCTCGCGCACCCGCTGGGCCATCCGCTCGAACAGCTCCGGGGCCGACTCCTGCAGCCAGGCGTAGTGCTGGGCGGAGGAGAAGGCGAAGGTGACGTCCGGGTCGGTCTCCATCAGCGCCAGCACGTTCGCCACCGTCCGGGCCACCTTGCGGGCGGTCTCCCTGGTGGGCCACAGCCACGCCGAGTCGATGTGCGCGTGCCCGACGGCGTGGACGCGGTGCGCACTGGCCGGTGCCGGAGCGGCGAGCGCCGGGGCCAGCACCTCTCGTGCCAGGCCTGCCGACCCGGACACGTCCTGAGGATCGAGGGCGTCGCACGCCCGGGCCAGCGCCTCCACCAGCTGGGCGCGACGCGGCGACTCGGCAGGCAGCACCTCCGCCAGCCCGCGCAGCGTCTTGAGGTCCGCCACCAGCCCCTCGACCTCGGTGTCGACCAGCGCCACGTCGAGCGCGAGCAGCCGGTAGAGCTCGGTGCCGGGGACCGTCGCCAGGTCGCCCATCGCGGTCGGGGTGGTCCAGCTGCCGCGGTAGGCATCGGGGTTCGCCGCGGCCTCCAGGTACAGGTCCACCTCCGACCCGCCCTGCTGCGGCAGCGGGAGCCAGGCGTTGCGCGGCGAGATGCCCTTGAGCAGCCGGCCGTCCGGCGACCAGACGGCGCCCTCGGCCTGGAAGCCCGGCATCTGGTCGTTGAAGCCGAGGTCCACGACGAGCTCGAGGCGGGTGCCCGGCTCCGGCCAGTCCGCCGGGACACGTCCGGTCACGTGGAACCAGACGGTGCTCCACGCGCGGCCCCACGGAGCCCCGACGGGGTGTGGCACGTACTCCTCGGCGCGGGCCCGGGCGAAGGGGACCGGCTCGCCGGGCGCCGTCCAGCTCTCGGCGGAGAGCGGGTGCCGCGCCCGGTGCGCCGCAGGAGCGACCCAGTCGCGCAGCAGGCGGTCGACCCGCGCCAAGGTGGACTCGGTGGTCGGGTGCATCGGGTCTCCAGTCGTGGTCGGGCGGGGCCGGCGGGTTCGTCGAGCTGCCGAGGAGCGTGGGGCCCGTACCGACGTCTGGTCCACGTCCGGGCCGAGGGGAAGGAAGCCGGGGGGTCTCAGCCTCCGGCGGAGCCGTGGAGCGACGGCAGCAGCGAGAGCCCCTGCGGCAGCAGGGGCTCGACCTCACGCACGACCAGCCCCGCGAGCTCCTGCTGCCTGGCGTCCGTCATGCGGGCCTCCAACGCGGTGACCGACAGTGCCGCCACGGCGACCGTGCCCCGCATGATCGCGGTGCCGATGCACGCCACGTCGGGCTCGTTCTCGCCCAGCTCGACCGCATAGCCGCGTCCGCGAGCCTGGTGCACCGCCGTGCGCAGCCGCTCGAGGCTCACGCGGCGGCTGGCCGGCAGCTCGTTCAGGTAGCCGCCGAGGAGCTCGTCGGGAACGTTCCGCGCCGCGAGCAGCGCCCGTCCCATCGCGGTGGACGCGACGGGCACCAGCTGACCGACGGACGACGACACCCGGATGGACCGCTCCGGCTCGACCTTGTCGACGTAGAGCACCTGGTCGCCGGAGACCACGCCGAGGTGCACCAGCTCCTGCGCGGCACGGGACAGGGTCACCAGCGCCGGGTGCAGCGCCTGCGTGAGGTTCTGCGGGGAGTAGCTGCGGTCGCCCAGCTCGTAGGCGGCGGTACCCAGCCGGTAGAACCCGGTGGCGTCGTCCTGGTCGGCGAACCCGCGCAGCCGCAGCGTCGAGAGGGCCCGGTACGCCGTCGACTTGTTGACGTCGGCCTGCTCCGCCAGGTCGGCCAGGGACGCACCGGCGGGACCGACGCCGGCCAGCGCGTCGAGCAGGGCCAGTGCCCGGTCGACCGCCTCGATCACCGGCTTCTGCGCCATGGTCGTCTCCCGCTCGTCGGCTCGCTGCTCCCCGGTGGGACGTGGCACGAGGCCGGCCTGCGCCGGCTTGCCAAGTCGAGCACCACCCCACCAGACTAATGGGGCAGAGTGAAACATAACGTTTTTCTCAGTGAAACGCGATGCTGCGAGACGTCTGGAGACCCCGATGGACCAGGAGATCTGGCCGGTCCGGCACAGCCCCCTGCTGCGCGCCCCCGAGCGCCTGGTGTCCCGGGACGAGCTCCACGAGCTGGTGCGACGGCTCACCGCGAACCTGGTGAGCATCACGGACGAGACCGGTGAGTTCCTGCTCCGCCTCGACGACGGCCGTGCGATCGACACCAAGGGCTGGGCCGGCTGGGACTGGACCCACGGCATCGGCCTCTACGGCATGTGGCAGTACTACGACCAGACGGGCGACCCGGCGATGCGGGACGTGATCGACGACTGGTTCGCGGCGCGGCTCGCGGAGGGCACCACCAAGAACGTCAACACGATGGCGCCGTTCCTCACCTTGGCCTACCGGTACGAGGAGTCCGGCGACCGCACCCTGCTGCCGTGGCTGGAGTCCTGGGCCGAGTGGGCGATGCGGGAGATGCCGCGGACCCCGCACGGCGGGATGCAGCACGTCACGCTGTCCGTGGAGAACCACTGGCAGCTGTGGGACGACACCCTGATGATGACCGTGCTGCCGCTGACGAAGATCGGCCTGCTGCTGGGTCGTCGTGACTACGTCGACGAGGCCACGTTCCAGTTCCTCACCCACGTCGCCCACCTCTTCGACCGGGAGACCGGGCTCTGGTTCCACGGCTGGACCTTCGAGGGCCGGCACAGCTTCGCCCGGGCCCGCTGGGCGCGCGGCAACTCCTGGCTGACGATGGCGATCCCGGACTTCCTCGACCTGGTCGACCTGCCCACCGGCGATCCGGTACGCCGCTTCCTCGTCGAGGTGCTGGCGGCCCAGGTGGCCGCCCTCGCCGAGCTGCAGGACGAGTCGGGCCTCTGGCACACCCTCCTCGACGACCCCGGCTCGTACCTGGAGGCGTCCGCGAGCGCCGGGTTCGCCTACGGGATCCTCAAGGCGGTCCGCAAGGGCTACCTGCCGCGCGAGCACGGCGCCGTGGCGGAGCGGGCCGTCCGGGCGGTCATCGGGAACGTCTCCGCGGACGGCGAGCTCCAGCAGGTGTCGTTCGGCACCGGCATGGGCCCGGACCTGGACTTCTACCGCACCATCCCGCGCACCTCGATGCCCTACGGGCAGGCCATGGCGATCTTGTGCCTGGCGGAGTACCTGCGCACCTACTACTGAGCGGCCGCACCCGATGAGACTCGTGACCTTCTTCTTCGACGCCCGGCACGGCGCGGGAACTGCGGAGCACCCCGGCGCCGTCGTCGTCGCGCCGGACGGAACCGACCGGCTCCTCGACCTCGCAGAGGCGACCGCCGGCGCGACGCTCGCGCAGGTGCTCGCCGACGACGACGCCCTCGCCGCCGTCCGCTCCGCTGTCGCGGCCGCGGACCCCGCGACGCTGCCCGTGCTGGACCGTGAGCGCCTGGCACCGCCCGTGCGCCCCTCGAAGATCCTGTGCCTGGGCTACAACTACGCCGGGCACGCCGAGGCAGGCGTGGGAGAGCGGCCGGCGCACCCGAACGTGTTCGTCAAGACGCCGAACGTGCTGCGCGGCCCGGCGGAGGCCGTCGTGCTGCCCCGCGCGGCGACCGAGCCGGACTACGAGGGTGAGATCGCCGTCGTGATCGGCCGGCGGGCGTACCAGGTCGCCGAGGCGGACGCGATGGCGCACGTGGCCGGGTACACGCTGTTCGACGACGTGTCCGACCGCGACTGGCAGCGTCGGTCCTCCCAGTGGACCCTCGGCAAGTGCGTCGACGGGTTCGGCCCCCTCGGCCCCTGGGTCGTCACCACGGACGAGGTGCCGGACCTGGGCGGCCGCGACGTGGTGGTCGAGCGCAACGGTGTGGTGACCGTGCGGGCCAGCACCGACGCGATGGTGTTCCCCGTGGCGTTCCTGGTGCACCACCTGTCCCAGGTGATGACCCTCGAGCCCGGCGACGTCATCTCGACCGGCACGCCGGCCCGGTCGGACGAGGCCCAGGCCGCCCACACCGCCCTGACCGACGGGGACACGGTGACCGTGCGGGTCACCGGCCTCGGTGAGCTCACGACCACGTTCGTCACGGCGAAGGAGAGCTGATGATCCTCGACACGTTCCGCCTGGACGGCAAGGTCGCGCTGGTGACCGGCACGTCACGCGGACTGGGTCAGGCTGCCGCCGTGGCGCTCGCGGAGGCGGGAGCGGATGTCGCGCTCCTGGACCGCAGCCTCGCGCAGGAGACCGCGGAGAAGATCACGGCTCTCGGCCGGCGCGTGCACCTGGTCCGTCTCGACCTCGTCGCCGCGAAGCCCGAGGAGCTCGACGCCGCGGTCCAGTCCGTGGTCGACGCCCTTGGCCGCATCGACATCCTGGTGAACAACGCGGGCATCATCCGGCGGGCGCCGCTGCTGGAGCACCCGGCCTCCGACTGGGACGACGTCCTGACGGTCAACCTCGACGCGGTGTTCCACCTGTCACGGGCGGCCAGCCGCAGGTTCGTCGCGCAGGGTGGCGGGAAGATCATCAACGTCGCCTCGATGCTGTCGTTCCAGGGCGGGATCCTGGTGCCCGGGTACACCGCCAGCAAGCACGCGGTCGCGGGCCTCACCAAGGCGTTCGCCAACGAGCTCGCGGCGCGCGGCGTGAACGTCAACGCCGTCGCCCCGGGCTACATGGCCACCGACAACACCGCGCAGCTCCGGGCCGACGAGGCGCGCGAGCGCTCGATCGCCGATCGGATCCCCGCCGGACGGTGGGGCACCCCGGCCGACCTGCAGGGGGCGTTCGTGTTTCTCGCCTCGGCCGCGTCGGACTACCTGAACGGCGCCATCATCCCGGTCGACGGCGGCTGGCTCGTCCGTTGACCCCGTCGACCCCGTCGACCCCGCACCAGCAACCGGAGGACGCAGACATGGAACAGCGCTACGCGACGAGCCCCGACCAGCTCCCTGGGCTCACCACCGACGAGCTGCGCGAGCGGTTCCTGATCGAGCAGGTGTTCGTCCCCGGGCAGGTCACCGCGGTCTACACCCACCACGACCGGATCGTCCTCGGCGGAGCCGTCCCGGCCGGTCAGCGGCTGCCGCTGCCCGCCTTCCCCGAGCTCCGCGCCGAGTACTTCCTGGCCAACCGGGAGCTGGGCGTCGTCAACGTCGGCGGCCCCGGCAGGGTGACGGCCGACGGCGAGGTCTACGAGCTGACGCCGGGCGCCTGCCTCTACCTGGGCCGAGGCACCCGCGACGTCGTGTTCGAGGACGCCGGCGAGGAAGGGGCGCAGCTCTACCTGTTCAGCGCGCCCGCGCACACCACCTACCCCAACCGCCTGGCCCTGCCCGAGGACGGGACGGTGCGCGAGCTCGGCGACCAGGCCACCAGCAACCGGCGCACGCTCACCCAGTACATCCACGAGAACGGCATCCAGTCCTGCCAGGTGGTGATGGGGGTCACCCGCCTGCACCCCGGCTCGATGTGGAACACCATGCCGGCGCACACCCACGACCGGCGCACCGAGTGCTACCTGTACCTCGACGTGCCCGCCGACGCGCGCGTGATCCACCTCATGGGCGAGCCGACCGAGACGCGTCACCTGGTGGTCGCCGACCGCCAGGCCGTCATCTCCCCGTCGTGGTCGCTGCACTCGGGCGTCGGCACGGCGGCGTACTCGTTCGTCTGGGCCATGGCGGGGGAGAACAAGTCCTTCGACGACATGGACGCGGTGCCGCCGACCGCCCTGCGCTGAGCGCTGCTGCGGTCGGCGGTGGTGGGTGGGTCGACGAGCTCGTCTCCCACCCGCCCCGCCCCGCACTCATCGGGTGAGCGTGACCTTCTGCAGCCCGCGCGGGTGGTCCGGGTCCAGCCCGCGCCGCAGGGCCAGCTCGAGGGCGACCCGCTGGATCGGCAGGATCTCGAGCAGGGGTGCGAGATCGTCGGCGGGGCGTGGCACGACGCCACGGGCCCAGCCGTCGTCCACACCGTCGAGGCGGGCGTCGTCGAGGACGGTCACCACGCGGCCACCCTGGGCTGCGGCGGCGCGCGCGAACTCGAGCACCGAGTCCCGCGACCGCGCGCCGGCGGTCAGCGCCAGCACGGTGGTCCCCTCCACCACCTGGCCGAGGGGGCCGTGGGTCGCGTCCGCCGCGCTCCACCCGGACGCCGCGAGGGCGCAGGTCTCCATGAGCTTGAGCGCGCCTTCCTTGGCGGAGCCCATCGACAGGCCGCGACCGACGACCAGCACGCGGTCGGCCCGGTCGAGCGCCGCCGCGGCCGCGACCGCCTGCTCGTCCATGGCCGCCAGGACGGCGCGGGCGGAGGCGACGAGCGCGTCGACGTCGAGCTCCGGCCCCCTGCTCGCTCCCATCACCAGCTGGCGCAGCGCGAGCACCTCGCCGGTGTAGGTCTTCGTCGCCGCCACCGACCGCTCCGGTCCGGCGCCGACGTCGACGTGCACGTCCGCCAACCCCGCGAGCGCCGACGACGCGTCGTTGCTCACCGCGATCACCGGGACGCCACCGGCGCGCGCGTCCTCCACCGTCGCCAGCAGGTCCGGCGACTGACCGCTCTGCGACACCGCCACCATCACGGCCCGTGGGTAGGTGAGGTGCCCGGCGTCCTGGCTGATGGACGACGGGGTCGCCAGCATCGCGGGGATGCCCAGGCGGTGGTGCACCAGGTACTGCGCGTACTGGGCCGCGTGGTCGCTGGACCCGCGCGCCGCGAGCACGATCAGCTCGGGCCGCGCGTCGCGCAGCAGAGTGCTCGCCTGCTCGAGGGCGTCGTGCCCGGAGGTGAGAAGGTCCGACCACCGTCCCGGCTGCTCGGCGATCTCGGTGCGCATCAGCGCGCCCGGTCCCGTGGACGGCACCGGGTCGGCGGTGCCTGATGATGCTGAGGGCGTGCGGTCCATGGGGCGGCTCGCTTCGGTGGTCGTCGTGGACGGGGTCGCGGGGGTCGTCAGTCGGGGTCCGCCACCAGGACGTCGCGGACCAGCGTCGCCAGCCCGGCGTCCGCGGCCAGGAACTGCCGCAGCGTGCGGCGGGTGGCCCCGAACTCGGCGAACTCCTCGACGGTCATGCCGTCCGCGTCGTAGGCGCGGCGGAAGTCAGGGAGGAGCCGTCGCAGCTCGTCGACGATCGCGGGGTCCACGGGCGCGTCGATCCGCGAGGGCAGGTCGAGACCGTTCGCGTTGATGCGCGTCTGCCAGTCGAACGGCGGGGAGATCACGACGTCCCCACCGACCAGCTCGGAGAGGTGCAGGTGGTTCCGGAACGCGGCGGAGAGCAGCCGGGTGCGGTAGCCGCGTTCGGTGAAGATCGCGTGGGCCCGCTTGAACGCGGCCACTCCCGCCCAGTCCAGCGTTCCGGGGCCGACGAGCGTGCCCGCCCTGCTCGCCGTGTGCTTGAGCCAGTCGTCCAGCCGCCCGACCATGATGGTGGCGACCGGTCCCATCTGCTCGGTCGGCAGGCCTGCGGCCTCGCGCCGCGCCAGCCCCCGCTCGACGGCCTCCGCCACGGCGACCACCTGCGCCACGGTGAAGGACAGCGTCGCGTTGATGCTGACCCCTCGGAAGGTGACCTCCTCCATCGCCTCGATGCCGGCCGCGGTGGCGGGCAGCTTGACGATGATGTTGGGCGCCAGGGCGGAGAAGTGGTCGGCCTGGTCGGCGAGCGCCACGGCGTCACGGTGCAGCCGCGGGTCGGTCTGGATCGAGAGCCGGCCGTTGCGACCCCCGTGCTCCTCGAAGACGGGCTCGAGCAGGTGCGCGGCGTCGATGGAGAGCTCCTCGACGACGCGCCAGCCGATCTCCGACTCGCCGGCGGTCGGGCGTTCGTCGGCGAGCTCGCCGATGCGGGCGGTCCACCGCGGCAGGTCCGCCTTGATCGCGGCCAGGGCGATCACCGGGTTGCACGTCGCCCCCACCGCACCGAAGGTCATCGAGCGGCGCAGCTGCTCGGGGTCGGCCGAGTCGTTCCAGAGCGCCGTCTGCGGGAACGTCTGCGTCATGCGACCCAGGGGAGTGCTGGTGTCGACCGCGATCCGGTCGGGGGCGGTTCGGTCAGCGTCGGTCCGGTCAGGGGCGGTTCGGTCGGGGTCGGTCCAGTCACGGACGAGCTGGGCCATCGAGTCCTCCGGTGCGCTTGTCGGCTGGTCGGCGCGGGCGTCTCGCGGCATCCCGGTCGCGGGCCTCGTGCGCGGCCTCATCTCATGCCATCCCGGCGAGGCCTGTCAAGCATATGTCCGGACAAACAGACAACCTGGTTCCACGGACGTGGGTGCGCCGGACCGGACGGCGACCGGACGGCGACGGGCGCAGGCCCGGACGGCCACGGGCGCAGGGTCAAGCTGAGCCGGATCAGGCCCGACCGGGGAAGGGTGCCGAGACGCTCAGCGGGCGAAGAGCGTGGTCTCGAACGAGTACCGCGACGCGCGGTAGATGTGCTGACCGAACTCGACGGCGGCACCGGACTCGTCGAACGCGGTCCGCTCCATGGTGAGCAGCGCGGCGCGGGGCGTCTCTTCCAGCGCCCGGGCCTCGGCGGCGGTGGCGGCCCGCGCGCCGATGCGCTGGCGGGCGACCTGCGGCTTGACCCCGCGGGCGCGCAGGCAGTCGTAGAGCCCCTCGGCCTCGAGCTCGGCACGGGTCGGCGCGATGGCCATCGGCAGGAAGTTCGTCAGCAGGGCGAGCGGCTCGTCGTCGGCGCGGCGGAGCCGACGCACGCGCAGCACGTCGGTCCCCTCGGCCAGGCCCAGCGCCGCCGCCACCTCCGGTGACGCGGGCACCACCTCGTGCTCCAGCACCTCGGTGGTCGGCGACTTCCCGCTCTTGGAGAGGTCGTCGTACAGGCTGGTCAGGTCGACCGGCCGGCGGATCGTCGCGGGCGCGACGTGGGTGCCGGCCCCTCGCCTGCGGACGAGCTGGCCCTTGTCGACCAGCTCGCGCAGCGCCTGCCGGGCGGTCGGGCGCGAGATGCCGAGCCGGTTGGCCAGGGAGATCTCGTTCTCGAGGAGCTCCCCGGGAACCAGCCGGCCGTCGTCGATCGCGGCCTGGAGAGTCTGCGCGACCTGGTGGTACAGCGGGACCGGGCTGCTCCGGTCGAGGTCGATGCGCAGCGGCTGCGGCACGGTGTGCTCCTCCTCGCCCGGGCCCAGGGAGAGCTCGCACCGACGCGCGGCCGGTGGCTCTCGGTCAGGATAGCGGCTCGATGATCGAACGTTCAGACGACGATATGTCCGGACAAAGACTTGACGATGCGACCGGCACGGGTGCATCGTCGTGGCGATCGGTCCGCACGGCGTGGGCGGTCGCACGGGGGCGGGACGGAACCCGACGGTCCGGTGAGTGCGAGGAGGACGGGTGGCGCACAGCGAGCCCCCGCTGGACGTCCTCACGATCGGGCGGAGCGGTGTCGACCTGTACCCGCTCCAGACCGGCGTCGGTCTGGAGGACGTCACCACCTTCGGCAAGTTCCTCGGCGGCAGCCCCACCAACGTCGCGGTCGCGGCCGCCCGCCTCGGCCACCGCGTGGCCGTGCTGACAGGCGTCGGGGAGGACCCGTTCGGCCGCTTCGTCCGGCGTGCGATACGGGAGTTCGGGATCGACGACAGCCACGTCGTGGTGGTGCCCGACCTGCACACCCCGGTGACGTTCTGCGAGATCTTCCCGCCCGACCACTTCCCGCTGTGGTTCTACCGCGCGCCCACCGCGCCGGACCTGCAGCTGCGCCCGGAGGACGTCCCGCTCGACGCGGTCCGGGACGCCACGCTGCTGTGGATCACGGCGACCGGGCTGGCGGAGGAGCCCAGTCGCTCGGCGCACCTGACGGCGCTGGACGCCAGGGCCGGTCGCCGGTTCACTGCGCTCGACCTGGACTACCGCCCGTCCTTCTGGCCGGGCGAGCAGTCCGCCCACGAGGCGGTCCGCGAGGTGCTCGGACGCGTCACGGTGGCGGTCGGCAACCTCGAGGAGTGCCGCGTCGCGGTCGGCGAGACCGACCCCGACCGGGCCGCCGACGCTCTGCTGGACACCGGTGTCGAGCTCGCCGTCGTCAAGCAGGGTCCGGGTGGCGTGCTCGGCAAGACGCGAAGCGAACGGGTCGTCGTCGCGCCGACGCCGGTGCGGGTGGTGAACGGTCTGGGTGCGGGCGACGGCTTCGGCGGGGCGCTGTGCCACGGGCTGCTCGAGGGGTGGCCGCTGCGGCGCACCCTCGAGTTCGCCTCCGCCGCCGGGGCGATCGTCGCGTCCCGGCTGGAGTGCTCGAGCGCGATGCCGACCGAGGCGGAGGTCGACGCGCTTGTCGCGCAGGCCCGTGCGGCGGAGGCGGACCGGTGACGTCCCTCGACGAGCTCGTCTCGGTCCGCATGTCCGACCCGGCTCGGATCGCGGCACGCCTGGCGAGCAGGACGAGGTTCGCCGGGCTCGCGCCGGGGGAGCGGCTGCTGATCATCGCGGCCGACCACCCCGCCCGGGGTGCGCTCGCGGCGGGGCGGGACCCGGCCGCGATGGCCGACCGCTGGGACCTGCTGCAGCGGATCGTCGTCGCGCTCGGCCGGCCGGGGGTGCACGGGTTCCTGGGGACAGCGGACCTCGTCGAGGACCTCACCGTGCTCGGCGCCCTCGAGGGCAAGCTGGTGCTCGGGTCGATGAACCGCGGCGGGCTGGCCGGGACGGCTTTCGAGCTGGACGACCGGTTCACCGGCTACGACGCGCGCGGGATCGCCGAGGCGGGCCTCGACGGCGGCAAGATGCTGCTCCGGATCGACCCCGACGACCCGGCGTCGGTCGACACCCTCGAGGCCTGCGCGCGCGCCGTGGACGACCTCGCCGAACGGCAGCTGATCGCGCTGGTGGAGCCGTTCTGGTCGACCCGCGTCGACGGGAAGGTGCGCAACCGGCTGGATCCCGACCACGTCGTCCGTGCGATCACCATCGCCTCGGGCCTCGGCAGGACGTCGGCGTACACCTGGCTCAAGCTGCCGGTGGTGGCCGACATGGCGCGGGTTGCCGCGGCGTCGACCCTGCCCGCGCTCGTGCTGGGCGGCGAGGTCGCCGAGGACGCCGACGCCGCGGTGGCCGGCTGGGCGGCGGCGCTGCAGCAGCCGTCGGTCCGTGGCCTGGCGATCGGTCGGTCCCTGCTGTACCCCGCCGGGGGCGACGTCGCCGCCGCCGTCGACGCCGCGGTCTCCCTGCTCGCCACCCCGTCCCAGGAGGCGTCGACGCGATGACCGACACCGACCGCTACGTGCGCCGCGCGGCAGACCCCTCGGGCGGTGCGCCGATCACCGCCGTCACCCCGGAGTCCGCCGGCTGGGGGTACAGCGGCCTCGAGGTGCGCGAGCTGGGCGCCGGTGCGGCGTGGAGCCGTGAGCTCGCCGGCGAGGAGGCGGTGGTCCTGCCGCTGCGCGGCGGTGTGCACCTGCTGGTCACCGGGCCGGAGCCGGGCGAGGTGGACCTGGCCGGCCGTGCCGGCGTCTTCGCCGGTCCCTCCGACTTCGCCTACGTCCCGGTCGGCTCGCGCCTGACCGTCACCGCCGGTCCCGGCGGGGCACGGGTCGCCGTGGCCTCGTCGCGGGCCGAGCGCGTGCGACCGTTGCGCGTCGTGCCGCGCGACGAGGTGCGGATCGACCTTCGCGGTGCCGGGTCGTGCAGCCGCCAGGTGAACAACTACACGCTCGCGACCGATGTGGACGTCGACCACCTGCTGGTCTGCGAGGTGGTCACCCCCGGCGGGAACTGGTCGTCCTACCCGCCGCACAAGCACGACGAGCACTCCGAGTCCGAGCGGGTCCTCGAGGAGATCTACTACTTCGAGGTCGCCGACGGACCCGACGGGCCCGGGGTGGGCTACCACCGCACCTACGGCACGCCCGACCGCCCGATCGACGTCCTCGCCGAGGTGCGGACGGGCGACACCGCGCTGGTGCCGCACGGCTTCCACGGTCCGTGCATGGCCGCCCCCGGCTACGACCTGTACTACCTCAACGTGATGGCCGGTCCGTCCACCGACGGTCGGTGGCTAGCCGTCGACGACCCCGCGATGGCGTGGGTCCGCAGCACCTGGGCGGACCAGGCCGTCGACCCCCGGCTGCCGCGTGCCACCACCAGCCCCGCGCCCAGCCCCGTCCACGGCGTCCACGCCGACGCCCCGATCCACGAGGACCGCCGATGAACGCGACCGCCGATCCACCGAGCCCGCGGCCCGGCACGGTCCGGCTCACCGTCGGGCAGGCACTCGTCCGCTTCCTGGCGCACCAGTGGAGCGAGCGGGACGGCCACCGCCAGAAGCTGTTCGCCGGGTGCCTGGGCATCTTCGGGCACGGCAACGTCGCCGGGCTGGGCCAGGGCCTGCTGCAGGCGCACGCCGAGGCTGCCGACGCCGGCTACGGCCCGGGTTCGGCGCTGGGCGAGCACGGGCCCGACGAGCTGCCCTACCTGCTCGGCCGCAACGAGCAGGCGATGGTGCACACCGCGGTCGCCTACGCCCGCACCCGGGAGCGCCTGCAGACGTTCGCCGTCACCGCGTCGATCGGTCCCGGCTCGACCAACATGATCACAGGTGCCGCCCTCGCCACCGTGGACCACATCCCGGTGCTGCTGCTGCCCTCGGACGTGTTCGCCAACCGGATCCCGGACCCGGTCCTCCAGCAGCTCGAGCACCCGCTCGGTCCGGACGTCACGGTCAACGACGCGTTCCGCCCGGTCTCGCGGTTCTTCGACAGGATCTCGCGCCCCGAGCAGCTGCTCGCCTCCGCACCCCAGGCGATGCGCGTGCTCACCGACCCGGCCGAGACCGGGGCCGTCACGCTCGCGCTGCCGCAGGACGTGCAGGCGGAGGCGTTCGACTGGCCGGAGGAGTTCTTCGCCGACCGGGTCTGGTACGTCGCACGGCAACGCCCGGACGCGTCGGCGGTCGCCCGCGCCGCCGAGGTGATCAGGTCGGCCGAGCGGCCCCTGGTCGTGGCGGGGGGCGGGGTCGTCTACTCCGGCGCCTCGGAGCAGCTGCGCGCCTTCGCGACCGCGACCGGCATCCCGGTCGCCGACACCCAGGCCGGCAAGGGTGCGATCAGCTGGGACCACCCGCAGGCGGTGGGCGGCGTGGGCGCCACCGGCGCGGCATCCGCCAACGCGCTCGCCCTCGACGCCGACGTGGTGATCGGCATCGGCACGCGGTACACCGACTTCACGACGGCCAGCCACACCGTCTTCGGCAACCCGGGCGTCCGGTTCGTGAACCTCAACGTGGCCGCGTTCGACGCGGCCAAGCACGCCGCGACGATGGTCGTCGCCGACGCCCGCGAGGCGCTGGTCGAGCTGACCGCCGCCCTGGCGGGCTACCGGACGACGGACGCCTACCAGGCCCGGGCCGCCGCCGAGGTGGCGGCGTGGCAGCAGGTGACCGACGAGTGCTACCACCTCGGCCACGGGCCGCTGCCGGCCCAGACCGAGGTGTTCGGCGCGCTCAACGAGCTGATGGGCGACGACGACATCCTGATCAACGCGGCCGGGTCGATGCCCGGTGACCTGCAGTGCCTGTGGCGGGCCAGGACACCGGTCGGGTACCACCTGGAGTACGGCTACTCGTGCATGGGCTACGAGGTGCCGGCCGCGCTCGGCGCCAAGCTGGCGCGTCCCGAGTCGGAGGTCGTGGCGATCGTCGGCGACGGCGGCTACCAGATGATGCCGACCGAGATCGCGACGTTGGTGTCCGAGCGGGTCAAGGTGATCCTCGTCCTGCTGCAGAACCATGGCTTCGCGTCCATCGGGGCGCTGTCGGAGTCGCGTGGCTCGCAGCGGTTCGGCACCCGGTACCGGATGCGGAACCCGCAGACCGGGCTGCTCGACGGTGACCCGGTTCCGGTGGACCTCGTCAAGAACGCCGAGAGCCTCGGCGCCCGGGTGCTCGTCGCGCACGGCATCGACGACTTCCGGCGCGCGTACGCCGAGGCCGTCGCCTGCGACGTCACCACGGTGATCCACATCGAGACCGACCTGCTGGGTCCCAACCCTCCCGGCACGGCGTGGTGGGACGTGCCGGTCGCGGCGGTCTCCACCCTGGCCAGCACGCAGCGCGCGCGGGCCGAGTACGACGAGGCGCGCGTCCCGCAACGCCGCTACCTGTGACCCTCTCGACGGCAGTTCCGAGGAGTGAGCCCTGATGACGACCACCATCCCGCACTGGATCGACGGAGCGCCCTTCGTGGGTGACAACGCGACGGCGTCGCCGGTCTACAACCCCGCGACCGGTGACGTCGTCGCCGAGCTGGCGCTCGCCACCCCGGCGGACGTCGACCGCGTCGTCGCGAGCGCCGCCGCCGCGTTCACGGCCTGGTCGCAGGTGCCCCTCGGCAAGCGCAGCGCGATCCTGTTCCGCTTCCGCGAGCTCCTCGTCGAGCACACCGACGAGCTGGCGGCAATCGTCACCCGTGAGCACGGGAAGGTGATCTCGGACGCCAAGGGCGAGATCGCCCGCGGCCTGGAGGTCGTCGAGTTCGCGTGCGGCATCCCGCAGCTGCTCAAGGGCGAGTTCTCGGAGCAGGCGGCGACCGGCATCGACGTGTACTCCTTCCGCCAGCCCGTCGGCGTGGTCGCGGGGATCACGCCGTTCAACTTCCCGGTGATGATCCCGCTGTGGATGAGCCCCGTCGCGATCGCGACCGGCAACACGTTCATCCTCAAGCCGCCGGACCGTGACCCGAGCGCCGCCATGCTCATCGCCGAGCTGTGGAAGGAGGCGGGTCTGCCGGACGGCGTCTTCAGCGTGGTGCACGGCACCCCGGACGTGGTCGGCCGCCTGCTGACCCACCCCGACGTGGCCGCGGTGTCGTTCGTCGGCTCGACGCCGACGGCGAAGCACATCTACAAGACCGCGATCGAGCACGGCAAGCGGTGCCAGGCGCTCGGCGCGGCGAAGAACCACGGCATCGTGCTCGCCGACGCCGACCTGGAGAACGCGGCGAACAGCCTGGTCGCCGCCGCGTTCGGCGCCGCCGGTGAACGGTGCATGGCGCTGCCCGTCGCGCTGGTGCAGCAGGAGGTCGCCGACGAGCTGATCGCCCTGGTGGCCGACCGCGCCCGAGCGGTCCGGGTGCTCCCGGGCGACCACCCCGACTCCGACATGGGGCCGATCATCTCCGCGCAGTCCAAGGCCCGGATCACGTCGCTGATCGACTCGGCCGAGGCCGAGGGGGCGAAGATCCTGGTCGACGGCCGGGACACGGTCGTCCCCGGGTCCGAGGGCGGCTGGTTCCTCGGCCCGACGGTGATCGACGGCGTCCACCCGGAGATGACGATCAACCGGCAGGAGGTCTTCGGGCCGGTCCTGGAGGTGATCCGGATCTCGGGTCTGGAGGAGGGCATCGCGCTGATCAACGCGAACCCGTACGGCAACGGCACTGCGCTGTTCACGTCGTCGGGCGAGGCGGCCAGGACCTTCAAGCGAGCGGTGCAGGTGGGCATGGTGGGGATCAACGTGCCGATCCCGGTGCCCGTCGCCTGGCACTCGTTCGGCGGCTGGAAGGACTCGCTGATCGGCGAGAGCCACATGTACGGGCCGGAGGGCGTCCGGTTCTTCACACGCGCCAAGGTGGTCACCGAGCGCTGGCTGCCGCAGCCCGACGCGGTGTCGTTCCACTTCTCGGGAGATGCGCAGAAGTAGCGCGGGTGCAGACCTAAATGTAAGGACAATTGCTTGACAGGTCATGTCCGCCGGCGCCACGATGGGCGCCGTGCAGGACGCGTCGCCCCGACCCGCACCCACCCCCACGCACGTCTTGGAGCCGTCATGAGCAAGGCCCGCAACACCGATCCGCGGTACAGCAAGCTGACGATCGGCGTCTGCCCCGACCAGTGGGGTGTGTGGTTCCCGGACGACGAGAAGCAGATCCCCTGGGAGAAGGCGCTGGCCGAGATGGCCGAGGCCGGCTTCGAGTACATGGAGACCGGGCCGTACGGCTACTTCCCCAAGGACGCCCGGCACCTGCAGAAGGTGATGGACGACAACGGCTTCACCGTCGTCGCGGGCACCGGCTGGGGGATCCTGCACAAGGCCGACGCCTGGGCCGAGACCGAGAAGACCTTCCGCGCGATCGCCGAGACCCACGCCGCGGTCGGCGCGGAGTACATCGTGCACCTGCCCCCGATGTTCCGGGACGAGAAGACGTGGGAGTTCACCGACGACCGCGTGCTCTCGCCCGAGGCGTGGAGCCTGTACGTCGAGAACGCCAACAGGCTGGGCCAGATCCTCAAGGACGAGTACGGCCTGAAGATGGTGCTGCACCCCCACGGCGACAGCCACATCGAGACGCCGGACGACATCCACCGGGTGTTCGAGGCGACGGACCCGACCTACGTGAACCTGTGCCTGGACACCGGTCACATCGTCTACGGCGGTGGCGACCCGCTGGAGATGATCAAGAAGTACCCCGAGCGCATCTCCTACGTGCACATCAAGGCGTTCGACGTGGACCTCACGCGCGAGTCGCACGAGAAGGACTGGCCCTTCGGCGAGGCCGTCGCACGCGGCCTCTCGGTCCGGCCGCCGGCTGGCGCCCCGGACATGAAGAGCCTGGTCGACGCCCTCGCCGGCCTCGACAAGGAGCTGTACGTCATCTGCGAGCAGGACCTGTACCCCTGCGACCCGCGCCTCCCGCTGCCCAACGCCGTGATGACCCGCCAGTTCCTCGCCTCCTGCGGCCTCGGTCTGCTCTGAGCCGTCCACCACCGAGAAGGACACGAACATGCTCAGGTTCGCGATCATCGGCGCGGGTCGGATCGGCGTCGTGCACGCGCAGGCCATCGCCTCGCACCCCGACGCCGAGCTGGTGCTGGTCGCCGACCCGGTCGGCGACGCGGCCGCCCGGCTCGCCGCTGCGCACGGCGCGCGATCCACGACCGTCGTCGACGACGTCTTCGCCGCCGACGACGTCGACGCCCTCATCGTCGGGTCCCCGACCCCCTTCCACGTCGAGCAGATCGTCGCGGGCGTCGAGGCGGGCAAGGCGGTGCTCGCCGAGAAGCCGGTCGACCTGGACATCGAGCGCGTCGACCGCTGCCTGGCCGCGGTCGGTGACCGCGCCGATCGCGTCATGGTGGGCTTCAACCGACGGTTCGACCCCGGCTTCGCGGAGGTCAAGGCTCGGATCGAGCGCGGCGAGATCGGGCCGCTCGAGCAGCTGACGATCATCAGCCGCGACCCGCAGGCCCCGCCGGCGTCGTACGTCGCGCAGTCGGGCGGGATCTTCCGCGACATGACGATCCACGACCTCGACATGGCACGGTTCATGCTCGGCGACGTCGTCGAGGTCTCCGCCGCAGGCCAGAACATCGATCCCGAGATCCAGGCCGCGGGCGACTTCGACGGGGCGGTCCTCACGCTTCGCGCCGCGTCCGGCGCCCTCGCCACCATCATCAACAGCAGGCACTGCGCCACCGGGTACGACCAGCGCCTGGAGGCGTTCGGGCCGTACGGGTCGTTGCGTGCCGAGAACCACACGGCGACCCAGGTGCGGTACTTCGGCTCCCGGACCTCCGATGCCGCGGGGCCCTACCTGGACTTCTTCCTGCAGCGGTACGCCCAGGCGTACCGGGCCGAGCTCGACCACTTCGTGAAGTCCGTCGTGCAGGGCACCCGCCCCTCCCCGTCGCTGCTCGACGGGCGCGAGGCGCTGGTGCTCGCCGACGCGGCCACGTTGAGCGCCACCAAGGGGCAGCCGGTCAGGATCGACTGAGTGCATCCGGCTGCGGCCGGGCGCCCGGCTGGAAGGGAGTCGACGTGAGTGAGGTCGTTCGGCGCGGTGCCGACTGGACCGCGTTGCCGCCGGCGGTGGACGTGGCGGACAACTCGGCGGGACTGTCGGCGGTGGACGCGGTGATCGCGGCCGGGCCGTTCCGGGACAGCTGGGAGTCGCTGGCCGCCTACCAGCCGCCGCGGTGGTACCTGGACGCGAAGTTCGGCGTCTTCCTGCACTGGGGCGTCTTCTCGGTCCCCGCCTTCCACAACGAGTGGTACTCGCGGGAGATGTACCGCGCCGGCACGCCGGAGTTCGAGCACCACGTGGCGACGTACGGGCCGCAGGACGAGTTCGGGTACAAGGACTTCATCCCGTCGTTCACCATGGAGCAGTTCGACCCCGATGCGTGGGCGGCGCTGTTCCGCCGTGCCGGCGCGCAGTTCGTGGTGCCGGTGGCGGAGCACCACGACGGGTTCGCGATGTACGACACGGACCGGTCCCGGTGGAAGGCCACCGTGATGGGTCCGCGCCGGGACGTGCTCGGCGACCTGCTCGATGCCACGCGGCGTGCCTGGCTGGTGGCCGGGGCGTCGTCGCACCGTGCCGAGCACTGGTTCTTCATGAACGGCGGCGCCCGGTTCGACTCCGACGTGCTGGACCCGGCCTTCGTGGACTTCTACGGCCCGGCCCAGCGGGAGGAGACCGCGCCGAACGAGCAGTTCCTCGAGGACTGGCTGCTGCGGACGGTCGAGATCGTCGACCGGTACCGGCCGCAGGTGCTCTGGTTCGACTGGTGGATCGAGCAGCCGGCGTTCGAGCCCTACGTGCGCAAGCTGGCGGCGTACTACTACAACCGTGCTGCCCAGTGGGGGCGCGAGGTCGTCATCAACTACAAGTGGACGTCCTTCGCGGACGGAAGTGCGGTGTACGACGTCGAGCGGGGGTCGATCGCCGGGATCCGTCCGCAGGTGTGGCAGAACGACACGTCGGTCTCGCGCAGCTCCTGGGGCTGGGTCGAGGGCCACGACTACAAGTCGGTGGCCGACCTGGTGGGCGAGCTCGTGGACGTCGTGGCGAAGAACGGGGTCCTGCTGCTGAACGTGGGGCCCACCCCTGAGGGCACCATCCCCGCGGCCGAGCAGGAGCTCCTCAAAGGCATCGGCGCCTGGTTGTCGCGCAACGGGGAGGCGATCTACGGCACACGCCCGTGGGCGGTGGCGGGCGAGGGGCCGACGGCGGTGGCCGTCGGGTCGTTCGTCGACCACGAGGCCACGGCCTACACCTCGGCGGACGTGCGGTTCACGTCACGCACGGACGTCACGGGTGACCACGTCTACGCCATCGTGCTGCGGCGGCCCGCGGACGGGACGGCGCGGATCGAGTCGTTCGGGTCAGGTCGGGGACTGCTGACCCGGGGGATCCGCGCGGTGAGCGTGCTGGGTCAGGCGGACGCGCCGCAGTGGCGGCAGGACCATGCGGCGCTGACCGTGGAGCTGGGCCCTGCCCCTGACGGTGGGACGGATGTCGGCGTGGTGGTCAAGGTCTCGCTCGACGCCGAAGCGACGCGTCAGCGCACCGACGTGGTCCACGGCTGACGGCGCCGTTCGCGGCCCGCCGGGCCGGCGCCTCGGGACGTCGATGGACGGGTTGACAGCGCGCAGGGTCGGTGCCAGGCTCGGCGCCACACCAGACATGTGACCGGTTTCCGGGCAGGATCTGATGGTCGTGGCACCTCGCGGTGCCGCCGCCGTCAGGTCCTTTTTTTGTTGCCCGAACGCGGCCACGCACGGAACGAAGGAGTTCACCGTGGACTACGCGAAGACGGCCGGCGGCATCCTGGACGCCGTCGGCGGGCCGGGCAACGTGACTCACCTCGAGCACTGCTCGACGCGCCTGCGATTCACCGTCGCGGACACGAAGAAGGTCGACCACGCCCGCCTGAAGGCGGTGCCCGGCGTGATGGGCGTCGTCGGCATCCAGCCCCAGGTGGTCATCGGCAACGACGTCGTCGAGGTGCACGCCGCACTGTCCAGGCTGAGCGGGATGGGCGGCGCCGGCGCCGGGGCCGGGCACGCAGCGGGGACGGCCGTGGCGGGCGGGACACCGGCCGAGGCGTCCCAGGGCGGCTGGGGTGCGCGGATCCTCGACTTCATCGTCGGGGTGTTCCAACCCCTGATCCCCGCGATCGCCGGTGCCGGCGTGCTGAAGTCGTTGATGCTGCTGGCGACGATGTTCGGCCTGTCCAAGAACGGGGCGACCTACACCACGCTGGTCGCCATCAGCGACGCGACCTTCTTCTTCCTGCCGTTGCTGGTGGCAGTGACCACGGCCACCAAGCTGAACACCAACCGGCTGGTGGCGGTCGCGGCCGTGTCCGTGCTGGTGCTGCCGTCGATGACCAAGCGGATGGCCGACGGCACCTCGGTGTTCGGGCTGGCGATCCCGAACGTCACCTACTCCTCGCAGGTGTTCCCCGCCGTCCTCGCAGTGCTGCTGCTCGCCGTCGTCGAACGGTTCCTCACACGGGTGACGCCGAAGCCCATCCGCATCTTCTTCGTGCCGATGGTCGGGCTGCTGGTGACAGTGCCCGTGACGCTGCTGTTCCTCGGCCCGCTCGGTTTCCGGCTGGGCACCGGGTTCACCACCGGCGTGCTGTGGGTGTTCCACACGCTCGGCTGGGTGGCGTTCCCGCTGCTGGCCGTGGCACTGCCGTTCATCATCTCCGTCGGCATGCACAAGGCGTTCATCCCGTACGTGGTCAACCAGCTGAGCACCGCCGGCTACGAGCCTCTGTACAACCCGGTCTCGCTGGCACACAACATCGCGGAGTCCGGCGCCAGCTTCGGCGTGGCGCTGCGGACCAAGGACACCGAGATGCGCTCCACCGGGGTCTCGGCCGGCCTGTCGGCACTGTTCGGCATCACCGAGCCGGCGCTCTACGGCATCACCATCCAGAACAAGCGAGCCCTGATCAGCGTCCTGTCCGGCGCCGCCGCTGGGGCCACGTGGCTCGGCGTGACCCACGTGACCTCGTACGTGGCCGTCGGCCCCGGCCTCGCGAGCATGTCGATGTTCATCAACGCCAACGACCCGCGCAACATCGTCAACGCGATCGTCGGCGCCGCGATCGCCTTCGTCACCGCGTTCGTCGTCGCGATGCTGACCTGGAGCGACGCCGCCTCGGCCACGCTCAAGGTGCGCGGCGTCGTCGCCGCGAAGGCTCCCGTGGACCCGGACCAGGCGCTGAGCCCGCACGACGTCCTCAGCCCGACGGACGGCACCGTCGTACCTCTCGCCGAGGTCTCCGACCGCGTGTTCGCCGGTGGCGTGCTGGGCGACGGGTGCGCCGTCCGGCCCACGTCCGGCGAGTTCCGGAGCCCGGCGGCAGGCGTGGTGTCGATGCTCTTCGACACCCACCACGCCGTCGCCGTGAGCTCCGACGACGGGGTCGACCTGCTGATCCACGTGGGGCTGGACACCGTCCGGCTGAACGGCACGCACTTCACCGCGCACGTGACGAAGGGCGATCGGGTCGAGGTGGGGCAGCTGCTGATCACCGCCGATCTGGACGCGATCCGCGCGGACGGGTACGACACCACCACGCCGGTCGTGGTGACCAACGGCGCAGCCGTCCACGTGGGCCTGGTCCGTGCGGGTGCTCAGGTGACGGCCGGCGCCCCGCTGTTCCCCGTCTCGACCAGGGCGACCGCCGATGTTTCCTGACGGGTTCCTCTGGGGCGGCGCCCTCGCAGCCAACCAGTGCGAGGGCGCCTGGGATGCCGACGGCCGTGGGCCCTCGGTAGCCGACGTCGCCACCTACAAGCCCGCGCTCGCCAACACCGAGTACGCCGCCCACCACGCCGTGACCCTCGCCTCGATCGCCGAGGCGATGGCGACGGCGGACGTCACGTACTTCCCCAAGCGGCGTGGCATCGACCTGTACCACCGGTGGGAGGGCGACCTGGACCTCTTCGCCGAGCTCGGCTTCACCGTCCTGCGGGTCTCGATCGCCTGGAGCCGGCTCTACCCGACGGGTTTCGAGAACGAGCCGAACCAGGCGGGCGTCGCGTTCTACCGGCGGCTGTTCGAGGGGATGCGCGCGCGGGGGATCCAGCCACTGGTGACGCTGTCGCACTACGAGATGCCGCTCGAGCTGGCCACCCGGCTGAACGGGTGGGCGAACCGGGAGGTGATCGCGCTGTTCGCGCGGTTCGCCCGCACGTGCTTCACCGAGTACGGCGACCTGGTGAGCCTCTGGCTGACCTTCAACGAGATCGACTCGATCATCCGGCACCCCTTCACCTCGGGTGGGGTCATCGAGGAGCTCTGCGAGGACGGTCTCGAGGTGGCGTGCTACCGCGCTGCGCACCACCAGTTCGTCGCCTCCGCCATCGCGACCCGGGACCTGCATGCGCTGGTGCCCGGAGCGCAGATGGGCTGCATGCTCACGATGCTCACCACCTACCCGCGCACGTGCCATCCGGACGACGTGGCGGCCACCCAGGCGAAGAACCTGCACAACCACTTCTTCGCCGACGTGCAGGTGTCCGGGGAGTACCCGCCGATCGAGCTCGCCGCCATGAGGCGCAAGGGCCTGTCGGTGCCGTGGGAGGCGGGCGACGACGCGCTGCTGCGCGAGCACACCGTCGACTTCGTCTCGTTCAGCTACTACATGTCGATGACGGAGTCGGTCGACCCGGATGCGGACCGCACGCCCGGCAACACGATCATGGGCGTGAAGAACCCGTACCTGCCGAGCAACGACTGGGGGTGGCAGATCGACCCCGTCGGGCTCCGCATCTCACTCATCGACCTCTACGACCGCTACCGGAAGCCGCTGTTCGTCGTCGAGAACGGTCTGGGCTACGCCGACTCGGTCGACACCGACGGTCGCATCCGCGACCCGTACCGGGTGGACTACTTCCGCGCCCACATCGAGCAGATGGCGCTGGCCATCGAGGCCGGCGTGGACCTGCGCGGCTACACCTCCTGGGCGCCGATCGACCTGATCAGCGCGTCGTCGTCGCAGATGTCCAAGCGGTACGGGTTCATCTACGTCGACCAGGACGACCTGGGGCGCGGCACGCTCGCCCGGTCACGCAAGGACTCCTTCACCTGGATGCAGCACGTGATCGCCACCAACGGCGCCGACCTGGCACCGATCGGCTGAGTGGGCCCCTGATGTCCGAGCCCCAGCGGATCACGAAGGTGCTGAACTCCAGCGTCGTGCTCGCGACGGACGAGAACGGGCGCGAGTGCATCCTGCTGGGTCGCGGCATCGGCTACGGGCACAAACCCGGTGAGACGGTCGACGCCGGCGTGGTGGACCGGGTGTTCCTCCCGGTCGACGATCCCGACTCGCGCGCACTGGTCGACCTGCTCGACACGATCCCGGCGACGTACGCGCTGCTGGCTCGGGACGTGATCGCGCTCGCCCGGACGGGCCTCAAGGTGGACCTGCATCCACACCTGCTGCTGGTGCTGACCGACCACCTGCACTTCGCCGCCGAGCGGCATGCGCAGGGCATGCGGGTGGTGAACCGGCTGAGCTGGGAGATGCGCACGTACTACCCCGACGAGTACGCGGTGGGACTCGACGCGCTGCAGCTGGTCAACGAGCGGCTGACTCTCGACCTCCCCGAGGACGAGGCGACGAACATCGCGTTCCACCTGGTCAACGCCCGCAACGACAGCGCGTCGGCGTTCGACGCGCTCCGGGCGGCCACCCTGATCTCGGAGATGGTCGCGATCGTCTCCTATCGGACGGGCCGCACCCTGGCGCCGCAGGACCAGGACCACCGACGCTTCGTCGTGCACCTGCAGTTCTTCGCCGACCGGCTGCTGACAGGGCGGCTGCTCGACCGGGACGACGGGTTCCTGTACGAGCAGATGCGCACCAAGTACCCCCAGGCGCTCGAGACGGCGCTGCTGCTCGGCGAGCACGTGCGGAGCCGGTACGACGTCGACCTGCCGTCCGAGGAGCTCGGCTACCTGGGCCTGCACGTTCAACGGCTCCTCAGCGCGGAGTCCACCGACGCAGAGCCACGGCCGCCGGGCGGGCCGAACGCCGACTGACATCCGCGGCGCGCACCGCTGCCCGCCACTCCGCACCCCTACCTGACCAGGAGATCCACCATGCTGCACAGGACCGTGACCGTCGGATCGGCGTCCGGGCTGCACGCCCGGCCCGCGGCCCTCTTCTCCAAGGCCGCCGCCGAGGCCGGTGTCCCCGTGCTGATCAGCAAGCCGGGCGGTGACCCGGTCGACGCCGCGAGCCTGCTCTCGGTGATGGCCCTCGGAGCCGGGCATGGCGACGAGGTGGTGCTGGCCTCGCCCGACGAGGCAGCCGGGGACGTGCTGGACCGGCTCGCCGAGCTTCTGGTCACCGACCTCGACGCCTGACCCTCTCGGCCCGGCGGGACGCCGACGTGTCGGTCGGACTCAATTCCGTACCGTTCGCGTTTGCTCGGATAGGCTTCCGCCAGGTTCACGCCACCGTGGTGCGCGTCAGCACCGACCAACGTGACCCGTACGGCCCCACCGTCCGCGCCTGGCATCACCGGACTGCGCCTCGCTCTCCGCGCCAGTGCCCGCGGTTCTGATCTGCCCGAGCTGTCGGCGCCGGTCACCGAGTCCCTCGGTGGCAGCGGCGCACACCTGCGCGGCGATCGTCGGGCGCCGTGGGTCCGCGTCGGGTCGGCCCGTTGACCCACGTGTGGGTGCTCCGCGAAGGAGGAGATGTGGCCCGAGCAGGCCAGCGCGGTCAGGGCACCACCCGGAGCGACTCCGGACGCACCCGCAACGACTCCGGTCGTCCCCGGACCGACTCCGGGGCGCCACGACGCCGCAGCCCGCGCCCCGACCAGCAGGGGATCATCCCGGTGCTGGCGGAGGTGGCCGGTGAGGTGGAGCGCGCCGTGCAGCGGCCGCCGATCCGCCCGTCGACCCGCACCAAGTTCCAGGTGGTGGCGCTGCTGGTGCGCGAGGAGCGCGCCCGCACCATGGCCGACGCGAGCCTGGGCCCGTCGCGACGCGGCGAGCAGCTCAAGCGTCTGGACGGGGTGGCGACGATGCTGGCCCGCATCGCCGCGCGGGACACCTCCCTGCTGCACCTGCTGGACGACGACGCCCGCGTCTCCGACGGCGCCCGCGCCTACAAGGCGCAGCTGATGCGGGCCGGTGGCCTCGAAGTGCCCGACGAGCCCGAGCCGACACCGCCGCCCACCCCGGCGCCGACCGTCGAGAAGCGGGTGATCCCGCAGTCGGTGCTGTCCCACCAGCTGTCCAACCCGTTCCTCGCGCCCGACTACTCGGCGGCCGCCCAGCGCATCGCCGTCAAGCCGCGCCGGCTGGCCGGGTGGGAGCTGCTGGAGCCGCTGTTCCGCTCGTTCGAGGAGGCGTCGGCCGGCGCCCCGGCGTGCATGCCGCTGCCCGAGCCACGGTTCGTGCCGCTTCCCCCCGGTCGGCAGCTGATGCCGCACCAGGCCGGCGTGGTCGCGGCCGCCGCCGGCGGGCACCGCACCTTCCTGCTGGCCGACGAGCCCGGTCTGGGCAAGACGGCGCAGGCGCTGGTCGCCGCGCAGGTGACCAACTCCTACCCGCTGCTGGTGGTGGTGCCCAACGTCGTGAAGACGAACTGGGCCCACGAGGTGGGCATGTGGACCCCGCTGCGCCGCGCGACCGTGGTCCACGGCGACGGTGACACGGTGGACGCCTTCGCCGACGTGGTGATCGTCAACTACGAGATCCTCGACCGGCACGTCGGCTGGATGGGCGACTTCGGCTTCCGCGGGATGATCGTCGACGAGGCCCACTTCATCAAGAACAAGGGCTCGCAGCGCTCCCAGAACGTGCTGGCGGTGTCGCAGCGCATCCGTGAACGCATCGCCCGGCCGCTGCTGATGGCCCTCACCGGCACCCCGCTGATCAACGACATCGAGGACTTCCGGGCCATCTGGCAGTTCCTCGGCTGGATCGACGACACCAAGCCGCTCGGGTCGCTGATGGCCGCGCTCGAGGAGACCGAGCTGACGCCGGCCGACCGCGGGTTCTCGTCCGCCGCCCGGACCGCCGTGATCGAGCAGGGCATCGTCCGACGCCGCAAGGTCGACGTGGTGGCGGACATCCCCGCCCGTCGGGTGGCCGACCTGCCGGTAGAGCTCGACGGGGCCATCGGACGCTCCATCCGCGCCGCCGAGGCCGCACTCGCCCAGCGCATGGTGGCGCACTACCGGTCGGCGGTGGCGTCGCGCACCGTCGGGCATCCGGGACGCACCGTGGAGGGCCTCGACCTGGAGCTGGTGCGCCGCGTGGCCGCCGCCGAGCTCAAGGACTCCAGCGAGAAGTCCACCGGCGACAACGTGTTCAGCATGGTGCGGCGCATCGGCCAGGCGAAGGCCGGGCTGGCCGCCGACTACACCGCCCAGCTGGCCCGCAACGTCGGCAAGGTCGTCTTCTTCGCCAAGCACATCGACGTGATGGACCAGGCCGAGCAGACCTTTGCCGACCGCGGGATCAAGTACGCGTCCATCCGCGGTGAGCAGACGCCACGGGTGCGGGCGAAGAACATCAAGGCGTTCACCGAGGACCCCGAGGTGCAGGTGGTGGTCTGCTCGCTGACGGCCGCCGGCGTGGGGATCAACCTGCAGGTGGCGTCCAACATGGTGCTCGCCGAGCTGTCCTGGACCGACGCCGAGCAGACGCAGGCCATCGACCGCATCCACCGCATCGGCCAGGCCGAACCGGTCACCGCCTGGCGCATCATCGCCGCGCAGACCATCGACGCGAAGATCGCCGAGCTGATCGACCAGAAGTCCGGCCTCGCGGCGCGGGCGCTGGACGGGGCGGGGGAGCAGGAGGGCTCGGCGTCGGCCGACGTGCAGCTGGAGGCCCTGGTCAGCCTGCTGACGGACGCGCTGGCGGCGGAGGGCGTTGCCTGACGCGATGGGCGGTCGCCATCGCGGTGGGGTGGCGTCGAGGTGTGCGCCTCACCCTTCCGCGAGGCACCGCAGGATGTCCGTGGCGGATGTGACGACGACGGCTTGATGGGCGAGGCCGTCCGGCAGGTGCATCCGCATCGCCTCGGTCGCGATCATCGGGGCAGCGCCCGCCGGCATGACTGTCATGCCGGCTCGGACAGCCACGTCTGCCAGCAGGGCCCATGCCTGCTGACTGCTGACGTGGTTCACCATGAAGCCACCGCCCGGATCATCGATGCCGTAGAGGTCGGCGGTCCCGTCATCAAAGCGGAGCTCGGCGAAGTCGAAGTTGGGGTCCGTCCGGGCGACGTGCGGCGCAAGCAGAGCCCCGACGAACGTTCCGTCGGCGCGAGCTGCCTCGCCGTCGACGAATCGCTGGACGTGGACGTCGAAGCTCATGCGATCGACACCGTCGTCCGCACGCCTTTTCGGCCGTAGACAACTACTTGGGCCACGAGGGCACAGTACTGACCGCATGCCGACAGCCGGCGACGCCCCCGCCGGGCGGACGCGCCTCGATCAGAAGCTGAACCGCCGCTGGAGGTCGGCGTAGCCGAGGGCGCCGTTCAGGAAGCCGAGGGTACCGGTGTCGAGGAGCTCGTGCCCGGCCCGCTCCAGCGCGCCGTAGGCCGCGCGGGCCAGGCTGCCGCCGAGGCTGATCCGCTTCACGCCGAGCGAGAAGAGGGTCGGCGCGTCGATGGTGCTGGCCAGGCCGGCCACCACGTTGAGCGGTGCCGGGATGGCCGCGGCCAGCCGGCGGATGGTCTCCGCCTCGACGACACCCGGCACGAAGATGCAGTCGGCGCCCGCATCGATGTACCGGTGGGCGCGCTCCACGGTCCGGTCGAACGGGTCGTCGGTCGCGCCGACGAAGTACGTGTCGGTCCGGGCGTTCAGCACGAAGGTGCCGCGGGGTGCGGCGGCACGGGCGGCGACGATCCGCTCCACGGCGGGTTCGAGGTCGAACAGGCGTCCGTCGGCGGCGTCCTCCAGGTTGCCGCCCACAGCCCCGAGCTCCACGGCACGGGCCACCGTGGCGGCCACGTCGTCGGGCGTCGGGCCGTAGCCGGACTCCAGGTCGGCGGTGACCGGCACCGAGACGGCAGCGACGATGCGGGCGACGTGCTCGAGCATCGTTTCGCGGTCGACCCCGCCGCCGTCGGGCACCCCGAGCGACCAGGCGATCCCCGCGCTCGTCGTCGCGATGGCGGGGAAGCCCACCTGCTCGAGGATGCGCGCAGAGCCGCCGTCCCAGGCGTTCGGGAGCACGAAGCCCGGGCCCGTGTGCAGGGCGAGGAACGCGGCGGCCTTCTCGGCGGAGCTGTGGGCGGTCATCGCGCCATCGTCCGCGTCGGCGGCTCGCCGCGGTAGTCCCGCACGGTCGTGACCAGGTGGTCTCCTCGTCGGCGGTTACGACTCGTCGGCGGTGACCGCCGGCCCGGAGGTCTCATGGATGGGCGGACCGCCCACGTCGCAGCTGTACCGCTCGTGAGGGGCGGGCGGCGCCGCACCGGCGCGGGGGTTCCGGATGGTCAGCGCGGCGATCGCGCCGCCGACGACGAGCAGGCAGGCGCAGATGGTCATCGCGACCCGGAATCCCTGGTGGAACGACGCCGGGTTCTGGTAGTCGGCACCGGAGATGCCGGCCAGTGCCGGCAGCACGGCGATCGCCAGCAGGCCGCCGGTGCGGGCGACCGCATTGTTCACACCGGACGCGACGCCTGCGTCGCGGTCCGCGGCCGCGGCCAGGACGGTGGCGGTCAGGGGCGCCACCATCACGGCCAGGCCGAGGCCCAGCAGCGTCACCGCTGGCAGCACCTCGGTGAGGTAGGCGCTGTGCAGGCCGAGGCGCAGCATCAGCAGTACGCCGGCGGCCGCGACCAGCGGCCCGGCGGTCATCTGCAGCCGGGGGCCGATCCTCGTCGCCACCGCCCCGGAGCGCGCCGAGAGCAGCAGCATCAGCGCGGTCACCGGTAGGAGCGCGGCACCGGCCAGCAGCGGGGAGAAGCCGGACACCACCTGCAGGTTGACCACCAGCAGGAAGAACACGCCGCCCAGTGCGGCGTACACGGCGAAGGTCACCAGGTTGGCGGCGGTGAACTGCCGGTTGGCGAAGAGCCGGGGCGGCAGCATCGGGTGCCTGCTGCGTCGTTCGGTCAGCCAGAAGCCGACCAGGGCCACCAGTCCGGCCGCGCCGAGCAGCTGCACGCCGACGGACCAGCCAGCCGCGGCGCCGGTCAGGGCGTACGTCAGCGCCCCCAGCCCGACGGCGACGAGCACCGCGCCCTGCGCGTCGAGCCGGGTGTCGGCGTCGGGGTCGCGCGACTCCGGCACGTGCCGTCGCGCGATCACCACCACAGCCGCGGCGAGCGGCACGTTGATCAGGAAGATCCACCGCCACCCCGGCCCGGCCACCAGGTAGCCGCCGACGAACGGCGCCAGCGCGGCCGCCACCCCGCTGAACCCGGACCAGACGCCGATCGCCTTGGCGCGGTCGTCCGGCACGAAGGACGACGAGATCAGCGACAGGCTGCCCGGCGTGAGCAGCGCCGCTCCGACGCCCTGCAGCGCCCGCACCGCCACCAGCACCCCGATGGTCGGCGCCAGCGCGCACAGCATCGACGCCACCGCGAACCAGACGACGCCGACCAGGAAGACGCGCCGCCGTCCGAACCGGTCGCCGAGCGAGCCGGCCAGCAGGATCAGCGCCGCCAGGGTCAGCGTGTAGGCGTTGACGGTCCACTGCAGACCGCTGAACCCCGCACCCAGGTCCCGGCCCATCCGCGGCAGCGCGACGTTGACCACTGTCGCGTCGATCCCGGCCAGTGCCGAGCCGAGCACCGTGGCGACCAGCACCCAGCGGCCGGCCGGCGCGGTGAGCGTCAGACGTGCGCCGGCGGGCTTGTCCATGGGCACGGTGCGAGCTCCTCCCGACGACGGTCGGTCCCATGGTGCGTGACGGGCGCGACGATCGGCAGCAAATGGGAAGGCAATCCTTAGTCGGCTCGTCATAGGGTGCGGCACATGGCATCTCGCATCTCTGAGCTGGTCATCGACTGCCACGACCCCAAGCTGCTGGCCGACTTCTGGTGCCAGGTGCTGGGCTTCACGGTTCTCGGGGAGGAGGACGGCTACCTCGAGATCGGGCCGGAGGAGGGGTTCGGCGGTCTGCAGCCGACCCTGATCTTCAGCCCGACGACGGAGCCGAAGACCACCAAGCTGCGGCTGCACATCGACATCAACCCCGTCGGCGCCGACCAGGACGCGGAGCTGGAGCGGCTGCTGGCGCTCGGCGCGCGCCCGGCGGACGTCGGCCAGACGGGCGAGGAGTCCTGGCACGTGCTGCAGGACCCGGAGGGCAACGAGTTCTGCCTGCTGCGCCAACGGCTCAGCTGACGCCTCTCCGAGCAGAGCCGAGCCGGGACTCGCATCGGCCTCATTCCTCGCGCTCGAGCAGCACCACTCCGTCTGCGGCCTCGACGGTGCGATAGCCATGCGCGCGCGCTGAGGCGATCAGCTCGACGAGCCCCGCACCATCGACGGGGTACTGGCGAACGATCGACGTGTCGGCCACGACGAACCGGGCCCGTGACCGGTCGAGCGGAACGATGCCGAGCAGGCTCACGTCCGCACGGTCGGTGAGCTGGGGGGCCAGCGAGTTCGACGCCGCCACCGTCACGTCGTCGGGAATGCGCGCGAGCACCTCACGGGCGGCGCGTTCATGGACGCTCGGCCGCCACAGGCCGGGGGTGGCGAGCTGCATCAGCGGCGACACCGTGAGCAGCGCCGCCGTCGCGACGACGCTCGCCGACAGCAGGCCCCGCTGGTGCGCGGCCGTCCACCCGGCACCGCGTCGCAGTCGGACGAGCCCGTCGACGAAGGCCGCGGTCACGACGGGCACCAGTACCGCGTCGTAGTGGAAGGCCGTCCCCCAGTACTGGGGATTGTCGGAGAGAAACCGCCACGCCAGCGTCGGCACCGCGATCAGCACCAGCGGTGAGCGCAGGGCGACGAACGCGGTGGGCAGCAGAAGGAGCACCACCGTCGTGAGCTTGAGGTGGTTGGTCAGCACCGTGCCGGCCTGGGTGATCACGGTGTCGAGGTCCATCTGGCCGGTGTACTGATTCACGCCCGCCGGGTTCATCGCCGGGATGAGGACGAGGGTCTCCAGCGCCGTGGACGCCACGCCGAACAACGCCGTTCCGATGCCGAGCCGACGATCGCTCGTCGCGCGTCCGGCGACGGCGATCAGGAGTCCGATTGCCGCGACGGTGAGCCCGAGGTCTTCCTTGACCAGCACGAGAGGTGCTGCCCAGAGCGCTGCCGTCCGCCAGCGGCGACGTCCGAGGGCGGTCATGGCGAAGGCGAGCAGGGGCACGGCGAAGGTGATCTCGTGGAAGTCGAACGCGTCCGCGTGCCAGAGGCCCCCCGCCAGCCCGTAGCTCGACGACACGACGATCGCGGCCGGAGCACCGAGGGCGCGCGTCGTCCAGAGCGCGAGTGGCACCACGCCGACGGCGAGCAGCGCGGCCTGCGCGACGAGCAGGGTCTCGGCGCGAGGCACCACGGCATACACCGGAGCGAGCAGGGCGAGGATCGGTGAGAAGTGGTCACCGAGCAGCGAGTAGTCCACGCCCTTGAGCAGCGACGTGGGAAGCCGTCCCTCGGCATAGGAGCGCACGCCCTGCTCGAAGATGCCGAGGTCGTAGCCGCTGGTCCGCAGCCGCGCATGCCGCAGCAGCGACAGCGTCGAGAAGAGGACGGCGAGAACGGCCGCGCTCGCCCAGGCGAGGAGCACCGGCGCGCGGAGCGACCGCTGCACGTGGGACGCGACCGACAGGGTGGACGCCATGAGGTGCACGTTCCGGCCGGTCCACTGGTGCGCGGCTGACGGACCCTGACGTCGGCGTCAGGATCGCCGGTCGACGCGGTGCAAGACTTCGGCTGTGCGCATTCTGGTCGTCGACGATGAGCGGGCGTTTGCCGACATCCTCGCGACCGGCCTCACCGCCGAGGGTTTCACGGTGGACACCGCATACGACGGGCGCAGCGGATATCTCCTGGCAGCGACGGGGGCGTACGCCGCCATTGTGCTCGATCTGATGATGCCGCAGATGAACGGTTTCGCCGTGTGCGCGCGGCTGCGCGCCGAAGGAATCGCGACACCGGTGATCGTGCTGACCGCGAAACAGGGGGAGTACGACGAGGTCGAGGCGTTGCAGAGCGGCGCCGACGACTACCTGCGCAAGCCTTTCCGCTATCCCGTTCTCGTCGCCCGGTTGCAGGCCCTGCTGCGGCGCCCGGCCGCGATCGCCGACGGGATCGTGACGGTGGGCGACCTCGTCGTGGATGCCGGTCGCCGCCGGGTGAGCCGGGGCCCGCACGCCATCGAGGTCGGCGGCCGCGAGTGGACCATCCTCGAGACGCTCGCGCGGGCCGCCGGCACGGTGGTGTCGAAGGAGGAGCTGCTGCTCGAGGCCTGGCCGGGCGAGGCCGATGACGTCAACCTCGTGGAAGCGCGCGTGAGCTCGCTGCGCCGCAAGATCGACACCCCGTTCGGGCGCCGGTCGCTGCAGACGGTGCGGGGGGCGGGCTACCGGCTCGTCGACGACCGGGCGCAGGCCGACCGGTGACGCGGCTCCGTCTGCCGATCGCCGCCCGGATCGCACTGGCGGCCGGGCTGCTCGCGGCGGTCCTGCTGACCGCGGGAGCGCTCGCGGTGCGGGCCGCGATCCACTCGGCGCAGCTGCGTGCGACACAGCAACTGGCGGGGGTGGAGGCGTGGCAGATCACGGACGCCACCCGCGCCGGTGTCCGCCTGTACGGCGAGTTCGGCTCCCTGCCGTACCAGCTGGTCCGCGATGACGGGGTGGTCATCGCCGCAGCTCCGGAGGCCGAGACCGCCGTCGTCCCGCCTCCGTCCACCGAGGCGTCACAGACGGCGGGAGAGGTGTGGCACCTCGACCCGGCGACGGCAGCCGGTGCCCGCGTCGCCGTCAGCAGCACGCTGCGCGCCTCGAGCATGACCGGCGTCGCCGACGCGGATCTGCCCGGCGGGGCCAGCGACAGGAGCGCCACGGTGTACCGGGCCTACGTCCTGGTGACGCCGACGGCCGCGGACCGCGTCGTCGCCTCGCTCGACCCCTTCCTCTGGGGCGGCGTCGCCCTCGCGGTGGCGCTCATCGCGGCGACCGCGGCAGCCGCGACCGCACGGGCCCTGCGCCCGGTGGAGCAGATGCGCGTCGTCGCCGAGGGCATCGCCGGCGCCCCGGACGGCACTCGCCTCACCGAGCCCGAGGCGCCCGACGAGCTCCGCGCCCTCGCCACCACCCTGAACGCGATGCTGACCCGCATCGACGACGCGAGCGTCCGGCAGAAGCGCTTCATCGCGGACGCCGCGCACGAGCTGCGCAGCCCCCTCGCCTCTCTCCTTGCGGCGATCGACGTCGGGCGTGCCCACCCTGACGCCCTCCCGCCCGAACGCGCGCTCGACCGCGTCGAGACGGAGGCCCGCCGCCTTGCCGGACTCGCGGAGGAGCTCCTCGACCTCGCATCGGCGGGCAGCGGGGCACGCGGCGGCGGCGAGATCTGCGACGCCACGGACGTCCTTCGCGAGGTCGTCGCCGGACGGACGCTGCGCGTTCCCGTCGAGGTATCCGCACCGGAAACGGCACCCGTGCGCATCGCTCCCGGCACCCTGACCCGCATTGTCGGAAACCTTCTCGACAACGCGCTGCGCCACGCCGCCACCTGCGTCGAGATAGCCCTGACCGTCGACGATTCCGTTCGCATCTCCGTCACGAACGACGGCGAATCCCTTTCCGACGCCGACGCCGAGCGGATATTCGAACCGTTCGTGCGCCTTGATGCATCGCGCTCGCGCGACACCGGGGGCACGGGTCTGGGCCTGACCATTGCCCGCGAGCTCGCGACGAATGCCGGGGGAACCCTGGAGCTGAGCCGGGTTTCGCCCACCACCTTCACCGTCCAGCTGCCGCTCGCCTCGGACGGCTCGCCGGAGGGGGCGACGCGCAGTCAGCCGGCCAGGCCGAGCCAGTCGGCGATCAGCGGCCCGGCGACGGGCGCCGAGTAGACGCTCTGGTGGCCGACGCCGTTCGGGTAGTCGGTGGTCACCTGGTGGCCGCCGGCGGTCAGTGCCGCGGCGAGCTGCTCGGTGGAGGTGGCTGGGACGGTGGTGTCCGCCGTGCCGTGGATCAGCAGCACCGGCAGCCGGGGACGCTGCGTGGCGAGCGCGACAGGGTTGGCGGCGTCGACCTGCGCGGCGGTGTGGCGGCCGGGACCCAGCAGGGCGGACGCGAGGCTGCCGAGGTGGGCGACGTCGTACGGTCCCGCCAGCCCGACGAGACGGTCCGGGGCGACCGGCGGGTCGGCGCAACCGGTGCCGAACGCGTTCGGCGTCAGGGCGACGACCGCCGCAAGCTGCGCGCCCGCCGAGTGCCCGACGATCGTCACCTCTCCGACGTCCACCCCGGCGCCTCGGCTGCGGGCCACGGCATCCGCCACGCCGCACGCCACGTCCTGCGCCGGCACAGGGAAGTAGGCGCCGTCCGACGACGTCCGGTAGGTCACGGTCACCACCGCCGCACCGCGCTGCGCGAGCCAGGTGGCCAGGCCGGTCAGCCCGGTGGGGTCGGCGGACGTCCAGCCGCCGCCCGGGACGATCACGATCAGCGGCGTCTTCCCTGGTCGGGGGCTCGCGGGCGGAAAGTAGTGCGAGGACCGCGCCGGGTCGAAGGACACCGTCGGGGTCGGGGGACCGGCAGGCCCGGAGCCGTCGTCGGACGGGCTGCACGCCGCCACGCCCGCTGCCACCAGCGCCAATGCCAGCAACGCTCCCGCCGCGCGGTGACCGATGCCGCTCCCGTGCGACGCGCGCACGGGCGACCGCCGCCGCGCCGCGCCGCTCGCGGACTCGATGCCCATCCGACCCACCGGCCTCCGGACGTCCAGGGCCTGCCGCGGACGTCAGTCGGCGTCCGTCGACTCCCAGTCTGGCTGCTCCTGGCGCAGGCCGGTGAGCAGCAGCGTGACGATCCGTCGGACGTCGTAGTCGGGGTCGTGGACGGTCCAGGCGACGAGGTCCCCGACGGCCCGCAGCAGCTCGTACGGACGGACGTCGGCCACCACCTCGCCGGACTCGCGAGCCGCGTCGAGCAGGGACGACAGCACCGGCAGCAGGCGGTCGAGGAACAGCTGGTGCAGGGCGGTCAGCCCGGGGGCGTCGCCCTGCCACACGTTGCCCAGGCCGTGCTTGGTGCCCAGGAAGTTGACGTACCGGTGCACCCACGCCAGCAGCGCGACGAACGGCGACGGCGCCGACGCCAGCAGCGCCGGACCGGCCTCCGCGCACTCGTCGATCTGGTGCCGGTAGACCGCGACCATCAGGTCCGCCCGGGTGGGGAAGTGCCGGTACAGGGTCCCCATGCCGACGCCGGCCGCAGCGGCGACCTCGCGGACGGGGGCGTCGACACCGGAGGCGCTGAACACGCGGGAGGCGGCGTCGACGATGGCGCGCTCGTTGCGCTCCACGTCGGCGCGGCGGCGAGGGGCCGCGGGCTCGGGTGTCGGGTCGGTCACGGGGTCATCGTCCCACGGCGCGGAGCCTGAGCGGAGCGACGCTCCGGATCGGCTTGCAAAGCGGAGCGACGCTCCGTAACGTGAGCGGAGCGACGTTCCACTTCGTCGTCGCCACCCCGATCAGCTCGGAGGAACGCTCATGTCCGCTGCTTCTGCCGCCATCAGCCCCGCGGCCCAGACCATCTCCGTCAAGCCCGTCGTCCTGCCCGCGCCCGACCGTGGGGACGACCTGCAGGTGCGCGTCTGCGCACCCGTGACCGGCACGGACCTGCCGGTGATCGTCCTCGCGCACGGGTTCGGCGGCTCGATGACCTTCTACGACCCGCTGGTCGACCACTGGACCGCGAACGGCTTCGTCGTCGTCCAGCCGACGTTCCTCGACTCCGCCACGCTCGCCGTCACGCCCGACGACGCCCGCTACCCCGACATCTGGCGGATCCGGGTCGACGACCTCGAGCGCGTGATCGACCACCTCGACACCCTGCTCGCCGCCGTGCCCGGGCTGCCGGAGCGCGTCGACACCGACCGCCTTGCCGCGGCCGGCCACTCGTGGGGCGGGCAGAGCGTCGGCATGCTGCTCGGCGCGCGGGTGCTCGGGGCCGACGGGCAGCCCGGCGAGGACCGCACCGACCCGCGCGTCAAGGCCGGTGTGCTGCTGGCCACCACAGGCCTCGGCGGTGACGACCTGAGCCCGTTCGCTCAGGAGCACTTCTCGTTCATGAGCCCGGACTTCAGCGGGCTGGACACCCCGTCGCTCGTCGTCTGGGGCGACCACGACCAGTCGGCGCTGTCTTCCCGCGGTCCGGACTGGTTCACGGACGTGTACCGGCTGAGCCCCGGCGCACGGAGCCTGCTCACGCTGTTCGGTGCCGAGCACTCCCTCGGGGGCATCCACGGCTACCGGGCGTCGGACACGACGGACGAGAACCCGGCGATGGTCTCCCTGGTCGCGCGCTCGTCGGCGGCGTTCCTGAAGACGGCCCTCGGCCTGGACCCCGCGGCGTGGGACACGGAGGTTGAGGCGCTCGCCGCAGAGGTGGAGCCGGTGGGTCGCATCGAGTCCAAGTAGCAGGCGGGGAGGCCGCGTCGGCGAGCCGCACCGGCGGGTCGCTCCTCCTGTTGCGGCCTCCCTTCACCCCTCCGAGACTGGCCAGCGACGGTCGCGACGAGTCGGGCCGTCGTCCCCTCGCAGGACGGGCCCTCACAGGACGGGTAGGTGTGCCGTGGTCTCCAAGCAGACGGTCCTCGACCTGCTGGACAAGGGCCTCGACTACCACCAGATCGCGGCGCGCACCGGCATCTCGGCGGGGACGGCGTACCTGATCGCGACGGGCATGCCGGCCGACGGCGGCGACTCGTACACGCGGGAGATGCGCCAGCGGCCGGGGGCGTTCCAGTCGCGCAGCCAGCTGCTGGTGCACCCGGCGGAGGAGAACCCCACCGAGAAGCCCGAGGTGGAGAGCTGGATCAAGGAGCGGGTTGCCGCGGACGCGCAGATGCGCAGCGCGGCGCACGGCACGCACAGCTGACAGCACGGCCCGACGACGTCGGCCGGCAGCGGCGGGCGCCAGGGCGGGAACCAGAAGGAGACCGCAGTGAAGCAACTCCCGCTGATCCAGTCCTGGCCGGTGGTCCGGCAGCTCACCGGTGACGACCGCGCCGGCAAGGCGTCGGCCGCGAAGTCGGCTCGCACCGCGAACCTCAAGGCGCGCACGCAGACGGCTGACCGCGTCGTGAAGTCCGTCTGCCCCTACTGCGCGGTGGGCTGCGGGCAGAACGTGTTCGTCAAGGACGGCAAGGTCATCCAGATCGAGGGCGACCCCGACTCGCCCGTCAGCCGCGGCCGGCTCTGTCCCAAGGGGTCCGCGAGCCTGCAGCTGACCACCGGCGACGCCCGCCTGCACACGGTCAAGTACCGGCCTCCGTACGGCACGGACTGGCAGGAGCTGTCGCTCGACGAGGCGATGCGCATGGTCGCCGAGCGCGTGGTCAAGACCCGGGCCGAGACCTGGGAGGACGAGAAGGACGGCAGGACGACCCGCCGGACGATGGGGATCGCCAGCCTCGGCGGCGCGACGCTGGACAACGAGGAGAACTACCTCATCAAGAAGCTGTTCACCTCCCTCGGCATCGTGCAGGTGGAGAACCAGGCGCGGGTGTGCCACAGCTCGACGGTCGTCGGGCTGGGCACCAGCTTCGGGCGCGGCGGCTCGACGATGTTCCTGCAGGACCTGCAGCACGCGGACTGCATCGTCATCGAGGGGTCCAACTTCGCCGAGGCGCACCCGGTGGGCTTCCAGTGGGTGGTGGAGGCCAAGGCGCGCGGCGCCAGGATCATCCACATCGACCCGCGGTTCACGCGGACGTCGGCGCTCGCGGACCTGCACGTGCCGCTGCGGGTGGGCACGGACATCGCCTTCATCGGCGCGCTGATCAACCACGTGCTGTCCACCGACTCCTACTTCAAGGAGTACGTGCAGAACTACACCAACGCGTCGACCCTGGTCAGCGAGGACTTCCAGGACACCGAGGACCTGGACGGGCTGTTCTCGGGGTTCGACGCCGAGAAGCGCGCCTACGACTTCCGCAGCTGGAGCTACGAGGGCGCGCCCGCAGCCCCTGCGTCAGGGCAGCGTGACCAGACGCCGGGTCAGGCGGAGGCCGAGGAGTCCGGCCCGGAGGGCATCCAGCACGCCGGCCGCGGCGAGCAGCACGGGTCCGGCGGCACCGCCATGGAGGGTCAGCCGCACACCGACCCGACCCTGCAGAACCCGCGGTGCGTGATCAACGTGCTGCGGCGGCACTACGCCCGGTACACCCCCGAGATGGTCGAGGAGGTGTGCGGCATCCCCAAGGAGACGTTCTTCGAGGTGGCGCAGGCGCTGATCGACAACTCCGGGCCGGAGCGCACCAGCTCGTTCGCGTACGCGGTCGGGTGGACGCAGCACAGCGCCGGCTCGCAGTTCATCCGGGCGGCGTGCGTGCTGCAGCTGCTGCTGGGCAACGTCGGCCGGCCGGGCGGCGGCATCATGGCACTGCGCGGGCACGCGTCCATCCAGGGGTCCAGCGACATCCCGACGCTGTTCAACCTGCTGCCCGGCTACCTGCCGATGCCGTACGCGCACCACCAGACCGACCTCGAGAGCTTCTTCCAGGCCGACGCCGCCCGGAAGGGCTTCTGGGCGAACATGCCGGCCTACATGATCAGCCTGCTCAAGGCGTGGTGGGGGCCGGCGGCGACACCGTCGAACGACTTCTGCTTCGGCTACCTGCCCCGGCTGACCGGCAGCCACTCCACCTACGACACGGTGATGGAGCAGATCGCCGGACGGTGCAAGGGGTACTTCCTGCTCGGGGAGAACCCGGCGGTCGGCTCGGCCAACGCGACGATGCAGCGCCTGGGCATGGCCAACCTCGACTGGCTGGTGGTGCGCGACTTCTCGCTGATCGAGAGCGCGACCTGGTGGAAGGACGGGCCGGAGATCGCCTCGGGCGAGATGAGGACGACGGACATCGCCACCGAGGTGTTCGTCTTCCCCGCCGCCGCGCACACCGAGAAGGCCGGCAGCTTCACCAACACCAACCGGATGCTGCAGTGGCGGCACAAGGCCGTCGAGCCCGAGGGCGACGCCCGCAGCGACCTGTGGTTCATGTTCCACCTGGGCCGGATCATCCGGGAGATGCTCGCGGGCTCCACCGAGGAGCGCGACCGGCCGATCCTCGACCTGACCTGGGACTACCCGACCGAGGGCCCGACCGCCGAGCCGATGGGCGAGGCCGTGCTGGCCGAGATCAACGGCTGGGACTCCACGGGCAAGCAGCTGTCGACGTACCTCGACCTGAAGGACGACGGCTCGACGGCGTGCGGCTGCTGGATCTACTGCGGCGTCTACGCCGACGGGGTCAACCAGGCCGCCCGACGCAAGCCCGGGACCGAGCAGAACTGGGTCGCGGCCGAGTGGGGCTGGACCTGGCCGCTGAACCGCCACATCCTCTACAACCGCGCCTCCGCCGACCCGGACGGCAAGCCGTGGAGCGAGCGCAAGAAGCTGGTGTGGTGGGACCCGGACGCCGGGAAGTGGTCGGGGTTCGACGTGCCGGACTTCGAGCTGAAGAAGGCGCCGGACTACCGGCCGCCCGAGGGTGCCCAGGGCGTCGAGGCGCTGACCGGCATCGACCCGTTCATCATGCAGGCCGACGGCAAGGGCTGGCTGTACGCCCCCGCCGGGGTGGTGGACGGTCCGATGCCCGCCCACTACGAGCCGCAGGACTCACCGGTGCAGAACGCGCTGTACGGGCAGCAGCGGAACCCCGCGCGGATCGTCTTCCCCGCCGAGCACAACTTCTACCAGCCGTCCGGTGACACGGCCGGGTCGGAGGTGTACCCGTTCCTGGTCACCACCTATCGGCTCACGGAGCACTTCACCGCGGGCGGGATGAGCCGCTGGCAGCCGTACCTGGCCGAGCTGCAGCCGGAGCTGTTCTGCGAGGTGTCGCCGGAGCTGGCCGCTGAGCGCGGGCTGACCCACGGCGGCTGGGCGACGCTGGTCACCGCACGCGGTGCGATCGAGGCCCGTGTGATGGTCACCCACCGGATGCGGCCGCTGAAGATCCAGGGCCGGATGGTCGACCAGATCGGCATCCCGTACCACTTCGGCCCCAACGGGCTGGTGGCCGGGGACGCCGTCAACGAGCTGTCGGCGATCGTGCTGGACCCCAGCTCGCACATCCAGGAGGTCAAGGCGTTCGCGGCGGACATCCGGCCGGGACGACGACCGCAGGGCGCCGGACGGCCGGCGCTGGTGCGCGAGTACCAGGAGCGGGCGGGCGTCACCGCCTCGACCGGGACGGAGATCTGACATGGCGTTCGACCTGTCCGCGCTCGGCAGCTTCCTGCGCAGCGACGACCCGCCGACGTCCGGGGGGTACGAGGACCCGGCACCGCGCGTCGGCTTCTTCACCGACACCTCCGTCTGCATCGGCTGCAAGGCCTGCGAGGTGGCGTGCAAGGAGTGGAACGCGATCCCGGAGGACGGGCTGACGTTCACCGGCATGTCCTACGACAACTCCGAGCACCTGGGCGCGAGCACCTGGAGGCACGTCGCGTTCATCGAGCAGCAGCGGCCGATGGGCGCGCCGTCGTCGGCCGCGCCCGCGGCTGGGGGCAGTGGGGGACCGGTCAACCTCGGCATGCCGGCGATGCCGGGCGGGGCGGGGGCACCGGCTGCGGCCGACGACGGGTCCGGCGACCGCACCGGGCTGCGCTGGCTGATGGCGTCCGACGTCTGCAAGCACTGCACGCACGCCGCCTGCCTGGACGTGTGCCCCACCGGAGCGCTGTTCCGCACGGAGTTCGGCACGGTCGTCGTGCAGGAGGACGTGTGCAACGGCTGTGGGTACTGCGTCTCGGCCTGTCCCTACGGCGTGATCGAGACCCGCAAGGACGACGGCCGGGCCTGGAAGTGCACCATGTGCTACGACCGGCTCGGCGCCGGCCAGGAACCGGCGTGCGCCAAGGCGTGCCCGACGGACTCCATCCAGTTCGGCAACCTCGACGAGCTGCGCGTCCGGGCGCAGGCCCGCGTGGAGCAGCTGCACGAGGCCGGCGTCCCGGAGGCGCGGCTGTACGGGGCCGACCCTGACGACGGCGTCGGCGGCGACGGCGCGTTCTTCCTGCTGCTCGACGAGCCCGAGGTGTACGGGCTGCCGCCGGACCCGGTGGTCACCACGCGGGACCTGCCGGTGATGTGGCGCAACGCCGCGCTCGCGGCCGGGGCGCTGCTGACCGGCCTCGCGGTGACGTTCCTGGGGAGGAAGCGATGAGCGGCCAGCACGGCGACGACCGGAGCAGCGCCAACGGGGCCGTCGGCAACGGCGGTGGCAACGGGCGGCACGCTGCTACCGGCCAGGGGGACGACGGCATCGACGTGCGGCACGCCTCGCACGCGGCGCCCGACCACGACGCGGTGCCGCTGGGGCTGACCGGTGGCGCGGAGCCGGGGGCGGCGCCAGGGGCCGGCGACGAAGGCTTCGGCAGCGGCGGGTTCGGCGGGCGGTTCGGCGGCTCCGGTTCGGGTGGCGGCGGTGGGCGCCGCAAGCGGCGCGGCGGCGGCCGTGGCGGCGAGCAGCTGATGGTGCCGGAGGCCGAGTTCACCTCGTACTACGGCAAGCCGATCCTGCACAAGCCCAAGTGGGAGACGCTCGACATCGCCGGGTACCTGTTCCTCGGCGGGCTGGCGGGCAGCGCGTCGGTGCTCGCCGCGGGGGCCACCGCGACGGGCCGCCCGGCGCTGGCGCGGGCCTGCAAGGTGGGGTCGCTGGTGGCCATCTCCGGGTCGGTGGTGGCGCTGGTGCACGACCTGGGCCGGCCTGACCGGTTCGCCAACATGCTGCGCACCATCAAGCCTTCGTCGCCCATGAGCGTCGGCTCGTGGATCCTGTCCGCCTACGGCCCGGCGGCCGGGATCGCCGCGGTCACCAGCGTCACGGGCTGGTTCCCGCGGATCGGGAAGCTCGCGACGTTCGCCGCGGCGGCCACCGGTCCCGCGGTTGCGGCCTACACCGCACCGCTGATCGCCGACACGGCGGTGCCGACCTGGCACGCCGGCCACGCCGAGCTGCCGTTCCTGTTCGTCAGCTCCGGCGCCACCGCGGCCGGTGGCCTCGGCATGCTGGCTGCGCCGGTGTCCCAGGCGGGCCCTGCTCGTCGAGCCGCCCTGGTCGGAGGCCTGACCGAGGTGGCCATCACCCGCTACATGGAGCGGCGCATGGGACTGCCGGGAGAGACGTTGCGGCAGGGCAAGGCCGGGACGCTGATGCGCGCGGCCGAGGCGTTGAGCCTGGGTGGCGCCGTGGTCGGCGGGATCGGCGGGCGCTGGTCGCGGGCCGCCGCGGTGGTCGGCGGGCTGGCGGCGATGGCCGGCTCGGCGTGCACGCGGTTCGGCATCTTCGAGGCGGGAGTCGCCTCGACCCAGGACCCGAAGTACGTGGTGCAGCCGCAGCGGGAACGGCTGGAGAAGCGGGCGTCGTCGTCGGGCTCGTCGTCCGGCGGCGCGCAGGGGAGGGCCGACGAGTGGGCCGCCTGACCTCCCGCGTCCCCCTGGTCCGCGTGACGGTGGCGGACGACGGCACCGCGACCACCCTCGGCCGGCCCGACACGGTGGTGGCGGAGGAGCCGCTGGAGATCCGCGTCGGCGGCGAGGCGATCTCGGTGACCATGCGGACCCCCGGCCACGACTTCGAGCTGGTCGCGGGCTTCCTGGTCACCGAGGGGATCATCAGCTCCGTCGAGCACATCCGGACCCAGCGCTACTGCGCCGGCGCGACCGACGAGGGCGTGAACACCTACAACGTGGTGGACGTCTCCGTCACGGTGCCGGTCGTCCCGCGGGACGTCGCGCGCTCCTTCTACACGACGAGCTCGTGCGGCATCTGCGGCAAGGCGAGCATCGACGCGATCCGCGCCCGGTCGGCATTCCCGCGGGTGTCCCCGTCCGAGGGTGCACCCCTGGACCCGGCCCTCGTCGTCACCCTGCCCGACCGCCTGCGCGCCGCCCAGCGCCTGTTCGACGACACCGGCGGCCTGCACGCCGCGGGCCTGTTCGACCTGGACGGCAACCTGCTGTGCGTGCGGGAGGACGTCGGCCGGCACAACGCCGTCGACAAGGTGGTCGGCTGGGCCCTGCTCGAGGGACGGCTGCCGCTGCGCGACACGGTGCTGCAGGTCAGCGGCCGTGCGTCGTTCGAGCTGGTGCAGAAGGCGCACCTCGCCGGCATCCCGGTGCTGAGCGCGGTGAGCGCGCCGTCGAGCCTGGCGGTGGAGCTGGCCGACGAGGTCGGGATGACGCTGCTGGGGTTCGTCCGGCCGCCGACGTTCAACGTCTACACGGGCGCCGAGCGGGTCCGCTCGCCGGACCGAGCCGCGGCGGCCGACGGCCTCACGCCGGTGCCCTGACCTGAGCGCTTCGTCGACCGCGCGTGCGGGGCGCGACGTCGGGCTGAGGTTCCCCGCGCAGACCGCCACGGCGCCGGGGCGGACTCTGTCAGGATCCGGGTGTGAGCCTGGCCCCGGCGCTGGAGCTGCCGCTCGCCGGCGCCCTGGTCCCGCCGTACGCGGACTGGGGACGGCGCGTCGTCGCGGCGCTGCTCGACGGCGCCGTGCTCACGGGTGCCACCTGGCTGGTGCTCGGCAGCGGCAGCGAGGCGCCGTCGCTCACGCCCGTGCCGCCTGGGTCGTCGGTCGCCGAGGGCGTCTCGTGGGTCAGCAGCCCGATCCTGGTCGCGCTCGTCGTCGCGCTCATGGCGTTGCAGGGGTACACCGGCGCCACGCCGGGCAAGCGGGTCGTCGGGATCGCGGTCGTGAGCGCGTCGACCGGCAGACCGGTCGGACTGGTCACCTCGGCTCTGCGGGTGGTCGCGCACCTGCTCGACGCCATCCTGCTGATCGGCTACCTGCGGCCGCTGTGGGACCCGCAGCGCAGGACCTTCGCCGACTCGCTCCTCGGCACGCTGGTGCTGCAGACCAGGGACACGCCCCCGCACCCGTGGTTCGTCGGCCATGCCCGCCCCACCCGGACGGGATCGGCTCTCGTGACGGCCGGGTCGGTCGCGGTGTGCACGCTCGGCGTGGGCTTCGCGATCACGACGACGTCGACCGGCTGGATAGGCACCGCCGTGTTCCCTTGCGCGGCGCAGACAGGCCTGGATGTGGCGACCGCGACCGCGTCCCGGGACATCTCGTGGTCACAGGAGCGCCGGCTCTGGGTCACCCGCCCGGCGGCACGCCACGCGGAAGACCGCCTCAGCATCACCTGGCGCTGGGACGGTCCGGCCGGCGACCTGTCGTCCCCGACCGGCATCCGCACCGAGCTGCTCGACGCGTCGGGCGTGGTGGTCACGACCGTGAACCAGGAGATGGGGGAGGGGGTCGGGGCCGCCGGTCCCCTCGAGCTGGGTCCCGCGACGCTGTCCACGTCGGACCTGGCGAACGCGGGCCAGAGCTGGACCGCCCGGTCGGCGATCGTTGTTCGGGAGAGAACCGTGGCGTCCTGCACCGTCCGCGCCGAGGACTGGTCCGCGGCGGCGAGCTGACGCCTCGCCAGCCTCGGCACATCGCGGTGCAGGCGAGTGCGAACGAGAGAGCTCCTACGCCCGGAGGCTTCGCAGGCCGGTGCGGAGCTCGTCGACCAGGATCTCCGGCTGCTCGAGCGCAGCGAAGTGGCCGCCCCGCTCGGCCTCGCCGAAGTGGATCAGGTTGCTGTAGGTGTCCTCGATCCAGGTCCTCGGCAGGAGCGGGATGTCCCTCGGGAAGACGGTGACCGCGACCGGCAGCGTCAGCTTGGGGCCGGCCATCGTGGCCGTCCGGTTCTCCCAGTAGATGCGCGCCGATGACGCGGCGCTGTTGGTGAACCAGTAGAGCGAGATCGTGTCGAGGATGGCGTCGGTGCTGAGCGCGTCCTCGGCGAGCCCCTGGTTGTCCGTCTTGGACTGGAACTTCTCGTAGATCCACGCCGCCTGACCGGCTGGTGAGTCCGCCAGCGCGAAGCCCACGGTCTCCGGCTTGGTGCCCTGCACGTGGTTGGACCCGCCGAGCGGGCCGCCGTAGAACGCGAGGCCGTCCACCGCGCGCCGTTCCTCGGGGGTCAGTGTCTCGGGAATCGGGTCGGGGAAGGCGTACGGCGTGCTCAGGTGGATCCCGAGCAGGCCGTCGGGCTGCATCACACCGAGCTCGGTGGTGACCACCGCGCCCCAGTCGCCGCCGTGCGCCGCCCAGCGTGAGTAGCCGAGCCGGCGCATCAGCTCCGTCCACGCGCGGGCGATCCGGGACGCGTTCCAGCCCGGCTCGGTCGGCTTTCCGGAGAACCCGAATCCCGGGAGCGAGGGGATGACGACGTCGAAGGAGTCGGCGACGTCCCCACCGAACGCGACGGGGTCCGTCAGCGGTCCGATCAGGCCCAGGAAGTCGGCGACAGTGCTCGGCCAGCCGTGCGTCAGCAGCAGAGGCAGTGCTCCTGGGTTCTTCGACCGGACGTGGAGGAAATGGATGTCGAGCCCGTCGATCGTCGTCAGGAACTGCGGGTAGGCGTTGAGCGCGGACTCGAACCGGCGCCAGTCGTAGTCGTGCTGCCAGGACGCGACGAGCGATCGGGCGTTGTCCAGGCGGACACCCTGCGACCAGTCGGCGACGGTCTCCCGGTCGGGCCAGCGGGTCCTGGCCAGTCGCTCGCGGAGGTCGTCGAGCTCGGCGTCCGGGACGGCGACACGGAACGGGCGGACGTCCGCCGGTGCGGCAGGGGTTGTGGTCATCTCGCGGTTCTCCTCGACTTCCGTGCATGCCGTGATCGGCGTTGCACACCGGTGTGCAGAGTAGGTCGATTGCACACGGGTGTGCAATCCTTGAGCGTGCAGAACCAGTCCTCGGGCCGTCGTGACACACGGGACCGGATCCTCGCCGCGGCGGTCGAGGTGCTCGGCACGACGCCGGACGCCGGGATGGGCGAGGTCGCCTCGGCCGCCGGTGTGGTCCGGCGGACGGTCTACGGCTACTTCCCGTCCCGGTCGGACCTGGTGCTGGCACTCGCGCGGCGTGCGGTGAGCGAGATCGAGGCGGTCCTGGCCGAGGAGGCCCCCACAGACAAGGCGGCCGACGTGGCGTGGGCGGACTTCGTCGCCCGCCTCTGGCCGTTGGTGCACCGCTACCGCGTGATGGTGGTGCTCCGGCGCGGCGAGTTCGGGGAGGACATCCACGCCCTGCTCGGGCAGGTCGAGCACGCCCTCGCCGACCTGGTCCGACGAGGTCAGGACGCCGGTGTCATCGGGCGGCACCTGCCGGCCGGCGTCCTCAGCCAGACCGCCTGGTCCGCCGTCTTCACCATCGCCGACGACGCGTCGTCCCCGACAGAGGTCGACGCCGCCTCGGTCGCCGTGGCCACCCTGCTGCTGCTGGGAGTCCCGGAGTCACGCGCGAAGGCGCTGGCCCAGGGATCGGGTCGCTAGGCGAGAGCCTGGGTCCCCAGCACGATCGCCAGCTCCAGCCGCTCGGCGTCCTCCGACCCCGGCTCGGCCGTGTAGGCCATGATCCGCAGGTCGTCGCCGGCCACCACCAGGGTGTCGCAGTCCACGGTGATCGGCCCGACCGTCGGGTGGTCGATCACCTTGTGCCGGGAGGGCTCGGCCGGTGCCGGGTCGGGTGCCGTCTCCCACAGCTCGACGAACCAGGGGCTCGCGGCGCGCAGGTCGGCCACCAGCCGGCGAAGTCCCTGGTCGGCGAGGTACCGAGCGGCGGTCATGCGCAGGTCGGCGACGAGGCCGGCGACCTGCTCGTCGTGCTCGGCGGGCGTCTGCCGGGCGCGCGATGCGGGTCCCATGACGTTGCGCCACACGCCGTTCCGCTCGTTGCCGCGCAGCGCGGACGTCTCGCCCATCAGCGCGTCGTAGGGGGCGTTCGCGACGACCAGGTTCCACGCGGCGTCGTACACCACCAGCGGGATCCCGACGAAGCGGTCGAGCAGCCGCTGCACGCTGGCGGTGATGCGCGTCGGGACGATGCCCGGGCCGGGCGCCGACAGGCCGGCCAGCCGGAACAGCAGCTCCCGCTCGGCGTCGGACAGCCGCAGGCTGCGGGCCAGGGCCTCGACCACCTGGGATGACGGCGACGTGGCCCGGCCCTGCTCGAGGCGGGTGAGGTAGTCGACGGAGATGCCGGCCAGCCCGGCGAGCTCCTCGCGGCGCAGCCCCGGTGCACGGCGCCGACCGCCGAGCCGCACACCGACCGACTCGGGTGCGACCCGCTCGCGCCACCGACGCACCGTCCGGCCGAACTCCCACTCCTCCACGGTGCGAGTCTGGGCCCGCGTCGTCGTCCTGTCGTGGCCCTGGCAGTCCTACGAACGCCAGGCGACTGCCTACCGGCACGCGGCCGCCGCAGGCTCGGGGCATGACAACAACGCTCATCACCGGGGCCAACAAGAGCCTCGGCAAGGAGACCGCCCGCATCCTGCTCGACGCGGGCCACACCGTGTGGATCGGCTCCCGCGACGAGGGTCGCGGCCGCGCCGCGGCCGACGAGCTCGGCGCGCGGTACGTCCAGCTCGACGTCACCGACGACGCCTCGGTCGCCGCGGCGTTCACGACGATCGCGAAGTCCGGCACCGGCCTCGACGTGCTGGTGAACAACGCGGGCATCGCCAAGCGCGTGCCCGGCAACCCGATGGAGGAGGCGCTGGACGGCCCGAGCGTGCTCGAGGTGTTCGCCACCAACGCCGTCGGCATCGTCCGGGTGACGCAGGCCGCGCTCCCGCTCCTGCAGCAGTCCGCGAACCCGGTCGTCGTCAACGTGTCGAGCGCGCTCGGCTCCTTCTGGGCGACGCACGAGCCGTCCCGGCCGGCCTCGCACTTCGTCTCGATCGCCTACGGCTCGAGCAAGGCGGCCGTCTCGATGCTCACCGTCCAGTACGCGATGGCGTACCCGGACATCAAGGTGAACGCCGTGGAGCCGGGCATCACGGCGACGGAGCTCGGTGGAGGCAGCGTCAAGGACCACCCGGGACGGCCGGCGGCCGAGAGCGCCGCGGTGGTGGCGCGCCTGGCGATGATCGGTGCCGACGGGCCTACGGGCACCTTCCAGGAGGACCTCGGCGAGCTCGGCTGGTAGCCGACGGCGAAAGCGGGGAACACCAGCCGCGGGTCGCCGCGCGAGACATCAGTCGTCGACCCGCAGCCGGACCGGGCTACACCTCTCTGCGTAGCGAGCGCGCAAGGTCGTAGACGCGGGAGAGCAAAGCCCTGAGGTTCTCGTTGGCAGCGACTCGCTCGTCTCCAGTGAGGATGCGGCCGCTGATCCGGTCCAGGATCAGGTCGTTCACGCTCCCCATGCCGCCGTACGCCGCGAGGATGTGGTCGAGCGCTCGCGCGTCACCGCGATCGACTGCCCGCATGTCGTCGGACATCCATTTCGCCCAGAATGGCTCGTCGTGAAGCCGGAGAACCTCGATCAGCGCGGTCATGGACTCCATGAGCGAGTCGACGAGCGAGTCGACCGGATCGGGCACATCCCAGACGCTAGCGAGCTTGTTGACCCGGATGTGACCGTGATGCCCGCCGAGCAGTTCGACTGGCTGCTGGCGGAGCTGGACTCCGCGCCGCGCCGAGCGCCGGCGCTGGAAGAGGCAGCCCGGCGACCTCGCGGATTCACGCGGGCCTGAGTCTCCACCTCGATCGCGGGCGCCCTTGTGCGGCGATGCGCCGTCGCGCGTTCGCCTTTCCGAGGCGTCATGAAGGAGAAGTCGACACAGGGCGGCCACGTAGATTCGCGGGGTGCCGTCTGCTGAGCGTCCCGAACCGTTCGTCGCGACCGTCCTTCGCAAGGAGCAGCTGAGTTGCTCGATGGTCCGGGTGGTGCTCGGCGGTCCCGGGCTGGCCGGGTTCACCGCCAACGGGCTCGCCGACCAGTACGTGAAGCTCGTCTTCCCGCGTCCGGAGCAGGACCGGCCGGCGCGCCGTACATACACCGTGCGCGTGTGGGACGCCGCGGCGCGGGAGCTGACGATCGACGTCGCGGTGCACGGTGCGGAGGGGCTGGCCGGACCGTGGGCGCAGGCCGCGCAGGCCGGTGACCAGGTGCAGCTCATCGGGCCGGGCGGTGGGTACGAGCCTGATCCCGCGGCCGCCTGGCACCTGCTGGTCGGCGACGAGAGCTCGCTGCCGGCGATCGCCGTCGCGGTCGAGCGGCTGGCGGCCGGGGCGGCGGCACGGGCGGTAATCGAAGTCGAGGGGCCGGACGACGAGGTGGCGATCCAGGCGCCGCCGTCCGCGCAGGTCGTCTGGCTGCACCGGGACGGCCGCCCGCGTGGCGAGCTCCTGGTGGAGACCGTGACCGCGATGGCGTTCCCGTCCGGTGATCCCCAGGTGTTCCTGCACGGCGAGGCGGGCTTCGTCCGCACCCTGCGCCGGCACCTGCTGGCCGACCGGCAGGTGCCGCGCGACCGGGCGGCGTCGATCTCCGGCTACTGGCGGCTGGGCCGGGACGACGAGGGCTGGCGGGCCGAGAAGCCGCAGTGGAAGGCCGACGTCGAGGCGGACCTTCAGGCTCGCTGACCCACGGGCTCCAGCGACCGGCTCGGGCTCACCAACCGGGGGCCCCCTCCGCGCCGCAGCCGCCGCGCACCCACAACCCGGCACACCAGGTAGATGCCGAACGAGATCGTGGTGATGTACGGGCTGATCGGCACGCTCGCGCCCAGCGCCAGCAGGATGCCGCCGACCGCGCTGACCACCGCGAACGTGATGCTGAGCAGCGTCATCCGCAGGGGCGACGCCGTCACCCGGGCGGCCGCCGCGGCTGGCGTGACCAGGAGCGACAGCACCAGCAGGGCGCCGACCACCTGCACGGCGAGGGCCACCGCCAGCCCGAGCAGCAGCATGAACGCCAGTGAGAGTGCCCGGGTGGGAACCCCGCGGGCCTCCGCGACCTCCGGGTCGACGCCTGCGAACACGAGCGGGCGCCACAGCACCAGCAGCCCCACCACCACGACGGCGGAGATCCCCAGCAGCACGCCGAGCCGCGTGCTGTCCACGGCGACGATCTGCCCGGTGAGCAGTCCGAACTTGTTGGCCACCCTGCCCTGGTAGAGCGACAGCGCCAGCACGCCCAGGCCCAGGCCGAACGGCATGAGGACGCCGATGATCGAGCTGCGCTCGCGGGCCCGCACCCCGAGCACGCCGATCAGCGCCGCGGCGAGCACGGATCCGACCACCGAGCCGGCGGCCACATCGGCGCCGACGAGCAGCGCCACGGAGGCGCCGGCGAACGACAGCTCGCTGATGCCGTGCACGGCGAAGGGCAGGTCGCGCTGGGCGACCACCACCCCGGCCAGCCCGCCGACCAGGCCGAGCACGGCCCCCGCGATGAGCGAGTTGTGCACCAGGGCCAGCAGCTGGCCGTAGTCGTGGAAGTCGACCAGGTGGTTCCACCAGTCCGTCACGCGATCATCCCGTCCTGCGTCTCGTCGTCCCGCTCGTCGAGGTGGTGCACGCCGGACTCGCCGCCGACGATCAGCAGGCGGTCACCGGAACGCAGCACCTCCACGCGCGTCCCGTACAGCGCGCTGAGCCGGCGGGTGGTGAGCACCTGGTCCGGGGTGCCGGCGGCGTGGCCGCTCGGCGTGAGGTACAGGAGCCGATCGGTGTAGCGCAGCACCGGGTTCACCTCGTGGGTGACCAGCACCACGGCGGCGTCGGTGGTGCGCCGCACCCGGTCGATCAGCGCCACCATCTCCTGCTGCCGACCGGGGTCCAGGGACAGCAGCGGCTCGTCGCACAGCAGCAGGCGCGGGTGCGTGGCCAGCGCCTGCGCGATGCGGACGCGCTGCTGCTCACCCCCGGACAGCAGCCCCACCGGGGCGTCGGCGTAGTCGCTCGCGCCGACGGCGGCCAGCAGCTCGTCCACCTCGCGCCGGTGCCGGCGGCCCCAACCGGGTCCCCAGCGGTCACCGTCCAGACCCATGCGCACCAGGTCCCGGGCGCGGACCGGCACGGCCGGGTCGATGCGCCGCTGCTGCGGCACGTAGCCCACCGACCGGCTGCCACGCCGCAGGGCACGCCCGTCGACCAGCGCCTCGCCGAAGGTCAGTGGCTGCAGGCCCAGGGCCACGCGCAGCAACGTCGTCTTGCCTGCGCCGTTGGGGCCGAGCACGGTGACCAGCTCACCCGGCTCCACGGTCAGGTCCAGACCCGACCACAGCGTGCGGCCGCCGAACGCCAGCCCGGCGCCGCGCAGCTCCAGCGGGGCGCTCATCGGCCCAGCGCCTGGCTCAGAGCGGCCACGTTGGCCTGCATCCAGGTGACGTAGGTGTCGCCGGGCGGCAGCGTCTCGGTGACCGGGACGGTGGGCACGCCGGCCTGCTTGGCGGCCGCGATCAGCTGGTCCGTCTGGGCGCCCGTCGTCTGCGCGTTGTAGACGAGGGCCGCCACGGAGTGCGAGGTGAACAGCTGGAGTGTCTGCTGCAGGACGGCGGGGGACACGTCGGTCTCGTCCTCGATGGCCGCCGACAGCTCGGGCGGTGTCCGGTTCACCAGGCCGGCGGCGTCGAGCAGGTACAGCGGCACGGGCTCGGTGATGGCTACCCCCTGCCCGGCGTGGGCGGCCTTGAGCTGGGCCACCGAGCTCTCGATGCCCTGCAGCTGCGTGGTCAGCGCCGCGGCGTTGGCCGAGATCTGGGCCGACTGAGCGGGGGCGAGCTGCTGCAGGGCGCTGCTGATCCGCTGCACCACGAGCACCATGCTCGGCAGGTCGTACCAGACGTGCTCGTTGAGCTGCTTGCCGGCGGAGGCTGCCTTGCCGGACACGTCCACCGCGTTGATCACCGTGGGACGGTCGGGCAGCGCGCCGAGCATGGTGTCGACGAAGTCGTCGTACCCGCCGCCGTTCTCCACCACCAGCTTCGCCTTGGACAGCACGAGCTGCGTCTGCGCGCTCGCCTGGTACGAGTGCGGGTCGGCCGACGGGTCGCTGATCAGGGAGGTCACGCTGACCGCGCTGCCGCCGACCGCGGTGACCAGGCTCCCGTAGACGTTGGTGCTTGCCACCACCGGCACCGCACCGGCGGTCGCCGTGCTGCCCGACGCGCCCGCCGTCGTCCCGGCGGCGGGGCTGCCCGCGCAGGCGGCGAGGGTCGCGACGACGGTGATCGCGGGGACGGCCAGAGCGAGCCGGGACAGCCGGCACCGGGGGAGAGTCATGGGTCAATAGTGAGAACCATTATCGAAATGGTCAAGCCGACGGTCGTCGGAACCGCCGCATCGCCTCGGTCCTCACGCGCCGGGGAGCAGCAGCAGCTTGCCGTGCGCCTGGTTGCTGCGGCTCAGCTCCAGAGCCGCACGCCAGTCCTCGAGTGCGAACGTCCGGGCGATCGGCACGCTGAACCGCCCCTGCCCGGCCAGGCCGACGAACTCGGCGAGCCCATCGACCGAGTGCGACCAGTCCTCGTGGAAGCTGTCCCGCACGCCGAGCGCGGGCGCGTGCTCGATGTCGGTGATGGTCAGCACGTGCTGCGCCTGGCCGCCCGCCGCGGCGACCAGCTCCGGCAGCACCCCCGTGACCGGCGCGGTGTCGAGCACCAGGTCGACCGGGCCGCCCATCGCGGCCCGCACCCGGTCGGCCAGCCCGGGGCCGTACGAGGTGACGGTGGCGCCCAGCTGGTGGAGCGCGGCGGTGTGCGTGGGGCCGGCGGTGGCGACGACCCGCAGGCCGCGCACCAGCGCGATCTGCACGGCGGCGAACCCGATGGTGGTGCCCGCGCCGTTGACCAGGAGCGTCGTGCCGGGCTCGAGGCCCAGCAGCGCCAGGTGCCGGTAGGCGGTGTCGACGGCCATCGGCAACGCGGCGGCCTCCGTCAGGTCCAGGCCGGCCGGGACCGGCACCCAGCGGTTCATCACGGCATGGTCGGAGGCGCCCGCGGTGGTGGACTCACGCCAGTCGGCGGTGCCGACGACGAGGTCGCCGATCGCCACGCCGGTGACGTCCGGACCGACCGCGTCGACCGTGCCGGACACGTCGATGCCGATGCCGCGCGGCAGCAGGCCGGCGAAGAGCCCGCCGCACAGCGCCCAGTCGGCGGGCGCGAGGCCGCAGGCGTGCACGGTGACGCGGATGCGGCCCGGGCCCGGCTCGGGGACGGGCGCTGTCTCGAGCCGGAGCACGTCGGCGGCGTCGCCGTACTCGTGGAAGCGGACGGTGCGCATGGTCTGCGGAGCGGTGGTGGGCTTGATGGGCATCGCGGTCTCGCTCTCGTCGGGAAGAGAACAGGTAAAGTGGAACGTGTTCCGGTTGTACGACGAGCCTAGTGCATAAGTGGAGCATGATCCGTTTGAGTGGGAACCCCGGCCTGCGCGCCGATGCCGCCCGCAACCGCGACGTGGTGCTCGCGGCCGCGACCCGGGTGTTCGCCTCCGCCGACGCCGAGCCGTCCATGCGGGCGATCGCCCGTGAGGCCGGCGTCGGCATCGCCACGCTGTACCGGCACTTCCCGACGCGGGAGTCGCTGGTGGACGCGGTCTACCGCGACCAGGTGGACCGGCTGACCCGTGGCGCCGACCAGCTGCTCGCCGAGCACGCGCCGGCCGACGCCCTGCGCCTCTGGATGGACCTGTTCGGCGACTGGCTGGTCACCAAGCACGGCATGGTCGACACCCTGCGCGAGATGGTCGACGCCGGGTCCGTCACGCACCTGCAGACGCGGGACCAGCTGCTGGCGGCGATCGACAGCATCCTCGGGGCCGGCCGGGACGCCGGAGAGCTGCGGGCCGACGTGCGGGCGGACGACGTGGCCGCCGCGCTGATCGGCGTGTTCACCGTCGCCGGGACGTCGGCGCGGGAGGGCCAGGGCGCCCGGCTGCTCGACCTGCTGATGGACGGCCTGCGCACCCACCGCGCCGAGGCTCGGCCGTCCGACTGACGGCGGATCGCGCGCCGGCGCCCGTTCAGCGGTCGGTCAGGCCCGCGAGGTCGAGCCGGGCGAGCCGTTGCGGGTCCGCGAGGATGTCGATCTCGACGATCACGTCGCCTCGCACGGCCACGCTCAGCAGGGTGAACGGGGTGCCGTCCCGGACGCCGAGCAGTCCGGGCCTGTCGTTCACCAGCACCGGCCGGGCGTGCACGGCCAGCGAGGCGAACCGGAGCGCCTGACGCGCCACCGCGGGCGCGCCGCGGACCAGCTGCGACGGTCCCAGCGGCCCGCTGCCCGCGTCGGCGCGCAGCACCACGTCGGGGTCGAGGACGGCGAGCAGCCCGTCGAGGTCGCCCTCGCGGGACGCCGCGAGGAAGGCGTCGACCACCTGCCGGTGCCGTCGGGAGTCGACCCGCCCGCTCGGTTCGGCGCCGCGGACGCGTCGTCGTGCGCGGCTGGCCAGCTGCTTGGCGGCGTCCGGGGTGCGGTCGAGGATCGTCGCGACCTCGTCGAACGGCACCGCGAAGACGTCGTGCAGGACGAACGCGAGCCGCTCGGCGGGCGACAGGGTGTCGAGGACCACGAGCAGCGCGAGGCCCACCGAGTCGGCCGCCACCGCCTGCTCCTCCGGGCCGGTCCGCGGCGCCTGGGTGACCACCGGGTCGGGCAGGTGGACCTCGAGCGGGTCCTCGCGTCGCGTCTGCCGGGTCCGCAGCATGTCGAGGCACACGCGGCTGACCACGGTGGTGAGCCAGCCGCCGAGGTTGCGGATCTCGTCCGGGTCCGAGCGCGCCAGCCGCAGCCACGTCTCCTGCACCGCGTCCTCGGCGTCGCTGAGCGAGCCGAGCATCCGGTAGGCCACCGCGTGCAGGTGCCCGCGCTGCGCCTCGAAGGTCGCCGCCACCCCGTCGCCGTCGTCCACCGTCACCTTCCTTCGTCACCTTCCTTCGTCCCAGTCCGTCATCACGGTGACGAACCGCACGCCCTCAAGGTGACACCCAAGGAGCCAGATGGACGAGAACCGCACCGCCACGGACGACGCACGCGCCCCCGAGGTCCGGGCCCGGACCCTGCCGGGGCAGCGGCTGGCGAACCGCCTGGTGCGCGGCCTGCTGCGGACGCCGCTGGTGTGCCGGGTGGTGGGCCGCAGGCTGATCACGCTGTACGTGGTGGGCCGCAAGACCGGGCGCCGCTACACCGTCCCCGTCGCCTACGTCCCGGACGAGGGTGCGCTGCTGATCGGCACGCCCTTCGCGTGGGCGCGCAACCTGCGCAGCGGCGAGAAGGTCGATGTCCGGCTGAAGGGCCTGCGGCGCTCGGCGGACGTCGAGGTGGTGACCGACGAGCCCGGTGTCGTCGCCGCGTACGCGCTGATGGCGAGCCGCAACCACCAGTTCGCGGCGTTCAACCGCATCGGCCTGGACGCGGCCGGTCAGCCCGACCCGGTGGACCTGCACCTGGCGTGGGCCGCGGGCGCACGGGCGATCAAGCTCACGCCGAGGCCCTAGGGCCGGCCCGGCGACGACGTCGCACCGGCCCACGAGCCGCCAGGGTCAGTCCCGCCAGAGCGAGACGAGCACCTTCCCCGACGCGCGGGAGTCCCGCGCCACGGTGAAGGCCTCGACCGCGTCCTGCGCCCGCACGGTGTGCGTGATCACCTGCGCGAACGCCGGGTTGTCGTCGAGCATCCGGACGGCATCGTCGATCTCGTCGTCGAACCGGAAGCAGCCGCGGTACTCGGCCTCCTTGGCGATCAGCGGCGCCACCGCCACCGGAGCCGGCTCGTCCGGGACCATGCCGACCTGAACCACGACGCCGGCGCGCCGGACCGCGACGAAGGTGGACGAGATCGCGGCCGGTACGCCGGAGCACTCGAAGACGACGTCGTAGGCCTCGGTGCCGACGGGTTCCAGGCCGACCTGCACCGCGCGGTGCGCCCCGACAGCGGAGGCGCGCTCGAGCGGCTCGGGCAGCACGTCGCTCGCGGTCACCCGGGCGCCGAGAGCCACCGCGGCCGCGGTGACCAGCAGGCCGATCGGACCCGAACCGTTGACCAGCACGTCCTTGGCCCGGACCCCGCCGGCGATCCGGATGGCGTGCAGGGCGACTGCGAGGGGTTCGGCGAGAGCCGCGGTCGCCAACGACAGGGTGGGGGGAAGGGTGCGGACCATCTCGCGGTCGACGACGAGATACTCCGACATGCCGCCCTGGGTGTGGGGCCAGCCGGAGGCGCTGCCGAGGTAGCTGCCGCCCGGCCACAGGTGCCGCTTGCCGGGGACCTCGGGCAGCGCCGGTCCGAAGGTCGCCGGGTGCACGGTCACGGGCGTCCCGGTGGGCAGGGCGCCGGACGGGTCGAGCTCGACGGTCCCGGACAGCTCGTGGCCGGGTACCAGGGGTTCGCGGACGACGAACTGGCCGTTGGCGCCGTGGAAGTAGTAGTGCAGGTCGGAGCCGCAGATGCCGGCGTAGGCCATGCGCAGGCGCACCTGGCCCGGTCCTGGTTCGGGGGTGGGCACCTCGTCCTGGCGCAGGTCCTGCTTGCCGTGGATGGTCAGGGCTCTCATCGACGTGCCACCTCGTGCTCGGGGGTCGTGCGGGCGCCTGGCGGCGTGCAGACGTCGCGAGAGGCGAGGGCGTCGGCCGCGGCGGTCCGGATGCCGTGGCGGACGATGACGTCGAGCAGCTGCGTCACGCGGTCGGTGAACCGGCGCTCCTCGGCCAGCGCGGTGGGGAAGAACCCGCCGGTCATGATGGCCTCGACGTGGCCCGCGAGGGTCGTCGTGCCGGCGGTCGCGCGGGCCAGGTCGGCGCGGTGGGGTTCGTCGATCTGGGCGGCGATCGGGCCGGGGTCGAACCCGTCCGGGGGTGCCACGCAGGCGATCCACGCGGCGACGGTGAGCGCGAGCTGCTGCGGGGTGCAGCCCTGGCGCAGCAGGCGCAGGGCCGGTTCCGGGACGCGTTGCAGCAGCTTGGTGGACCCGTCCGAGCCGACCCGCGCGGTGGCGTCGGCCAGAGCGGTGTTCGACCATCGGTCGAACAGCTGCACGACGTAGGCCGCGGCATCGAAGCCGGTGGGGAGCTCGATGCTCGGCAGGTACTCGTCGTCGATCGCCGCCTGGACGCAGGCGGCGACGACGTCCTGGGCGCTGGCCTCGGGGATCGTCGCCCGACCGTCGAGGGCACCGAGGTAGGCGATCAGCGAGTGGCACCCGTTCAGCAGGCGCAGCTTGACGAGCTCGTAGCGCTGGACCTCGTCGGTGAAGATCGCGCCGGCCGCCTCCCACGCCGGCCTGCCCGCGGCGAACCGGTCCTCGAGCACCCACATGGAGAACCGCTCGGCCGGCACCGGGACCTCGTCGTGAAGGTCCAGGAGCCGCTCGACCGCGGTTCGGGTCGCGTCGGTGGTGGCCGGAACGATGCGGTCGACCATGGCGTTGGGGAACGTGACCGTCGCTGCGAGGGTGTCGAGCACGGTGTCGGGCGCACCTGCGGCGGCCAGGTACTGGTGGACGATCGGCGCGGTGGTGGTGCCGGCCAGCTGCATGTTGTCGCACGACAGCACCGTGACCGGCGCTTGGGACGACAGCGCTCGGTGCCACAGCCCGACGGCCAGCTGACCGAGCAGGGTGCGGGGCCGGCCGGTGGCCAGGTCTGCGGCGAGCCGGGGGTCGTCCACGTCGAGCAGGCCGGTGGAGGCCGAGCGGTGGTAGCCCTTCTCCGAGATGGTGAGGGTGACTATCCGATGTGCGGGGTCGGCCACCGCCGAGAGCACCGCGTCCGGGTCGTCCGCGGCGACGAGCGTGCCCCGGTGCACGTCGACCACCCCGGCGCGCTGCCCGTGCGGGGTGAGCTCGAGCACCGAGTACAGGTGGTCCTGCGCGCGCAGGCCCTCCACGACCCGGCGGGACCGGTTGGCGACACCGAGGATGCCCCAATCGCCTCCGCCGACGGCCATGGCGAGCGCGGTGTCGACTGCCGCGTGGGCTCGGTGGAAGCTGCCCAGGCCGAGGTGGACGATGCCGGTCCGCGCGGGTGCCGACGCGCCGATCAATGCTCGGGCCGGGAGGGTCGACCTGCTCAGCGGGCGCATGCTCACCAGTCCACCAACGTGCCGTCCAGCGATCGAGCAACGGGCAGGTAAGCCGGCTGGTAGGGGTGTCCTTCGACCAGCGACTCGTCGAAGGACACCCCGAGCCCCGGCTCGTCACCCGGCTGCAGGTAGCCGTCGGCGACGTGCCAGGCGTGCGGGAACGCCTCGTGCACCTGCTGCGGGTAGCCCATGTACTCGTGGATGCCGAAGTTGTGGGTGGCCGTGCACAGGTGGACGCTCGCGGCGAACGCGATGGGGGAGATGTCCGACGGCCCGTGCGGGGCGGCCTTCACCCCGTACACGTCAGCGAACGCGAACAGCTTGCGCACGTGGCTGATGCCGCCCGCGTGCACCACGGCCGCGCGGATGTAGTCGATGTACCGGTGGGAGATCAGGTGCTGGGCGTCCCACACCGTGTTGAACACCTCGCCGACGGCCAGCGGGGTGGTGGTGTGCTCGCGCACCAGGCGGAACGCCTCCTGGTCCTCGGCCGGCGTCACGTCCTCCAGCCAGAACAGGTCGTACGGTTCCACGGCCTTCCCGAGCCGCGCCGCCTGGATCGGCGTCAGCCGGTGGTGCGCGTCGTGCAGCAGCCGGACCCCCGACCCGACGTGCTCACGCACCGCCCCGATCGCCGCGGGCACCGACGCCAGGTACGCCGCGGAGTCCCACTCCTCCTCCAACGGGACGGCCGCCCGACCCGCCGGCTCGTACCGGGCCTCTCGCGACACGCCGTACACCGTGCGCAGCCCGGGCACGCCGGTCTGCACGCGCACCGCGCGGTACCCGTCCGCCAGCTGGCGGTCTACCGCGTCCAGCAGCTCGGACGTCTCCCATCCGAACGCGTGCCGGTAGGCCAGCAGCCCCTCGCGCACCCGTCCCCCCAGGAGCTGGTACACAGGCTGGCCGGTCCGCTTGCCGAGGATGTCCCACAGCGCCATGTCCACCGCCCCGATCGCCGCCATGGTGATCGGCCCGCGCCGCCAGTACACCCCCCGGTACAGGTACTGCCACAGGTCCTCGATCCGGCCCGGGTCACGGCCGAGGAGCAGCTCGGCGACGTGGTCGCGCAGGTAGCTGGCCACGGCCAGCTCCCGACCGTTGACCGTTGCGTCGCCCCAGCCGACCAGGCCGTCGGCCGTCGTGACCTTCAGCGTGACGAAGTTGCGCCCCGGGCTTGCGACGAGGACGTCGACCCGCTCGATCCTGTCCATGCGTGGCTTCCCTTCTGGGGCTAGCCGCGCCTCGACGACGCGGCCGGCCGTTGCTCACTGTGCGGTGGCGGGCGCCGCCTGCGCGGCTGCCGGGCGCCCGGGTACGACGAGGCGCTCCAGAGCTCGGCCCTCCGCGAGGCGGTGGAGGTTGTCGCAGATGTCGAGCGCCCGCCGGCGGAACGTCTCCGCCGTGACGCCCGACAGGTGCGGGGTCATCAGCACGTTCGGCAGCGCCGCGAACGGCAGCCTGCTCGGGAGCGCGAGCGACCCCTCCGCCGGGTACGAGTACCAGACGTCGATCGCGGCGCCGGCGATGGCGCCGGACTGCAGAGCGTCGAAGAGCGCCTGCTCCTGGACCACGGGCCCTCGAGCGACGTTGACCAGGAGTGCCGTCCGCCGCATCCGGCCCAGCTCTGCCGCGCCGAGCATGCCCTGCGTCTGCGCCGTCAGCGGAACGCTGACGACCAGGTGGTCGACCCGCGCCAGGAGCTCCTCGAGCGCACCGGGCCCATGCAGCACGTCGAGCCGGTCGTCCGGGAGTACTCGGTCCGGCCGTCTGACGAGCGCGACGCCGTCGACGTCGAACCCGTGCAGCACCCGCCACGTCTCGCTGCCGATGCTGCCGAAACCGAGGAACCCCACCGTCGAACCCCGGAGGGTGGACGGTTGCGGCTGCGCGGGGTCGTACACCGGGGACCGCCAGCTCCCGCGGCGGAGGGCGGAGTCCGCCTCGCCGATGCGCCGGCCGAGGAACACCAGCGACATCACGACGTACTCGGCGATCGAGCGGCCGTGGTGGAAGGTGTTCGCCAGGGCGACGTGCGAGCCGAGGGCGTCGCGGTCGACGCCGTCGGTACCGGCGCCGGCGACGTGGACCAGGCGCAGGCGGGGTGCCGCCTCCGCCATCGCCGGGGTGAACGACGCCCCGACCAGGACGTCGGCGTCCGCCAGCTCCTCGAGCACAGCGGGCCCGTCGGACGGGTCTGCGAACGACCAGGTGGTGCCGGTGGGGCCGTGCTGGGCCAGCAGCTGCTGGTAGGGCTGCAGGTTGCGGTCCGTGACCAGAACCTTCACCGGCGCTGCCCCCCTCGTCGTCCGGCCCGGGTGAGCGGTGACCTCGACGTCACGGCTGGACCTCCGCCACGTCCACCGTCGCCAGCCCCGCGCGCCGGCTGCGGACCTCCACGTAGCCGTAGACCTCGGGGAGGATGAACACCGCCGCCATCAGGCCGACCAGCGGGAAGACCGCGGTGAACAGGGTCGCGCGCGCCTGGCCCAGGCTCCCGAAGAACGTCGGGAACAGGAAGATCCCGATGAATGCGGGCAGCTTGTTGTGGATGTACGCGAACCCGGTGGCCAGGCCCTTCTGCCGGGGGGCGGCGACCATCGACGGGATGGTCATCACGTTCTCGGCGTCCCAGTAGTGGCCCCAGAGCATGGCGGCCGCGGCGACGGGAACCAGCCAGAGGGTCTTGCTCTCGATCGCGAAGGCGGCGACGAGCAGGGACACCAGGACGATGGAGAACCCGTAGATGCTGAGCCGCCGCTGGCCGATCCGCGGCAGCAGCTGCGGCCCGACGAGGCCCGAGACCACGGCGATCAGGTAGATGCCCATGCTCAGGAAGTTCGTCGCGACGATCCCCGAGACGCCGACCAGCACGAACATGATCGGCAGGTAGAAGGCGAAGGTCGAGAACTCCAGTGCCTGCGCCCAGGAGGCCACCCAGCTGAAGATCGTGGCGCGCCGCTTGGTGCGGTCGCTCATGATGTCGCGCAGGAAGTCGGTCAGCTTCGGCTTGTCCATCTCGACGTCGGTGTCCGGCAGCATGTCGAGCGGGTCGTCGTACATCTTCAGCGTGACGGCCTTCGCCTCCCGGAACCGCCCCTTCTGGATGAGCCAGATCGAGGTCTCCGGCAGGTCGAGCCGGAGCAGCAGCAGCGCGAGCGCCGGCAGCGCGCCGAGGCCGAGGCCGATCCGCCAGAGCAGGTGCGGCGCGACACCGAGGCCGAACATCGCGGTGATCACGCCGATGGAGACCACCTCGCCGATGCCGAACATCGCCTGCCACCGGTTGCCCATGACCTCGCGCTTGCCGGCCTCCATCGACTCCATGATGTAGGTGTAGCCAGCGGCGAGGTCGCTCCCGAGGGGGATGCCCAGCAGCAGCCGGATGGCGGCGAGCGCGGCCATCGACGGCGCGAACGCCTGGGCCAGGCCGAGCACGATGAACATCACCATCGTGCTGAGGAAGATCTTGCGTCGGCCGAACCGGTCGGACAGCCAGCCGCCGATCAACGCGCCGACGACCGCCCCGGCCTGGGTGCCGGCAGCGGTGAAGCCGAGCATGAGGGCCGACGGGTGGAACTCCTGCTTGAGGAAGATCAGCAGGAAGGAGATGGAGTAGAGGTCCCAGGCCTCGATGAAGATCGAGGCGATCATCATCCAGCCGATCCGCTTGCCGGTCGGGCTGTACTTCTGGATGACGTGGCTGATGGCTTCGTGCGCCAACGCCTCGTTGCGTTCGAGCTGAAGTCCCATGGTCGTGTCCTCGGGTCGGTGGTGGATGCGTTCGTCTGCCTGTGCCGAGGTGCGGCACGTGCGAGCCAGGGCATGGCTCGGGACGGTCACGGCGGCGGGGCGCCGTGACGGGTGTCGTGCTGGGCCGGTCAGCCGGTGACGGACGTGGCGCTCGGCGCGTGCCCGGTGGAGGCGCGCACCACCAGCTGGGTGCTGAGGGTGACGACGGTCGGGTCGGCGACGGCGCCGGAGGCGACCTCCGCCATGAGCCGGGCGCTCGCCTCTCCCGCGGCGCCCATCGAGACCCGGATCGTGGTGAGCGCCGGCGTGGAGATCGCCGACGTGCTGATGTCGTCCACGCCCATGACGCTCATGTCGTCGGGGACCGCAACCCCGGCCACTGCCAGCGCCGACTGGATGCCGAGCGCCATCAGGTCGTTGTAGGCCACCACCGCGGTGGCCCCCGTGGCGCGCACCGCCTCCGCGGCACCCGCCCCGCCCTCGTGCGTCGGCACGAACGGTCCGACGACCACCAGGTCGATGCGCAGCCGCTCGGCCTGCTGGGCGAGCAGCCGCCGCCGCTCCGCGTCGGACCACGACCGCTCGGGACCGGCGGCGTAGACGATCCGCCGGTGCCCGAGAGCCACGAGGTGCTCCATCGCCTGGCGGACGCCGTCCGTGGCGTCGACCAGGACGGCTGAGACGCCCGGGAAGCGTCGGTTGACCAGCACCAGGTGCGTCTGGGCCGCGAGGTCGGTGATCTCCTCCTGGTCCAGGCGCGAGGAGCACAGGACGAGTCCGTCGACCTGGCGCAGCAGCCGCTTGACGATCTCCCGTTCCCGGTCGGGGCTCTCGTCGGTGCCCGCCAGTAGCACCGCCTGGCCGTTGCCCCAGGCGTGCGCCTGGGCCGACTTGACGAACTCGGGGAACACCGGGTTGGCGACGTCGGGCACGACGACGCCGATGGTGTCGGTCCTGCCGGTGACGAGGGCGCGCGCGGCGCTGTTGGGGCGGTAGCCCAGCTCCTCCGCGACCTCCGCGATGCGCCGGCGGGTCCGCAGGCTCACGCGCTCCGGTTCGTTGAAGGCGCGCGACACGGTGGACGGGTCGAGCCCGAGGCGGGCTGCGACGGTCTGCAGCGTGGCGACCATGACCGCTCCTTCGCGACCGGTGCTCCAGGGTGGAGCATGGTGAGCATGCCAAGCGCTTGGCAAACCTGTCAACAGGAATGGCGCGAGCCCCGCATCGCGACCTTGCAGTCGTGCGAGCTGGTCCGGGGATCGAGCTCGCCCTGGACGCCAAACGATTGGTGACGTGGTGGAAGAGCTTCGGCGGCGTCCCGCCCGAGGAGCGTCGAGGGTGCTGCCGTGCGGCCCGACGCGCGGGGCCTGGCGTCAGGCCGTCGTGGGCCGCCGGCCGCGGGTGCTCTCGCGGACGACGAGGCGGTGGGGGATCACCACGTCACGCGGCCCCTCGGCGGCGCCGTCGATCCGCTCGAGCAGCCGGTCGACCACCGTGGCGGCCAGCACGCCCTTGTCCGGCGCGACCGTCGACAGCGACGGGATCATGTGCCGCGCCTCCGGGATGTCGTCGATGCCGATCACCGCGACGTCGCCCGGCACCGAGTAGCCCAGCTCCGACAGCCGGCGCATCGCGCCGATCGCCAGCTCGTCGTTGAAGCACACCAGCGCGTCCGGCACGGTCTCCCGCTGCAGCAGGGCGTCCACCGCCGCCGCGCCGTCGGACCACTCGTAGGTGTCCACCGCGACCGGTGCTGGCACCTCCAGGCCGGCGTCGCGGAGGGCCGTGCAGAAGCCGCGGTACCGCAGCTGCGAGGTGCCGGCCAGCGGGTCGTCCTGGTAGCCGACGGCGGCGACGCGGCGCCGGCCGAGGCCGACGACGTGCGCGGTGGCGTCCCGGGCGACCGCCTCGTTGTCCACGGCGACGTGGTCGGCCGGGCCGTCGCCGATGCGCTCGCCGAGCAGCACGATGGGGCCGCGCGGGGCGAAGTCCCGGACGTCGTCGGCGTTCAGGGCCAGCGGGCTGATCACGGTGCCGTCCGACAGCCGCGGCGGCACGCCGTTGAGCACGTCGACCTCACGCGCACGCAGGCCCTCGGTCTCCTCGATCAGCACCGTGTAGTCGCGCGCGGCGGCCGCCTCGATGACCAGGTGCGCCAGCTCGGCGAAGTACGGGGCGGCGATGTTGGGGATCGCCAGGGTCAGCAGGCCAGTGCGGCCCGAGCGCAGCGAGCGGGCGGTCAGGTTGGGCTGGTAGCCCAGCTCGGCCATCGCGGCCTGCACCCGCAGGCGGGTCTCCGGGGCGACCTTGGGCCGGTTGTGGACAACGTTGGAAACGGTCTTCGGAGACACGCCGGCCCGCGCCGCGACGTCCTTCACGCTGGCTGCCATCGCTGATCCGTCTCCTTCGACGCGCCCTTGAGAGCGGTCGGCGTGGTCTCTCCCCTGGTCAGACGAGCGTAGCGCGCTCGGGGTCGCTGAGGGCAGCCGCCTCGCTGCCAGATCGTTATCTTCGGCCCGGTTGACCGATCCTCGAAGGTCAGTGCATCCTTGGTTCCAACGTTGGAACTGGTTCTCGATGAGGAGAGATCATGTTTGGACGGCACAAGGCCGTGGCCACCATGCTGGTCGGCGCGGCAGCGCTCGCACTCGCCGGCTGCAGCAGCGGCGGTAGCTCCGCCTCGTCGAGCAGCGGCGGCGCCGGTGGTGGTGGCACCACCGAGCTGACGTTCTGGACGGGCCTGACCGGCCCCGACCGCCCGGCGGTGGAGCACATCGTCGACGGGTTCAACTCGTCGCAGTCCAAGGTGCACGTCACCATGCAGATCACGCCGTGGGACGTGCTGTACCAGAAGCTGCTGCCCGCGTACGGCTCCGGCAACGGGCCGGACCTGATCGGCATCGACAGCAACCAGATCCCGGTGTACGCCAGCAAGAGCGTCATCCAGCCGCTGGACGCGTTGCTCGGCTCCGACGGGGTGGACAAGTCCACGCTGGTCGGCCCCGCGGTGGACGCCGGCAAGTACAAGGGCAAGATCTACGGCCTGCCCATCGAGAACACCCCGGTGCTCCTGTACTACAACAAGAAGGAGTTCACGGCGGCCGGCCTCGACCCGACCAAGCCGCCGACGACGTGGGACGAGTGGATCGCCGACGCGAAGAAGCTCACCACCGGCTCCGGTCCGGAGGGCAAGCCGACCCAGTACGGCATGGCGCTCGGCGTGCACGACACCATCGAGGTGCTGCCCATCCTGATGTGGCAGAACGGCGGCGGCATCGCGTCCGACGACGGCAGCCAGGTGCTGCTCAACAGCGACGCCACCAAGAAGGTCGCCTCGCAGTGGGCCGGCCTGGTGGCCAACGACCACATCTCCCCGGTGGGTCTGTCCGGGGCTGACGCCGACAAGCTGGTCTCGGCCGGCACCGCCGCGATGGAGGTCAACGGTCCGTGGGCCACCACCGGCTACAAGAACGCCGGCATCGACTACGGCCTGGCCATGGTGCCCACCGGCCCCAACGGCCAGCAGATCACGCTGGGCAACACGACGAGCCTCGCGCTGAGCGCCAAGGCGAACAAGGCCAAGACCGACGCGGCCACCCAGTTCTACAAGTACTGGACCACGGTGGACTCGCAGACGTACTTCGCGCTGAACACGGGCTTCCCGCCGGTCACCAGCAACGTGCCGGACTCCGCGCTGGCGTCGAACCCCGACGTCGGGATGTTCTCCAAGTACGCCAAGTACGCGCGCAGCCTGGCTCCCGGCCAGCCGAACTTCGCCTCCATCCAGGGTGAGGTGTTCGACCCGGCCATGGAGAAGATCGAGAACGACCCCAGCTCGGTCAACGCGACGCTCGACGCCGCCGCCAACCAGCTGAAGTCGCTGCTGCAGAAGAACAGCTGACGCCCGAACCGAGACCCGTGGGGGCCGCCCGGCAGCGGCCCCCACGGGTACCGACCGCACGGGTCCGCACCGGACCCGCCCTCGATCGCTGTCGCAAGGAGCACCTGCCATGACGTCGTTGCTCGGTGAGCGCCCGGCCGGGACCGGGACCGCAGCTCCGGTGCCGGTCCGCCGGCGCAACGGTCTGCGGCGACGGCAGGCGCTGCGCGCGTACGGGTTCATCGCCCCGTCCGTCGTGATCCTCGGTGCGTTCATGGCGTGGCCCTTGGTCTCGTCCCTGCGGCTGTCGTTCTTCGACAGCTCCCAGTTCGGCGCCGACACGTTCGTCGGCCTGGACAACTACCGGTCGCTGCTGGGCGACCAGGTGTTCCGGGGCGACCTGTTCCGCACGCTGCTGTACGCCGTCGTCGTCACCCCGGTGACCGTGGGGCTCGCGGTGCTGTTCGCCATGATGCTCAACCGCAGGCTCGCCGGCCGGTCGTTCTTCCGGGCGGCGATCTTCGTGCCCGCCGTGCTGTCGCTCGGCGTGATGTCGATCGCGTGGGACTTCCTGTTCGACCCGAACATCGGCCTGCTGCCGCACTGGCTGGGGCCGCTCGGCATCTCGTTCGGCAACGGCGCCGCGGACCCGCACCTCGCACTGATCTACGTGATGGTGGTCGGCGTCTGGAAGAACGTCGGGTTCTACATGGTGATGTACCTGGCCGGCCTGGCGACCATTCCCAAGGAGCTGTACGAGGCGGCCGAGGTGGACGGTGCCCGGCCGTGGCAGAAGTTCCGGTCGATCACCTGGCCGCTGCTGGCCAACACGTCGGCCTTCGTCTTCGTCATCGCCGCGATCGCCTCGTTGCAGGCGTTCGACCAGGTGTACGTGATGACGCGCGGCGGCCCCTTCTTCCAGAGCGAGACGCTCGTCTACCTGATCTACCGCAAGGGCTTCCAGGACTTCCAGTTCGGGTACGCCTCGGCCGTGTCCTGGGTGCTGCTGGTGATCGTGCTGATCGTCAGCGTCGCGCAGAACGCCTTCTTCTCCCGCCGGCAGGTGACGTACTGATGACCGACGTGTCCGTGGACGCCCCCACGCTGTCCCTGCCCGAGCCCGGCCCCGTCGCCGAGCGCCGGCACGGCCCGTCCGGCACCGCGCTGCGCGTGCTGCTCTACGTCTCGCTCGCGGTGGTGGCCTTCGCCGTGCTGCTGCCGGTGATCTGGATGCTGCTCAGCTCCGTCAAGCCGGAGCACGACATCCTGGCCCACCCCGCGCAGCTGTGGCCGACGCACGTGACGTTCACCAACTACTCCGAGGTTTTCAAGCAGATCCCGTTCCTGCGGCAGTTCGGCAACACCGTCCTGTTCGCCGGCGCCGTGACCCTGTTCTCGCTGTTCTTCGACTCGATGACCGGCTATGCGCTGGCCCGCCTGGAGTTCCCGGGCAAGCGGCTGCTGTTCCTGGCGGTGCTGCTGTTCCTCATGCTGCCCGCCCAGGTGACGCTGGTGCCCGTCTACCAGCTGCTGAGCCACCTGCACCTGGTGAACACGTTCCCCGGGCTGATCATCCCGAGGGCCACCAATGCGTTCGGCATCTTCTTCATGCGGCAGTTCTTCCTCGGCATCCCCAACGACATGAGCGAGGCCGCGCGGATCGACGGTGCGGGGGAGTTCCGCATCTACTCGCGCATCGTGCTGCCGCTGGCCATGCCGGCGCTGCTGACGCTGGGCCTGTTCCACCTGATGTTCAACTGGAACGACCTGCTGTGGCCCCTGGTGCTGACCACCGACACGGCGATGCAGACGCTGCCCGCCGGGCTGGCGATGTTCATGGGCCAGCACGTGGTGGAGTACGGCCTGCTGATGGCCGGCGCGACCATGGCGATGGTGCCGATGCTGCTGGCCTTCGTGGTGGTGCAGCGCCGGTTCATCGAGGGCATCGCCACGACGGGGCTGAAGTGAGCGGGGCCGGAGCCGCGGACCGCGGGGCCGGGCGCGCGTTCGACGACGGCGCGCTGCACTTCGCGGTCGGCATCGAGGACACGTTCGTCCCGCAGGTGCGCCCTGGGCACCGCGCGCTCGACGAGTACGAGCTGACGGACCACTACCGGCAGTGGCGCTCGGACATCGACCTGGCCGCCGACAGCGGCGCGGACGCGATCCGGTACGGAGTCCCCTGGTACCGGGTGGAGCCCGAGCCCGGCCGGTTCGTGTGGGACTGGCTCGACCCGGTGGTGGACCACCTGCTGGAGCGCGGGCCGGTGCCGGTGGTCGACCTGGTGCACTACGGCACGCCGCTGTGGCTGGACAACGCCGCGATCAACGCGTCGTACCCCGAACGCGTCGCGGCCTACGCGTACGCGGTGGCCTCCCGGTACGCCGACCGCCTGCACGTGTACACGCCGGCCAACGAGCCGGCGGTGAACGCGGAGTGGTGCGGCGAGACCGCGGCGTGGCCGCCGTACCTGACGGGGCCGGACGGCTGGACCAAGGTGGCGACGGGTGTCGCGCGGGGCATCGTGCTGACGCAGCAGGCCGTCGCCGCGGCCGTGGCGGCGCCGACGTTCGTGCACGTCGAGGCCGCGTTCCGCTACGAGCTGGCCGACGACGCACCGGACGAGGTGGTCGAGGCGACCCGGCTGCGCGCCCAGCGGGACCTGCTGATCGAGGACCTGGTGTGCGGCGTGGTCGACGGCGACCACCCGCTGGTGCCGTTCCTGCACCGGCACGGGGTCGGTGACGCCACCCTCGACTGGCACCGGGCCCTCCCGATGCCGCCGGACGTGATGGGCGTGAACTTCTACCCGCACCTGTCGACCGGCGTCGTCGAGGTGGACGTCAGCCGCGAGGCGCCGGCGCGCGGGCTCAGCGGCGCGGACGGGCTGGAGGAGGTGCTGCGCCGGTTCCACGAGCGGTACGGCGCGCCCGTGTTCCTCACGGAGACCAGCAGCCGGGGCGATGCCGAGGCGCACATCGCCTGGCTCGAGGCGTCCGTCGGCCGGATCGTCGAGCTGCGGGCCGCCGGCCTGCCGGTCGTCGGGTACACGTGGTTCCCGCTGTTCGACCTGCTCGACTGGTCGTACCGCACGGGCACCGGACCGGCCGCCCAGTACCTGGAGCCGCTCGGCCTGTACCGCCTCTCCGCGGAGCCCGCCGACTCCCTGCGTCGCGAGACGACCGCCGCCGTCGACCGCTTCCGCCAGCTCGCCCAGACGTACGGCCCCTCCGGCCGACCCACCCCAGCCCACCCGACCGAGGGATCGAGAGCATGAGCAAGGCAAGGATCGTCGTCGACCCGCAGTTCACCGTCGCCCCCGTGGACCGGCGGCTGTTCGGCTCGTTCGTCGAGCACATGGGCCGCTGCGTCTACACCGGCATCTACGAGCCGGAGCACCCCTTGGCCGACCAGGACGGCTTCCGCAAGGACGTGCTCGCGCTGACGGGCGAGCTCGGCGTCTCGACCATCCGGTACCCGGGCGGCAACTTCGTCTCCAACTACCGGTGGGAGGACGGCGTCGGGCCCAAGGAGCAGCGGCCGGTGCGGCGCGACCTGGCGTGGCGGTCCATCGAGACCAACCAGTTCGGCATCGACGAGTTCGTCGACTGGTCCCGGCGGGCCGGCGTGGAGCCGATGGTCGCCGTCAACCTCGGCACCCGCGGCGTCGCCGAGGCCGTCGACCTGCTCGAGTACTGCAACGCCGACGCCGGCACCGCGCTCGCGGACCAGCGGGTGGCCAACGGGCACGCCGAGCCGCACGACGTGAAGCTCTGGTGCCTGGGCAACGAGATGGACGGTCCCTGGCAGATCGGGCACAAGACGGCCGAGGAGTACGGCCGGCTGGCGCAGGAGACGGGCAAGGCGATGAAGCGCCTGGACCCGAGCATCGAGCTGGTCGCGTGCGGGTCGAGCAACTCGAAGATGCCGACCTTCGGCAGCTGGGAGTCCACCGTCCTGGAGCACTGCTACGACGTCGTCGACTACATCTCCCTGCACGCGTACTACGAGCAGCACGGGGACGACGTCGCCAGCTACCTGGCGTCCGGCGTGGACATGGACAGGTTCATCGAGGCGGTGGCCGCCACGGCCGACGCGGTGGGCGCCCGGCTGCAGAGCCGCAAGCGGCTGCGGCTGTCCTTCGACGAGTGGAACGTGTGGTTCCAGGGCGAGTTCGGCGGCGAGGACTCCCTGGACTGGGCGGTCGCGCCGCAGATCATCGAGAACGACTTCGGCGTGGTCGACGCCGTGGTGGTCGGCGGCCTGCTCGTCTCGCTGCTCAAGCACGCCGACCGCGTGGGCGTCGCCTGCCTCGCGCAGCTGGTCAACGTGATCGCGCCGATCCGCACCGAGCCGGGCGGCCGGTCCTGGCGGCAGCCGATCTTCGCGCCGTTCGCGCTGACCGCCGAGGGTGCGCAGGGCGTGGTGCTGCAGACGGCGGCCGAGGGTCCGACGATCAGGACGGCCGAGTTCGGCGAGATCCCGACGGTGGACACCGTGGCCACGTGGGACCAGGCGAGCGGCACCACCAGCGTGTTCGCCGTCAACCGGTCGCCGGAGGAGTCCGTGCGGCTGACCATCGCCACGCAGGGGCTGCCGGCGGTGCGGACCGCGACGGCGGTGCAGATGGCGGTGGGCGGCGCCGGTGCCGCGGCCGGTTCGGACGAGTCCGCGTGGAGCCCGCGCGAGACGGCCGTCGAGCTGTCGGACGAGGGTGCCGCCATCGAGCTGGCCCCCGGCTCGTGGACCCGGGTGACGCTGGTCGCCTGAGGGGCACGACGGCGCCTGGGCCGGCCACCGATCCCTGCGGTCAGCCCAGGTCGTCGTCCGTGATCTCGCGCACCACGCGGGCCGGCACCCCGGTGACCACCGTCATCGGCGGCACGTCGCCACTCACCACCGCGCCCGCGCCCACCACGGCGCCGTAGCCGACCCGCACGCCGGGCAGCACCACCGCGTTGCTGCCGATCCACACCTTGTCCTCGATCACGATCGGCCGGGAGAACCGGCGGAAGTCCTCGCGCTGCCCGGGGTGCACCGGGTGGCCCGTCGTGGTCAGCGTGACGCTCGGCGCGATCATCACGCCGTCGCCGATGCGGATCTCCACGTCGTCGACGAACGTCAGGTTCACGTTGCCGAAGAAGTCGTCGCCGATGTGCACGTTGCTGCCGAACCCGGCGTGGAAGGGCGACAGGAGCACGGTGCGCTCGCCGACGGAGCCGAGGATCGCCTCGAGCAGGGCCCGGCGGGCCGAGGTGTCGCCCGGTGGCGTCTGGTTGTAGGCGAACACCAGGTCGGCGCGGCGCTGCGGCGCCTGGAACGCCGCCTCGGACTCGGTGTACAGCTCCCCGCGGGCGATGCGGTCCAGCACCTCGCGCTGGTCGTCGGGTGTCACGGCGTCGTCCCTCCCGCGGACGTCGTCGCCCACCCCTTGACGATCACCCGCGGGGCCGGCGATCTTCAAGCACCGACCGAACTGCGAGAGGGCTCTGGCGATGGCCGCGGTGCAGCTGGTGGACCGGATCAGGACGGCGCTGGCCGGGCGTGACGTCCGTGAGGTGCCGATGTTCGGCGGGGTCTCCTTCATGGTGGACGGCCGGCTGGTCGCGGCGTCGCGCCGCCAGGGGGACCTGCTGGTGCGGATCGATCCCGCCCGCCGCGACGAGCTGTGCTCGCGGCCCGGCGCCGCGCCGGCGGTGATGGGGACGGGTCGGCGCATGGGCGACGCCTGGCTGGCCGTCGCGGGTGAGCAGCTCGATGGTGACGGTCTGGACCAGTGGCTCGCCGTCGCCCTGGACGGGGGCGCCCGCTCCGCCGGGGTCTGAGGGGCGGCGCAGGTCAGCCGCGCGCGGCGACGATCCGGTCGAGCACCGCGTACGTGGCCGACGGCTGCTCGAGGTGCGGCAGGTGACCTGCCGCAGGGACGACGACGAGCTCGGCGCCGGTGCCGAACGAGTCCGCGTACGCGCGGCCGTACGCCGGTGTGACGATCCGGTCGCTCTCGCCCCACACCACCGTGGTCGGTGTCGCGACGGAGCGGAGGCGGTCGCGCAGCGACGGGTCGTGCATGTAGGGGTCGCCGGCCAGGGCCTGCATCGTCGTCCGGTTGCCGCCCATCCGGGCGAGCTCCGCGGCCGGCAGCGTCGCCGGGTCGGTGAAGAAGCGCTCGCTGTCGTGGAAGCTGTGCTCGGCCACGCCCCGGGCGTCCAGGGCGAAGAAGTCGGTGATCGGCTCGCCCGGGACCTCGATCCCCACGGCATCGACCAGCACCAGATGGGCGATGCGCCCCTCGGCGTCGTGCGCCGCCAGCTCCGCACCGATCCACCCGCCGAGCGACGAGCCGACCACCACCACGTCGTACAGGTCGAGCTGCCGCAGCAGGCCGCCGTACAGCACGGCGAGGTCGGCGATCGAGGCGATGCTTTCCGGCCGCGGTGTCCCGTCCCAGCCGGGGTGCGTCGGCGTCAGCACGTGCGCGTGCTCGGCGAGGTGGGTGGCCAGGCCGAGAACCGTCGGCAGGCCGCCACCGCCGTGCAGGAGGAGCACCGGGCGGCCGGTGCCGCCCTCGGCGAGGAGGAGCGTTGCGCCGTCGGCGAGAGTGACCGTCCAGGACGGCACCAAGGTCGGCGCTTGGCTGCCCGGTGCCGCCTCCGGTGCCGAGACGGAGGTGGACGGGGTGGTGGGGAAGAGCTGCGTCGTCATGCGCCGACCGTAAATCAACACATTGATATCAACAAGTTGATACTAAGATCGTCCCGTGATCTCGGACCTCCAGCGGCTCGGCCAGAGCCTCAAGCGCGCCCAGTGGCGCGACCACCGCTCGCTCGACACCGCGTTGCGCAGCGTGGGCATAGGCCTGGTCCAGTGGGACGCCTTGCGCGCCGTCGAGGCACACCCGGACGCGTCTGGCCACGAGCTGGCGGCGCTCACCTTCATGAGCGACCAGGCGTTCGCCACGCTCGCCGCACGGATGCTGCGCGCCGGCCTGATCGAGCGTCGGCCAGGCGGGGGGCGACGGATCCACCACACCCTGACCGACCAGGGCAGACGCCTGCTGGACGAGGGCCGACGAGCGGTCGACGAGACCCTCGACCAGCTGTTCGCGCCGCTCGACGCGGCCCAGCGCCGCCAGCTGCAGCACCTGCTCGACGCGCTGACCGGCGACACACGTTGACTGGGATCCTCGTGGCCGTCGAGCCTGCGTTCGGGTCAGAAGGTGCGCGAAACCGCTGGTCACGCTGGGTCGATGCTCTCATCGGGGATAGTTACTTCGACGGTAGGGACAGGGTGCCGCGCTGGCGGTTCGGGACCTTGGGATCGTGCCGGCCGGCCCATCGCCGGCGCCGTTGGGCTCAGAAGCGGAACGGGACCGGGATCGGCCCGCAGCAGCAGACACCCTCGCCGTGCAGGCGGGCCGGCGTCACCATCAGCGCGGCGCGGTAGCAGAGCAGCAGCTGTGCCATCGTCGGCAGCACGGCGCCGAGCGCGCCGCGGGTGCGGACGGCCTCCCGCGCCGCCGCCGAGCAGGACGGGCCGCCCGTGACGACGCGGGCTGCGCACGACCATCCCTTCCGCGGCGAGATCGAGCGCTGGTACCAGCCGATGGCGGCGTCGGCGGCTCGGGCGAGAGGCGTCATCGTTCGACGGTACGGAGGCGGTGGCGACCACGCACCCGGACCGCGTCGACCGCCGACCCGGTCGAGGGCCCACAAGCGGGCGACAGTGTGGGCGACCGACTGCAGAATCGCGGGGTGACCCAGGATCCCCGCACGTCGTCCACCTCCGCGGTCGAGGCCCTGCTGGTCGGCGGCCCGACCCTGCTCCTCCGACTGGGCGGCGTCACGCTGCTCACCGACCCGACCTTCGACGAACCGCGCTCCTACCAGGCGCCGCGGGTTCTGACCAAGCTCACCGGGCCGGCCGTCGGGCCTGACGAGCTGGGTTCCGTCGATGCCGTCCTGCTGTCCCACGACCAGCACTTCGACAACCTGGACGTGTCCGGTCGGGCCTTCCTGGACCGTGTCCCGCTGGTGCTGTCGACGCCGGCCGCGGCGCAGCGCATCGAGCACGTCACCGGCCTGGCGCCGTGGGAGCAGGTGACCGTCGGCCCGCTGACGGTCACAGCCCTCCCGGCCCGGCACGGTCCGGTGGGTGCCGAGGCGCTGTCCGGTGACGTCACCGGCTTCCTGCTGCGGGGGGAGGGACTGCCCACGGTGTACGTGTCCGGGGACAACGCCGGGGTGGACGTCGTCGAAGGCATCGCGGCGCGCATCGGGCGGGTCGACGTCGCCGTGCTGTTCGTCGGCGCCGCCAACGTGGGCCGTTTCGGTGCGGAGCCGGTGACGCTGAGCGGAGAGCGGGCGGCGCGGGCGGCGACGCTGCTCGACGCCTCCGTGGTGGTGCCCGTGCACGCCGAGGGCTGGGAGCACTTCACGGAGGGTGTCGGCGAGGTGGTGACGGCCTTCGAGGCGGCCGGCATCGGAGACCGGCTGCGGGTGCTGACCCCGGGAGCGCCCACCGCGTTGTAGCGCGGGACGTCAGACGGTGCTGGACTCCCGCACCACGATGCGGAAGTCCGGCGCCACCATGCGGCCGGGGGCGGCGTCGGTGGTGCCCATGATGCGTTCGAGCAGCATCGCGACGGCCAGCTCGGCGATCTGCCGGCGACCCGGGTCGACGGTGGACAGGCTCGGGTAGGAGTAGCGCCCCTCGTCGATGTCGTCGAACCCGATCACGGCGACGTCGGCCGGCATGCGGACGCCACGCTCGTGCAGGGCGCGCATCGCGCCGAGCGCCAGGTCGTCGTTCATCGCGAACACCGCGTCGAACACCGTGCCGGAGCGCAGCAGCTCCCACATCGCCGCCGCCCCGTGGTGCCGGTCCCACACGTCGATCGGCACCACCAGCTCGTCCGGCGTCGCCAGTCCCGCCGCCTCGAGCGCCGCCCGGTACCCGTCCCGCCGCAGGGACGCCGTGGTGCCCTGCTCGGCCGGGTGGGCGCCGAGCAGCACGATCCGGTTGCGGCCACCTTCGACGAGGTGCGCGGTGGCGGCTCGGGCGGCGGCCTCGTGCTGCATGGTCAGGTGGTCGGCCTCGTCGAGCAGCGGCTGGCCGAGCACGACCACGGGCCGGCCGAGCGCGATGTCCTTCGCGTCGTCGCGGGTGAGGCCCAGGGGACTGATGAGGGTGCCGTCGGTGAGCGCCAAGCGGGGGTCGCGCAGCAGCTCGCGCTCCCGTTCCCGGCGGCCACCGGTCTGCTCGACCAGCACCACGTAGCCCTCGGCGCCGGCCGCGCGGATCACGTCGTCGGCCAGCTGCGCGAAGTACGACTGGTTCAGCTCCGGCACGGCGAGGCCGATCACGCCGCTGCGTCCGGACCGCAGGTTGCGCGCGACGAGGTTGGGGCGGTAGCCCACCGCGGCGATCGCATCCATCACGCGCTTGCGGGTGGTCTCGCGCACGTGGGGGTGGTTGCGGATCACGTTGGAGACGGTGGAGAAGGAGACCCCCGCGGCGGCCGCGACGTCGTGCAGGGTCGGGGCGCCGTCTCCGGCTCGAGTGCTGTCTGCCACGCCCAGATGTTATAACGTTGCAAGCCGTAGCGGCACCGGATCGCCGACCGAGATCACCGCCAGGACGGCGGCCCTCCAAGGCGGTGGCCGGCTCTGTGGCCGAGGTGACATGCGGGAACGGCACGCCCGCGCGACGATGAGGAGCCACTCGACCGCACAGCGTCCCGGCGCTCCGTTGACACCTCTCGAGGCGGTGGCTACAGTCCCGTTCAAACGTTGCAATTGCAACGTTGTAAACCGACGATCGACGAAGTGGTCGATCCGAGAGAGGCCTTCGATGAAGAACACCGTCGCGACACTCGCGGTCGTCACCCTCGGTGCGGCCGTCGCACTCACCGGGTGCTCAGGCCCGGCCGGCTCCTCCAGCACAGCGTCGGCGGGACCCGTGAACCTGACGTTCTGGCACGGCTACACCGAGGCCGACGGCAAGGTCCTCGACAAGATCGTCCAGGACTTCAACGCGTCCCAGAGCGGCGTCAAGATCACGACGACCACCAAGACGTGGGCCGTCATCGGCGACACCCTGCTCCCCGCCCTCTCCGCCAAGCAGGGGCCGGACATCGTCGCCCTGCCCGCGGAGAACCTGCCCGTCTACGCCGCCAAGGGCGCCTTCGCCAAGCTCGACGACTTCTACTCCAGCGCCACCACCAAGAGCGCCTCGCTCAACCCCAACGCCGTCGAGATGGAGAAGGTGAACGGCTCCTACTACGGCGTGCCCACCGGCTTCGTGCCCCTGTCGGTCATCTACAACAAGGCCCTGTTCGCCAAGGCCGGCATCAGCACCTTCCCCACCACCTGGGACGAGTGGGTGGCCGACGCCAAGAAGCTGACGGTGGACCAGAACAACGACGGCACCCCGGAGCAGTACGGGCTCGCGCTGCCGGACCACGCCACCGTCGGCAACGGCGTGTGGGCCAGCCTGTTCTACGGCAACGGCGGCGCCCTGGTGGACGGCACCAAGTCGGTGGTCGACTCCGACGCCAACGTGCAGACGCTGACCTACTGGGCCAAGGCCGTCACGCAGGACAAGATCTCGCCGACCGGTCTGGACGGCGTGGCCTCGGACAAGCTGTTCTCCTCCGGCAAGGCCGCGATGGAGATCGGCGGCCCGTGGATGGCGAGCGTCGCCACCGAGAACAAGATCGACTACGGCATCGCCGGCATCCCGGCCGGACCGAAGGGTCAGGGCGCCTCGGCCATCGGCATCTCCGCGGCGGTGACCACCCAGGCCGGTGCCGCCAAGAAGGCCGCTGCCGAGAAGTTCTTCAACTACCTGTTCTCCAAGGACGTCGCCACCCAGTGGTCGCTCGGCTCCGGCTGGCCCCCGCTGCGCACCGACATCCCGTCGAGCGCGGTCTCGTCCAACCCCGTCGTCGCGTCCCTCACCGACATCGCCGGCACCGCCAAGCCGCTGCTGCCCGGCGTCGCCACCAGCAGCGACATCCTCAAGTCGGTGGACGAGGCAACCCAGAAGGCGTTGGCCGGAGGGGACCCCGCAGGTCTGCTGAAGACCGCCTCCACCGCTGTCCAGCAGTCGCTGGCCGGCTGAGCCGACGCATCCCGCGGTGGCCCCCGTCCCGACGACCACGGGCCGGCGGCCACCGCCCCACCCCACGAGAACCACCAAGGCCACATCCACCCCCACCCGCGGTCCACCGGTGTGCAACCCGGCACCCCCACCCCGCGGCGGNGCCGCCGCACCCCGGGGGGGCCGCCGACCCGACGACGCGGGGCCGGGGGCCACCGCCCCTCCCCAGGAGAACCACCATGGCCACATCCACCCGCACCCGCGGTCCACGGGTGTCCTACCGGGCACCCGCACCGCTCGGCGGTCGACCCGTCGCCGCGGGGCACCAGACCCGCGTCGCCGTGCTGTTCATGGCGCCGGCGCTGGTGATCCTGCTGGCGTTCGTCGCCTGGCCGATGGTGTCCGCGCTGCGCATGTCGTTCACCGATGCCAGCGGTTTCGGCGCCGAGACCTGGGTGGGCCTGGCGAACTACGTGCGCATCTTCACGGACCACAAGATCCTGGCCACGCTCGGCAGCACGGCGCTCTACACGGTGCTGTTCACGCCGGTGGCCCTGGTCGGCGCGCTGGCGCTGGCCCTGCTGCTGACCAGCCGCTCGCTGATCGGCCGCAACGTGTTCCGCACGGCCCTGTTCGTGCCGTTCATCGTGTCGCTGGCCGTGGCGGCGTTCGCGTGGAGCTACCTGCTCGACCCGCAGATCGGCCTGCTCACCTACTGGCTGCGTGGGCTCGGCCTGCACGTCGGCAACGTGCTGCAGGACCCGACGTGGGCGATGCCGACGGTGGTGCTGGTCGCCGTCTGGAAGAACATCGGCTTCTACATGGTGATCTTCATCGCGGGCCTGCAGGAGATCCCGGTAGCCCTGTACGAGGCGGCCAAGCTCGACGGCGCCGGCGCCTGGCGCCGGTTCTGGAACGTCACGCTGCCGCAGCTGAGCAGCACCCTGACCTTCGTCGTCGTGTTCGCGATGATCGCCGCCCTGCAGGCGTTCGACCAGATCTACGTGATGACCAGCGGCGGGCCCTACCGCAGCACCCAGACCGTGGTCATGGAGATCTACCAGGAGGGCTTCAAGAAACTCGACCTCGGCATGGCGACGGCGCTGTCCTACGTGCTGCTGCTGGCGACGCTGGTCCTCTCCCTGGTCCAGCTGAGGTTCTTCGGCAAGCGTGAGAAGGACGTCGCCTGATGAGCGCCGTCACGTCGCCCCGACGCCGGTTCGCCCGCCTCCAGCCCGGCCGCACCGCCTCGCGCTGGCTCGTCCTCGCGGCGGTCAGCGTGCTGACCCTCCTGGTGCTGCTGCCCGTCCTGGTCATCGTCTTCACCGCCTTCAAGCCGACGGCGGAGATCAACGCGTTCCCGCCCACCCTGCTGCCGGGCTCGTGGACCCTGGCGAACTTCGGCCGCATCTTCACCGACCTGCCGTTCGCCCGGCTGTGCCTGAACAGCTTCGTCTTCGCGGGCGGCGTCACCGCGTTCGCCCTGGTGTTCGACTCGCTAGCGGCCTACGCGCTGGCGCGGCTGGACTTCCGCGGCAACAAGGTGCTGCTGGTGGCGATCGTCGCGAGCCTGATGATCCCGTTCCAGGCGACCCTGATCCCCGTCTACCAGCTGGTCGCCAACCTCGGCTGGGTGAACACCTTCGCCGGGATGATCGTGCCGCGCGCCGCCGACGCGTTCGGCATCTTCTTCCTGCGGCAGTTCTTCGTCTCGCTGCCGCGGGACCTGGACAGCGCAGCGCGGATCGACGGTGCGAGCGAGCTGCGGATATTCCGCTCGATCGTGCTGCCCAACGCCGTCCCGGCGCTGATGACGCTGGCGATCTTCACGTTCGTGAACAACTGGAACGACCTGCTGTGGCCGCTGGTGTTCACCACCACGCCGGAGATGGGCACCATCACCTCGGGGCTGACGCTGCTCACCGGACCGAGCGGGATCGTGCCCTACGGCACGATGATGGCCGGCTCGCTGATCGCCGTGCTGCCGCTCGCGGTGCTGTTCCTCATCATGCAGCGCCGGTTCATCGAGTCGGTCGCCACCACGGGGCTCAAGTGAGCGCCCGCTGGTTCGCCGACGGACGGCTGCACTTCGCACTCGGGATCGAGGACACCTTCGTGCCGCAGAGCCGGCCGGGGGAGCGGGCGGTCGACGAGTACGTGCTGACGGAGCACGACAGGCGGTATGCCGCCGACTTCGCGCTCGCGGCCGGTGCGGGTGCGGACCTGCTGCGCTGGGGTGTGCCGTGGTACCGGGTGAACCCCGAGCGCGGCAGCTGGGACTGGTCGTGGACCGACCGGGCGGTGGACGCCCTGCTCGGCGCCGGGCTGCGGCCGATCGTCGACCTGCTGCACTACGGCACCCCGTTGTGGCTGGAGGACCAGTTCGCCAACCCGGACTACCCCAAGCACGTCGCGGAGTACGCCCAGCGGATCGCCGAGCGGTTCGGCGACCGGGTCAGCGACTGGACGCCCGTGAACGAGCCGACCGTGCACGCGCTGTTCTGCGGCGAGTACGGCTACTGGCCGCCGTACCTGACCGGTGCCGACGGGTTCGCCACGGTGGCGCTGAACATCGCCCGCGGCTTCGTCGGGACGCAGCAGGCCATCCGGGAGGTCGCGGGGCCGGGATCGACGTTCGTGCACGTCGACGCGGCGATGAGCTTCGTGGGCGACGACCGGGCGCCGGAGCACCGGGACGAGGCGACCCGCTTGCGGCACCAGGTGCACCTGGTCGAGGACCTGGTCACCGGACGGGTCGACGACGCGCACCCGCTGCGCGGGCTGCTGGCGGCGGCGAGCGACGAGGAGCTCGGGTGGTTCGCCGCCAACGCCGTGCACCCCGACGTGATGGGGGTCAACTACTACCCCCGGCACTCGACCGAGCTGTTCGAGGCGGGCGTGCGGCACGTCGGCGGCTTCTCCGACCCACGGCCGAGCGTGGACCGGGGGACCGAGGGGCTGCGCGAGGCGGTGCTCGCGTACGCCGAGCGGTACGGGGCCCCGGTGATGATCACGGAGACGTGCGTGACCGCGACGGTGGCCGAGCGGCTGCGCTGGCTGGACGAGTCCGTCGCACTGGCCGACACGCTGCGCGACGAGGGCGTCGACCTGGTCGGGTACACGTGGTGGCCGCTGTTCGACATGTACGAGTGGACCTGGCGGCACACCGACCGGCCGCGCGCCAACCACCTGCTGACGATGGGGCTCTACGACCTGGTCGAGAGCGCCGACGGCCTGCTGCGGGTGCAGAACCCGGTGGCCGACCGGTACCGGCAGCACGCCGCCCGCCACCGCATCCCCATCGAGACGACGGACCGACCATGACCATCGCCCACCTCACCCTGCGCACCGACAAGCCGATCGGCGCGATCAGCCCCCGTCTCTACGGCTCGTTCGTCGAACACCTCGGCCGGTCCGTGTACGACGGCATCTACGAGCCGTCGCACCCGCTGGCCGACGAGAACGGCTTCCGCAAGGACGTGATGGAGCTGGTCCGCGAGCTCGGTGTCTCGGCCATCCGCTACCCGGGCGGCAACTTCGTCTCCGGCTACCGCTGGGAGGACAGCGTCGGGCCGCGGGAGAGCCGACCGCGCCGCATCGACCTCGCCTGGCACTCCACGGAGACCAACGAGGTGGGGCTGCACGAGTTCGCCGCCTGGCTGGACGCCGTCGGCAGCGAGCTGATGCTGGCCGTCAACCTGGGCACGCGGGGAACGCTCGAGGCGCTGCAGCTGCTCGAGTACGCCAACCTGCGCACGGGCAGCACGTTGGCCGAGCAGCGGATCGCCAACGGCCGCACCGAGCCGTTCGGCGTGCGGATGTGGTGCCTGGGCAACGAGATGGACGGCCCCTGGCAGCTGGGCCACCGGTCCGCCGACGACTACGGCAAGCTCGCGGCGCAGACGGCGAGCGCGATGAAGCAGTTCGACCCCGACCTGGAGCTGGTCGCCTGCGGGTCGTCCAGCTCGTCGATGCCGACCTTCGGCGAGTGGGAGCGCGTGGTGCTCACGCACGCCTACGACTCGGTGGACTACATCTCCTGCCACGCCTACTACGAGGACCTCGGGGACCGGGCGGCGTTCCTCGCCTCCGGCCTGGACATGGACCACTTCATCCGGTCGGTCACGGCCGCGGCCGACGAGGTGAAGGCCTCGCTGGGCAGCGACAAGACCGTCGACGTCTCGTTCGACGAGTGGAACATCTGGTACAACACCCGCTTCGAGAACGTCGACAAGATCCGCGGCAACCAGAACTGGCCGCAGGCGCCCCGGCTGCTCGAGGACGTGTACACCGTCACCGACGCCGTCGTCTTCGGCAGCCTGCTGATCACCCTGCTGCGGCACGCCGACCGGGTGACCAGCGCCTCCCTCGCACAGCTGGTCAACGTGATCGCACCGATCATGACCGAGCCGGGCGGCCCGGCCTGGCGCCAGACGACCTTCTTCCCGTTCGCCGCCACGTCGGCGCACGCCCGCGGCACGGCGATCGAGGTGGACGTCCGGTGCGGCACCTACCCCGACGCCCGGTTCGGCGAGGTGCCGCTGGTGGATGCGGTCGCCGCGCACGACGACGCCGCCGGGCGCTACGCGCTCTACGCCGTGAACCGGTCGCTCGAGGAGCCGACCGAGCTCCGAATCGACCTGTCGGTGCTGGACGGCCGTCTCGACGGCGCCCGGGTCACCGCGCACGTGCTGGCCGACGACGACCCGCTGGCGGTCAACACGCTGGCCCAGCCCGAGCGCGTGGTGCTGCGGGACCTCGAGGTCGCGCGCGAGGGAAGCGCCCTGGTGCTCACCGTGCCGCCCATCGCCTGGGTCGAGCTGCTGGTCGAGCCCTGAGCTCGGTGCCGGTGCGGTGGCAGGCCGCCGGTCAGAGGCCCTGCCACTCCGGCTTCGCCGCGTACGTGCTCCGGAAGTAGTCCGCCAGCTGCAGCCGTCCTGCCGCCGCCGGGTCCACCAGCACGCTCACGTGCGGGTGGTGCTGCAGCACGGTGCCCGGCCACATGGCGCTGACCGGCCCCTCGACCAGGTGGTGCACCGCCTCCGCCTTGGCGTACCCGGTGGCGATCAGCACGACGTGCCGGGCCGACATGATCGTGGCGAGCCCCTGGGTCAGGCAGTGCCGCGGCACCAGGTCGATGTCGCCGCCGAAGAACCGGGCGTTGTCGCCGCGGGTCTGCTCGGTCAGGGTCTTGATGCGCGTCCGCGAGGCCAGCGACGATCCCGGCTCGTTGAAGCCGATGTGCCCGTCGGAGCCGATGCCGAGGATCTGCAGGTCGACACCGCCTGCGGCGACGATCGCCGCCTCGTACTCGGCGCAGGAGGTCACGACGTCGGCCGCCAGCCCGTCGGGACCGCGCACCGCGCCGGGCGCGAAGTCGACGCGGGACACGATCTCCCGGTCGATCACGTTGCGGTAGCTCTCCGGGTGGTCGGCAGGCAGGCCCACGTACTCGTCGAGCGTGAAGCCCCGCGCCTGCGCGAACGACAGGCGGCCGGCGTCGTACCGCCGCACCAGCTCGTCGTAGATGCCCAGCGGGCTCGACCCCGTGGCCAGGCCGAGCACGGCGGTCGGCTTGGCGGCCAGCAGCTGCTCGATCGCGTCGGCGGCCAGGCTGGCCAGCTCGTCGGGAGCGGCGATGACGACTTCCATGGCAGGTCTCTCTCTCGGCTCTGGGGGAGGGGTGGGCCGGGTCAGGGGGCGACGACGACGCCGGCGCGCCAGACGGTGATCGGCCGCAGCTGGTCGTCGACCACCACGACGTCCGCCCGCCGGCCAGCCTCGAGCGCGCCGACCGACGGGTCGCCCAGGACCGTTGCCGGCGTGGTGGCCGCGGCGCGCACCGCGTCGACCAGCGGCACCCCGCCCGCCACGGTGGTGCGCACCACGTCGAGCAGGTGCGCCGTGCCCCCCGCGATCGACCCGCCGTGGGCCAGCCGCGCGACGCCGTGCTCCACCGAGACGTCCAGGGAGCCGAGCCGGTAGGCGCCGTCCGGCATGCCGGCGGCGGCCATCGCATCGGTCACCAGCGCGACGTTGTCGGCACCGACCAGGCCGAAGATGCTGGTCACCAGCTCGGGCGCGACGTGCGTGCCGTCACCGATCAGCTCGAGCACCGCCTCGCCGCGGGCTGCCGCGAGCAGGTAGGCCGGGATCGGCCCGGGGTTGCGGTGGTCCAGCGGCCGCATGCCGTTGAACAGGTGCGTCACCGTCGGACGCCCGGACCGCACCGGCCCGGCTGCCAGCCGCCGCCGCGCGTCGTCGAGCGCCGCCGCCGTCTGCGCCCAGCTGGCGTCGGTGTGCCCGAAGCTCGGCAGCGCACCGTTGCTGATCAGCGCGTCGACCACCCCGCCGTCGCCCGGCACCCCGGCCAGCTCCGGCGCCACCGTCATGGTGACCAGGTGGCCGCCGGCCAGCTTGGCCAGCTCGCTGGTCAGGTCCGCGTCCGGCGCCTGGATCAGCTCCGGGTCCTGCGCGCCGCAGCGCACGGTGGAGACGAACGGCCCCTCGAGGTGGATGCCGGCGATCTCCCCGGCGTCCGCCAGCCCCGCCAGCACCTCGACCCGCTGCCGCAGCGTCTCCGGTGCGGCCGTGACCAGGGAGGCGACCAGCGTCGTCGTCCCGTGGGCGCGGTGCTCACGGACCGCGACCATCGCCTCCTCGGCCGTCGCCGAGTCGGGGAAGCTCGCGCCGCCACCGCCGTGGTCGTGCACGTCCACCAGCCCGGGCAGCAGCGTGGCCGGGTTCGCGTCCGCCTCCGGGACGTCGGACCAGCCGGCCGCGGCGGCCGCCGCGGCCTCCCCGACCCAGGCGATCAGGCCGTCGCGCAGCACGACGAGCCCGTCGGCGATCACCTCCGCCGGGGTGACGACGCGGCCGCGAAGGAACGTCGGTGCGCTGTGCTCGGACCGGTTCTCGGACCTGTGCTCGGACATGGCGGGTGTCAGACCTCCGTGGTGGCCGTCGGGACGACGCTCGTCTCGATCGTGGTGCTGAGGGTGTGGCGCTCGCCGGGGGCGAGCTCGATGGCGGCGGGGCCGACGTTGGCCGCCTCGACGCAGAGCATGGTGGTCCAGCCGTCGTCGTCGATGTCGGCCGTGGTTCGGGCGCCGTCCTGCCAGGGGTTCCACACGACGGTGCTCGCCGAGCCGCGCTTGGTCACCTGGGTCCACCGGCCTCCGGCGTCGACGACCATCACGGGCTTCAGCGCACCGGGGTAGATCCGGTCGGTCTCACCCGTCAGGCGCAGCGCGTCGGGGTCGCCGGGGCGCTCGGCGCCGTCGGCCGTCTTGTCGACGTACGGGACGTCCTCGAGGCCGGTCACCTCGGTGGTGGTGACGTCGGTGACGGCGAGGTAGGTGTGCAGCGCCTCCTCGTAGCGGAACGGCTGGTCGCCGGTGTTGGTCACCTCGAGCGCGACCGTCAGCCGCGTGCCGACCACCACCGTGCACACCGCCTCGAAGGGGTGCGGCCAGGCGGAGGCCCGCGTCTGGTCCGAGTCGCGCAGCGACAGGCGGACCGTGACGTCGGCGCCGTCGTCCTCCGCACCGTCCAGCGTCCACAGGGCGGTGCGGGCGAACCCGTGCCGCGGCGCCTCGGGATGGTCGGCCAGCGGGCCGAACCACGGGAAGCAGAGCGGGATGCCGCCCCGGATCGCCGAGCCGGCGTCGAACCGGCTCAGCGAGCTCAGCCACAGCGCCGGCGGCTGACCGTGCGGTCCCCACGCGGTGACGTGGGCACCGTGCAGCGAGACGACGGCCCAGCCCTCGGGGCCGTCGACGTGCAGCATCGGCAGCGGGCCGGTGGTGTCCAGCCGGACGGAGGCGGGAAGGGTGGTCATGCGCTCGGCTCCTCGGTCGGGGTGCGGGCGACGGCGTCGGCCAGCTCCGTCAGGTCGGGGACGGTCTGGTCGGCACCGGCTGCGCGCAGGTGCTCGGACGGATGGCCCGTGGTCACCCCGATCACCAGGCCGACACCAGCCTGCCGCGCCGAGACGATGCCCGCAGGGGTGTCCTCGACCGCCACCAGCCCGGCCGGGTCGAGGCCCAGCAGCTGCGCGCCGCGGCGGAACGGTTCCGGGTCCGGCTTTCCGCAGGTGCAGTCCTCGGCCGTGACCAGGCCGATGCCGGTCGGGTCGACCTCCAGCCACTCCAGCGCCGCGAGCGTCCAGTCGCGCCCGGCGGACGTGACGACGGCGACGGGGACACCGCGGGACACGCAGCCGGTGAGCAGCCGGGCGGCGCCGGGGACCGCCTCCGGCCGGACGTCGAGCGTCGCGAGGACGTCGAGCACGTCCTGCCGCAGCTGCTCCGGGTCCTCGTCGCCCCACGGCCCGGGCAGGCTGGCGAACACCTCGTGCGCGCGGCGGCCGGCGAAGGCGCGGACCACGTCGTCGTGCACCTCCCAGCCGCGGCTCGCGAAGTAGAGCCGGTACGCCTGCTGGTTGGCGGCCTCGGTCAGCACCAGCGTGCCGTCGAGGTCGACCAGCAGACCCGCACCCGGGCCCGTGAGCCGGGCTGCGAGCCAGCCGGCGGGCCGTGCTCCGGGCCTCGCGGCGACCGGTTCCCGGGTCAGCTCCACTCGAAAAGCGCCGCCCCGGAGCGGACGTCGGCCCCCACGGTGACCAGCTCGGTCAGCTGCTCACGCTTCGCGTCGAGCGCCACCACCGGGCACATCGGCGACCGCCCGCCGGCCTCCACCTCGGCCGGGTTCCAGCTGACCACCACGTCACCGGCCTTCACCACGTCGCCCTCCTTGGCGTGCAGCGTGAAGCCGGCACCGCCCAGCTGGACGGTGTCCAGCCCGAGGTGCACCAGCGCCGAGTGCTGCTCGTCCGCGGTGACGACGAAGGCGTGGGCGTGCAGCTTGACGATGGTGCCGTCGATCGGCGCGATCGCCTCGACGACGCCGTCCCGGACGGGGTCGATCGCCAGGCCGGGCCCGACGAGCTCGCCGCCGAACACCGGGTCCGGCACGTCCGCCATCGCCCGCACGACGCCGCTGACCGGTGCGAGCACCGTCAGGGGCTCCGACATCAGCGCAGGTCCCCGATCTCGGAGGCGAGCGTGTCCGCCTCGGGGCCGACGACCACCTGCACCGCGTTGCCGGACCGCACCACGCCGTAGCTGCCGTTGGCCTTCAGCGCCGCCTCGTCGACCAGCGACGGGTCGACCACCTCGACGCGCAGCCGGGTGATGCACGGCTCCAGCTCGACGAGGTTGTCCGCCCCGCCGAGCGCCGCGAGGATGTTCTCCGCCTTGCTCATCTCGATCTCCTTGCTGACCGACTTGCTGGTGACCACGGCCCTGGGCCGTCTGTCCGGACTGTTCAGAGCAGCTCTTCGAGGTCCGACGCGATGATGTCGACGTTCGGCCCCATGACCACCTGCACCACGTGGCCGGAGATCATCACGCCGTGCGCGCCGGCCGCGCGCAGCGCCTTGACGTCCACCGCGGCGGTCTCGTGCACCTCCGACCGCAGGCGCGTGGTGCACGGCTCGATCTCGATGATGTTGCCCACCCCGCCGAGCGCCGCGAGGATCTCCGCCGCCTGCGCCCGCTCGCCGTACCGCCGGTCGTCCGTGCCCACACTGCCCTCGTTCATGACAGGACCTCCGCCGTCGCAGGTTGTGCCGCTCGCTCCGCCGCGCCGCGCTTGGGGGTGAGCGCCGGCTTCGGTGCACGCAACGGCACCCAGAGCACGTAGCGGTCGGCCCGGTAGGTCGACCGTGAGTACACGCAGGCCGTCTCGCCCGCGAAGGTCCGCCGGGTCACGCGCAGCACCGCGCGGCCGGTCGGCACGCTCAGCAGCTCGGCGTCGCCCGTGTCGACCTCCGCCGCCGAGACGACGTCCTCGCCCCAGTCCGGCTCCAGGCCGCGGCGGCGCAGCTCGCCGTAGATGCTGTCCGGCAGGGGACCGTCGAAGAAGCCGGGCACCAGCTGGCACGGCAGCCAGGACTGCTCGATCGCCATCGGCTCGCCGTCGGCCAGGCGCACCCGGTGCAGCGAGAACACGCGCTCACCAGGGAGGATGTCGAGGGCGTCGGCGATGTCCGGCGTGGCCGCGACCACCTCGGCGGACAGCACCTTGGAGGCCGGCTCCATGCCGCGGCGCTGCATCTCCTCGCCGAAGGACGCCAGGCGCACCTCGAGGTCCACCTTGGTGGGCGCGACGAAGGTGCCACGACCCTGCTCCCGGGCCAGCAGACCCTCGACGACGAGCGCGTCGACGGCCTGCCGCACGGTCATCCGGGAGACGCCGAACTGGTCGCACAGGATGCGCTCGGACGGGATGGCGTCACCCGGTGCGAGCTCGTGGGTGACCAGGGAGCGCAGGTAGTCGCGCACCCGCACGTACTTCAGAACGGAGCGACCCACCCTCGTCCCCTCGTCGCGACTGGTCTGGACGGTGCGAAGCATGCCGCTCTTGACACCGTGCGGGCCATTCCATCATGGTTGCGGGCAACTGGTCCAGACATCTAGCGCACTAGTCCGGACGAGTGTCCCGTCGCCGACGACGGACCGCCGGCGCGACCGGCCACCCGCACAGCCACACGCAACGACATGCACACGATGACGAGCACACGACGAGGAGTGCACCTGTCATGACAGCCACCACCGCCCCTGCGACCCGCGTGAAGCGCGGGATCCCCGGCCTCGCGCAGCTGCAGCGCGTCGGCCGATCGCTCATGCTGCCGATCGCCTCCCTGCCGGCCGCGGCGCTGCTGCTCCGGCTGGGCCAGGCGGACATGCTCGGTGCCGACGGGCTCGGCAAGCACGCCACGTGGCTGCAGCCCGTGGCCGATGTGCTGGGAGCGGCGGGCAACGCGCTCTTCGCCAACCTGGCACTGCTGTTCGCGATCGGTGTCGCCGTCGGGTACGCCCGCAAGTCGGACGGCTCCACCGGGCTCGCGGCGGTGATCGGGTACCTCGTCTTCAAGGGCGTCACCGACGCTCTGTCGCCCTACGTGCTGGGCAAGCCCACCGGCGACGCGAAGCAGGAGCTGATCAACTACGGCGTGCTCGGCGGCATCGTGATCGGCCTGGTCGCCGCGCTGATGTTCCAGAGGTACTCGCGGATCAAGCTGCCGCCGTACCTGGCGTTCTTCGGCGGGCGCCGGTTCGTGCCGATCGTGACGGCGGGCGCCTCGGTGGTCGTCGCGGTGATCGCGGCTCTGGTCTACAAGTGGTTCGACTCGGGCCTGACGGCCGTCGGCTCGTGGGTCACCGGCTCGACCATCCTCGGCGCCTTCGTCTACGGCACCGCGAACCGCCTGCTCGTCCCGATCGGGCTCCACCACCTGCTGAACTCGCTGCCGTGGTTCCAGTTCGGCTCGTACACCGACCCCAGCGGCAAGGTGTGGAGCGGCGACATCCTGCGCTTCCTGCACGGCGACCCGACGGCCGGCACGTTCATGACCGGCTTCTTCCCGATCATGATGTTCGCCCTGCCCGGCGCGGCCCTCGCGTTCGTGCACACAGCCAAGCCCGGCAAGCGCAAGGTGATCGCGGGCATCATGGGCTCCGCCGCGCTGGTGTCGTTCGTCACCGGCGTCACCGAGCCGCTCGAGTTCTCCTTCGTCTTCCTCGCGTACCCGCTCTACGTGGTCCACGCGCTGCTGACCGGAACGTCGCTCGCACTCGTGAACTGGCTCGGCATCCACGACGGGTTCGGCTTCTCCGCCGGGGTGATCGACTACCTGCTGAACTTCCGGATCGCGCAGAAGCCGTTGTGGATCATCCCGATCGGGCTCATCTACGGGGCGATCTACTACTTCCTGTTCCGCTGGGTGATCACCAAGTGGAACCTTCGGACGCCCGGCCGGGAGGACGACGACGCGACGTCCGACTCCATGTCGGTCCTCGTCGACCAGCCCGCGGACGAGCCGGTGAAGAAGACGGCCACCGCTGCGCCGGCCGCGCCGGCAGGGGGCGGCGCGACCGCCTAGCGAGGGCTGCCACAGACGGACGCCCGGCCGGGACCGCTGCCCCGGCCGGGCGACGTCGTGCGGGTCCCCGGTTCAGCCGGCGGACTCCAGGTACTGCGCCAGGGCGTCGAGCGACGGCTGCGCGGCCGCGTCGTCGCTGGCGAGGAACACCTCGTCGCCGGGGCCGGCGCCGAGGCCCATCACGGACAGGATGCTCGAGGCCGGCACGGGGTCGCCGTCGGCCTTGCGGATGGTCACGGCGACCGGCTGCTGCGCCGCGAGGTTGACGAACAGCGCGGCGGGACGGGCGTGGAGGCCTTCGGCGATGGCGACGACGGCACGGCGTTCGGGCATGGGCACCTCCGTTGGTGTGGTCCGGCGACGAGCCGGCGCGAGTGGTCTAGACCACCATAACGGACGGGGTCGCGAGTGACCACCGCGGGCTGACCACCCTGGTGGGGCCCGCGGGCGCGCTGTCGGTGGTGGCGCCTACCGTCGCCCCATGGTCTTCGCGAACGCAGGCAGCCTCGGGGCCGCTCCCGGGCGACGGGACGAGCTGGTCGCGCACCTGACCCGCCGCAGCGACGTGCTGCGGGACCTCGGGTGCCTGCTCTACGAGGTGGGCGTGAACGACGACCAGCCGGACACGGCGTTCGTCGTGGAGCTGTGGGACAGCGCCGCAGCGCATCGCGGGTCGCTGCAGCATCCCGACGTGCAGGCCGCGATCGCGCAGGCGCGGCCGCTGCTGTCCGGTCAGTTCGGCGGCTTCCGGTTCGACGTCGTCGGCTCGCCCTTGCGCGACTGACGCGCGCCCGGTCGGTCCGGGGTCAGTACTCGCCCTTGATGACGAAGTACGAGCCGCGGATGGTGCCGGCCAGCTTGGACCGCTGCCGCGCGAACTTGAACGCCGACAGCTCCTCGGGCACGTCCATGCCGTCGGACAGCTTGAAGCCGACCGCACGCTTGCCGGCGTCGGCCAGCGTCCACAGCACGTTGATCGACAGCCCCGACTCGTAGAACACGTACGTCCAGCGGATGCCCTCGACCTCGAAGTCGGTCGCCTCCAGCGCCGGGGACGCGATGACGATGCCCCGCTCCTCGGACAGGATCCGCGCGACCCGCTCGACGGCGTCGGGTGCCTCGGCGGCGGGCTCGACGGTGAACACGTGCTGGTACTTGTTGCGGAAGTACCGCGCCTCGTTGGCGCGCAGGCCGGCGAGCGCGTCGGCCACCGGGGACGACTCGAGCCCGATGGTGGAGACGTTCTCGAAGTCGACGACGTACGGCACGGGTACCTCCGGTGGCGCTCAACGGTGAGGGCAGCCTAATGACGGGCGGCGGGGTTCTCCGCATCGGCGTCGCGGGCTCGGTGAGTGTGGTCGTTCAGCTCGCGGCGTAGGCGAGGTCGAGGTGGTCGTGGTGGTCGCCCCAGGTGAGGTCGAGCGACCAGCAGCCGGGCGCGGGCAGGTCGATGGTGGACGGCCCCAGACCGCCGTCGACGGCGCGGGTGGCCGTCATACCGGTGGACGTCAGGGTGGCGCGGATCTGCAGGGGTGTCCCGACGGGGGAGGCCACCCGCGGCACCCAGAGGATCTTGTTGTTCCGGCCGGCCACCGGCGGGGCCACCAGCGGGTCGTGGTCGGCCCAGAGGATGGCGACGACGTCGCCCCGGTCGCTCAGCACGTAGGGCACCGGCTGGTCGGATGGCGTGAAGCCTGCCCGCGCCCACGTCGGCAGCGGCACGGGGGAGTAGTCGGTGCGGCAGCCGGCGTCGGACGGCGTTGCCGATGCCGCGGAGGACGGCATGCCGGTGCTGCCCGCTGACGGTGACGAGGTCGCCGTCGAGGAACCGGCTGGCTGCGTCGGGGACGCTGTGGACCCGCCGGCCGTGCAGCCTGCGAAGAGGAGGCCGCCCAGCAGCAGGCTCGGCAGGACCGCGGACGCCGACCGTCCCATGACGGGAGGCTACGTCCGTGCCGTCCGGATCTCGATGGGCAGAGCACGCGCGGGGCGCTGCCCGGACCAGCTAGCCCAGCCGCGGCAGCGTCTGGTCGTGCAGCAGGACGCCGCGGAACGGGTCGCCGCGCTCGGCGATCCGGTCCAGCACCGTGCGGACGGTGAACGCGTCGGGTCGCAGCCAGTCCTCGTCCAGCTCGTCCCAGGTGATCGGCGTCGACACCGGCGCACCGGCGGCGGGCCGCGGGCTGTAGGGCGCGACCAGGGTCTTGTTGATCGCGTTCTGGGTGTAGTCCAGGCGAGCCTTGCCGCCGCGCTCGCGAACCTCCCACCGCCAGCTGACCAGGTCGGGGACCACCGCGCCGACCGTGCGGGACACCCGTTCCACCCAGTCCCGGGTCTCGTCGAACGACGGCCCCTCGGCGATCGGGATCCACACCTGGATGCCGCGTCGGCCGGTCAGCTTGGGGTAGGCGCGCACCTTGAGGTGGGCGAACGCGTCGCGGTGCAGGCGAGCCATCGCCAGCAGGTCCTCCCAGCGCGTGGACGTGCCCGGGTCCAGGTCGACCATCGCGTACGACGGCAGGTGCGGGTGCTCGGTGGTCGAGGTCCAGGCGTGCCACTCCAGGCCGCCGAAGTTGGCGGCCCACACCAGCGCCGCCGGCTCGTCGACCACCAGGTACGTCGTCGTCTCGTCGTCGTCCGCCTCGGGGTTGTCCCAGCGGGTCAGCCAGTCCGGGGCGTGGTCCGGCAGCTGCTTGTGCCAGAACCCCGGCTTGTCGGCGCCCTGCGGGTAGCGGTGCAGGTTGAGCGGCCGGCCGGTGAGGTAGGGGAGCACCACCGGGCCGATCCGGGCGGCGTAGCGCAGCAGATCGCGCTTGGTCACCGGAGGCTCACCGGATCGGGCCGGGAACAGCACCTTGTCGAGGTTGGTCACCTTGAGGGCGCGGCCGTGGACGTGCCAGGTGCCGCCGGTACCGAGGGCGTCAAGGTCGGCGAGCTCGTCGGGTGTGGGGTGGGACAGGTCGACGGTGCGCAGGTCGACCTCGGCCTGCGCGGCGGGGACGCCGGAGCGCCACAGGCGGTCCGGGTCGGCGGCGACCTCGTCGTTGGTGCGGCCCGACAGCACGGACGTGGGGTGGTCCTCCGCGTCCCAGCCGTCGGACGCGAACTCGTCGTGCTTGTGCAGCAGCAGCCACTGCTCCTTGCCGCCCGCGTCCGCGTCGCCGGTGCGGACCAGCACGAACCGGCCCTTCAGCCGCTCGCCGTGCAGCGTGGCGTGCAGCTCGCCGGCGGCGACGGCCGCCACCGGGTCCTCGTCGGGGTTCGGCTCCCAGGTGCCGGCGTCCCACACGATCACGTCGCCACCGCCGTACTGGCCGGCCGGGATCACACCCTCGAAGTGCTCGTACTCCATCGGGTGGTCCTCGACGTGGACCGCCATCCGCCGGACGCCGGGGTCGAGCGTCGGACCCTTGGGGATCGCCCAGCTGGCCAGCACCCCGTCCATCTCCAGACGGAAGTCGTAGTGCAGGCGGCGGGCGCGGTGCCGCTGGACGACGAAGCGGCGGGTGCTCGACGAGCCGGCGCCCGGGGGTGCGGACGCCGCCGTTGCGTCAGGTGCCGCGCCGGCCGTCGCGTCCGCGCGGGTGTCGCCCGACGGCTCCGGCGTCCGGTCGAAGTGCCGCTTGGCGCGGTACCGGCCGAGCCGCTGCTCGGCGTCGTCCTGCGAGTCGGCGTCGTCGTGCGCGCGTGCCACTCGTCTCACCACCCTGGTCGGCCTGGGGACCAGGCTCGCGCGACGCGACGGTGCGCGCACCCCGACACGTTCGCTGCTGGCGACACCGCACGGCCCGACCCACCCAGCCGGGACGGCACCGACATGAGCACTTTGACGCGAGATGAGCACTTCGGAGTGCCCATCTCGCGTCAAAGTGCCCATCTCGCCCGGGTGAGGGCCGGGCGGGGCGAGCCGGTGTGGGCAGTCGCGGGGGCGGGTGCGAGATCAGGCGGTGATGCGGCGCGACGGCCACCACATCGACCGGCCCAGCTCCTGACCGAGCGCCGGCACCAGCAGCGACCGCACCAGCACGGTGTCCAGCAGCACGCCGAACGCCACGATGAACGCCAGCTGCAGCAGGAACAGGATGGGGATCACCGCCAGCGCGGCGAACGTGGCGGCCAGCACCACGCCGGCGGAGGTGATCACCCCGCCCGTGATCGCCAGCCCGCGGGTCATGCCCGTGCGGGCGCCGGCGTGCAGCGCCTCCTCCCGCACGCGGGTCATGAGGAAGATGTTGTAGTCGATGCCGAGCGCGACCAGGAAGACGAACCCGAACAGGGGCACGGCTGGGTCGGCGCCGGGCAGGTTCAGCACGTGGTTGAACACGAGCGCCGAGACGCCGAGGGTCGCGCCGAACGACAGCACCACGGTGCCGACCAGAAGCAACGGGGCGACGACGGCCCGCAGCAGCAGCACCAGGATCACCAGGATCACCACCAGGACCAGCGGGATGATCAGGTTCCGGTCGTGCACGGAGGCGTCGTCGGAGTCGACCGCGGTGGCCGTCGCGCCGCCGACCAGGACGTCGCCGCCCAGCGCGGTGCGCAGCTGGCGGACCGTGCGCTCGGCGGCAGCGGAGTCCGGGGCGTCCTTGAGCGTCGCCTCGAGCAGCACGTCACCGTTGGCCACCGTCGGCGCGGGGGCCGGGGTGCCGGGGACCACCGGCTGCACGCCGTCGGCCGTCACCGGCGCCTGACCGCTCGGCGAGGCGGCGCTCACCACGGCGACGGACTGCACTCCGGGCGTGGCCAGCAGCGTCGCGGCGGTCGGCTGCAAACGGTCGGAGGCGACGATCACCTGCGCCGGGCTGCCGGAGCCGCCCGGGAAGTGCTGGGCGAGCTCCCGCTGACCGTCGCGTGCCTCGGAGTGGCCCAGCACCAGGTCGCTGGACGGGACGCCGGACGCCCGCAGCTGCAGCACCCCGGCGCTCGCGGCCAGCAGCACCACCACGCCGACCACCCACACCGGCCGGGCACGCCGGACGACGAACCGCGGGACCCGCGCCCACAGCCCACGCGTCGGCACGGGGTCGGCGCCGGCCGCGTCGGGCGCGTACCGCGGACGGCGCGGCCAGAACGCGGCCCGGCCCAGCAGCAGGAGCAGCGAGGGCAGCAGGGTGAACGCGGCGAGCATCGCGAACACGATGCCGACGGCCGCGATCGGGCCCAGCGCCCGGTTCGACTGCAGGTCGGACAGCAGCAGCATCAGCAGCCCGGCGATCACCGTGCCGCCGGAGGCGAGGATCGGCTCGAACGACCCGCGCAGCGCCGCGCGCGTGGCGTCCCACCGGTGCTCGTGGGCGCGTAGCGCCTCGCGGTACCGGGACACGTACAGCAGCGAGTAGTCCGTGGCGGCGCCGATCACCAGGATGAACAGGATCCCCTGGGTCTGGCCGCTGAGTGGGAACACCCCCGCCTTGGCGATCCACCACACGGTGAACAGGGCGGCCGTCAGCGCGAACGTGCTGGTCAGCAGCACCACCAGCGGGAGCAGCGGCGACCGGTAGACCACCACCAGGATCACGAGCACGGCTGCCACGGCTACGAGCAGCAGGATGCCGTCGATCCCGCCGAATGCCGTCACCAGGTCGCCGGTGAACCCCGCCGGTCCCGTGACGTACGCGGTGGTGCCGGACGGCACCAGGCCCGGCAGCGCCGACCGCATGGCGGCGACGGTGTCCGCGACCGCCGCCGACGCCTTGACCGGGACGAACAGCTGGGCCGCGGTGCCGTCCTGCGACACGATCGGCGGGCTCGGCTGGCCCGACACGCCGTCGAGCTTCGCGAGCGCGGCCGGCACCTGGGCGAGCTGCGTCTTCTGCGCGTCGGTCAGCGGCGAGCCCGCGGTGACCAGCACCACCGCCGGGATCGTGTCCCCGCCCAGGAACTCCGGCAGCCGCTCCTGCACCCGGGTCGCCTGCGCGCTGGTCGGCAGGTACGCCGTCGGCTCGTTGGACGACACCTCGGCGATCCGGCCGAAGTACGGCCCACCGATGCCGCCGACGGCCAGCCACACCAGCACCAGCACCGCCGGCAGCACGATGCGCAGCGTGCGGGTGCCCCGGCCAGGACCGGTGGTGCGGGCGGACGTCATGCGGGTCTCCTCGGTGATGCCCTGGGCGCCCGGTCGGGTGCCGGGGCCGGACGGTGGGGTCGAGCTCGGGGGCGGGGTCGACGTGCGGAGGCGGGTCATCGGTTCATCCCGATCGCGATGAGGATCAGGGTGACGGCGAACCCCACCAGGTAGTTCACCAGCAGGAACCGCCGCCAGCCACGGTTCGCGGTACCGGACTCGACGTCGGGAACCGAGCGGAACGGCCACGCCAGCGCCAGGTACGGGATCACCAGCGGCGCCGCCAGCACCCCCGGGAAGGGCTCGAGCAGCAGCAGCGCCCCGGCCGCCGCCCACAGCGTCAGCGACAGCCGGACCGTCCGGGCCGCACCGAGCACGGTGGCCACCGACCCGATGCCGGCCTCGCGGTCCGGCACCACGTCCTGCACCGCGCCGAACGCCTGCGCCGCGACGCCCCACAGGAAGAACGCCACCAGCGCCACCACCGCCGGACGGCTCCACGCTCCGCCCGCCAGCACCAGGCCGTAGACCGCCGGACTGGTGAAGTGGGTGCTCGACGTCAGCGAGTCCAGCACCGGCCGCTCCTTGAACCGCAGCCCCGGCACCGAATAGGCCGCGATGGCGAACAGCGACACGGCGAGCACCGCCCACGACGCGGGCTTCCCCAGCAGCACCAGCGCGACGACGAACGGCACGCACGCCACCACGGCCGCCACCAGCGTGGCCCGGTGCACCCGCGGCTCGAGCAGCGCCCCCTCGACACCGCCCTTGCGGGGGTTCGCCGCGTCGGACGCGTAGTCGAACACGTCGTTGATCCCGTACATCGCCAGGTTGTAGGGCACCAGGAAGAACAGCGTGCCGATCACCCATCGGGCGTCCACGTGGCCGCCGGCCAGCAGGTAGGCCGCCCCGAAGGGGTAGGCGGTGTTCACCCAGCTCAGCGGCCGGGAGGCGGCGAGCAGCCGCGTGGCCAGGGGTGGCAGCAGCGGTCTACGGGTGGTCAGCACGGGTCCTCCTGCGGGTCAGCTCCCACACGGCCGGCAGCAGCACGGCGGCGGCGAGGGGGTAGGAGAAGTCCTCGACGGGCGCGCGGCCGATCGCCAGCCCCGAGGCGTGCAGGCGGGAGTAGTCGTCGACGCCCGCAGCGAGCATCACGTTGTCGAAGACGGCGGTCAGCGCCACCAGCGCCACCGCGGCGACGAGGGTGGGGACGAGGGGGATGCGGCGGCCGGCTCGTCGGGCGGCCACGGTGGCGACCAGGCGGACGACGACGGCGAACGCGACCAGCCCGAGCGCCAGCTGGGGGTACGTCATGGCCGGCCCCCGGCGTGCAGTGCGGCGCTGTGCTCGCCGTGCTCGCCGTGGGCGACCTGCGCACGGCCGGCGCGCACCCCGGTCCGAGCCCCCACGACCAGCCGCTCCGAGCCGGTGACCAGCACCATCGCCAGGTAGCAGAGGAACGCCAGGAACACCGGCTCCTCCAGCGGCAGCTCCGGCGCCAGCAGCACGCCCGTCATCACCCGGGTGGGCGCCCGGTAGAACAGCCCGTTCGCGATGCCCACCGCGTCGGCCGCGAGCAGCACCATGACGCCGCTGACCAGCACGATCGCCGCCCGTCGGGCGTTCTGCCACACGAACAGCCGCCACCGCCGGTCCACCAGCGCGACGCCGGCCGCCGACAGGAGCAACGAGCCCAGGTACGCGAACCTCATGCCGGCACCCTCGCCAGCACGGGCAGCGGCGCGGCGGTCCGGTCCCCGCGCACCCGCTTGACCACCAGCTCGGCGCTGATCAGGCACATCGGCACGCCGATCCCCGGGATGGTGCTGGCGCCCGTGAACAGCAGGCCGGACACCCGTCGGGACGCGTTCGGCGACCGGAGGAAGGCGCTCTGCCGCAGCGTGTGCGCCGGCCCCAGCGCGCTGCCGGACCACGACTGCAGGTCGGTGGCGAAGTCGCCAGGTGCGACGGTGCGCCGCACCACCACCCGGTCGGCGAGGTCGTGCGCGCCGGTCCATGTGGCGATCTGCTCGATGGTGCGGTCGACGAACCCCTCGACGCGCTGGTCACCGGCGCCCTCGATCCCGCCGTGCCCGATGCCCGGGTCGGCCGGGACAGGCACGAGGACGAACAGGTTCTCGTGGTCGGCGGGTGCCACCGTCGGGTCGGTGGCGCTCGGCTTGCCGATGTACAGCGACGGGTTCGCGGGCAGGCCCCGGCCGCGCGACAGAGCGGCGAACCCGCCGTCCCAGTCGTCCGCCAGCAGCAGCGTGTGGTGCGCCAGCTCCGGCAGCCGTCCGCGGACCCCGAGCATCGCCAGCACGGCACCGGGGCCGGGGTCCTTGTGCCGCCACCACCGCTCGTCGTGGTCCCGGTTCGGGGCGTCCAGCAGCATGGTCTGGGTGTGGTGCAGGTCGGCACCGGAGACCACCAGCTCCGCCTCCGCCCGGTGCTCCACCCCGAGCCCGTCCCGGTACAGCACGCCGCGAACGGCGCCGTCCTTGACCAGGATCCGGTGCACCCGCGCGCCCGTGACCAGGCGCGCACCGGCGCCGGCCGCCAGCTCGGCGATCGTCTGGATCACCCGCGCGAACCCGCCGTCCGGGTACCGCACATCGTCGTTCACGTCGAGGTGGCTCATCAGGTGGTACATGCTCGGCACGCGCATCGGCGAGCCGCCGAGGAACACCGCGGGGTAGCCGAGCAGCCGCCGCAGCCGGGAGTCACCGCTGCGGGTGCGGATCTCGGCGTCCAGCGACCGGGTCAGCAGGCGGGCCAGGCGAGGCAGCCGGGACAGCAGGGCCGGGTCCAGGAACGGCCCCACCGAGTCGAACGAGCTGTAGAGGAACTTCTCCAGCGCCAGGTGGTACGTCTCCGCCGCCGAGTCGAAGTAGGCGTCCAGCCGGTCGGCGGACGTGGGGTCGAGGGCCTTCAGCGCCGCGCGGGCCGCGGGGCCGCCGGCCGGCAGGTCGAACGGCACAGGGTCGTCCTGGAAGTACGCGCGGTACCCGGGGTCCAGCCGACGCAGCGTCAGCTGCTCGTCGGCCGAGGTGCCCATCAGTCGGTAGAAGTGGTCGAACACCTCGGGCATCAGGTACCAGGACGGTCCGGTGTCGAACCGGAACCCGCCGGACTCCCACGAGCCGGCGCGACCGCCGAGCTGCGGCAACGCCTCGAGCAGCGTCACCTGGTGCCCGTCGGCCGCGAGCAGCGCAGCGGTCGCCAGCCCCGACACGCCGCCGCCGATCACGACGGTGTCCAGCGGCCGGCTCATGACAGCGCCCCGGTGTTCAGCGAGGGCGCGAGCGTCCACCGCAGCGCGAGCGCGAGCTTGACGGGCGCGGGGACGGACACCCGGGTGCTCGCCAGGCGGGAGGCGGGCGTCCGCTCGAGGCGACGCAGCAGCTCGCCGAACAGGGCGGTGGCCACCAGCACCGGGCGGCGGCAGTCGCCGGGCAGGTACCGGACCGAGGCGCGGGCGGCCCGCAGGTCGGCCCGGATGTCGTCGACGACGGCCGTCTTCTGCTCGTCCGTCAGGCCGGAGCCCGACACCCCGGGCAGGTACGACCGACCCAGCTGCCCGCGGTCGTGCGCCACGTCCCGCAGGAAGTTCACCTTCTGGAAGGCGGCGCCCAGCCGGGCGGCGCCCTCGTCCAGCCGGGCCGCGACCTCCGGCGCCACCGGCCGGCCGGCGAGGAACACCCGCAGGCACATCAGCCCGACCACCTCGGCAGACCCGTGCACGTACGTCCGGTACTCGGCCTCGTCGAAGGCCACGTCGTCCAGGTCGCGCCGCATCGAGGCGAAGAACGCCCTGGTCAGCGCCGGTTCGATGGTGGCCTCGCGGGCCACCGCCGCGAAGGCGTGCACCACGAGGTTCGCGCTGAACCCCGTCGCCACCGCGCGTTCCGTCTCGCGCTCCAGCTCGTCGAGCACCCGCGCCCGGGCGGCGCGGTCGAGCCCCGCCTCGGCCGCGGTGCCGTCCACGATCTCGTCGGCGATCCGCACCAGCGCGTAGATCGAGGCGATCGCCGCCCGGCACCGGCGGGGGAACAGGCTGGTCGCCAGCCGGAACGACGTGGAGTACCGGCGGATCACCGGTGCCGCGGCCACGCGCGCGGTGCCGTCGTACAGCGCCAGGCCCGTCTGGCGGCTCATGACCGTCGCTCCGCCGCACGCTCCGCCTCGGCGGCGAGCAGCCGGGCCAGGGCGGCCGGCAGGTCGGCGCCGGCGATCAGCGTCAGCGCGGCGTCCCGCTCGTCGTGGACCTCCTGCTCCAGCCGGGCCCGCGCACCGCACGCCTCGAGCGCGCCACGCAGCACGTCCGCACCGACCTCGTCCAGGTCCTCCCGGCCGAACAGGTGCGCTGCCCCCGACCACTCCGCGGTGCCGCGCGCGTACGCCACCAGCAGGGTCTGCTTGCCCTCCCGCAGGTCGTTCGAGCAGCTCTTGCCGGTCTCGGCCGCGCTGCCGAACACTCCGAGCAGGTCGTCGCGCATCTGGAACACCAGGCCCAGACGGTGGCCGATCGCGCCGAGGCGGTCGCCGAGCCAGTCCGGGGCGCCGGCCAGCAGCGCGGCGGCGCGCAGCGGCAGCTCGAGGGAGTAGTGGGCGGTCTTGTCGGCCATCAGCCGGCGGATGTCCGACGGCGCCGGGGTGGCGAGCCCGGCCGCGTAGGTCACGTCGGCCAGCTCGCCGGCAGCGGCGCGGTAGACGCTCTCGTCCACCAGCTCGACCAGGGCCGTGCGGCGGGCGTGGTCGAGCTCGAGCCGGGCGGTGATGCGCAGGGCCGACGTCAGCAGCAGGTCCCCGGCGAGCAGCGCCGCCTGCTCACCCCAGCGGCGGGCGGGCTGCTCGGGCAGGCCCTCGGCACGGGCGGCCTGCTCGAAGGCGCCGACCACGTTGAGCACGCCGCGCCGCTGCACGTCGCCGTCGATCACGTCGTCGTGCACCAGCAGGGCCGTGTGCAGCAGCTCCACCGCGACGGCGAGCTCGACGGCCGGCTCCAGCCGGGTGCCGCCCAGGTGCAGGAACGTCGCGAGCAGCAGGCGGGGCCGCAGCCGCTTGCCGCCCTGCGTCATGGTGCGCACCGCCCGCCACAGCTGCTCGTAGTGCGGCCCGTGCGCCGAGGAACGGCGTAGCGCCTCGTCGAGCACCAGGTCCAGGCGCCGCTCGACCTCCGCCGTCGCCGCGGCGAGGTTGGGCAGCACCAGCGGGGCGGCCGGGCGTGCGACGGGCTCGACGAGCGGGGCGGAGGCCGCGAGGTCGTGGGTCATACCGGGTTCTCCCTGGTGAAGTTGTGCAGCTGGTCGATCTGCAGCGCGAACCACGGGCTGAAGGCCCAGGGCGCCAGGTGCACGGCGGCGGACAGGCGGGCGGGGTCGACCCACACCGCCTCCATCACCTCGTCCGGGTGCGGCACGACGAGGGACGACGTGGCGGCCGAGAAGACGGGGCACACCTCGTTCTCCACGACGCCCGAGGCGTCCACGGCGAGGTACCGGAAGTCGGGGAGCTCGGCGTGGAGTCCCTCGACCTCCACGCCGAGCTCGAGCCGTCCGTGCCGGCGGACGGCGTCCTCGAGCTGCTCACCCGGCGCCGGGTGACCGCAGAACGAGTTGGTCCACACCCCCGGCCACGTCCGCTTGGACAGCGCCCGCCGGGACACCAGCAACCGCCCGGAGGTGTCGTACAGGTAGCAGGAGAAGGCCAGGTGCAGGGGGGTGTCGGCACCGTGCACCTGCGCCTTGGGCGCCGTGCCGATCGGGGTGCCGTCCTCGGACAGCAGCACGACCTCGTCCATCGCTCATCTCATTTCGCTAGCCAGGTGAGAAGTAAGGTAGGCGAGATACTTCCATTCGGCTAGTGTTTCCCGCGTGCCGGACGACGAACCGATCACCGAGATCGCCCTCGGCTTCCACGACCCGCGCGTGGTGGACCGGGGTGGGCGGCTGGTGCACACGTCCGGCCTGCCCGATGCGGAGGTCGGTCAGGTGGTCCGCGTGATGGACGCGCTGTTCCGCTGGCGCGAGGCCGAGCAGCGGTCCAGCCGCGCCTCGCGGGCGTACATGCAGCTCGGCGAGACCGACATGAAGGCGCTGCGGTTCGTCATCGTCCGCACCGAGCAGGGGCACCACGTCACCGCCCGGGAGATCGCCGACCACCTGGGCATCTCCAGCGCCTCCACCACCAAGCTGCTCGACCGCCTCGAGGCGGGCGGGCACATCCGGCGCACCCCGCACCCGACCGACCGCCGGGCGATCGCCGTGGTGGTCAGCGCCGAGACCCGTCGTGCTGCCGAGCGGACGGTCGGGCGGGAGCATGCGCGCCGGTTCCAGGTCGCGGCCGCGCTGGCGCCCGACGAGCGGGAGACGGTGATCCGCTTCCTCGACGCGCTCAGCGCCACCACCACGCCGGACGAGGGGACCGGGGCGGAGTCGGACCGCAGCGGACCGCCGGCAGAGGGCTGACCCGCCGCGGTGGCAGCGCTGGAGGGCCCGCTCGTCTCCCGCTGACCGGCGGATCCGGCCGGCTGATCCCGCTGGGCGGGGGCTTGCGCCGCTGACCTGCACCGGTCGACGATCGAAGCGCCCGCCGACGGGCCCGCCGACGGTCTCTGTGCGGCAGTCGCGAAGGTGGTCGGCGTGGATCGCAGGGGCGCGTCCGTGCGCACGTTCGGCGTCGAGGAGGAGTTCCTGCTCATCGACCCGCAGTCCGGCTGCGCCGTCCCGGCGGCGCCCCAGGTGCTGGCAGAGGTGGACGACGTGCCGGCCTGGTCCGACGAGTCCGGGGACGACCCGCAACCGAGCGCCGCGCCGGCCTCCCCCCGACGCAGCGAGCTCACCATGGAGCTGCAGCAGCAGATGATCGAGGTGGCCACGCCACCGCGCACGTCGCTGGCCAGCCTGTCGGACGACCTGCGCCGGCTGCGCCGCACCGCCGACGCCGCCGCACGCCGAGCCGGGCTCCGGGTAGCGGCGCTCGGCACGTCGCCGCTACCGGCGCGGCCGCGGATCAGCCCGTCGCCGCGGTACCAGGCGATCGGCCGTGCGCTGGCCATCGCCTGCGACGAGCAGCTGACCTGCGGCTGCCACGTGCACGTCGCGGTCGGCTCGCCGGACGAGGGCGTCGCGGTGCTGGACCGCATCCGGCCCTGGCTGCCGGTGGTGGCGGCCGTCGCCACCAACTCGCCGTTCTGGAACGGCGTCGACACCGGCTACGCCAGCTACCGGACCCAGTCGTGGAGCCGCTGGCCCGCGACCGGCCCGACGGAGGTGTTCGGCTCCGCCGCCGCGTACCGCCGGCTGGTGGACGACATGATCGGGACGGGCACCCTGCTGGACGAGGGGATGGTCTACTTCGACGCCCGGCTGTCCCGGCACTACCCGACGGTCGAGGTGCGCGTCGCCGACGTGTGCCTGGACGTGGCCGACGCCGTGCTGGTCGCGGCGCTGTGCCGCGCGCTGGTGGACACGGCGGCCGGCGAGTGGCGCGCCGGCGCCCCGGCGTCCGGCGAGCCCGCGGCGCTGCTCCGGCTGGCGTCCTGGCGGTCCAGCCGCTCGGGGACGGACGGCGAGCTGGTGGACCCGCGGACCGGCCGGCTGCGACCGGCCGCCGAGGTGCTCGCCGCGCTGGTGGGCCACGTGGAGGCCGCGCTGCAGGCCAACGGTGACCTGGACGTGGTGCGCGAGTCGATCCGGCGGGTGGTGGAGCAGGGCACCGGTGCGCGCGTGCAGCGCGAGTCGGTGGCGCGCCACGGCCGGCTGGACGCGATGGTGCTGGAGGCCGTCGAGCGCACCTGCGCGTGAGGTGGGCCCCGCCCACGCCGCCTGCGCGCCCGCTCACTAGGCTGGAGCTGCGCTCCGGCGCAGGCGCCGGGTGCGAGCCGGCCGCTCGACCGACTCACCGATCGCCACAGGCGGGAGGACAGGTCGTGAGCATCTCCAGTGCCGATCAGAAGGAATCGTCCGGGCGGATCGTCGTCGGCGTCGACGGGTCCGCCTCCTCCAAGGCCGCGCTGCAGTGGGCGGTGGCCCAGGGCCGGCTCACGGGGCAGCCGATCGAGGCGGTGATGTCCTGGGACTACCCCGTGAACTACGCGGTCGCCGCCCTCGGCACGTTCGAGTGGGCGGGCAGCGCGACGCTGGTCCTCGAGAACGCCGTCAAGGACGTGCTCCAGGGCGACGAGTCGGTGCACGTGCGGCAGCGGGTGGAGCAGGGGCACGCGGCACGGGTGCTGCTCGACGCGGCCCGTGACGCAGCGCTCGTCGTGGTTGGCAGCCGCGGGCACGGCGGGTTCACCGGTCTGCTGCTCGGTTCCGTGAGCCAGCACGTGGTCACGCATGCGCACTGCCCGGTGGTCGTGGTGCACGCGCCGGCCGGCACGCACGGGACGACGGAGGCCTGAGGTTCCGGCGGCTGGGCGGGGTGTCGCCGCGCGCAGCCGCTACAGGTCGTTGCCGGCGTAGGACTGGTTGAAGCTCTTGTTGGCCAGGGGGAAGTCCGGGACGATCGTGTCCGCCAGGGCGACCGGCAGCGCCGGCCAGGTGAAGAACGACGGGTCGACGATCGCGGCCCTGGTCAGCCGGCTGGCGGCGTCCAGCTCGACACGGTGGCACGCGGTGCCGCGCCAGGCCTCGACGAGCGCGAGCCCGTGGGCGACGGGGGTCGCGGCGTCGTGGTCGTCACGGTCTGCGTCGCCCTCGTCCGCTGCGTGCGACGCGTCCTCCGCGGCCCACGCACCGGTGCCGAGGTGCCCACCGAGCCTGTCCACGAGATCCGCGATCACGGCCGCGCTCACCGCCATCTCGTCGGCCCGCACCGTGAACCGCGCCATCGCGTCGCCGGTCTCGGCCGTGCAGACACGGAACGACGCGTCGAGGTCGACGAACGGGTGGTCGCGACGGGCGTCCACGTCCAGCCCGCTGGCCCGCGCGACGTAGCCCAGCACGCCCATCTCGGCCGCCTGCTGGCGGTGCAGCACGGCCGTGCCGGTGAAGCGGTCCACCAGCACGGCAGTGCCCTGGGCGATGCGGACCAGCTCGGCCACCTCGGCGGCGACGGAGCCGACCAGCTCGACGTCCGGCAGGGCGCGCAGTCGCGCCGAGCCGATCCCGATGCCGCCGCGCAGCAGCCGGTGCCCGGTGACCAGGGCGTTCGACCGGAGCAGCTGCTCGCGCAGCCGCAGCGTGTGCGTCTGCAGGATGCCGAGGCCGACGTCGTTGGCCATCGCGCCGAGGTCGGCGACGTGGCAGTGCAGCCGCTCGAGCTCGAGCAGCAGCGCGCGCACCAGCCGGTCCTGCTCACCGACCTCGATGCCGAGCGCGTCCTCCACCGCCATCGCGAACGTCACCGCGTGCCCCACGGCGGTGTCCCCGCTGATCCGCTCGGCCAGGGGCAGCGCCTGCTCCGGCGTCCGTCCCTGCAGGTGCTTCTCCAGGCCGCGGTGGACGAACCACAGGCGGGCCTTCATCCGGACGATGGTCTCCCCGACCACCGAGAACCTGAAATGACCCGGCTCGATCATCCCGGCGTGCACGGGGCCCACCGGGATCTCGTAGACGCCCTGGCCCTCGACCGGCACGAAGGCGAAGCCGCTCTCGTCTGGTCCGAACGCCGGGTCGGTCGCGGCGTCGCGACGCATGGGGTACCAGCCGGCGGGCCAGTGGGCGTGCCGGGTCAGGCGCCGGGGACGGACGTGGTCGCGGGGCTCGATGCCGAAGCCGTCGCGGATGGCGCGCTCGAACCGGCCGGCCGGGAACGAGATCGTGGACAGGGATGGGACCCACGCGTCGTCGCGGGGCACGGCGACGGTCAGCTCGGTGCGCCGGTCGGTGGCCGGGTCGGCGAACGCGTAGACCACGCGGAAGCCGCTGGCGCCGTCGTCGTGCGCGGCGACCAGGGCGAGGCGGTGGCCGGCGGCGAGGTGGGCCTCGACCTGCGCGGGCAGCTCCGCGCGGGTCACGGCGTGGGCGTCGGCCGCCGGGGCGGCGGGGTCGGGTGCGGTGGGGTCGGGTGCGCCGGGGGAGGACGACCCCACCGGGCTCGTCGGACGAGGCGCGGTCATGACAACCCCAGGACGGCGGCCGCCCGCGCCAGCACGTCACCGACCGGCGTGGCGACGAACCCGATCACCGCCGTGGTGCCCAGTGCCAGAAACAGCGGCAGCACGGGCCCGCGGTCGGCGCCATGGGCCTGTGGTGGGGCCGGCGGCGGGGCCAGCGTGGCGACGGCGACCGGCGCCGACCCGTCGGGTGCGGAGGTGGTGGTCGCCGTCGTGCGCTCGTCGTGAACCGCATGTGGCTGATCGGCCGGGCCCAGGGTCATCGCCGCCGTCGCCCGGACCAGGCCCGCGACCACCACCAGCAGCAGCGCGACGACCAGGGCCATCGCCCAGCCGAGCCCCGCCCGCCAGCCGGCCAGCACGATCGCGACCTCGGAGAAGAACAGCGCGAACGGCGGGAAGCCGAGCAGTGCCGCCATCCCGACGACCAGCGGCGCCGCCAGGTCGGCACGGCGGCTCAGCAGGCCGCGGACCTCGGCGATCGTCGTCGTGCCCTCGGAGGCGAGCATCCGCCCCGCCACCACGAACAGGCTCGCCTTGGCCAGCCCGTGCCCGATCAGGTGCAGCAGCACCGCGGCCAGCGCCACCGGACCACCCACGGCGGCCCCCACCGCGAGGACGCCCATGTGCTCGATGCTCGAGTACGCGAGCATCCGCTTGTGGTCCCGCTGCCGCAGGATCAGCGCACCGGCGACGGCGAGCGAACCGAGACCGGCCGTCAGCAGCAGTCCCCGCACCAGTCCCGGCCCGATCACCACGGCGGCGATCGCGCGCACGCGCAGGATCGCGTAGAACGCCACCGCGAGCAGGACGCCGGACATCAGCCCCGACACCGGCGCCGGCGCCTGGCTGTGGGCGTCCGGCAGCCACGAGTGCATCGGCGCCAGCCCCGCCTTGGTCGCGAACCCCAGCACCGCCAGCCCGGCGGCCACCTTCACCAGCGCGGGGTCCAGCGGCAGCTCACCGCTGACCAGCCGGGTCCAGGACAGGGTCGGCTCGCCGGCGCTGCGGCTCGCGGCGTACAGCAGCACGGTGCCGAGCAGGGCGATCGCGATGCCGACCGAGCCGAGCACCACGTACTTCCAGGCCGCCTCGAGGGAGCGGGCGCCGCCGCGGTGGCCCACCAGGAAGGCGGTGGCGATGGTGGTCGCCTCGACGGCCACCCACAGCACCCCGAGGTTGTCCGTGGTGACCGCGATCGCCATCGCACCGAGGAACACGCACACCAGGGCGGCGTAGCGGCGCTCGCTCCGGGTGGCTCCCGACGCCGGTGCGGACGTGGCGCGGGACGTCCGCGGCTCCAGTCCCGCCCAGGTGGCGGTCAGGCCCACGGCGCCGACCACCGTGAGCATCAGGGCGGACAGCGCGTCGGCGCGCAGCAGGTCGTCGCCGAGCGTCGGGACGGCACCGCGGTGCACCAGCAGCGCGACGCCGGTCGCGAGCAGGATCGCGCTGACCAGGACGCCCGACAGGCGGGTGGTCGCCGCGGACAACGCGGCGAGGGGTCGCGGCCCAGCGGGGCCCGGCACGGCCGGTCGCGGCGCGGCGGCCGCGAGCCCCGCGAGGAGGGCCGCAACCGGCGGCAGCAGCAGGAGCAGACCCATCAGTCCCTCAGCTCCGTCATCGAGTCGAGCGTGGTGGACCCGATCTGGGCGTGGATGCGTCGGGACAGCACCGCGAGGATCAGCACCACCAGCAGCACGTCGGACGAGATGCCGAGCTCCACCGCGAACGGCACGCCCGCCGCCGTCAGGAACGCGACGGTCGCGATGCCGTTGTCCAGCACCAGGAAACCGACCAGCTGCGACATCGCGCGGCGCCGGCCGACCAGCAGCAGGAAGCCGATCAGCACCATCGCGATGCCGACCGGCACGGCGAAGGCGGCCGGGCCGGCGGTGCCCGCGGGGCTCGGCGCACCGGCGTGCTCCGCGACACCCTCCGAGATCGGCCGGCTGACCAGGTACGCCACCGTGGTGAGCAGCGCGACCAGCACCAGGCCGGCCGTCGGGTTGAGACGCGGACCGTCCTCCCGGGCCGCGTCGCCGGCCTCGATCCCGGCGCGCAGCCGGCGGCCGAGCACCCACGGCAGCAGCCAGCCGCGCAGCGCCAGCACCAGGACGGCGACCAGCAGCAGCTCGGCGCGGGACGTGCCGGGTCCTCCGGACAGGCCGATGGTGGTCGCGAGGGCCGCCAGCGCGACGCCCTGCAGCATCAGCAGGCGCACCTGTGCCGACAGGTCGCGCCGCCAGACCAGCAGCACCGAGGTGACCAGCAGGGCACCGGCGGTCAGCGCGACCAGCTGCGTGGCGACCGACCCGGACGGGGACATGGCGACCTCTCGGACGGCGTTCATGGCGGCGGTGCTCATGCGGCGGGCCTCACGCGACCAGGTACGACGCGGTGACGGCGAGGAACGCCAGCACGAAGGAGCCGGCCAGCAGCTCCGGCACCCGGAACAGGCGCAGCTTCGCCATGCCCACCTCGGCGGTGGCCAGCAGGGCGGCGAGCAGCGCGAGCTTGCCGGCCAGCGCCAGCGTGCCGAGCAGCAGTGGTCCGGCGCCGACCGTCGCCGCGACGCCCCACGGCAGCAGCAGGTTGCCGACCAGCCCCAGCAGCACGGACAGCCGCAGCCACGACGCGAGGTCCACCCAGGCCAGGTCACGGCCGGACTGCTCCAGCACCATCGCCTCGTGGATCATCGTCAGCTCGAGGTGGGTGGACGGGTTGTCGATCGGCAGCCGTCCCGTCTCGGCGAGCACCACGATGCCTAGCGCCACCACGGCCAGCACGCCGGCGGGGGAGATGATGCCGGCCGGGTGGTCGCGGCGCGCAGCGACGATCAACGCCAGCGCCGAGCTGCCCACCGGGATGGACAGGGCGTAGACGGAGACCAGCACGGTCGGCTCCACCAGTGCCGCGATGGTCATGTGCCGGCTGGACCCCATGCCGCCGAACGCCGAGCCGGCGTCCAGCCCCAGCAGCGCGATCGCCACCGTGCCGAGCAGCAGCACCGACACCACCACGAACAGGTCGCCCGGAACCAGTGCGACCGGCACGGCGCCGACCGACGGCACCAGCGCGGCCAGCAGCAGGCTCGAGACGAGCAGCACCAGCGGGGCGGCCACCGTGACGACGCTGGTCCCTGCGGCGCGCAGCGGCGTCTTGGTCAGCAGCTTGCGCAGGTCGCGCCACGGCTGGAGCACGCCGGGGCCGGCGCGGCCCTCGAGCCGAGCCCTCGTCTGGCGCGTCACGCCGATGACCAGGGGTGCGAACGCGACGGCGACCAGCACCTGCACCAGGGCGAGCAGCAGCGCGGGGCCGCTCATACGACCACCACCAGCAGCACCGCGACGAGGGCGGTGAAGGAGAACGCGAGGTACCGGTGGATCGACCCGTTCTGCACCCGGCGGGCGCGGTCGGCCAGGGTGTCCGCCGCGCGGACCAGGGGCCGGTACAGGCGGGCCTCCACCACGTCGTCCACGCGCTGGGCGAAGCGGACGCGCTCCGCCAGGTACGCGGACTCCGCGACGTGCGTGACGACGACGTCCCGGGAGGGCTGCAGTGCGTCGTCGAAGATGCGCATCACCGGCTCGGCGTAGGACGTGGCGTTGTACTGCATCCGCGGGCTGGTGCGGACGCCACCGCAGCCCCAGCCGAGCACGTCGGTGGTGGCCGGCCGCCGCCGGGCCAGCACGAGAGTGACCACCAGCGCGGGGATCGCGACACCAGCACCGAGCCCCAGCAGGGCCACCGGGCTCAGCACCGCGCTCACGCCGAGCAGCTCCACGCCGCCCAGGCCTGACGTCCGCACGTCACCGTCCACGCCCGCGGCAGCCGCGAGCACCCGTGCCAGCGGCCCCGGCAGCACCCCGAGGCCGACGACGCCGACCGCGCCGGCCAGCATCGCGACCCGCATGCTCCACGGCCCCTCCTGCGCGCCGAGCACCGCCACCGACCGGGCGCGAGCCAGGAACCCGATGCCGAACGCCTTGACGAAGGTGACCAGCGCCAGGCCCGCGGTCAGCGCGAGCGCGGCGAGCGCCAGCGGGATCGCCACCGCCACCACGCGGTCCGCCGGTCGAGCCGAGTGGATCAGTGCCTGCAGCAGCGTCCACTCGGCGACGAACCCGCCGGTCACCGGCAGCGCCGCCGCGCCGAGCGAGCCGATGCCGAACGTCGCCGCCGTCCACGGCATCGCGTGCACCAGGCCGCCGAGCCGGTCCAGGTCTCGTTCACCGGTGGCGCGCAGCACCGCACCGGCACCGAGGAACAGCGTCGCCTTGAACGCGGCGTGGCTGACCAGCAGCAGCAGGGCAGCCAGCAGCGCGGCGCTCGCGGCACCGGGCACGTGGTGGGTGGTCAGCAGCATCGCGGTGCCGAGGGCGACGGTGACCAGGCCGAGGTTCTCCGACGTCGAGTAGGCGAGCAGCCGCTTGAGGTCGGTGGCGACCCCGGCCTGCAGGATGCCGTACACCGCCGAGACGGCACCCAGGCCGATCAGCAGCACGCCCCACCACGTCGGGCCGTCGGGCAGCAGCCGCACGCCGACCAGCAGCAGGCCGTACGCACCCAGCGACACCATCGCGGCGCTCATCAGGGCGGACGCGTGGCTCGGTGCCTCCGGGTGCGCGCGCGGCAGCCAGACGTGCAGCGGCACCAGGCCCGCCTTCGCGGCGAAGCCGACGACGAGCAGGACGAACGCGGCGGTCGCCGCGGCACCCGTCGGCCGCGCGGCCGCCATCGCGGCGAACTGCGTCGACCCGGCTGCGGCGGAGAGCGCGGCGAACCCGGCCAGGATCAGCACGAGGCTGAGGTGCGTCATCACGGCGTACCAGACGGCCGCGTCGCGCACGGTGGCGCGGTGGGCGTGCTCGGCGAGCACCAGGACGGTCGACGCCGCGGCCATCAGCTCCCAGGCGAGCAGGAAGCCGACGACGTCGCCCGCAGCCGGCACCAGCTGCATGCCGAGCAGGAACAGCGCGAGCGCGGCCCACTGCGTGCGGGATGCCGAGGCGCCGTGCACGTACCCGATCGCATAGACGGAGGCGACCATCCCGACGGCGCCGACCAGCACCATCAGCAGCGCGCCCAACCGGTCGGGCGCCAGCACCATCGGCGGCAGGGGGAGTGCGGTGGCGACGTGCACCGTGACCGTGCGGCCGCCGAGCACCAGCGCACCCGTCACCACGCCGGCGGCTCCCAGGGCCGCGCACAGGACACCCGCCAGCACGTTGCGAACCTGCCCGCGCGTGCCGATCGCCGCCACGACGGCGCACGCCGCCAGCACCACCTGCGCCAGCAGACCCCACGCCACGACGTTCATCGGCCGGTGACCTGCCGCAGTGCCGCGACGATGTCCGCCGGGGCCGGAGGGCAGCCCGGCACCGACAGGTCGACGGGGACCACGTCGGATGCGGCCCCGACCACGCCGTAGGCGCCGCGGAACATCCCGCAGTCGCGGGCGCAGTCCCCGACGGCCAGCACCACGCGGGGCTGCGGCGTCGCCTCGACGGTCAGCCGCAGCGGCTCGGCCATGTTCCGGGTCACCACGCCGGTGACCAGCACCGCGTCGGCATGCCGCGGCGAGGCGACCAGGCGGGCGCCGTAGCGCTCGGCGTCGTAGACGGGGCCGAAGGCGGCGGCCAGCTCGATCTCGCAGCCGTTGCACGAGCCGGCGTCCACGTGCCGCACCTGGACGCTGCCGCGCAGCTCGCGGGGGAGGTCGCGAGCGGGGAGGTCGTCCGCCGACGCGGTCGGAGAGCCGTCGGCCCCCTGCGCCGACGGCTGCTCCGAGGGGGCGGCCGGCGCCGGCTCGGCGATGCGGCCGGTGCGCCGGATCAGCCGGGCCAGGTCCACCAGGCTCATGCGCGCACGGACCCCTGGTCGGTCGCCGGTGCCGCGCCGTCCTCGAGCTCTGCCTTGAGGTTCTGCTGCTCGGTCAGCAGGTCCGCCAGCAGCCGCCGGGCGATGCGCAGCAGCTCCGACACCGCCGGCAGGCTGGCGGCGTAGACCACCTCGCCACCCTCGCGCCGCTGGCTGACCAGCCCCGCCCTGCGCAGCACCGCGAGCTGCTGCGACAGGTTGGACTGCTCGATGTCGATGCTGGCCAGCAGCTCGTGCACGGGGCGGTCGTGCTCGGCCAGCAGCTCCAGCACGCGGATCCGTGCGGGGTGCCCGAGGGTGCGGAACAGCTCGGCCTTGACCTTGTAGAGCTCGCTCACGGCACCTCCTCGATCGGGCGACTGCTCGACGACTCGCGCACGTTAGCAGAACAAAGAATCTTCAAGTCGGCTCGTCTCGGCCGCCCGCGTATCCACGCCCGCACCGGCCGGCTCCTTCCGAGCACCTGGACATCCGCTGCCAGGAGGCGTGCCGGTCGCGCCGGCACCGTCGCGGAGGACGGTTCCCATGCCCCTGTCCATGCAGGCCATCTCGATCATCGGGCGGCTGCACCCCGAGATCTTCGACATCCTCGGCACGCCGACCGCCGCGGTCGGCCGCTACCGCTCCCGTTTCGACCAGGTCGCGCTGAACCCCCAGCCGCTGCCTCCGGGACCGCCGGAGGCCCTGGTCACGGGCGTACGCGCCGCCGCCGAGCTGGTCCGGCTGGCATCCACGGCGCACCAGCTCGGGGTGGCGTTCGACGCCGACCCCGACGACTGGTGCGGCACCCCGCCGCACGTCCCCATCCCGTGGCCGTACCCGCCGATCACGCAGGACCCCGACCCGCACCCGTGGCTGGTCTACAACCTCGGCGTCGCGCTGGGGCTGGAGCTGTCGGCGTCCGTCTGGTCCGGGCTGCGCTCCGAGGCGGCGCTGAACGCCGTGCACGACGGCGCGCTCTCCTACGCGCAGAAGGCGGGGGAGCAGTCCCGCACGCTGTAGGGCCGGCGGGTGGTGGCGCGGCGGCACGAGCCGCGTCACCACCGGCATCGCCGGGGTGATCCCGAGGGGCGCTCGCAGCCGCCTGCGGGTGAGCGTGGGCGGCGATCGTTACCGTGCGCGCATGGCTGACGAGCTTCCGGAGCTGGTGGTCGCCGACCAGCAGGCGTGGCACGCGTGGCTCGCCGAGCACGCGGACGACGGGCGGGGCGTCTGGCTGGTGCTCGCGAAGAAGGGCACCACCGAGCCGACGAGCCTCACCTACGACCAGGCGCTCGACGAGGCGCTCTGCCAGGGCTGGATCGACGGCCAGCTCAAGCGGCGGGACGCCACGACGTACCTGCAGCGGTTCACCGCGCGCGTGGCCCGCAGCCCGTGGTCCCGGCGCAACACGACGCTCGTCGCGCGCCTGCTCGAGGAGGGCCGGATGCAGCCGCGCGGTCTCGCGGAGGTCGAGCGCGCGCGGGCCGACGGACGGTGGGACGCCGCCTACGCGGGCCCGGCTACGAGCGAGGTCCCGCCGGACCTGGCGGCCGCGCTGGCGGCCGACCCGGACGCCGCACGCACCTTCGCCGGGCTGAGCAGCCAGAACCGGTTCGCGATCCTGTACCGGCTGGGCACGGTCAAGCGTGCCGAGACGCGGGAGCGCCGGATCGGTGAGTTCGTCGCGATGCTCGCCCGCGGCGAGACGCTCCACCCGCAGGGGCGACGCGCCGGGGAGCCGAGCGCCGACGCCCAGGACTGAACCCGTCGACCTGAGGTCGCCCGCCTGAACCGGTCGGCCTGAGCCCCGGCCTCGACCCGCCGGCCTCAGCCCACGCGGAACCGCTCGACCAGCCGGTCCATCAGAGCATCCACCCGAGGGTCGACCACCCGGCGCGCCGGGTCCTCGTCGTGCCAGGCGACGATCTCGCGAGCGCCCTGCTCGAACGGCACCGTGGTGACGAAGTCCGGCACCAGCGACCGCAGCTTGGACGTGTCGAACACCGACGACCACGTCTTGTCGCCCAGCAGCGAGTCGCCCCACTCGGGGTCGAGGGCGGCGATCTGGTCCGACGGCACGTGCACGATCCGGGCCTCCGTGCCGGCGGCCGTCGCGAGCGCCTGCGCGATCTGGTCCCAGGTCAGCACGTCGTCACCGGTGATGGTGAACGCCTCACCGAGCGTGCGGGTGTTCCCGAGCAGCGGCACGAACCCGCGGGCGAAGTCGGTGTGGTGCGTGAGCGTCCACAGCGACGAGCCGTCGCCGTGCACCACCACCTCCTGGCCCCGGCGCATGCGCTCGACGAACGTCCAGCCACCGTCCATCGGCACCAGCGTGCGGTCGTACGTGTGCGACGGGCGGATCACCGTCACGGGGAAGCCGCGGTCCCGGTAGGCCTGCGTCAGCACGTCCTCGCACGCGATCTTGTTGCGGCTGTACTCCCAGTGCGGGTTGCGCAGCGGTGTGGACTCCCGGATCGGTAGGCGCAGGGCCGGCGTCTGGTAGGCCGACGCCGAGCTGATGAAGACGTACTGACCGGTGCGGCCCTCGAACAGGTCGATGTCGGTGCGGACGTGCTCCGGCGTGAAGGCCACCCAGTCGACAACCGCGTCGAACTGCCGGTCGCCGAGCGCGTCGCGCACCGACTGCGGGTCGCGGATGTCCGCCACCACCGACTCCACGCCGTCCGGTAGGGGACGCCGACCCGTCCCGCGGTTCAGCACCGCCAGCTCGACGCCGCGCGCGACCGCCAGCTCGGTGCAGGCGGAGCTGATGACGCCGGTGCCGCCGACGAACAGGACGCGCAGCGCTGACATAGGGCTCTCCTCAGGATGGCGACCGGTCCGGTCGACGCCTCGACGGCTCAGAACCTCGACGGCTCGGGACCAGTCTCCCGTACCTGCCGTGGCGCGCAGCCCGGCGTCAGTCGCGCTCGAGCCGCGTCACGCCCCGACCGGGGTGCCACGACTCGACGGCCAGCCGCGTCCCCGTCTGGTCCATCCCCGTCCAGACGACCTCGAGCACGTCCGCGCGGAACAGGTCGCCGGGCAGCCCGTCGTCGGGCAGCGGACCCACGTACACCGCCCGTCCCGCGATCTTCGCCTCGCCCACCCAGCCCGCCGGACTCTCACCCGGTGGGTCGATCGTGGGGCTGTGCAGCGCGAAGCGGGGGTCGCGTCGGAGGTCGGCGCTCTTCAGAGAGCCCGGCATCGAGCCGAACCGCAGCTCACCGCCCTCGAACCAGCACTCGATGCCGCTGATCCGTGGGGACCCGTCGGCCCGCAGCGTCGCGATCGTCTTGTGCCGGCGCGCGCCCGCCGCCGTGTCCAGCGCCGCCCGCGCGCGGGCCGCCAGGGCCGGCGCCTGCTTCTCGATCTCGCTCCAGCTCGCCATCCCGGCAGCATGCCCGCGACCACCGACACGGCCCGATCTCAGCGCCCGGCCCGCCCCGGCCCAGCCTCAGCGCCCGGCCCGCCCCGGCCTGACCTCAGCGCCCGGCCCGCCCCGGCCGCGGAAGCGGCGCGATCGCCGTGTTCTGCAGGTGCTCGTAGACCACCGACGTGCGCACGTCGGCCACCTCGGGTCGCTCGGTCAGCCGGTCGATGACGAAGGCGTACAGGCTCTCGTTGTCCGGCACGGCCACGTGCACGATGAAGTCCTCGGTGCCGGTGGTGACGAACACGCCCAGGGTGTCCGGCAGGCGGCTCACCCAGTCCCGGAACGCCTCGATGTTGCGGCGCGACGGCGGCCGGATCCGGACGGCGATCAGCGCCTGCACGCCGCGGCCGATCGCGGCGAGGTCCACGTCGAGCGTCGCGCCACGGATCACGCCGCGCTCGCGCAGCGCCCGGGTGCGGTCCAGCGCCGTGGTCGGGGCGACGCCGACCATGGCGGCGACCTCCCGGTTGGTGCGCCGTGCATCCGACTGCAGGGCGGCCAGGATCGCCGTATCAAGTTCGTCCAGGTGCGGCAGTGCGGTCATGAGACCGAGATTAGTACGGATCGCTGGCTTGCCACACGTACATCTGCATACGCTCCGACGCTATGAGCGCAGATGCAACGGATGGTCAGGTCGCCGCCACGGTCGGCTTCCGACCCGAGGAGATCGACACCGCGGCCCCCACGAGGGCGGCCCGCCTCAAGTGGGTGATCGTGGTGGACGGGACCCTCCCGGCCGGGCGCGCGGTGAACGCCGCCGCCTGTGTCGCAGCGGCCACCTCGCCGGCGGTCACCGGGCTGCTCGGCGGTCCCGCGGTGGACGCGGCAGGCTCCGAGCACGTCGGGCTGCCCTGGGCGGGGTGCTCCGTGCTGGCCGCCGACGGCGCAGCGCTGGTCCGCATCCGCGAGCGAGCGGCCGCGTCGCCGGAGGTCTTCGTGGCCGACATGCCGGTGAGCGCCCAGCTGACCCGGGTGTACGACGAGTACCTCGAGGCGGTCGCCGGCCAGGCGCCGGAGGACATCGCGTACGCCGCGGTGGGGCTGGTCGGGCCACGGAACCGGGTGGACCGCATCGTCGGCCGGCTGCCGCTGCTCTGAGCGAACGCCAGGCGGGCGCTTGCCGTGCATCGTCGACCTGCGGGAATGCACCCGCAGTCGGGCCGGTTGGCGCGAGTCGTGACAACTCTCGGACTCATCGGCTCCGGCCACATCGGTTCCCAGCTCGCCCGCCTCGCCGTGCAGCACGGCTACGACGTGGTGCTCAGCAACTCCCGCGGCCCGGCCTCGCTGGCCGGGCTGGTGCAGGAGCTCGGCCCACGGGCGCGCGCCGCCACCCCGGACGAGGCGGCGGCCGCCGGCGACCTCGTCGTGGTGACCATCCCGCTGCACGCGCTCGACACCGTCCCGGTGGAGCCGCTGGCCGGCAAGGTGGTCATCGACACCAACAACTACTACCCGCAGCGCGACGGGCAGATCCCGGAGCTGGACGACGAGTCCACCACCGTCTCGGAGCTGCTGGCCCGGCACCTGCCCCGGTCCCACGTGGTGAAGGCCTTCAACCACATCCTCGCCTCGGAGCTGACCACCGACGGCTCGCCCGCGGGCACCCCCGGCCGGCGTGCCCTGGTGGTCGCCGGCGACGACGAGGCCGCGCGGCGGCGGGTGATCGACCTGCTCGACGAGTTCGGCTTCGACGCCGTCGAGCTCGACTCGCTCGCCGAGGGCTGGCGCATCCAGCGCGACACCCCCGGCTACGGCATGCGGCGCGACGCCGAGCAGCTGCGCGCGGACCTGGCCGCCGCCAAGCGCTACCGGGACATGTGACCCGGCGCTGACAGCAGCCCTGACGTGACGGCGCCCGGTACCGAGAAGCTCGGTACCGGGCGCCGCGTCGTGTGGCCAGCTGCTACTGGCGGGTCTCCTGGACGTTCTCCTTGGCCTGCACGGCCTCGTCCTTCAGGTCGGACGCCGCCTGGCTGCCGTGCTCCTTCAGCTGTTCGGCCGCCTGCGTCGCCGCGTCCTTGACGGCCTGACCGGCCTCGAGCGCGGGGTCCTTGAGGTGCTGTGCCACCTCGCTCGCCGTGGCCTTGGCCTCCTCGGTCAGGTCTGCGGCCTGCTCCTTGACGGCGAGCGCCGCGCGCTGCTCCGGCTTGGTCGCGGGCACCAGGGAGGACGCGAGCCAGCCGACGCCGAAGGCGATCAGCCCGGCGGCCAGCGGGTTGCCCTCCGTCTGCCGGGCCACCGTGTGCGGCAGGCCGGTGACGGCGTCGCCGGCCGACGAGAGCGCGTCGCCGGACGACGAGGACACGTCCCCGGCGGTGTCGCTCACCTTGTGGGCGGCGTCGCGAGCGGTCCCCATCACGCGGGACTTCAGGGAGGTGGCGCCGGCACGCACCTTGGTGGCCTGCCGGTGCGCGATGCTGCCGGGGCTCACCTTGTCGCCGAGCGCGTCGACGTCGTAGCTGAGCTCGGCGCGGGTGCGCTCGATGTCCGCACGGATGCGGTCCGGGTCGTTGGTGGTCATCGGTTCTTCTCCTCGTGTCCGGCGAGAGCGTTCGGGATCTTCTTGGCCGTGTCGGTGGTCTGCTGCAGACCCGACATTCGGCGCAGCTCGGCGCGGCCGCGGGCCGCGAGCACCGCGCCGATCACCGCCCAGATGACGGCGACCACCACGGCGGCCCAGCCGAGGCCCATCGCGGAGCCGAGGCCCCACCACAGGGCGATCGACAGGAACAGCAGCACCATGTGCCCGGCGACGCCGGCACCGGCGAACATGCCCGCGCCCTTGCCCGCGTTCTTCGCCGACTGCTGCAGCTCGGCGCGGGCGAGGGCCACCTCCTGGCGCATCAGCGTGGAGACGTCCCGGGTGATGTCCGACAGCAGGTCGCCGAGCGACGGGGCTGCGGTCGCCTCGGCCTCGGCACGGGCCTGGGCGGCCTCGGCCTGAGCCTGCGCCGCGGCCTCGTCCAGGTTCATCGCCAGTCCTCCTCGTTCCGGGGCGCAGCCGCCGGGTCGACGGTGGGGTCGGTCGCCCGGTCCGGGCGCAGCGGCGCGTCGAGCGGGTCGGCCGTCTCCTCGGCGCCCGTGCCGTAGCCGGCCTCGTCGTAGCCGCCCTGGTCGTAGGTGGTGCGCTGGTAGCCCGACTCGTCATAACCCGCCGCGCCGAGCTGGCCGCCGGTCGCCGCCGGTGCGGTCTCGTACGCCGTCGTCCCCAGGTCGGTGACGCCCGACCCGTAGCCCGCCGCGTACCCGGCGCCCTGCCCGTACCCGGCGCCCTGCCCGTAGCCGGCGCCCGGCTGCTCCACGCCGGTGGGCGGCCAGGCGGTGACCCGCTCCGGCACACCGGCCGCGCGGTGGCCGGGGGACGTGCGGCCTGTCGAGCCGCTCGTGGTGCCGCCGCCGGGCTCGTCCGCGTCCTTCAGACCGCGCGTCAGCCGACCCGCGAGCACGCCGGCGCCGGCCGCGATGGCCAGGAAGGCGCCGGGACGACGACGGGCGAACTCCTTGACCTCGTCGAGCACGCTGCCCGGCTCGCGGTCCTCGAACCACTGCGCCAGGTCGTTGGTGCGCGACGCGACCTGCCGCGCCACGTCGGAGGCCAGGCCGCCCTCGGTGGAGCTGTCGGCCATCGAGCCGAGCTCGTGCCCGAAGCTGCGCAGCCCGCCGGCCAGGCGCTGCTGCTGCTCGTACGCCTGCGCCGTCAGCTCCACGCGCGCCTCGTCCATCAGGTCGCGCGCCTGCCGGGTGGCCTCGCCGGCCACCGACTTCGCCTGGTCCACGCCCTCGCCGACCAGGTTGCTGCCCTTCTCCTTCACCGAGCTCGCGACGCCCAGCGCCTCGTCCTTCGCGACGGCCGCCGTCTCGCCGCCGGCGCTGCCCGTCTCGCCGGAAGAGGCGACGGATGGCAGCTGGGTGGTGGGCTGGTCGTCGGCGGGCCAGCTGCCGCCGGAGGACGCTCCCGTGCCGGGGGAGGTGGTCCCGTAGTCGTAGGTCATGACATCTCCTCGCAGGTGGGCGAGGGCGCGCCGTAGGTACGGCGGTGCCCTCGATCGGTCGTGGAGGGGCTCGACGGAGGCGTCCGCGCGCTCGGCGGCGCGCCGTGTCCGTGAACCACCGGGCCGTCGACGGCTTTCCTGCGCCGACGCCCGCACCCCCGGCGGGGACGCCGGCTGGTCGTTTCACGGTAGGCACGGGCACCTGCAGCCCGCCACCGGAACGGGGCGCGGCGAGACGGGTCCGCCGCCGGCCCGTGGACGGGGGCGCCGCGGTGGCGGGCCGGGCCGGTGGGCCGCACTGTGGTGCGATGCCGCCGCTCGCCGACGCCGACGACAGCCGCTGCCAGCCGTTGGCCGCGCTGAGCGCCGCGCTGCACGAGCGCGCCGCGGTGGAGCCGGCGCTGCAGGCGTGGGCCGCCGCGGTGCCGGGCTTCCTCGGGGTCCGGATGGAGGTGCGGCTGCGGCTGACGTGTCGCGACGGGCGCGTGGTGCAGGTGAGCAGCGGCGGTGACGAGCGGCGGTCGGCGGACGAGCGCGGCGGAGACGGCTCGAGGGTGGGAACCGAGCTGGCGCCGCACCCGGGCTGGCTGGTCGACGAGGCCCTGGGTGGTGCGGCGGCGCTCGCACCGCCCGGCTACCCCTCGGGTGCGGTCCTGGGCGGGCCGGTGGTCGGCGGCGGTGCGCTGCTGGTGATGCTGCTCGGCACCTCACCGGTGGACTGGGACCACGGCCTGGGCACGGTGGCGCGGGCCGCGGTCGACGACCTGCGGGCGGTGCTGGGCCTGGCCGTCGGCCTGGAGGAGGCGGTGCTGTCCGCCCAGGACGCGGACGCGGTGCTCCGCTCCCGCGCCGTGATCGACCAGGCGGTCGGTGTGGTCATGGCGCACCACTGCTGCGGTGCGGACCAGGCGATGGAGCGGCTGCGGCGCGCGTCGCAGCGCAGCGGTGTGCCGCTCGCGAGGCTGGCCGCGCAGCTGCTCACGGACGTGTCAGGCAGCCCGCCCGCGGAGCCCGGCGGATTCGAGATGCGACGCGCCGCGTCCGCCTGAGGGGCGCGTACCGCGTCGGCCGCCCGCCCGACGAGCTCACGCCGACTCCGCACGCGGCTCGTCGGGCGTCAGCACGCCGGAGTCCAGCGCCACCGCGGTGTCGAGCGCCACGTACCCGCGGGACTCGAACAGCACGGTGACGCGGTCCGCCTCGACGACGCTGACCACCCCGCCGCCCCAGGCCTGGTGCCGCACGTGCTGGCCCGGCCGCAGCGGGCCGGCGTGCACCTCCACCGACGTGCCGGCGTCGCACGAGTCGCAGCGTCCGCAGACGTGCGGGTGCTCCTCGCCGAGCAGCTCCAGCAGAACCCGCCGTCGGCAGTCCGTGGTGTCGGCGTAGGTGCGCATCAGCTCGACTCGGGACCGGTCGAGGGTGGCGCGGTGCTCGTGCCGCTGGGCCACGGCCTCGGCGGCGTCGCGCACCGACGTCCCGGTGCCGAGGAACCGGTCGCCGACCCGCCGCACCGCGTCGACGTCCACCAGCTCGGCCAGCGCGCGGGCCAGCGTGCGGGTGGCCAACGCGGTGGCCGAGGCGAGCGCCGGACGGTCCATCGGCTCGTCCCCGAGGCACCTCAGCACGGCGGCCAACGTCTCGCGCCGCGGCCCGGCGGAGCCGCGCAGGTAGCGGTTGAGCGCGACGTCCTCGGCACGGGCCACCAGCACCGCACGCGCCGGCTCGTCGTCGCGACCCGCGCGTCCCACCTCCTGCCAGTACTGCTCGAGCGACGGCGGCGCCCCTGCGTGCACCACCAGCCGCACGTCGGCGCGGTCGACGCCCATGCCGAACGCGCTGGTGGCCACCACCAGGTCGGCGTGCCCGTCGAGGAAGGTCCGCTCCACCCGCTGCCGCTCCTTGGGCGGCAGCCCGGCGTGGTACCGGAGCGCCGGACGGCCCGCGGCGTCCAGCGCCTCGGCGAGGCTCTCGACGTGGCGCTTGGTGCGGGCGTACACGATGACGGCGCCCGGCTCCTCGGCAGCCAGGTCGATCACCAGCGCATCGCGCTCGCGCTCGGTCGCGGCGTGGTGCACGCCGAGCCAGATGCCCGGTCGGTCGGCGTCGTGCACCACCACGGCCGGGTCCCGCATGCCGAGGCCCTCGAGGATCTGCCGTCGGACGTCGGCGGACGCCGTGGCCGTCATGGCGAGCACCCGAGGGTGCCCCAGCCGCTCGACCAGGCCGGTCACGTGCCGGTAGTCCGGCCGGAAGTCGTGGCCCCACTCGCTGACGCAGTGCGCCTCGTCCACCACCGCCAGGCCGGGTTGCGCCCGCTCCACCGCGGCGACGACGTCGGGCCGGGCCAGCTGTTCCGGCGCGAGCAGCAGGACGTCGAGGTCCCCGGCGGCGAACCCCTCGAGCGCGGCGCGGTGGCGGGCCGCGCCCCCGGCGGAGGACGCCGCCGCCGCCCGCAGCCCGGCCTCGTGGAGCGCCGCCACCTGGTCGCGCTGCAGCGCCAGCAGCGGGCTGACCACCACCGCGGGCCGACCGATCAGCAGGGTCGCGATCGCGTACACCGCCGTCTTGCCGGCCCCGGTCCGGGCCACCAGCAGCACGTCGCCGTCGTCCAGCCGCCGCAGGGCGTCCCGCTGCTCGGGCCGCAGCCGCGCATCGGGTCCGAGCACCGTGTGCACGGCGTCGTCCAGCTCGCGGCGCGATCCGGCGAGGCCGACGGCCGTCCCGGCGGGCGGGGCGAGGTCCGCGGTGGTCTCCGGCACGACAGGCTCCCGTCCGCTGGTGAGCCTCGACGGTAGGTCGGCGGTGGAGTGCCTGCCAGCGGGGGACGGCCCGCCCGCGACGCCGCGCCGGTCAGCCGCGCGGGCGGTACGGGCCGGTGCTGGCCCGGACCTGCAGGGTGGTGCCGACCACCACGTGCTCGCGCGACACGTCGACGTGGTCGCGCACCTGCGCCAGCAGCAGGCGCACGAGCTCCGACCCGATGGTGCGGAAGTCCTGGCGCACCGTGGTCAGCGGCGGCCAGAGGAACTCGGTCAGTGCCGCGTCGTCGAACCCGACCACCGAGACGTCCTCGGGCACGCGCACGCCACGCTCGTGCAGCGCCCGCATCAGGCCTGCGGCCATCTCGTCGTTCGCGCTGTAGACGGCGGTGACGGACGGGTCGTCGGCGATCTGCGCGCCGAGGGCGTAGCCCGACTGCGGCGTCCAGTCACCGCGGAGCACGGGCGGCACCGGCCGGCCGGCGCGGCGCAGCGTCTCCTGCCAGGTCTCCTCGCGCTGCACGGCGGGCGCGGAGTCCGCCGGTCCGGCGATGTGGTGCACCGTCGGGTGGCCCAGGCCGAGCAGGTGCTCGACCGCCGAGCGCGAGCCGCCGATCTGGTCCGACCCGACGGCGGCGTGGTGCCCGACGAACCGCGAGTCGGAGACGACCACCGGCATGCCCGGCGGCAGGGCGAGGTCGGTCGGGGTCGCCACCTCCGCCCGGATGACGATCAGACCGTCGACCGCCTGGTGCCGCAGCCGTGTCGCGGCCTCCGACACGTCGGCGGGGGAGACCACGTCGACCAGGGCGACCGTGTAGCCCTCGGCGCGGGCGGCCTCGACGACACCCTCGATGGTCCGCGACTCGCCGGTGCGGGCGAACCGGTGCGCGACCAGGCCGATCGTCTCGAAGCTGCCGTTGCGGAGCGCCCGGGCCGCGGTGTTGGGCGCGTAGCCGAGCATGGCCATGGCGGACTGCACGCGTTCGCGGGTCGCGGGGCGCACGGCGTCCGACCCGTTGGCGACGCGCGAGACGGTGATCGGGGCGACGCCGGCGAGGCGCGCGACGTCGCCGATCGACGCCCGCGGCGGCTGCGGTGCGCCGGATGCCCCCTGAGGACCTGCGGCCATGCCGGGAGCATAGCCATGGTGACGTGCGCATCGCCGTTCCGGGGAGGGTGAGTCCGACGAAGCTGTTATCGCACCGTGACCGCAGGGGCTTGCAGATGACAACGTGACCATCTAGGTTCGACCTCGCTTGGTAACGTCACCAATGTCGGTGACCGGCAGACCGGAGACAAAGGTGTCAGCAGCTGTCGTCCTCACGGACGTGGGCCCCGCGACGTCCCTGCCCCGCAGGCGGCGCTCCCTCGCGGGGCTGTGGTTCGTGGTCCCGTTCCTCGCGGTGTTCCTGTTCGTGCTCGTGGTGCCGGTGCTCTACTCGCTGTACCTGTCCGTGTTCCAGGACAAGCTCATCGGCGGCCGGAGCTTCGTCGGGCTCGCCAACTACTCGCAGCTGTTCTCCGACCCGAAGTTCTGGGACGGCCTCGGCCGGGTGGCGCTGTTCCTCGCGGTGCAGGTGCCGGTGATGCTGGGCCTGGCCCTGGTCGCCGCGCTGGCGATCGACTCCGGCCGGCTGCACGGGGCGCCGTTCTTCCGCATGTCCGTGTTCCTGCCGTACGCGGTGCCCGGCGTCGTCGCCGTGCTCATGTGGGGCTTCATGTACGGCGACCAGTTCGGTCTGGCCGGGAACATCAACAAGCTGGTGGGCCACGAGCTGCTCACCCCGCTGAGCCCGCAGTGGATCCTCGTCGCGATCGGCAACATCGTGACCTGGGAGTTCGTGGGCTACAACATGCTGATCTTCTACTCGGCGCTGCGCTCTGTGCCGTCCGACCTCTACGAGGCCGCGGCGATCGACGGCGCCGGCGCCTGGCGCGTCGTGTTCAGCATCAAGCTGCCGGCGCTCCGGCAGGCGATCGTCATCGCGACGATCTTCTCGATCATCGGCTCGTTCCAGCTGTTCAACGAGCCCAACATCCTGCGCACGCTGATCCCGTCGGTGATCGCGACCTACTTCACGCCGAACATGTACGCGTACAACCTGTCCTTCGCGGGGCAGCAGTACGCGTACGCGGCGACCCTCGCGATCGTCATGGGGGTGGTCACCGCGGTGATCGCCTACGTGGTCCAGCTGCGCGGCTCCCGGGAGGCGAACCGCTGATGGCCACCACGACGATCGACCCCACGGCACCCCGGACGGCCGGCACCGACGCCGGCTCGGCCCGCGCGCGGCGCGCCCGCCGGTCCCGCGCGGCGGGCCCCTTCGGCGGTCCGTCCGTCCGGCTGACCCTGGTGATGGTGCTGTTCGCGCTCTACGCGCTGGCGCCGCTGGCCTGGCTGGTGATCAACGCCAGCAAGACGCAGCAGGCGATGTTCGACTCGTTCGGCCTGTGGTTCTCCGGCAGGTTCGCGCTGCTGGACAACCTGCACCAGGTGCTGACGTACGACGGCGGCATCTACGTGCGGTGGCTCGCCAACACGATCCTGTACGTGGTGGTCGGGGCCGGCGGCGCGACGGTGCTGGCGACGCTGGCCGGGTACGGGCTGGCCAAGTACGACTTCCCCGGCAAGCGCGCGGTGTTCGCCACGGTGCTCGGCGCCATCGCGATCCCCGGGACCGCGCTCGCGGTGCCGACGTTCCTCATGTTCAGCCAGCTGCACCTGACCAACACGATCTGGGCGGTGATCGTCCCGTCGCTGGTCTCGCCGTTCGGGCTCTACCTGGTGTGGGTCTACGCGCTCGACGCCGTGCCGACCGAGATCCTCGAGGCCGCCCGGATCGACGGTTCCGGCGAGCTGCGCACGTTCCTGACGATCGGGCTGCGGCTGCTGACGCCGGGTGTGGTGACCGTCGCGCTGTTCGCGGTGGTGGCCACCTGGAACAACTACTTCCTGCCGCTGATCATGCTCAACGACCCGAACCTGTTCCCGCTGACCATCGGCCTGCAGCAGTGGAACCTGCGGGCCACCGGCGTGAACGCGACGCCGATCTACAACCTGGTGATCGCGGGGTCGCTGCTGGCCATCGTCCCGGTCGTCGCCATCTTCCTGTCCCTGCAGCGCTACTGGCAGTCGGGTCTGGCCGCCGGGAGCGTCAAGGCCTGACCTCTCGCGAACCCCGTCGCGGCCGCTCGGTGCCCGACCCCCGGTCCCCGCGCGGCCGCATCTCCCACAACCCCCTCCCCGCAACCCCCTCCGCAAGTCCCGCACGTCCCCTCGCACGACGATGTGAAAGGAAGTGTCATGTCCCTGCACCCCCGTCGCCGCCTGCGCGGCGCAGCCGTCCTCGCGGCTGGTGTCGTGGTCGGCCTCGCACTGGCCGCCTGCTCCTCCTCCGGTGGTTCGTCCGGCGGCAGCACGTCCGCCGGCGGCGCCGCCGGCGGCTCGGCCGCGCTGGACGCCGCCCTCTCCAAGGGTGGCGAGCTCACCTACTGGACGTGGACGCCGTCCGCCAAGGCCCAGGTCGCGGCGTTCGAGCAGGCGTACCCGAACGTCAAGGTGAACCTGGTGGACACCGGCGGTGCCGGCGACAACAACACCAAGCTGCAGAACGCGATCAAGGCCGGTTCCGGTGCGCCGGACGTGGTGCAGGTCGAGTACCAGTCGCTGCTGCAGTTCGTGCTGCCCAAGGACCTGGTGGACCTGACCAAGTACGGCTTCGGGGACCTGAAGAGCAAGTACTCGGCGTCGACGTGGGGCGCGGTCACCGGCGCCAACGGCATCTGGGGCCTGCCCCAGGACTCCGGACCGATGGCCCTCTTCTACAACAAGACGGTGTTCGACAAGTACGGCCTGACCGTGCCGAAGACGTGGGACGACTACATCGCCGAGGCGAAGAAGCTGCACGCGGCGGACCCGACCAAGTTCTTCGTCAACGACACCGGTGACGCGGGCATGACCACGTCGCTGATCTGGCAGGCCGGTGGCCGTCCGTTCAAGTCGGACGGCGAGAAGGTCTCCATCAACCTGCAGGACCCGGGCAGCAAGAAGTTCGCGGACATGTGGAACCAGCTCAACGAGGGTGGCCTGCTGGGCAACATCCCCGGCTGGAGCGACCAGTGGTTCAAGGCCCTGGGCGACGGCACCATCGCCACGCTGGTCACCGGCGGCTGGATGCCCGGTGTGTTCGAGGCCAGCGTCCCGGCCGGCAAGGGCCAGTGGCGGGTGGCGCCGATGCCGACGTTCGGCAGCGACACCGCGACCGCGGAGAACGGCGGCTCGACGGAGGTCGTGGTCAAGCAGTCCAAGAACCCTGAGCTCGCCGCGGCGTTCCTGCGCTGGCTGAACTCCGACCCGGCCTCGGTGAAGGTGTTCCTCGCCTCCGGCGGCTTCCCGGCCACCACGGCGGACCTCGAGTCGGCCGACTTCCAGGGCAAGGCGGACGACTACTTCGGCGGCCAGCAGGTCAACAAGGTGATCGTCGACTCGTCGAAGAACGTCGGCACCGGCTGGCAGTACCTGCCGTGGCAGTCGTACGCGAACAGCATCTTCAGCGACACCGTCGGCAAGGCGTTCCTCAACAAGTCCGACATCAACGAGGGCCTCAAGGCCTGGCAGGACCAGAACGTGACCTACGGCAAGGCGCAGGGCTTCACGGTGACGGCCGGCTGACCCGAGTCCGACCGGCGGGGGTGGGCCGGCTTCTCGGCCCACCCCCGCGCCCGTCCTCGATCAACTCCCCTCCAGCGACGGAGCACCCGTGCCCACGTTCACCATCGGCGACGCCGACTTCCTGCTCGACGGCAGCCCCGTCCGGCTGCTGTCCGGCGCGCTGCACTACCCCCGGATCCACCCGGGGCAGTGGCGGGACCGCATCGTCAAGGCCCGTCAGCTGGGGCTGAACACCATCGAGACCTACGTCTTCTGGAACGAGCACAGCCCCGAGCCGGACATGTTCGACACCTCCGGCCGCCTCGACCTGGTGCGGTTCCTGCAGCTGGTCGCCGACGAGGGCATGCACGCGATCGTCCGGCCGGGGCCGTACGCCTGCGCCGAGTGGGACAACGGCGGCCTGCCGGCGTGGCTGACGTCGGACCCGCAGGTGGGCCTGCGCCGGTCCGAGCCGCACTACCTGAAGGCCGTCACCGAGTACCTGCGCCGGGTGTACGACCTGGTCGCGCCGCTGCAGGTGGACCGCGGCGGCCCGGTGGTGCTGGTGCAGGTGGAGAACGAGTACGGCGCCTACGGGGACGACGCGGCCTACCTGCAGGCGCTCGTGGACGTCACCCGCGACGCCGGGATCACCGTCCCGCTGATCACCGTCGACCAGCCCGAGCCGGAGATGCTGCAGAACGGCTCGCTGCCCACGCTGCACCGCACCGGCTCGTTCGGCGGCCGCGCGGCCGAGCGCCTGGCCACGCTGCGCCAGCACCAGCCGACCGGTCCGCTGATGTGCAGCGAGTTCTGGTGCGGCTGGTTCGACCACTGGGGCGACCGGCACCACACCGCGCCGCCGGACGCCTCCGCCGCCGAGCTGGACACGATCCTGTCCGCCGGGGCCTCCGTCAACGTCTACATGGTGCACGGCGGCACCAGCTTCGGGCTGACCTCCGGCGCCAACGACAAGGGCGTCTACCAGCCGACCGTCACCAGCTACGACTACGACGCCCCGCTCGACGAGGCGGGGAACCCCACTGCGAAGTTCTGGGCCTTCCGCGAGGTGATCGCGCGGTACGCGCCGGTGCCCGACGACGTGCCTGCGACGGCCGTCCCGGCACCCGACGTGACCGTGCCGCTCCGCCCGGTGTCCCCGCTGCGGACCGCCGCGGAGGCCGTCGGCCCGTGGCTGGTGGTCGACGCGGACCGGGACGCACCGCCGACGTTCGACGAGCTGCGCCACTGGCGCGGCCTCGCGTTCCAGCGCGCGTGGCTGCCGACGGCCGCAACCGAGCGCGTGCTGGCGGTCGGCGAGGTGCGCGACCGCGTGCAGGTGTGGTTGGACGGCCGGCCCGTCGGCGTGCTGGCTCGCGACCACCACGACCGGACGCTGGTGCTGCCCGCGGGCGGCGGCGAGCTGCTGCTGCTGGTCGAGGACCAGGGGCGCGTCGGCTACGGGCCGCGGCTCGGCGAGGTCAAGGGCGTGCTGGGGCCTGTGACGGTCGGCGGCGTTCCGGTACGCGGCTGGCAGTCGCTGGTGGTGGAGCACGATGCGCTCGCCGCGACGGTGGCGGCGCAGGCAGCGGGTGACGACGAGACGGTGGCTGGCGGCACGACGGTGGCTAACGGCACAGCGGTGGCTGACGGCACGACGGTGGCGGCCGACCTGGCCGGCCCCGTGCTGGCCCACGCCGCGTTCACGCTCGACGAGCCGGCCGACCTCTTCCTCGGCACCACCGGCTGGGGCAAGGGCATGGCCTGGGTCAACGGCTGGCCGCTCGGCCGGTACTGGAGCCGCGGACCGCAGCACACCCTCTACGTCCCGGCGCCGGCCACCCGTGCCGGCCGCAACGACCTGGTGGTGCTGGAGCTCGGGATCGCAGCGCCGGTCGCGCGGTTCGTCGCCCGTCCTGACCTGGGCCACACGGAGGCCTGACCCCACCCTTCCCCGGCCCCGCGGGCCCACCGACCTGAACCACGCACGAGGAGACACACGCATGGAGCTCACCCCCCGCCGCCTGCGGTTCGGCGGCGACTACAACCCGGAGCAGTGGCCGTCCGACGTCTGGGACGAGGACGTCACGCTGATGAAGCAGGCCGGTGTCACCACCGCCACGGTCGCGGTGTTCGCGTGGGCGCGCCTCGAGCCGTACCCGGGCCTGTACGACACCGCGTGGCTGGACGACGTGCTCGACCGGCTGCACGCCGGCGGGGTGCGCGTGCTGCTGGCCACCGCGACCGCGTCCCCGCCGGTGTGGCTGGCGCGGGACTTCCCGGACACGCTGCCCGTCTCCGAGAACGGGGTGCGGCTCGAGTTCGGCTCGCGGCAGCAGTACAGCCCCGCGTCGGCCACGTACCGCGAGCACGCGCTGCGGCTGGTCGAGATGCTGGCGCAGCGGTACGGCGAGCACCCGGCGGTCGAGGGCTGGCACGTGAACAACGAGTACGGCTGCCACGTGCCGTACTCGTACGACGAGGAGTCGGCGGCGGCGTTCCGCACCTGGTTGCAGGCCCGGTACGGGACCGTCGAGGAGCTGAACCGGGCGTGGGGCACCGCGTTCTGGTCGCAGCTGTACACGTCGTTCGACCAGGTGGAGCCGCCGCGCGCCGCACCGACGTTCCGCAACCCCACCCAGTTGCTCGACTGGGACCGGTTCGGCTCGGACACGCTGCTGGCGCTGCACCGCGCCGAGCTCGAGGTGCTGCGCCGGGTCACCCCGGACCTGCCGGTGACCACCAACTTCATGGGGTTCTTCCCGCACACCGACTACTGGGCCTGGGCGCCGCACGTCGACGTCGTGTCCGACGACGCCTACCCGGACCCGGCCGACCCGCGTGCCCACGTCCGCCTCGCCGCGCAGCGCGACCTGGTGCGCTCGCTGCGTGCCGGCCAGCCGTGGCTGCTGATGGAGTCCGCCCCGTCGGCCGTGAACTGGCGCGGACGGAACCTGCCGAAGGCGCCGGGCCTGCACCGTGTGCACTCGCTGCAGGCCGTCGCGCGCGGCGCGGACGGCGTGCTGCACTTCCAGTGGCGTCAGGCGGAGGCCGGTGCCGAGAAGTTCCACTCGGCGCTGGTGCCGCACGCCGGCCCGGACTCGCGGTTGTTCCGCGAGTCGGTGGCGCTCGGTGCCGAGCTCGCCGCACTGTCTGACGACGTGGTCGGCACGCGGGTGCCGGCGCGGGTGGCGATGGTGTTCGACTGGGACTCCTGGCACGCGCTGTCCCAGCCGGCGGTGCCCGCGACGATCGACTACGTCGACACGTTCCTGTCCTGGTACGCGCCCTTCCTGCGGCGCGGCGTGACGGTGGACCTGCTGCCGCACGACGCCGACACGGCACGGTTGGCGGCGTACGACCTGGTGGTCGTCCCTGCGCTGCACGTCGCGGCGGACGACGACCTCGCGGCGCTCGACGCGTACGTCCGCGGTGGCGGCCACCTGGTGGTCACCTACCTGTCGGCCGTGCTGGACCCGGACCTGCACGCCCGGCTGGGCGGGTACCTCGGGGCGCTGCGCGAGACGCTCGGCGTGCGGGTGACCGAGATCGCGCCGGCCGGGAGCGCCGTCGCGCTCGTCGGTGACGTCGCCGGTGCCGCGGGGGAGTGGAACGACGCCGTCGAGCTGTCCACCGCGCGGGTGGTGGCCGCCTACGCCGACGGGTTCGCCGCCGGTGACCCCGCGGTGACGCGCAACGAGCACGGCGCCGGCGTCGGCTGGTACGTCGGCACCCAGCCCTCCGAGGCGCTGCTGGACGGGCTGGCGGCGCGCTGGCTCGACGAGGCGGGCGTGCCCGCGCTGCTGACCGAGCCGGTCGACGGTGTGGAGGCGGTGGTGCGAGGCGGCCTGCTGTTCGTGCTCAACCACACCGGAGAGGCGGTCGACGTGCCGCTGACCAGCGGCATCGTGCGCGTGCCCGCCCGGGACGTGGTTGTCCGCCCGGCCTGAGCACACCTGACCGGCCGAGCGGCGATGAGCCGGCCCGCTTCCTCGGGTCTACGTCGGGTGGGCGGTGCAGACGGCACCGTCCCACCCGACGTAGGAGGGGCGATGCCGTCGACGGTCGGCTCGGTACGGACGCGGGACGGCGTCACGCTCGGCGTCGAGCAGCTCGGGGACCCGGCAGCGCCGCTGGTGCTGCTGGCGGGCGGCCCGACGATGCTCTCGTGGCCGGACGCCCTGTGCGAGGCTCTCGCTCGCGGCGGCCGCCACGTGGTGCGCTACGACCTGCGCGACGCCGGCGCGTCGACCAGCGTCGACCCGGAGGCGCCGGCGTACACGCTGCGCGACCTCGCCGCCGACGCCGCCGCGCTCGCCCGTGAGCTCGACGACCGCCCGGCCCATCTCGCCGGCATCGGCGTCGGCGGGATGGTCGCGCAGGTCGCCGCTCTCGACCACCCCGGCGCCTTCCGTGCCCTGACGCTGGTCGGGACGCGACCGGTCGCGCCGGGCAAGCCCGACGACGACCTGCCGGACCACGACCCCGCGACGGCGACGCGACGGTTCGCGCTCCCCATGCCCGACTGGTCGGACCGGGCGGCCGTCGCCGACTTCGCCGCCGCCCGTGCGGGGCTCCTGGGCGACGACCCCGCCGCCGCACGGGCGACCGCCGGACGGATCTTCGACCGGGCGGCCAGCGCGGCGCCTGCCGTCCAGCTGGCCAACCAGCTCGGAACGGTCTTCTCCCGGTTGGACTGCCGGCCGCGCTGGCGCGAACGGCTCCCGGAGCTCGCGATCCCGGCGCTCGTGGTGCACGGGCGCCGCGACCGGTTCTTCCCGGTGGGCAACGGCGAGGCGCTCGCGCGCGAGATCCCCGGTGCGCGGCTGCTGGTGCTGGAGCAGGCCGCGACCGCGATGCCCGACGCGGCCGCAGCCGAGGTCGCCGCCGCGATGCTCGCGCTGGACCGTGCGTGACGCCTCAGTGCTCGCGGGACTCCCGCACGCTAGTCCTCGCGGGACTCCCGCACCCGGGCGACCAGCTGCGTCGGGCTGACGAACCGCAGCGCCACGACCAGGATGACCATCATCGTCGCGGTGTAGACGACGGCCATCGCGGAGATCAGCTGCCGCGCCTCACCGCCACCCGCGGCGGTCATGGCGCGGTAGATCGCGACCACCAGCGTGTCCGTCCCCGGACCGGACACCAGGAACGTCAGGTCGAACATGCCGACCGTCCGGACCAGCACCAGGATCGACGACGCGAGCACGCCGGGCACCAGCAGCGGGAACAGGATCTTGGTGAACACCTGCCGCATGCGGGCGCCGGACATCCGGGCCGCCGCCTCGATGCTCGGGTTGATCTGCTCGATGAACGGCGTCATGGTCATGATCACGAACGGCACGGACGGCACCAGGTTGACCAGGATCACCGCGGTCAGCGTCCGGGACAGGTCCAGGTTGTACATCACGGTCGCCAGCGGGATGCCGTAGGTGATCGGCGGCATCAGCACCGGCAGCAGGAACAGCAGGGTGACGGCGCGCTTGAACGGGAAGTTGCGCCGCGCCAGCAGGTAGGCGGCCGGCACGCCGACCACCACGGAGACGACGATCACCGCGGCGGCGACGCCGAGCGTCACGCCGATGATCTGCGTCATCCCGTACTGGTCCCAGGCGCCCTTGTACCAGCTGCTGCTCCAGCTCTCCGGCAGCCAGCCGCGGAACCACGACTTGCCGAACGAGTCGACGACGACGCTGACCAGGATGCCGATCAGCAGCACGAAGAACGCCGCCGTGGCGGCCCACACCACCCACGTGGTGGGGGAGGCGACCAGCGACCGCTCGCCGGGGACCCGCGCGGCGTCCCGCGGCTTGACCTTCTTGGTCGGTGCCGGGTCGAGGCCCGGCGTGACGACGGTCTCGGCGGCCATCAGCCCTTCCCTCCGGTCGAGCCCTTGTAGAGGAACGACCTCCACAGCAGCACCAGCGCGATCACCAGCAGCTCGACCACGCCCATCATCAGGGCGATCGTCGAGGCCATCGGGTAGTCCGTCTGCTCACCGAACGCGCGGTAGGCCATCAGCGCCATCACGCGGGTGGCACCGCTGGCGTCACCGACCAGGCGAGCCGACGGGAACACGCTGAACGCGAGGACGAACGTGAGGATGAACGTCGTCGCGAGCCCCGGAGCCAGCAGCGGTAGCACCACGCGCCGGAACCGCTGACCCCACCCGGCGCCCATCGTCTTCGCCGCCGCCTCGATCGACGGGTCGATGCCGGACAGGTACGACGAGATCAGCAGGAACGCGAACGGGAACCCCGAGATCACCAGCGACAGGAACACGCCGACGTAGTTGTTCACCAGGTGCAACGGGTCGTGGATGACTCCGATCTGGATGAGGAACCGGTTGAGCCACCCCTGCCGGCCGGCGAAGATCAGCAGGCCCTGGGCGGTCAGCACCGTGCCCAGCGTGATCGGCAGCACCAGCAGCGTGGTCAGCAGCTTCTTGCCGCGGAACCGCTTGCGCAGCTTGAACGCCATCGGCACCGAGGCCAGCACGTTGAACAGCGCCGCGGGCAGCGCCAGCCGCATCGTCAGCCACACGGAGTTGAAGACGAACGGGTCCTTGAAGAAGGCGAGGTAGTTGGCCAGCACCCCGCCGCCCCACTGCTGCTGCGTGGCCGGCGTCGGCTGGAACGTCAGGCCGATGCCGTAGGAGAACGGGTAGACGAACAGCCCGATCGCGATCACCAGCGCCGGCAGCAGCATCAGCAGCGACACGTCGATGCCGCGCTCGGCGAGCCGGTGCCGCAGGCTGGCCGTCGACCGGGTGCGCCCGTGGGGCCGTCCCACGGTCGCGGAGCTCATCGGCGCACCTCGAGCAGCTCGCTCTCCTCCTCGGAGGGCCCGCCGGCGCCCTGCAGCGCCAGCGGGTAGACGAGCACGCGCGCCGGGTCCGCGGTGAGCTCGACGGTGCTGCCGACCGCCGGGGCGTGGTCGGACCGCACGTGCAGCAGCTGCCCGCCGGGCGTGGTGACCCCCACGGCGAACTCCCGGCCGTGGTACTCGACCACGGAGACGGTCGCCTTGGCGCTGTTGCCACCCCGAACGGGCAGCGACGGTGACACCACCACGAGGTCCTCGGGCCGGATCGCCGCCCGCACCGCGGTGCCGGCTGCGACGGCGCCCACGGCCGTGCCGTGCAGCACGACCCCGTTGCCGGCCACGGTCACGTTCGGACCGTCCACCGACACCACGTCGAGGTCGACCAGGTTCCGGTAGCCCATGAAGTCGGCCACGTGCCAGTTCGCCGGGAGGTTGTGCATCTCCTCGGGCGTGCCGATCTGCTGCACGCGCCCCTCCCGCAGCACCACCAGCCGGTCGGCCATCGACAGGGCCTCCTCCTGGTCGTGCGTGACGTAGATCGTCGTCAGCCCCAGCGACTGGTGCAGCCGGCGGATCTCGGTGCGCATCTCCAGCCGCAGCTTGGCGTCGAGGTTGGACAGCGGCTCGTCCATCAGCACCAGCCGCGGCTCCATCACCACCGCACGGGCGATCGCCACCCGCTGCTGCTGACCGCCGGACAGCTGACCGGGCAGCTTGGTGGCGTGCTGCTCGAGCTTCACCAGGGCGATCGCCTCGGCCACGCGGCGCTTCAGCTCCGCCTTGGGCACCTTGCGCATCTGCAGCCCGAAGGCGATGTTCTTCTCCACCGTCAGGTGCGGGAACAGCGCGTAGTTCTGGAACACCATGCCGAAGTCCCGGCTCTCCGCGGCGACGGTGTCCACCCGCGTGCCGTCCACCAGGATCTGGCCGTGAGTGAGCGGGAGCAGCCCCGCGAGGCAGTTCAGCGCCGTGGACTTCCCGCAGCCTGACGGCCCGAGCAGGGCGATGAACTCGCCCGCCCGGACCGTCAGGTCGAGGCCCACCAGCGCGTCCACGCCACCGAAGCTGCGACCGACACCTCGGAGCTCGAGGGACTGGAACTTGCTGGCAGTGATCGTCATGGTTACTTCGCCTTGAACTTCCCGGAGCCGACCTCGCGGTCCCAGATGTCGAACGCCTTGACCATCTGGTCCGGGGTGAGCGGCACGGCCTTGGGCATCTTGTCGATCAGGGCGTCGTACCAGTCACGGCCGAAGTCCTTGATGGTCTGCTGGCTCTTGGCGGGGGCCTTGTCGAGCGTGGCGCCCTTCACGGCGGGCCCGGGGTAGAAGTACCCGGTGTCGTAGGCCATCGCGTTGACCTCGGGCGTCAGCATGTACTGCAGCAGGTTGAGGATCGCGGACACCTTGTCGGCGCTCTGGCCCTTGGGGATCACGGCGTAGTGCGCGTCCGTCACCCACGTGAAGCTGTCGAACGGCGCCGCGGCGATCGTCTTCGGCTCCTGGCCGAGCGCGCGGGGGTTGATGTCCCAGCCCGTGGTGGTGGGCACCATCGCCCACGTGCCGTCGGCCATGTTGGAGATCACCTGGCCGGTGCCCGTCGGGTAGGTGCTGATCGTCGAGCCGAGGTCCTTCAGGTAGGCCCACGTCTTGTCCCAGCCGTTGACCGGGTCCGACGGGTCCTTGTCACCGAGCATGTACGGCAGGCCCATCAGGAAGGTGCGGCCCGGGCCGGAGTTCGCGGGGCGGGCGTAGCCGAACTTGCCGGGGTGCGCCTTGGCCCACGCGAGCAGCGCCTCCGGCGTCTTCGGGACGTCGGTGACGACGGCGGGGTCGTACTGCAGCAGCGGGCCCGACGGGTAGTACGTGGTGACCACGCCGAAGCCCTGCGCCAGGTCCTGCATCTTGGCGGCCGGGTCGAGGTAGTTCTTCATGTTGGACAGCTGCGACGCGTAGTCCTTGGCGATGGGGATCCACAGGTTCTGCCCGATGCCGGCGGACAGCCCGTCCGTCCCGGTCATCACCAGGTCGACCTTGAGGTTCTTGCTGTCGACCTGCGGCTTGATGGTGCCGACGAGGTCAGGAGCGCCGGCGCTCTCCCACTTGACCGAGCTGATGATGTCCGGGTGCGCCTTGACGAAGGCGTCGACCATCGGGCCGGTCAGCTTCTGGTTGCCGGCGACGTCGAGGATGTCGAGCGTCACCGGGGCGGACGGCTTGGCCGGCACGCCGCCGGCCGTGGCCGCCGCCGCCCCGGTCCCTGCCGAGGACGACCCGGTCTTCGGGGCGGCACAGGCGGTGAGTGCGAGCCCTAGGACCAGGAGCCCGGCACCGAGCCGGGCAGAGGTGTGCTTTCTCATGGACAGCCTTCTCTCTGGAGTAGACCGGGCCTCGTCGCCCGGATGCTGCCGTCGGTGTGGAACGAGCGGTCGAGCGGTCAGGCGGTGTCGCGCAGGCTCTCGCTGCTACGGCGAGGAGCCGTGGAGTCACGCACGACCAGCTGGAACGACAGGTCGTGGTGGTGGGTGGGCGGCTGGTCGGGGTGCCGCAGCAGGGAGACGAGCACGTCAGCTCCGGCGCGCCCGCAGTTGACCAGCGGGATGCCGACGCTGGTCAGCGCCGGCGAGCTCAGGGCGGACATCGGGATGTTGTCGACGCCGACCACCGAGATGTCGTCCGGCACCTGCACGCCGCGCTGCTTCAGCCGGTCCAGCAGGCCGAAGGCGACCAGGTCGTTGTACGCCAGCGCGGCGCTGGCGCCGGAGGCGATGAGGAGGTCACCGGCGGCGATGCCGCCGGAGACGTAGGGCTGGAACGAGCCCAGGTCCACCAGCTCGGTGTCCGGGTGCTCCGAGACGATGGCGCGGGCCGCGGTCAGCCGCGCCCGGTTGGACCACGAGGTGGCCGGTCCGCCGACATACGCGATGGTGCGGTGGCCGAGGGCCCGCAGGTGCTCCAGGGCCAGCCGGACGCCCTCGAGGTTGTCGATCAGCACGGCGGGCAACGAGCCGCAGCGCCGGTTGACCAGCACCAGCGTGGTCTCGGTGGCGAGCGCGGCCAGCACGTCGTCGGGGGAGCGCGGCGAGCACATCACCACGCCGTCGACCTGGCGGGACATCTCCCGCACCAGGTCGGCCTCCTGCGACGGGTCCTCGTCCGAGTCGGCGATCACGACGCCGTAGCCGGCCGCACGGGCCCGCGCCTGCACGCCCTTGGTCACCGAGGAGAAGAACGGGTTCTCCAGGTCGGGGACGATCAGCCCGATCGTGCCGGTGCGGCCGGTGATCAGGCCCCGGGCCGCCGGGTTGGGCCGGTAGCCGAGCATGCGGGCCGTCTCGAGCACCTTCGCCAACGTCTCGGGGGCGAGGTCGTCGGGCCGGGAGAGGGCACGCGACACGGTGGAGACGGACACACCGGCCACCCGGGCCACGTCCCGCGCGCTGACCGCCACAGGCTCACCTCCGTTGGTGCCTCCCGCCACGGGTGTGGCTGCGCCGAGTATGCAAACGTGTTCATCGTCACGTCAAGAGGTGATCTGCCAGTGATGCCCGAAACGTGACCTCACCGCGTCCGCTCTCACGAAGCCCCAGGTCAGACACCAATATCGTCGCGGTTGGCTCATCCGGTGCTACCTTCGCCGCTGTTGCACAACATGCGCATCGTGTTTCAACGAGGAGACGCCATGGCAGCGGATCGACTCCTGGTCCTGCGTCCGGACGACGACGTCGCGATCGCCACCGCCGACCTGCCGGCGGGGACCCGCCTCACGGTCGGGGACACCACGCTGGTGCTGCCCGGCGACGTGCCGCGCAGCCACAAGCTGGCGCTGCGCGCCGTGCCGGCGGGGGGCGTCGTGCACAAGTACGGGCAGTCCATCGGCCGGGCGACGGCCGACATCGCGCCCGGCGACCACGTGCACACCCACAACCTCGGCATGGACGAGACCGTCCGCGCCCACGAGTTCGGCACCGTGCACGCCACGCTCCCCACCCCGCCGGAGGGTCGGACGTTCGACGGCTACCGCCGGGCCGACGGCCGCGCGGGCACCCGCAACTACGTCGCGATCGTCACGTCGGTCAACTGCTCGGCGTCGACGGCCAAGATGATCGCCGACCAGTTCCGCGGCCCCGCCGCCCTGGCGGCCTACCCCCACGTCGACGGCGTGATCGCGCTGACCCACGGCAGCGGCTGCGGCCTGGTGCCCGGCAGCGAGGGGGCGAACGCCCTGGTGCGCACGCTGCGGGGGTACGCGCGGCACCCCAACGTCGGCGGCGTGCTGGTGCTCGGACTCGGGTGCGAGATGGTGCCGGTCCAGTCGCTGGTCGACGGGCTGGGCCTGCCGTCGGACACGCTGGTGCACACGCTGACCATCCAGGACACGGGCGGCGTGCGAGCCACCGTGCGTGAGGGCGTGGCGCAGATCATGGCGATGCTGCCGGTGCTCGACGAACGCCGTCGGGAGCCGATCCCCATCAGCGAGCTGGTGCTGGGCCTGAACTGCGGCGGCTCGGACGGCTACTCCGGCATCACCGCGAACCCCGCGCTGGGCCGGGCCTCCGACCTGCTGGTGGCCGCTGGCGGGACGTCGGTGCTGGCCGAGACGCCGGAGGTGTTCGGCGCCGAGCACCTGCTGACCCGGCGCGCGGTGTCCGAGCAGGTCGGGCGCAAGCTGCTCGACCGGCTGGACTGGTGGCAGGGGTACGCGGCGGCCGGCGGCGGCACGCTGGACAACAACCCGTCGCCGGGCAACAAGGCGGGCGGTCTGACGACGATCCTCGAGAAGTCGCTCGGCGCCGTGGCGAAGGGCGGCCAGGCCGACCTGTCGGCAGTGGTCGAGTACGCCGAGCCGATCACCAGCCGCGGGCTCGTGTTCATGGACACCCCGGGGTACGACCCGGTCTCCGTCACCGGCATCGTCGCCGGCGGCGCCACCGTCGTGTGCTTCACCACCGGCCGCGGGTCGGTGTTCGGCTGCCGCCCGGCGCCGTCCATCAAGCTCGCCACCAACACCGAGATGTTCGAGCGGATGTCCGACGACATGGACGTCAACTGCGGCCGCATCGTCGACGGCACCGCCACGCTGGAGCAGGTGGGCGACGAGATCTTCGAGCGGATCATCGCCGTCGCCTCCGGGCAGGAGACGGTCAGCGAAGGCCTCGACCTCGGGCAGGAGGAGTTCGTGCCCTGGCAGCTGGGCACCGTCACCTGACCCTCACCTCGCCACGTCGTCGGCCCGTCGTCGGCGCCTCGCAGCACCCCACCAGCCCTCCCGTGCGAAAGGCCGCACCGATGCCCACCCCCACCGCCGGCCTGGTCGTCCACCCCGACCGCCTGCTGCCCGTCGACCCGTCCGTCCGCGGTCTCGCCCGGACGCTGTACGAGGCGGTGCGCGACCTCCCGCTCGTGTCCCCGCACGGCCACGTCGACCCCCGGATGCTGCTCGACGACGTGCCGTTCGCCGACCCGGCGGCGCTGTTCGTCACCCCGGACCACTACGTGACGCGCCTGCTGCACGCGTCGGGCGTCCCGCTCGAGGACCTCGGTGTGGGCCAGGGACCCTTGGACGAGGCCGCCGCGCGGAACGCATGGCGGCTGCTGTGCACGCACTGGTCGGTGTTCCGCGGCACGCCGGTGCGGTACTGGCTCGAGTCGGAGCTGTCCGAGCTGTTCGACGTGACGCTGCGGCCCTCCGCCGAGACGGCCGACGCCATCTACGACCAGCTCGCCGCGCGGCTGGCCACGCCCGAGTACCGCCCGCGGGCCCTGTTCGACCGGTTCCGGCTCGACGTGCTGGCCACCACGGACGACCCCTGCGACGACCTCGCCGTGCACGACGCGCTCGCGGCCGACCCGACGTTCGGCGGTCGCGTCATCCCGACCTTCCGGCCGGACCGGTACCTGGAGTCGGCCGAGCCCGGGTGGGCGGAGGCCGTGCGCCGGCTCGGCGAGGTGGCGGACGTCGACACCGGGACGTACGCCGGGTGGGTCACCGCGATGGAGGCCCGGCGGCGGTACTTCGTCGAGCACGGCGCGCGCTCCGCCGACCACGCGCACGTCGACGCCGGCACGTACCCGCTGCAGCCCATCGAGGCCGAGCGGATCTACGCCGCGGCGCTCGCGGGCACGGCGACGTCGGACGAGTCCGTCGCGCTGCGCCGGCACATGCTGCTGGAGATGGCCCGGATGGCCTGCGACGACGGGCTGACGATGACGCTGCACACCGGCGTGCTGCGCGGCCACCACACCCCGTCCAAGCTGCGGTTCGGGCCGGACACCGGGCACGACATCCCGCTGCGCGGCGACTTCACCGAGCCCCTGCGTCCCCTGCTCGAGCGGTTCGGCACGCACCCCAACCTCAACCTCGTGCTGTTCACGCTGGACGAGACGGTGTTCTCCCGTGAGCTGGCGCCGCTCGCCGGGTTCTACCCGGCGGTGTACGTGGGGGCGCCGTGGTGGTTCCTCGACGCCCCCGACTCGATCCGCCGGTGGCGGTCGGCGATCACCGAGACGATCGGCTTCTCGCGTACCGCCGGGTTCATCGACGACACGCGGGCGTTCTGCTCGATCCCCGCGCGGCACGACATGTCGCGGCGGCTGGACGCCGGGTTCCTGGCGCAGCTGGTCGCGGAGCACCGGCTCGAGGAGGACGAGGCGATGGACACCGCGATCGACCTGGTCGCCGGCCGCGCGCGCGAGGTGTTCAAGCTGTGAGCGAGCTCGTCCGCAGCACCTTGGCACCGCCGGTGCGGCACGTGCACCTGGGGCTCGGCAACTTCTTCCGCGCCCATCAGGCCTGGTACACCGCGCACGCGAGCGACGGTGGCGAGTGGGGGATCGCGGCGTTCACGGGGCGGTCGCCGGACCTGGCGCGGGCCATGGCGGCGCAGGACGGCCTGTACACCCTGGTGACGCGTGGGCCGGAGCGCGACGAGTTCGAGGTGGTGCCCGCCGTGGCGCGGGCACATGCGGCGGACGAGCACGAGGCCTGGCTCGGCTACCTCGCCGACCCGACGGTGCAGGTGGTGACGACGACGGTCACCGAGGCGGGGTACGTGCGCGACGCCGCCGGCGATCCCGCCGTCGGCCGGCCCGAGCTGGCCGCGGACCTCGAGACGCTGCGCCTCGACCCGACCGCGCTGGTGCGCACCGCACCGGCGCGCCTGGTCGCGGGGCTGCTGGCTCGTCGTCGGGCGGACGCCGGACCGCTGACCGTGGTGCCGTGCGACAACCTGCCGGACAACGGTGCCGCGGTCGCTCGCGTGCTGCGCGGCCTCGCCGAGCAGGTGGACCCCGCACTGCGGTCGTGGATCGAGGAGTCGGTCGGGTTCGCGACGACGATGGTCGACCGCATCACGCCCGAGCCCACAGCCGCCGACCTGGCCGCCGTGGCAGCCGGCACCGGCGTGCAGGACCGCGCCCCCGTGGTCACCGAACCGTTCACCGAGTGGGTGCTCAGCGGCCGGTTCGCCGCCGGCCGTCCCGCCTGGCAGGACGCGGGCGCGACGTTCACCACCGACGTGGCGCCGTTCGAGCAGCGCAAGCTGTGGCTGCTGAACGGGGCCCACTCGATGCTGGCCTATGCGGCCTCGCTCCGCGGGCACGTCACCGTCGCCGACGCGATGCGCGACGAGGTGTGCCGCGCGTGGATCGAGGAGTGGTGGGACGCCGCCTCCCCGCACCTGACCCTCCCCGCCGCCGACGTCGCCGCGTACCGGACGGCGCTGACCGACCGGTTCGCCAACCCGCGGATGGCGCACCGGCTCGACCAGATCGCGTTCGACGGTTCCCAGAAGCTGCCCATCCGCACGCTGCCCGTGCTGCGCCTCGAGCTGGCCGCGGGCCGGCTGCCGGTCGGTGCCGTCCGACCGCTCGCCGCCTGGGTGTGCCACCTGCGCGGGCACGGTGCGGCGGTGACGGACGCCCGGCTCGAGGAGCTGTCGCCCCTGGTCGGCGGCACGCTGCGGGACGCGGCGGCCCGTGTCCTCGGTCTGCTCGCCCCCGACCTCGCGGCCCACGGAACGGTGGTCGACGCCGTCGTCGACCAGGCCCAGGAGCTGGAGTCTGCGGCCCTCCCGGCGTGACCGACGTGCGCATGCGCCCGAGGTGAGCAGCTCGCATCGAGACGAGCAGTTCGTTCTGCTCACCTCGCTGCAAAGTGCTCGCCTCGGCCGGCTAGTGCCTAGTGACGGGGTGCCGGCGGCAGGTCGACGCCGGCCGGCACCTCCTCGGGCCAGACCAGCAGCACCGCGCACGGCGCGTGGTCCACCACGTAGCGGGTCACCTTGCTCAGGCTGTGCGGACCCCGTTCGGTGCGGACGCCGTCGCGCGCGCAGATCAGCAGGTCCGCGCCGACGCAGGCGTCCAGCACCGCGGTCTCGGTGCGGCCGCGCAGCTGGAGCACCTCCGGGCCTGCGCCGGGGTTGCCGGCGCCGCCGGACCGGCCGCCGAGCCGGGCCGCCGCCGCGGTCAGCAGGTGGCTCCCCGCCTCGTCGAGCGGGTTGCCGGTGCGCCCGAGCCGCTCGTCGGGCCGTCGTCGTCCGCGGCCCATCAGCCCCAGCGGGCCGCCCTCCCACCCGGCCTCGGTCTCCTCGTCGAGCACGTGCACCAGGCGCACGTCGGTGAGCCCGAGCCCCGCCGCAGCGTCGACGCACGCCTCCCAGGTGCCCTCCACCAACCAGACGACCGCCCTCATCGCACGCCTCCGATCCGCACCGACACCCAAAGCGCCACCACCGCCAGCACCAGCGTCACCGGCACCGTCGCCAGCCCCAGCCGCACGAACACCGACGTGGACGGCGCCTTGCCGTGGCCGTGCAGCACCTGCCGCCACAGCAGCGTGGCCAGCGACCCCACGTAGGTCAGGTTCGGGCCGATGTTCAGGCCCAGCAACGTCGCCAGCACCAGCGCCGGGGAGTGCGCCACCACCGGCACCAGCACCAGGGTCGCCGGCAGGTTGTTCAGCACGTTCGCCGCCACCGCCGCGAGCCCGGCGGCCAGCAGCAGCCCCGGCAGGTCGGCACGCGTCGGCACCAGGTGCGCCAGCCCGCTGCCGAGCGGCCCGAGCCGCACGCCCAGCACCACCACGCCGAGGGCCAGCACGAACAGCAGGAACACCGGGTTGGCCGCGTGCACCAGCCGGCGCAGCGTCGGCACGGGCGCGTGCCGCAGGTTCCGCGCCGCCAGCACGACGACGGCGACCACCGCGACCAGCGCCGGGGGCACGCCGATCGGCTCGGCGGCGGCGAAGCCGACCAGTGCCGCACCCAGCACCACCAGGGCGAACACCGGCGCCGGACCGACCTCCACCGGCGTCGTGTGCACGGGCGTGCGCAGGTCGGAGCGGAAGAACAGTCGGAAGACGACGTACTCCGCGGCCACCGTCACCAACCACGGCAGCGCCATCAACGCGCTGAACCCCGCGAACGACAGCCCGGCGGCACCGAACGCCAGCAGGTTGGTCAGGTTCGACACCGGCAGCAGCGTCGAGGCGGAGTTCGCCAGGTGGGTGGAGGCGTAGACGCCGGGACGCGGCCGTGCGCGGATGGCGGTGGTGGCGGCCAGCACGACGGGCGTCAGCAGCACCACGGTGGCGTCCAGGCTCAGCACCGCGGTGGTCGCCGCGGCCACCACGAACACGGCGCCGAGCAGCCGCGGCGCCGAGCCGTTCGACGCCCGCGCCATCCGTTCACCGGCCCACGTGAACACGCCGTGCGCGCGGGCCTGCTCCGCCAGCGCCAGGATCGCGGCGAGGAACCCGACGGTCGGCGCGAGCCCGGAGATCTCGTCCCACGCCGCACGCCAGGGGACCAGCCCGACCACCAGCACCAGCACCGCCGCCGGCACGGCGGCCACCGCCTCCGGCAGCCCGCGCGGGCGGCTGACCGCGAACCCGAGCACCAGGGCGAGGACGACGACGGCAGTCGTCGCGCCGAGCGCAGAGGCCGCTGTCACATCGCACACCTTCGCGGCATCTGCCGTGATCCGCACCTCCGTCCACGGCTCGCCGCGGCACGCGGAGCACGCACCGCACCAGGACCGATGCGGCGGGCCGCTCACTAGGGTCGGTGCATGGGCCACCGGCTCGTGCACCTGCTGCCCGGGGTGGGAGTCGCGCGGGGCTACCGGCGCGCGTGGCTGCGCGAGGACCTCACCGCCGGCGTCGTCGTCACCGCCCTGCTGATCCCGGCCGGCATGGGGTACGCGCAGGCCGCCGGGCTCCCGCCGCAGGCCGGGCTGTACGCGACCGTCGTGCCGCTGCTGGTGTACGCGCTGGTCGGCCCGTCGCGCGTCCTGGTGCTGGGCCCGGACTCCTCGCTCGCGCCGATCATCGCGGCCGCGGTGGTCCCCCTGGCGCTCGGCGACGACCGCCGCGCGATCGCCCTCGGCGGCGTGCTCGCGCTGCTGGTCGGCGCGGTGCTGCTGCTCGGCGGCGTGCTGCGGCTGGGCCTGGTGACCGACCTGCTGTCCAAGCCGATCCGCATCGGCTACCTCAACGGCATCGCGCTGGTGGTGGTGGTCGGCCAGCTGCCCAAGCTGCTCGGCTTCTCGATCGGCACGGACTCGCCGCTGCAGCAGGTGGCGGAGACGGCCCGCGGGATCGCCGACGGCCGCACCACCGTCACGGCGCTCACGTTCGGTCTCGGGTCCCTTGCGGTGATCCTCGGCCTGCGGCTGCTCGCCGGGCGCCGGGTGGTCGGCCGGATCCCCGGCGTGCTGGTCGCCGTCGTCGTCTCGACGGCGCTGGTGGCCGCCCTCGGCTGGCGCGCTCGGCTGCCGGTGGTCGGGGCGCTGCCGGCCGGTCTGCCCGCAGCGGCGCTGACCGGCATCACGTGGCACGACGTCGCGGCCCTCGCCGGCCCCGCGCTCGGCATCGCGCTGATCGCGTTCGCCGACACCGGCGTGCTGTCCCGCACGCTGGCCGCCCGGCGCGGCGACTCGGTGGACGGCAGCCACGAGATGGGTGCGATCGGGGTGGCCAACCTGGTCGGCGGGTTCACCGGTGGGTTCCCCGTGTCGGCGTCGTCGTCGCGCAGCGCCGTCGCGGAGCAGGCCGGCGGCCGCACGCAGCTGGTCGGGGTGGTCGGTGCGCTGCTGGTGGCGGCCTTCGTGCTCGCCGCGCCCGGCGTGACCGCGTACCTGCCGTCCGCGACGCTCGCCGCGGTGGTGATCGTCGCCGCGGCCGGCCTGGTGGACGTGCCGGGGTTCGTGCGGCTGCTGCGGACCAGCCCGGTGGAGGGGCTGCTGTCGGTGGCGGCCCTCGGCGGGATCGTCCTGGTCGGCGTGCTGCGCGGCATCGTCGTCGCCGTCGTGCTGTCGTTCCTCGCCTTCGTGCAGCAGGCGTGGCGGCCGTACCGCGCTGAGCTCGGGCTGGTGCCGGGCGTCCGCGGCTACCACGACCTGAGCCGCAACCCCGCCGCCGAGCGGATCCCCGGGCTGGTGATCGTCCGGTTCGACGCGCCGCTGTTCTTCGCCAACGGCCGGATCTTCGACGACTACGTGCGTGCGGTGGTCGACGCCGCCGCCGACCCGGTCAGCACGGTGATCCTCGCCGCGGAGCCGATCACGGACGTGGACGCCACCGCGGTGGACGAGCTCGTGGAGCTCGACGACCACCTCGCCTCCCGCGGCATCCGGCTGGTGATCGCCGAGATGAAGGACCCGGTGCGGGACCGCCTGCACCGGCTGGGCCTCGACGAGCGGTTCGGCCCGGACCGGTTCGCGCCGACCGTGGGGGCGGCGGTGGACGACGTCACCGGGCGGTTCCGCAACGACCTCGGCTGAGGTCGCTCGGTGGCAGGTCAGAACCGCCGCGCGAGCCGGTCCGCCGGCGTCCGGCCGTCCGGGTCGTACACCCACCGGTAGAACGGCTCGGCCCACAGCCGGTCGAGCACGCCGATGTGCCCCGGCCGGTACGCGCGCACGTGTCCCGGCGGTCGCGGCCCTCGTCGTCCACCCGCGTACCACGCGTCGAGCGCCGCCGCCGCGGAGCGGTACGCCTCGAACCACCCGACCGGGTCGTCCAGGTCGTCGGGCGCCGCCGCCCCGAGGTGCTCGGCGGCCAGCTCGACGCGCAACGACCGGGCCGTGCCGGTGGTCGTCCCCTCGACGAACGCCGCGCTCAGCTCGCTGTCGTGCGTCCACGACCGCCGGTTTGCGTTGTCCGACCCGATGCACGCCCACGCGTCGTCCACCACGCACACCTTGGCGTGCACGTAGATCGGCGTCCCGGCCTCGTTCTCCACGCCGTAGATGCCCACCCGCCGGCCGCCGGCCCGCCGCAGCAGCCGCAGCGCGTGCAGCCGCCCCAGCTCGGTGGGCACCTCGGCGTCGCGTCCGCCCTGGTCGGCGTGCAGGGGCACCACCACCACCAGCCGCAGGTCCGGCGAGCGCCGCAGCGCCCCGGCGAACGCGGCTGCCACGTCCGCCGACCACAGGTACTGGTCCTCCAGGTACACCAGCCGCTGCGCGCGGCGCAGCGCCGCGATGTACCCCCGCGCCACCGAGCGCTCGCCCCGGCGTGCGAACGGGTACGCCGGGAGCCGCGGGGGATAGGTGCGCAGCAGCTGCACGGCGGCGGTGCCGCACGGTTCCGGGTCGGGGTGCTGCGGCGGCAGCGGTCGCACCCGGGTGCGGGTGCCGCGCAGCCGGTCCTCGAGCCGGCGCAACGGGTTCAGCGTCAGCGGCGTCCCGTCCTGCCAGCGCTCGCGGAACACCGCCTCGGCGTCGCCGACCGCCGGACCCTGGATCTGCAGCTGCACGTCGTGCCACGGCGGGGTCGGCCCGTAGACCGGCGCCATCTCCACCGGCTGGGGGTCCCCGTGGTGGGCCTCGTCGTCGTGCCGGCTGTGGCACAGGTCGATGCCGCCGATGAAGGCCACGTCGTCCTGCGGCCGGTCGCGGTGCCGCAGCACCACCAGCTTCTGGTGGTGGGACCCCAGCGGGCGCACCCGCATGTCCAGCAGGCACTGCCCGCCGGCCGCCTCGATCTCCTCGCCGAGGTGCCGGTTCTGCGCCGCGCTGAACCGGAACCGGTCCCAGTGGGACCGCCACACCAGCCCGCGCACGTCCACGCCACGTGCGGCGGCCGCCGCGAACACCGGCCCCACCTCGGTGCCCGGTCCACCGAGCCGCTCGTCGGGGTCGCCGCGCCAGTCGGTGAACAGCAGCAGGTCCCCGTCGTCCATCGCCTGGACGGCCGCGAGCAGCGCCGCGAAGTACGCCGAGCCGTGCACCAGGGGCGTCACCTCGTTGCCGAGGGTCCACGCGAGACCGTCGGCGTGCCGGCTGTCCAGCACGGTGTCCGGGTTGCCGCGGTCCGTCGCGGAGAGGAACCAGTGCTCCGGATCGGTGCCCGGCTCCGCGTCGAACCGCCTCGACGGGCCCTGCTCACGCGACGTCACCGACACCGACCTCCTCGCCCTGGGCCTGGCGCCAGCGTAGGGAACCCACCGCCGACCGGCCCGTCCACGTGCGCTGACGCATGATCGGCGGGTGGACGACGACGTGACCCTCACGCCCGTGCTGCGCGCCCTGCTGGCGATGCAGCGGCACTCGTGGGAGCAGGGCGTCGCCTCGCACGCGCTGCTCGACCTCGGCCGCGACGACCTGGCGGTGCCGCTCGCGCTCGACGCCGTGACGCGGCAGACGGCGGACGGGCGGCTCGGCGAGCTGGGTGACTCCGGCCTGGTCAACTGCGGCGCGCTCGGCGAGGTGGTGCACCGCGTCGCGACCCGGACCGGGTCGGCGGAGTGCGCGGCAGCGTTCGACCGGCAGGTGCGCTGGCTGCTCGACACCTGTCCGCGGGCCGGCGACGGCACGCTGTTCCACCTCGAAGGCACGCACCAGGTGTGGGTCGACTCGGTCTACATGCTGCTCCCGGTGCTGGTGCTCGCCGGCCGTCCGGACGAGGCGCTGCGTCAGCTGCGCGGGCACGCCGACCGGCTGTTCGACCCGTCGTCCGGCCTGTACGCCCACCAGTACGACGAGGACTCCGGCACGCTGCTGCGCGCCGCGCACTGGGGCACCGGCAACGGCTGGGTGGTCGCCGGCCTCGCCCGGGCTGTCCACCTGCTGGCGGACCCCTCCCACGAGCTGCACGCCGTCGCCACCGCCCACGCCCGCACCGTCATCGACGCCTGCCTCGCGCACCGCGAACCGGACGGCACGTTCCACGACGTGCTCGACGACGACTCCACCTTCACCGAGCTCGACGTCGCGCAGATGCTGGCGTACGCCCTGTTCACGGGTGTGGCGGACGGCTGGCTGCCGCCGGACTCGTACACCGCCACCGCCCGCTCGCTGCTCGCCACCGCCGTCGCGCACGTGTCCCCGGAGGGCTTCGTCGAGCCGGTGTGCGGTGCCCCGCACTTCGACTATGCGGGCCGCTCCGCGGAGGCCCAGGCCTTCCACCTGCTGGCGCTCGTGGCCTCCCACCGCCTGGCGCCCGAGCGGGGCACCTGAGAGGCCCCGTCGGGGGCGTCCTGCCCGGGTACCGTCGCACAGCCGGCTGGAGCAGCCGGTTGCGAGAGGGGGCCCGCGCGTGCAAGGCGATCGACCTGGAAGTGCGATTCCCGACGGCTATGCCAGCGAGCGGATGAAGGGCAGGAGGACGCAGATCGCGGTGGGCGGCGCCCTCGTGGTCCTTCTGCTCGTACGACAAGCTGTTGTGGCGGGCCTTGTGCCCACGCTCCTCGTGGCGACGATCGGGCTGATCATGTTCGCCGCACTCGTGCTCGCAATCCGGGTCCGGGCTGGCCGCCCGACTGGCGACAGCTGTCCGGCCCTGCTTCCCACCTGGGCGGCGATGACGGCGGCGTCCCGGATCAAGACGAGCAATCCGAACGTCACGTTGCCCGGAACTCTGCGATTCTCACCCGGGACCGTCGAGTGGGTTCCGACCAACGGTGGTGTCCGGATGGGCGCACAGCCCGTGCGATGGGCCATCGAAACGCCGGACCAGCTGAGGCTCTTCGTTGCGGGACGTCTGGCTTCCCAGATGCTCGTGACGATCGTCGGTGGGCATGGCGAGGTCGTGGCAGACGTCTGGGCACGCTCCACCGAGGAACGCGCGATCCAGCTCGCGGCCCTCACGACAGCTCACCTGCGGCACCGTGCGGTGCGGGAGGACTGAGGACGCAGGCCGAGGGCGAGACGGCCCACGTCCTGGTCGGTACGGGGGAGTAGCGTCGCGAGGCACGGCTGCCGGGGTCGCCGTCGTGCCGCCCCCGCAGGACGCTCGTCGTGACCCCCTCCTCGTCACCCGCAAGGACCGTCACATGCCTGCCCTGCACCAGCGCTACCTCTCCGAGACCGTGGGCGCCGAGGGCCACCCCACCGCCTTCTCGCTGACCTGCCCGCCGGACTTCAGCTTCGGGTACGACGTCGTCGACGAGCTGGCGCGGCGCAGCCCGGACAAGCGAGCGCTGCGCTGGACGGACGACTCGGGCGCGGTGGCCGAGTACACGTTCGCCGACATCGCGCGGCTGTCGGACCAGGCCGCGTCGTACTTCCAGCAGGCCGGGGTCCGCAAGGGCGACCGGGTGCTGCTGATCCTCAAGCGCCACCCCCAGTTCTGGTGGGCGATCGTCGGTCTGCACAAGATCGGCGCGGTGGCGGTGCCGGCCACCAACCAGCTGAAGACCCACGACCTGCACTACCGCCTGCGCAAGGCCGAGATCCGCGCGGTCGTCTGCACCCAGGAGGGCGACGTCGCCGCGGCGGTCGACGAGGCCGCCGCCGACCTGGGCATCGGCCTGATCCGGTCGGCGGTCCACGGGGCCCGCGACGGTTGGGACGACTTCGACGCGGGCGTCGCCGCCGCGCCGCCGTTCGTCGCCCCGACGGGCCCCGACCGCCCCGTCGCCACGGACCCGCTGCTGCTCTACTTCACGTCCGGCACCACCGCCGAGCCGAAGATGGTGCTGCACGACCACAGCTACCCGGTCGCGCACATCCCCACGGCCAAGTACTGGCAGCACGTCGACCCGGACGGCCTGCACCTGACGGTCTCCGAGACCGGCTGGGCCAAGTCGGTGTGGGGCAAGCTCTACGGGCAGTGGCTGATGGAGGCCGCCGTCGACGTCTACGACTTCGACCGGTTCGACCCCAAGAAGATGCTCCAGCACCTGCACGACGCGCAGGTGACGACCTTCTGCGCCCCGCCCACCATCTACCGGTTCCTGGTCGCGGAGGACCTGTCCGGCTACGACCTGTCGAACCTGCGCCACGCGACCACCGCCGGCGAGGCGATGAACCCCGTGGTGGCCGAGAAGTTCCGCGGCCTGACCGGCCTGGAGCTCAAGGAGGGCTACGGCCAGACGGAGATGACGCTCGCAGCGTTCACCGCCTACTGGCAGCCCGCGCGCCCGGGCTCGATGGGCACCCCGTCGCCCGCCTACGACGTGGTGCTGCTCCGCGAGGACGGCACCGTCGCGGCACCGGGCGAGGAGGGCGAGATCTGCGTCCGGGCCGACCGCGACGCCCGCCCGCTGGGCCTGTTCCTCGGCTACGCCGACGACGACGCGATCACCGATGCCGCCTGGCACGACGGGTACTACCACACGCACGACCTGGCGACGGCGGACGCCGACGGCTACCTCTGGTACGTCGGCCGCACCGACGACATGATCAAGACCTCCGGCTACCGCGTCGGACCCTTCGAGGTCGAGTCGATCGTGCACGACCACCCCGCCGTCCGGGAGTGCGCGATCACCGGCGTCCCGGACGAGATCCGCGGCGTGGTGGTCAAGGCGACCATCGTCCTGGCGGAGCCGTACACGGCGTCCACCGACCTGGCGCACGAGATCCAGCAGTTCGTGAAGTCCCGCACGGCACCGTACAAGTACCCGCGCGTCGTCGAGTTCGTCGACGTCCTGCCCAAGACGATCTCGGGCAAGATCCGCCGGGTCGAGCTGCGCGGCCGCTGAGCGCGCAGCGACGGGCGTGAGCGCGCCCGCCGCTAGGGTGTGCGCCATGCAGCCCGACGGCGTCGACGGGGACGCCCCCGCCAGCCGCGGCGCCGCGCGCCCGGCGCGCCTCTCCCCGCTGTCGGCCGTGCTCGGCGCCGTGCTGCAGGCCCGTGAGCCCGTCTCCCGCGCCCAGATCGCCGCCTCGCTCGGGCTGTCCCGCGGCACCGTCTCCGGCATCGCCGACCAGCTGCTGTCCGCCGGGCTGGTCCGCGAGCTCGACCCGGTGCTGGTCGGTCGTGCCGGCCGGCCGGCGGTACCGCTGGCCGGGGCGCTCGGCACGGTGGCCGCCCTCGGCATGGAGGTGAACGTCGACTACTACGGCCTGCGCGCGGTGGACCTCGCCGGGCGTGTGCTGTTCGAGCACGTGGTCGACGAGGACCTGCGGGGCAGCGACCCGGAGGTCGCCCTGGGTCGCCTCGCCGACCTGGCCGGCCGGGTGATCCTGGACCTGCAGGAGGCGGGGCTGCGCGTCGCGGGGACGGCGCTGGCGCTGCCCGGCCTGGTCAACCGGGTCACCGGTCCGCTGCGGTACGCGCCCAACCTGGGCTGGCGCGACGTCGACGTCGTGCGGCTGATGTCCCGGCACCCGGTGCTGGCCGCCTTCCCGCCCAGCCTGGCGAACGAGGCGAACCTGGCTGCCCGGGCCGAGGCGTGGGCACGTCGGGGCCGGGTGGCGCCGTCGTTCTTCTACGTCTCCGGCGAGCTCGGCATCGGTGGTGCGATCGTCCTCGAGGGCGAGATCTTCGCGGGCCGGCACGGGTGGAGCGGTGAGATCGGGCACGTGGTGGTCGAACCCGCCCTCGGTGCCGAGCGGGGTGGCCTCGAGGCGCTCGCCGGCCAGGCGCTGATGCTGCGGGCGGCCGGCATGCCGGGCGGAGCGACGATCGCCGACCTCGCGGCAGCTGCGGAGCGCGGCGAGGCCCAGCCGCTGGCGGCGGTCCGGGACGCCGGTCGGATGCTCGGCACCGCGCTCGCGGCGGCGGCGAACATCCTCGACATCGGCGAGGTGGTGCTGGGCGGCAGCTTCGGTCAGCTGTTCGACCACCTGCACGGCCAGGTCGAGGACTGCCTGCAGCAGATGGTGATCTTCGCCCCCTGGTCCACACCGGCCGTGACCCGCGCCCGCGCCGGGGAGCTGCCTGCCATGGCGGGCGGCGCGCTGACCGTCCTGCGGGGCGTCGTGGACGACGCCGAGGCCTGGGTCGCCTGACCCCGTCGCGACCACCGTTGCCGCATTGTGACCTTGCCGAGCCGTCGAAGCGTTGTCCGACCCTGTCCGACGATGGTTTAGTTCTGCCCGACAACAAAAAGGGGTTCCGGCCGGCACGCGCCGCCGAGCCCCCACGACGGCGGCCCGCGACGGAGCGGCGCCGTGCACCCGACCGGGGGGTCCGGTCGGTGTTGTGAGAGGTCAGGACGACGATGACGTTGACACGGACCAAGCTGGTCGCGGTCGTGATGGGCGCGGCTCTCGCGCTCGCCTCGGTCGCCGGATGCAGCAGCACCCGCACCAACAACACTCCCGCCGGGGGCGCCACCTCGGCGAACGCGGCGGGCACCCTGGTCGGCATCGCGATGCCGACCAAGAGCCTCGAGCGGTGGAACCGTGACGGTGCCCACCTGGAGGACCTGCTGAAGAAGGCGGGCTACCAGACCAGCCTGCAGTACGCCGACAACAAGGTGGACCAGCAGGTCACGCAGCTGCAGAACATGATCAACCAGGGCGCCAAGGTCCTGGTCATCGCCTCCATCGACGGCAAGGCGCTCGGCCCGGTGCTGCAGCAGGCTGCGGACAAGGGCGCGAAGGTGATCGCGTACGACCGCCTGATCAACGAGTCCCCGAACGTCGACTACTACGCCACGTTCGACAACTACAAGGTCGGCCAGCTGCAGGGCCAGTTCATCGAGACGGCCCTCGGTCTGAAGGACGGCAAGGGTCCGTTCAACCTCGAGCCCTTCGCTGGTTCGCCCGACGACAACAACGCCAAGTTCTTCTTCTCCGGCGCCTGGGACGTGCTGAACCCCTACGTCCAGTCCGGCAAGCTCGTCGTGCCCTCCGGCAAGGCCCCGAAGACGGACGCCGACTGGACCTCGATCGGCATCCAGGAGTGGAAGTCCGAGACGGCTCAGTCCGAGATGCAGAACCGCATCAACTCGTTCTACGCGGGCGGCAAGAAGATCCAGGTCGTCCTGTCCCCGAACGACTCCCTCGCGCTGGGCATCGCCCAGGCCCTCGACGCGGCCGGCTACAAGCCGGGTGCCGACTGGCCCGTGCTGACCGGCCAGGACGCCGACAAGGCGAACGTCCTGAACATGCTCCAGGGCAAGCAGTCCATGACGGTCTGGAAGGACACCCGGGCGCTCGGTGACGAGGTCGCCAAGATGGTCGACCAGGTGGTCAAGGGCCAGACCGTTGACGTCAACGACACCAAGACGTACGACAACGGCAAGAAGGTCGTCCCGACCTACCTGCTCGCGCCGCAGGTGGTCACCAAGGACACCGTGAAGAAGTCGCTGGTGGACTCCGGGTTCTACTCCGCCTCCGACCTCGGTCTGTGACGTCGCGCGCCGCCGGTCCGCATCACGCGGGCCGGCGGCGCCCGTCCGTCCCGGCAGCCCTACCGGAGTGAGGAACTCATGGAGCAGAGCACCATCCTCGAGATGCGCGGCATCACCAAGCGCTTCCCGGGTGTCATCGCGCTGAACGACGTCAACCTCGCGGTCACCCGCGGCGAGGTGCACGCGATCTGCGGTGAGAACGGTGCGGGCAAGTCGACCCTGATGAAGGTCCTGTCAGGGGTCTACCCGCACGGCAGCTACGAGGGCGAGATCGTCTTCGACGGCGAGCCGGTGGAGTTCCGCGGCATCCGCGACTCCGAGCGCAAGGGCATCGTCATCATCCACCAGGAGCTCGCGCTCAGCCCGTACCTGTCGCTCGCCGAGAACATCTTCCTCGGCAACGAGCGCAGCCGGCGCGGCGTCGTCGACTGGAACAGGACGAACTCCGAGGCGGCCCGGCTCCTGCGGCGCGTCGGGCTCACCGAGCCCCCGGACACCCGCGTCACCGACATCGGCGTGGGCAAGCAGCAGCTGGTGGAGATCGCCAAGGCGCTGTCCAAGGAGGTCAAGCTCCTCATCCTCGACGAGCCGACGGCCGCGCTGAACGACGAGGACAGCGACCACCTGCTCGACCTGATCCGCGGCCTGCGGGACGACGGCATCACCTCGATCATCATCAGCCACAAGCTCAACGAGCTCGAGGCGATCGCGGACTCCACGACGGTGATCCGGGACGGGCGCACCATCGAGACGCTCGACATGCACGGTGCGGAGCCGGTGACCCAGGACCGCCTGATCCGGGGCATGGTCGGCCGCGCGCTCGACCACCGGTTCCCGGAGCACACGCCGACGATCGGCGAGGAGGTGCTCCGCATCGAGGACTGGACGGTCCACCACCCGATCGACCGGCAGCGCGTCGTGGTGCGCAACGCGTCGGTGAACGTGCGGCGCGGCGAGATCGTCGGGCTCGCCGGGCTGATGGGTGCCGGCCGCACCGAGCTCGCGATGAGCGTGTTCGGCCGCCGGTACGGCACCGGCATCTCGGGTCGGGTCTACAAGAACGGCGAGGAGGTCGACACCTCCACGGTGCAGGCCGCCATCCGGGCCGGCATCGCGTACGCCACCGAGGACCGCAAGCGGTACGGCCTCAACCTCATCGACACCATCCAGCACAACGTCAGCGCGTCGGCGCTGGGCAAGGTCGCTCGCTGGGGCGTCGTCGACAAGAACGTGGAGCTCGCCACGGCGGAGCGGTTCCGCAAGGAGCTGGCGGTCAAGTCGCCCACGGTGGCGGCCCTGGTCGGCAAGCTCTCGGGCGGCAACCAGCAGAAGGTCGTCCTGTCCAAGTGGATCTTCGCCGACCCGGACGTGCTGATCCTGGACGAGCCCACCCGCGGCATCGACATCGGCGCCAAGTACGAGATCTACACGATCGTGAACCGGCTGGCGGACGAGGGCAAGGCCGTCATCCTCATCTCCTCCGAGCTGCCGGAGCTCATCGGGGTCTGCGACCGCATCTACACGCTCAGCCAGGGCAGCGTCACGGGCGAGGTCGTCAGGGCGGACGCCACCCAGGAGCACCTCATGCACCTCATGACCATGGACAAGAACGGGACTACGCGATGAGCACGGAAACGACGCCCCTGACGGGCGCGGTCGAGGGTGAGGCGACCCGGGGCTCGGCACTGGGCAGCAGCGTCCGGCAGTACGGGATCTTCGGTGCGCTCGTCGTCCTGCTGCTGCTGTTCCAGGTCCTCACGCACGGCAAGCTGCTGCTGGCGAACAACGTCGCGAGCCTGTTCCAGCAGAACGCCTACGTGATGATCCTGGCCATCGGCATGCTGATGGTGATCGTCGCCGGGCACATCGACCTGTCGGTCGGCTCGATGGTGGCGTTCATCGGCGGCGTGGTGGCCATCTCGATGCGGGACATGCACCTGCCGTGGCTGCTCGCCGTGCTGGTGGGCATCCTGGTCGGCGCCCTCGCGGGGGCGTGGCAAGGGTTCTGGATCGCCTACGTCGGGATCCCGGCCTTCATCGTCACCCTCGCCGGCATGCTGCTGTTCCGCGGCCTCGCGATCGTCCTGGTCGGCGAGACCATCGCGGGCCTGCCCAACGGCTACGTCCGCATCTCCAACGGGTCGCTGCCCAACGTGCTCGGCTTCGCCGGGAACCTCGACGCCCTGACGTTGCTGCTCGGCGTGGTCGGCATCGCCGCGGTGGTGGTCACGCAGCTGCGGTCCCGGCTGGCCAAGCGCAAGCACGGTCTGCACGTGGAGTCGCTGCTCGCGTTCGTCAGCAAGAACGCGCTGGTCGCCGTGGCCATCGGCGCCCTGACGTTCGTGCTGTCCCTCAGCTCGGGCGGGACGCCGATCGTGCTGGTGATCGTCGGCGTGCTGGTGATCGCGTACTCGTTCGTGATGGGGAACACGGTGTTCGGCCGGCGCATCTACGCCATCGGCGGCAACCGTCCGGCGGCGATCCTGTCCGGTGTCAACACCAAGGCGATCGACTTCTCGATCTTCGTCAACATCGGCGCGCTCACGGGTGTCGCGGCCATCGTCACCTCCTCGCGGGCCGGTGCGGCCGTGGCCGCCGCAGGCAGCAACTACGAGCTCGACGCGATCGCCGCCTGCTTCATCGGTGGCGCGGCGGTCACCGGTGGCATCGGCCGGATCTCCGGCGCGATCGTCGGCGCCCTGATCATGGGCGTGCTCAACATGGGCCTGTCGATCATGGCGGTGAACCCCGCCTGGCAGATGGCGATCAAGGGCCTCGTGCTCCTCGCCGCCGTCGCCTTCGACCTGGTCAACAAGCGGCGCGCAGGCACTCTGTAGCCGAGCGCAACGCGGCGGCGGTGCGCACCGGGGGAACAGCGGCTCCCGGTGCGCACCGCCGTGCGCTTTCACCGTCCGGTGCCCGTGGGTGAGCGCGGGGCCGTCGGCGCCGCGCCGGGCGAGCGCCGGCTCAGTCGACGGGTGAGACGCGGATGAGGTTCCCGTCGGGGTCGGCGACGACGAAGGTGCGGCCGAACACGTCGTCGTGCGGCTCCTCCACCACGGCGGCGCCCTTCGCGGTCCACCGGGCGAAGAGCTCGTCGACCGCGGCCGCCGAGCCGGGCACCATCAGGCCGAGCTCCGACGTCCGCGGGGTGGCGGGCGTCGCGTTCTCGCTGCGTCCCGTCCACACCGCGAAGAGGACGCCGGGGGCCACAGGGAAGGCCACGTACCGCGGGCTCGTGAACACCGGCTCGACGTCGAACAGGTCGCGGTAGAAGGCCGTGGCGGCCGCCGCGTCGCGCACGTAGACGAGGAACAGGTTCGGTGCCGGCATCGGGACTCCTCGCTAGGGGGTTCGGGTCATGCACCAGCAGACCACCGAGCGACGACATCGGTCTGCCTGAGGAGCGGCACCGCTCGGGGGCCTGGCTCGTCGGCGTAGGGCGATCGACGAGAAAATACCCCTAGGGGTATGATGAGCATTCGTCCGCGTCGCCCCAGGAGGACCGCCATGAGCTTCGCCCTCTCCACCACCGTCGACCTCGACTTCGACCGCACCGTCGCCGCGCTGCGCGAGGCGCTGGCCGCCCAGGGGTTCGGCATCCTCACCGAGGTGGACCTGTCGGGCACGCTCAAGACGAAGCTCGACGTCGACGTGCCGAGGCAGTTGCTGCTCGGCGCGTGCAACCCCGCCTACGCCTACCGGGCGCTGCAGGCGGAGGAGCGCGTCGGTCTGCTGCTGCCCTGCTCGCTGACCGTCCGCGCCGGGGCCGGTGGACGGACCCTGGTCGATGCGATGGACCCCGCGCTGATGGTGGAGCTGACGGGCACCTCTGCGCTCACGGAGGTGGCCGCCGAGGTCGGGTCCGCCCTGCGCGCTGCCCTCGACGCCCTCGAGACGCGCTGACCGGCGTGTCGCTCGCTGCGCCCGGCGCGTCGAGCGGCCCCGGTGCCCCGGGGCGTACAGTCGAAGAACACGGGACTTCAGTCCCACACTCGTGGGGGACACCCTCCCGCCTATCCGGAGGGGAACCTATGGACACCCGTACCGTCACGACCGCCGATCCGCCCGTCCTGCGCCCGCGCGAGCGTCAGCTCAGCGAGTTCACCGAGCTCGCCCGCACCGTGCAGGAGTCGGGCCTGATGCGCCGCCGGCTCGGCTGGTACTGGACGCAGTTCGCGGTGGTGACCGTCGGCCTGCTCGCCACGTTCGCCGCGTTCGTCCTCGTCGGGCACTCGTGGTGGCAGCTGGTGGTCGCGGCCCTGCTCGCCCTGCTGCTGGGCCAGGCGATGTTCCTCGGCCACGACGCCGCGCACCGCCAGATCTTCGCCTCCGGCCGGTGGAACGACTGGGGCAGCCTGGTGATCGCCAACCTGTACGCCGGCATGAGCTACGGCTGGTGGCAGCACAAGCACTCGCGCCACCACGCGAAGCCGAACCAGGTGGGCGCCGACCCGGACATCGACATGGACGTGCTGCGCTTCCACAACGAGGACGGGCCGCGCCCGGTCCGCACGGGGCTGCGCCGCTGGTTCCGTGAGCACCAGGGGTGGTTCTTCTTCCCGCTGCTGCTGCTCGAAGGCCTGAACCTGCACCTCTCCGGCGTCAAGACGATCTTCGGCCGTGGGCCCGTGAAGCGGCGGCCGGTCGAGATCGCCTTCATCACGCTCCGGCTGGGCGGGTACCTCGGCCTCGTCTTCTGGCTGCTGCCGTTCGGGATGGCGGTGGCGTTCCTCGCCGTGCAGCTCGCGCTGTTCGGCCTGTACATGGGCATGGTGTTCGCGCCGAACCACAAGGGCATGCCGATCGTGCCGCGGGACAGCAAGATCGACTTCCTGCGCCGTCAGGTGCTGATGAGCCGCAACATCCGCGGCGGGCGGCTGACGGACGTGGCGATGGGCGGCCTGAACTACCAGATCGAGCACCACCTGTTCCCCAGCATGCCGCGGCCGAACCTGCGCCAGGTGCAGCCGCTGGTGCGCGACTTCTGCCGGGCCCACGGCATCCACTACACCGAGGTCAGCGCCGCACGGTCCTACCGCACGGTGGTGCAGTACCTGAACCGGGTCGGGCTGGGCGCTCGGGACCCGTTCGAGTGCCCGATCACCGCGCAGTACCGCGTGGCCCGCTAGCCCGGCCAGGCGGTCCGGCGGGCGTTCGAGTGAATCCGCTCCGCCGGTGGTGCGATCGCCCCTCGCGGTGACCGTGCCGGTGCCACGCTGTGCGCTGTCAACAGTGAGGGTCGAGGCCCTCACCAGGTCGGCAGTGCTCGCAGGGGGACCGCATGATCATCTGGGGCTGGCGCGCGTTCAAGGCGCTGATCGCGACCGGCGTCTTCTACTGCCCACGGTGCCTGGGGGACCGGACGTACCGGCACCTCGCCGCTCGTCGGTGGTTCACGCTGTTCTTCATCCCCGTCATCCCGCTGGAGCGGTTGGGAACCTTCGTCCAGTGCGACGCGTGCCACGGCACGTTCACGGAGGTGGCCCTGGAGGCGCCGACCGTCGCCGTGTTCGAGCACACGCTGGGTCTGGCGGTGCGGGCGGCGGTGGCGCACCTGGTGTCCCGGTTGAGCCCCACCGGTGAGGTCGTCGCGCTGGCCTGCGCCGCCCTGCGGGACCGTCCGGGCGTGGCGCAGCCGTACGACGAGCACCGGCTGCGGGCCGACGTCAACGCCTTCGCCGACCGGCGGACGGCGCTGACCTACGTGGCACCGCTGGCCACCACCATGTCGATCGACGGGCGCGAGGACTTCGTCCGGCGGCTGGTGCTGCTCGGCGCCCGCCTGTCGCCCACCGACCGGTTGCGCGAGCCGGTGTCCGCCATCGCCGCGGAGCTGCAGCTGAGCCCCGCCCACGTGGCGGGGATCCGCGAGCAGGTCGAGGCCGGGATGCGGACCGGGGGGCTGGCGTGATCACGGCGGCTCCGGGCGGCGGTGCGGACACCGTCTTCAACGCTCCGCCGGGGTGGCTGACGCCCGCAGGCTTCGACCCGCGACGGGGCCACCTGCCGGACCCCACCTGGCCGGCGGCCCCCGCCGGGTGGCAGTTCTGGGTCGCCCGACGGCAGCCGCGCGGGCTGGTGCCCGCCCTGAAGCGCGGGTGGTGGGGCCCCGCGGTGGGTGGTGCGGTGGTGGTGCTCCTCGTCCTGGTGGCGTTGCTCCACGGTCCGTCCTCACCGACGGACGGGGTCGGGTCGTGCTGGACCGAGGGGAGCGGCGGCAGGCTGACCTCCGTCGACTGCTCCTCCAGCCGGGCGATGTACCGCGTGTCCTCGGTCGTCGCGCGGCCCGAGCTCTGCTCGAAGCCCTCGCCCGGCTACCTCGAGGGTGCCACCGGGTTCGAGTGCCTCACTGCCATGTCCTGAGCCCCGGGTCAGGGGAGGGTGATCCAGAGGCCGAGGCCGGCGGCGGCGAGCCCGAGCAGAGCCATGCCGACGGCGTGCAGCACCGCCTCGACCGCCGGGCGTGACCCGGTGGCCAGCCGGACCGCCTCGACGCTGGCCGTGCTGAACGTGGTGTAGCCGCCCAGGAAGCCGGTGCCGAGCACCACCTTCTCGTCCGACAGGCCCGGGTACCGCATCGCGAGGCCCGTCAGGGCGCCGAGCAGCAGCGCACCGGACACGTTGATCACGACGGTGCCGAGCGGGAAGGGCAGGCGGTTGTGGCGGGCCACCACACCGTCCACGACGAAGCGCGTCGCGGCACCCAGGCCGCCCGCCAGCGCCAGCAGCACGGGGATCATGCCGGCCTCCGCACCAGCGCCCGCGCGGCGAGGATGCCGACCAGAGCCGCGAGCACCCCGGCGGCGACGCTGCCTGCGACGTACGCCGTCGCCAGCCCGACGCGGCCGGCCCGGATCAGCAGGTCCGACTCCACCATGAAGGTGCTGTAGGTGGTGTACCCGCCCATCACCCCGGTGCCGATGCCGAGCCGCAGGGCCCGACGCCAGCCGTGGTCCGGACCGCTTCGGGCCAGCGACTCGAGCAGCAGGCCCAGCAGCAGGGAGCCGGTGACGTTGATCCAGAAGGTCGTCCAGGGGAACGTCCCGGTGGCGACGGGGTGCAGACGGCCCAGCTCCCACCGTGCGGCGGTGCCGACCGCCCCGCCCAGCACCACCAGTCCCAGCAGACCGGGCCGGCGGTACGCCGGCCCCACGTGCGCGGGCGGCGTCACCGCCACAGCGGCGTCTTCCAGTCGACGACGCCCAGCGGGACGACGAGCACGGGCCGGTGCTGGTGGTGGGACAGCTGCACGGCGACCGAGCCCTCGAGGAACTCCCGCACCCGCGCACCGCGACCGGGGGCGCGCGTGCCGACGACGATCGCGGCGGCGTCCACCGCGCGAGCCAGGTGGGTCAGGGAACGGTCGGGCCGCCCGGCCAGGTACCGGAACTCCCACGGCACGCCGGTGCCGTCCATCACGCGGGTCAACGTCTCGACGATCTGGATCCGCCGGTCCTCCCAGCGGTCGTCGACGGTGTCCGGGTCCACCTCGCCGTGCCGCACGGTGCCGTCCGGGAACTCCTCGAGGACGAACCGGGTGGTGTCGACGTAGGCGAAGTACAGAGGCGGGTTGCCGGCCGCCTGCGACCAGGAGATGGCGGTCAGCGCCACCAGCTCCGGCTGACCGGGCACGATCGCGACCACGATCGGGTGGCCGGCGAACGGCGTCATCCTCGACGGGCTCGGCTGCGGGACCTCGTGCGCGTTCATCGGCACCAGCCTGGCACTGCGCCGGGCCGGGGGCGACACTCGTCTGACCGGCGTCTTCATCGAATCTTCGCAATCGCGACCGGGCGGCCTTCGCGCACGGGGGGGACGCTGGACGTGGAGGGCGGCCGACGAGCGCCGTCCGCGAGCACGACGGAGACCGAAGATGATGCGGTACGGAGGCGGCATGCACGCCGGGCTGTGGGTGGCGATGGGCCTGTTCTGGCTGCTGCTGATCGCGGCGATCATCTGGTTGGTGGTGCAGCTGGCGACGTCCGGCCGCCGCGGCGCGCCACCCGTGCACCGTCCGTGGGGGCCGGGTCCGTGGGGCCGCACGCCGTACGGGCAGGCGCCGGGAGCGCAGGGGCCGTGGACGCAGGGGCCGGAGTCGCCGTTCGAGGTGCTTGACCGGCGCCTGGCCACCGGTGAGATCGACGTGGACACGTACCGGCAGCTGCGCGCGGCGCTGCTCGAGTCGCGGGGCGGGCAGCCATGAGCACCGTTCCTCCCACCGAGCCGGTGCCGACCGCACCGGAGCCCGGCACGCCCCGGCAGGCAGGGGCCGCGCCGACCGGAGCCGGACCGTCGGCCGCCGGGACGACGCCGAACGGTCCCGCGCCCGCCGCGGCGGGTTCCGCTCCGGCCCTGGGCGCGGCCGGACCCGGCCCCGTGCTCCCGCCGGCACGCCGGCGCGGTCCGCTGATCGTGGCCCTGGTCGTCTGCGTCGTCCTGCTGATCGGCTCGGTCGGCGCGACCGTGGCCTGGGCGACCGTCAGCGCGGTGAGCGACCGGGGCGTCCTTCGCCCGTGGGACGGGATGCCCGGCATGCACCGTGGCTGGGACCGCGACGGCCAGCCGTACCAGGGGGTGCAGCCCGGTCAGCGCAACGGGCAGGGCGGTGGCTGGCGGGGCACCGGGCCGGGCGTCGGGCCGGGCTTCGGACCTGGCTACGGGCCTGGCTACGGGCCTGGCTACGGACCTGGCTACGGACCTGGCTACGGACCTGGCTACGGACCTGGCTACGGTCCCGGCATGCACCGCGGGTACGGCCCGGGGCCCGTGCCGAGCCCGTCGGCGTCACCGTCCAGCTGAGCCGTCCGACCGTCGGCGCGAGCCGTCAGCGCGCCAGCGGCAGTCGCAGCGTGAAGGTGGATCCCTGGCCGGGTCCGGGTGAGGACGCGACCAGGGATCCACCGTGCGCGTGCGCGATGCCGCGGGCGATGGTCAGCCCGATGCCGGTGCCGGGCCGCGCGACCGCGGGTCCCACCGGACCCGGTGCTCGGTAGAACCGCTCGAACACCCGCTCGAGGTCGCCCTCGGCCAGCCCGACGCCGGTGTCGCTCACCTCGATCACCGCCTCGTGGCCCTCCGGTCGTGCGAGCACCCGTACCTGCCCACCGGGCGGGGTGGCGGCCAGGGCGTTGCCGACCAGGTTGGTCACCACCTGGGCGACCCGGTCGCCGTCGCCGTCCACCAGCAGCGCCCAGCCGGCCGACTCGGTCTTCAGGTCCAGGCCGGCGTCGTGCAGCTGCGGCCGCAGCCGCTCGGCGGCCCCGATGGCGACGGCGGCGACGTCGACGCGGGTGACGCGCAGGCCGAGGCGGCCCTCCTCGGCCCGCGACAGCGCCCCGAGGTCCTCCGACAGGCGCCGGAGCCGGCGCAGCTCGCCGGACAGCTCGGCGAACAGCTCCGGCTCGGGGGTGAACACCCCGTCCTGCAGCCCCTCGACGTAGCCGTCGAGCACGGTCAGCGGCGTGCGCATCTCGTGGGCGACCTCGCCCAGCAGGCGCATCCGGCGGGCCTCCGTCTCGGCCAGCCGTGCCGCCAGCGCGTTGACGTCGTTGGCCACCCGGGCCAGCTCGGCCTCGCGGGGCGGGGGCACCGGCTCGTCGTACCGGCCGGCGGCGATGCGGTGCGCCGCCGCGGACAGGTCGTCCAGCGGACGCAGCAGCCGCCACGACGACCACGCACCCGCGGCGATCGCCACCGCGAGCGCCACGACGACGCCGATGGCCAGGCCGTGGTTCGACGCGCCGACCGCGAAGTCCCGCGAGACGTGCGAGTCCCACGGCGGCATGTGGCCCGCCATCATGCCGACGCGGGCGTCGTACAGGTGCGGCGTCAGCACGCGGGTGACCAGGTACGCCGTCACCGCTCCGGTGAGCGCGACGAGCGTGTGGCTCAGCAGCAGCCGGGTGGACAGGCGCCTCATGACGGCCTCCCGACGAACTTGTACCCGACGCCCCGCACCGTCGCGATGAACCGTGGCGCGCTGACGTCGTCGGCCAGCAGCCGCCGCAGGCTGCGCACGTGCACGTCGACCACCCTCTCGTCCCCGTAGAAGTCGTCACCCCACACCCGTTCGAGCAGCTGCCGACGGGAGAAGACGCGACCGGGGGAGCGGGCCAGCGCCCCGAGCAGGTCGAACTCGAGGGCCGACGGTGTCACCGGACGGTCGTCCACGGTCACCTCGCGGGCCGCCAGGTCCACGGTCAACCGGTCGAAGCGCAGGCGCTCCGCGTCCGGCTCGTCGTCCCGTGCCCGTCGCAGGACGGCCTTGACGCGGGCCACCACCTCGCGGGGGCTGAAGGGCTTGGTGACGTAGTCGTCGGCGCCGACGGCCAGGCCGACGAGCGTGTCCGCCTCCTCGGCTCGGGCCGTCACCAGCACCACGCCGACGCCCGAGGTGGCACGGATGCGCCGCAGCACCTCGAGGCCGTCGACGTCGGGCAGCATCACGTCGAGCAGCACCACGTCGGGCCGGTCCCGGCGCAGCTCGGCGAGCGCATCGGCCCCCGTCCCGGCCTCGACCACGGTGAACCCGTCCGCCTCGAGGTAGGCGCGCAGCACCCGGCGGATGCCCGCCTCGTCGTCCACCACCAGCACACGCCTGGCCACGTCATCCTCCGGACGGCGCCGGCCGCCGGATGCGGAGGGGCGCCGTGCTGCCGAGCATGCCGGGCGCGGCCCCGGCTGACCAGGAAGCCCCGCTGTGAGCCGGGCGTCGACGTCAGTCGAGCACGCCCTCCAGGCCCTTCTCGTACGGGCGGATGTCGGCGGCCCGGCCCGCACCGACCTTCTTCACCCAGTGCGCGTCGGCCAGCACCGCGCGGCCCAGGCCGACCAGGTCGAGCTCACCCCGCTCCAGCTCCTCGACCAGCGGCGCCAGGCTGAGGGTCTCCTGGCCCTCGGTCTCCGCTCCCATGAACGGCGCGGAGACGCCCACCGAGCCGAGGGCGATCACCGGCCGGCCGGTCAGCTCCTTGGTCCAGCCGGCGAGGGTGCGGTCCGAGCCCTCGAAGGCCGGCAGCCAGTAGCGGCGGGTGGAGACGTGGAACAGGTCGACGCCGGCCTCCGTCAGCGGGACCAGCACCTGCGCCAGCTCGTCGGGCGTCGTCGCGATGCTCGCGTCGTAGTGGCCGCCCTTCCACTGCGAGAACCGGAAGCTGATCGGGTACCCGGGGCCGACGGCGTCGCGGATGGCCGCCACCACCTCGGCCGCGAGGCGGACCCGGTTGGCGGCCGAGCCGCCGTAGGAGTCGGTGCGCTGGTTGGTCCGCTCCCACAGGAACTGGTCCAGCAGGTAGCCGTGGGCGCCGTGCACCTCGACGCCGTCGAACCCGACCGCCTTGGCGTCCGCGGCTGCGCGGGCGAACGCGTCGACCACCGCCGCGATGGTGGCGGCGCTGGCCGGTTCACCCACGGTGCGTCCGGCGGCGTCGATGCCCGACGGGCTCACCACCGGGGCCGACGGCACGGGGTCGCAGCCGGCCCGACGCGTCGCGCCGAGGTGCCACAGCTGGGGGAAGATGCGCGCGCCCTGCGCGTGCACGCCGTCGACCACGGCACGCCACCCGGCCAGCGCACGCTCGCCGTACAGGTGCGGCACGCGGGACGAGCTGCCGGCCGACGGCTCGTCCACGTAGGTGCCCTCGGTGACGATCAGGCCGAGCGACGCCGCGCGGCGGGCGTAGTACGCGGCGACGTCGGCGCCGGGCACACCCTCGGGGGAGAACGCCCGGGTCATCGGCGCCATGACGAAGCGGTTGCGCAGCGTCAGCCCGGGGACCGGCTCGACCGGGGTGAACAGGGGCCCGGGGTCGACGCCGTCCAGCAGGGTGCTGACCAGGGCGGACGGGTGGGACTGCAGCTGGGTCACGAGAGGTCCTTCGGACTCGAGAGGCGCCGGTGGGCCGGCGCGGGTCGTTCTGCCGCGGGCGCGGCCCGCGGGTGGTGCTGGCTGGGCGACGCTAGTCCACGTCCGGGGCGGATCTGCCGCACGGTGCCGTCGCAGGGTGTGAGGTGCGTCTCAGCCACCACCCCGGCCGGGGCGGGGGACGGGTCGCGACCCAGCCGGCTGCCCGGGCGGACGTCGGTGGGCGGTGCTTGGATCGCTGCCGTGAGGATCACGGTGACAGGCGCATGGGGCAAGGCGGGTCGCGCGGTGGTGGCGGACCTGCTGGAGCACGGCTACGAGGTGGTGGCCACCGACCTGACGGGGGTGGCGGGGGAGAACGAGGAGCTGGGCACCGACCTGGTGGTCGCCGACCTGACCGACTACGGCCAGGCGCTCGAGGTGCTCGCCGGCTCGGATGCCGTCGTCCACCTGGGCAACATCCCGGCACCGGGTCGCGCCACCGGGCCGGAGACGCTCAACCGGAACACGGCGGCCAACTCCAACGTGTTCCTCGCGGCGGCCCGCCTCGGGCTGAGCAGGGTGGTGTGGGCCTCGAGCGAGACGACGCTCGGCCTGCCGTTCGACGTCCCGCCGCGGTACGCACCGGTCGACGAGGCGCACTTCCCCGTGCCGACCAGCACGTATGCGCTGTCGAAGGTGCTCGGTGAGCAGACCGCCGAGCACGTGTCGGCGTGGTCCGGCATCCCCTTCGTCGGGCTGCGGCTGTCCAACATCCACCGTCCGGAGGACTACGCGCGGGTGCCGGGTTACTGGAGCGACCTCGGCTCCCGCCGCTGGAACCTGTGGGGCTACGTGGACGTGCGGGACGTCGCCGCCGCCTGCCGGCTGGGGATCGAGGGGCCGACCACCGGATCGCAGAACGTGATCATCGCGGCGGCCGACACGATCATGAACACGCCCTCGGCGGAGCTGATGGCGGCCGTGTTCCCCGAGGTGCCGCTGACCCGTCCGCTGGAGGGGTTCGAGACGCTCCTGGCGATCGACGCGGCCCGTGACCTGCTCGGCTACGTCCCCGCCCACTCGTGGCGGGACCACGTGGGCTGACGGGGCGGTCAGTCGGTCGGGCTGCCGGCCGGGACGGCGTCCTCGAGCACCAGCCGCTCGTCGACCAGCGAGTCGGCCACCAGCTCGTCGAGCGGCGGCTCCGCCTCGGCCGTCGGGTCCACCGGCGCGGGGGCGAGCCGGTAGGCGGCCAGCCCGGTCAGCAGCGCCACCAGGTGACCGAGGTCGGTGAACGTGACGGGCGGGTGCCCCGGCGCCCAGAACGGGAACGTGAAGTCGGCCAGCGCCACGGTGACGTAGAGCGCCTGCCAGCGCGGCGGGAAGCGGTGCGCCAGGATCCCGAGGGCTCCGGCCATCGCGTAGCTGACGCCGTAGTCGAGCACCACCTCGGCGCTGGCCGGCGCCAGCCCGTGCGCCACCTGCATCGCGACAACGCCCTGGCTGATCATCGTGCCGACCACGTGGGCGCCGAACAGCACGGCGAACCAGCGAACGGTGCCCAGCCACCGCTCGACCGTCCAGCTGACGCTGCCCAGCACCAGCAGCAGCCACCACACCGCATGGCCGTCCCACAGCGCGGAGTCGACCAGCACGCGCACGGGCTGGTGCGACAGGTTGGTCAGGTTGGTCGAGGCGGCCAGCAGCCGGTCGCCGAGCTGCTGGTCGCTCAGCTCCTCGCCGAGCACGCCGGTGACCACCAGGGCCGTGAGCCACAGCAGCGTCCCGGGCACGCGGAGCAGACCACCGAGCACGGTGCCGATGGTCGGGGGCCGGGCGGCGAGCCGAGCCCGCAGGGAGCTCAGCACGTCGCGTCGGCGCGCACGGGGACGTCCGTCGCAGCCGGGTGCAGGTCGGTCCGGCGGCCCGGGCCGCCGTCGGGAGCGGCCACCGGCCGCGTCAGCGCGAGCACCAGGCGCACCATCGTGTCGCGCGCCTCCGGCTCCTCGTGCAGGGAGCGGCCTGCGCGGATCGCTCGCTGCAGCATGTCCTGGTAGAGCTCGCCCAGCAGCCGGACGGCCACCCCGTCGGGCAGGACGAACCGCCGCCCGGCCAGGTCGAGCGCGCGCCCGACGATCGCCAGGAGCGAGGTCTCGAACGCCTCCTCGTGCGCGGCGAACACCCCGGCGACCTCAGGGTCGCGCAGGGACATCAGCCGGAACTCGTGGTCGATCAGGCACCACGTCCGGTCGTCCAGCGGACCGGTGAAGAAGTCCAGCATCAGGTCGCCCAGACCGGCCTCGTCGATCGGGCCCGTCACCGCCTCGAGCCGGGGCCGGAGCCGGTCGACCTTCAGGGCGAGTGCAGCGAGCTGCAGGCTGTGCTGGCGCTCCATCAGGGCGGCGAACAGCTCCTCCTTCGTCGTGAAGTTGGAGTAGAAGGCGCCGCGCGTGAACCCTGCGCGCTCGCAGACCTCCTCGACCGTGCTGGCGTGCACACCCTGCTCGGCGAACACCTCGTAGGCAGCGTCGAGCAGCCGGTCGCGCGTGCGCTGCCGGCGGGGGGTCAGCAGGACGTCGGCGGGGGTCGAGATGAGGGTCACCTCCAGCGAGCGTTTGGCGTGTAGCCAGTCTATCGAATACGTTGATGTATCGGATACATCGGCGTATCGATCCCTGCCTCACCCGCCACCCAGGAGCCGTCGTGTCCTCGTTGCTCTACCGGCTCGGCCGCTGGTCGTTCGGCGCCCGCGTGCGCGTGGTCCTGGCGTGGCTCGCGATCCTCCTGCTGGCCCTGGGCGGCGCGAAGCTGCTGTCGAAGGGCACCGACAACACCTTCTCCATCCCGGGCACCGAGTCCGGCACCGCGATGGACGCGCTGAAGCACACGTTCCCGCAGGTCAGCGGCTCCACCGCCCGGCTCGTGGTGGCGGCACCCCCCGGCATGACGGTGCGGGACGACGCCGTGCGCAAGCCGGTCGAGGACGCGGTGACCACGCTGAAGACGATCAGCCAGGTCTCCGCCGTCAGCGACCCGTTCGGCACCCAGGTGACCGGCGGGGTGTCCGACGACGGGTCCGCCGCAGTGGTCACCGTGCAGATGGACGGCCAGAGCATCACGATCACGGACGCCACCCGCTCGGCGTTGATCGCCGAGGAGAGCGCGCTGCGCGCAGCACTGCCGGCCGGCTCGACGGCCGAGCTCGGCGGCGACATCTTCTCGGTGCGGCTGCCCACCGTCAGCTCGACAGAGGCGCTCGGCGTGCTGGTCGCGCTCGGCGTGCTGGTGGTGACCTTCGGCTCGTTCCTCGCCGCCGGCATGCCGCTGGTGACGGCGCTGCTGGGCGTCGGCATCTCCACGCTCGGCATCTCGATCGCGACGCGGTTCGCGACCATCTCCTCGACCACCCCGATGCTGGCGCTGATGCTCGGCCTGGCCGTCGGCATCGACTACGCGCTGTTCATCGTGTCCCGGCACCAGTCGCAGCTGCGCGCCGGCATCGAGGCGCGCGAGTCCGTGGCGCGAGCGCTCGCCACGGCCGGGTCCGCCGTCGTGTTCGCCGGCCTGACGGTGATGATCGCGCTGGTGGGGCTCGCCGTGGCCGGCATCCCGTTCCTCACCGTGATGGGGGTCGCGGCGGCGGTCGCCGTGGGGCTCGCGGTGCTGATCGCGCTGACGCTGACCCCTGCCCTGCTCGGCTTCGCGGGCGACCGGGTGCGGCCCGGGTACCGACGGGACCGGCGTGCCGCGCGGCGCGCGACGAGGGCCGGCACGACGACGGGCGCGGCAGCGCCGGACGGGGCGATCAGCGACGGGACGGCGGCCGACCGGACGACGCCGGACGGCGCGGCCGCCGACCGGAGCACGGTGGCCCCTGCGGCCGTGCCCGGCCGGGCCGCCCACGCCGCGGCCACCGAGCAGTCGGTCGCCGGCGAGCAGCCCGTCGCCACCGCGCACCTGGCCGGCGAGCAGGTGCACCAGAACCGCTTCTTCCTCGGCTGGGTGCGGGCCGTCACCCGCTTCCCGGTGGTCACCATCCTGCTGGTCGTCATCGGCCTGGGCGCCGTCGCGCTGCCCGCCCTGGACCTGCGGCTGGCCCTGCCGGACGCCGGCACGCAGCCGAAGGACTCCCGCGGCCGGATCACCTACGACCAGCTGGCCGAGCACTTCGGCCCGGGCTACAACGGCCCGCTGATCGTCACCGGCACCATCGTGGGGTCCACCGACCCGCTGGGCCTGATGGCGAACCTGAAGAAGGAGATCGAGGCACTGCCCGGCGTGGCGTCCGTCCCGCTCGCCACCCCGAACCAGGACGCCACCACGGGCATCGTCCAGGTGATCCCCACCGGCGGCCCGGACTCGCAGGCCACCAAGGACCTGGTCGCGGCGATCCGCGCCAAGCACGGGTACTTCCGCAGCACGTACGGCGTGGACCTGTCGGTCACCGGCGTCACCGCGGTGCAGATCGACATCTCCGACCGGCTGGGCCGGGCCCTGCTGCCGTTCGGCCTCCTGGTGGTCGGCCTGTCGTTCGTGCTGCTCACCATGGTGTTCCGATCGCTGTGGGTGCCGCTGAAGGCGACGGCGGGGTACCTGCTGTCCGTGGTGGCCGCGTTCGGCGTGGTCGCGATGGTGTTCGAGAAGGGCTGGGGCGCCAGCCTGCTGGGCCTCGACCGGACGATGCCGGTGATCAGCTTCATGCCGATCGTGCTGATGGGCGTGCTGTTCGGCCTGGCGATGGACTACGAGGTGTTCCTGGTCTCGCGGATGCGGGAGGACTACGTGCACGGCGGGGATGCGCGCGCCGCGGTGCGCAGCGGGTTCACCGCCTCCGCCGTGGTGGTCACCGCCGCCGCGACCATCATGTTCTCGGTGTTCGCCGCCTTCGTCCCCGAGGGCGACGTCAACATCAAGCCGATCGCGCTGGGCCTGGCGGCCGGGGTGTTCGTGGACGCCTTCGTCGTCCGCATGACCCTCGTTCCCGCGGTGCTGCAGCTGCTCGGCGACCGGGCCTGGCACATGCCGCGCTGGCTCGACCGGGTGCTGCCGAGCTTCGACGTCGAGGGCGAGGGCCTCGCCTCGGAGCTCGCGCTGGCGCAGTGGCCGGAGCCGGGTGCCGACGACGCGGTGGCGGCCGCCGGGCTGCGGCTGGACCGGCCCGACGGGTGGCCGCTGTACGACGGCGTCTCCGTCCGGCTCGCCACCGGCGGTGCGCTCGTCGTCGCCGGACCGCACCGCAGCGGCCGCACCGCCCTGTTGCTGACCATCGCCGGCCGCGCGCACGCCGACGCGGGGACGCTCAAGGTGGCCGGTCTGGTCGCACCGGTGCGGGCCCGGGACATCCGTCGCGCCGTCGCGTTCGCCCGGCTGGCGCGAGCGACCGACCCGGTCGACGAGCTGCGCCAGGCGTTCGCGGCCCGCACGCCGATCGTCGCGATCGACGACCTCGACGCCGTCGGCGACCCGGTGCTGCGCCGGGCGGTGCACGACGAGCTCGCGTTCGAGCTGCGCACCGCCGCCGCGGAGGGCCGCCCGCTGTCCCTGGTCGTCAGCGCGCAGACGGCCGACGCCGTCGGCGGCCTGCTGCCGGTGCCGCCCACCGCCACGGTCACGCTGGCCGCCGCCCCCGAGCTTGCGAAGGTGCTCTGAGATGTCGAACCCCCTCGACGCCCTGCTGCGGCCGGAGCGTGCCCGGACCAGCGGCCGCGCCACCTGGTTCACCGTGCTGGGCCTGGTGCTGGTGCCGCTGACGATCGGCGGGCTGCTGACCTGGGCGCTGTGGCAGCCCACCCAGCGGCTCAACCGGGTGCAGGCCGCGGTGGTCAACCTCGACACGCCCGTGACGATCAAGGGTCAGACGGTGCCGCTCGGCCGGCAGCTCGCCGCGGGGCTGGTCACGTCCGACGGGGCGGCGAGCCCCGCGCCGGGCGCCACCGGGACACCGTCCCCGGCTGCCGCAGCGACCCCCGCGCCGAGCACCTCGGCCACGCCGGGCGCCGTGGTGAAGAACGTCTCCGGCTCCGACTCGTCGGGCAACTTCACGTGGGTGGTCACCAACGCCGACGACGCCGCCGCCGGCCTCGCCGACGGCCGGTTCGCCACCGTGGTCACCATCCCGTCGAACTTCTCCGCGGCCGCCACGTCGACCGCGGACGCCGCCCACGCCGTGCGCGCCACCATCGACGTCAGGGTCTCCGACCGGTCGAAGATCGCCGACTCGGCCGTCGCGCAGGCGGTGACCAGCACCGCGGTGCGGGTCCTCGGCCAGCAGCTGACCACGGCGTACCTGCAGAACGTGCTGGTCGGGTTCAGCACGCTGCACGACAAGCTCGGTGAGGCGTCGGACGGTGCCACCAAGCTGGCGACGGGTGCGCAGAGCCTGTCCACGGGCGCGCAGCAGCTGGCGTCCGGCGCCGGCCAGGTGGGCACCGGGGCGCAGTCGCTCGCCTCCGGGACGGCGCAGCTGGCGACGGGGATCGGCGCGCTCCAGAGCGGTGCGGGCTCGCTGTCCGGCGGTGCCGCCTCGCTGGCGTCCGGGGTGAAGCAGGTGTCGAGCGGGGCGTCGTCGCTGGCGTCCGGGCTGGACCAGCTCGCGGCGCAGACGTCGTCCGCGGCGGCCGCGGCCAAGGCGGCGGTGCCGGGTGCCCAGGCGTTCGCGTCGGGGCTGCAGCAGCTGTCCGACGGGGTGAACGCGCCGACCGGGCTCGCGGCCGGGACAGCGTCGCTGTCGACCGGGGCAGCGGGCCTCCAGTCGGGCTTCTCCGGGTTCCTGACCCAGCTCAGCGGTTGGGCGTCGACGTGCGCGAGCAGCACCGACCCGGTCGCCCGGGCCACGGCGTGCCAGACGCTTCAGGGTGCGATCGCCGCCCAGCAGAGCACGACGCCGCCGGCGACCGGCCAGCAGCCGTCCTTGACGTACTCGATCGGTGCTCTCGCGCAAGGGGCGGCGGGACTCGACGCTGCCGTCAACACCGGGGTCGGCGGCCAACCCGCCCTGAAGACCAGCGTCCAGCAGCTGGCCGCGGGCGGCACGCAGCTCGCGGACGGTGCGGGGGCGTCCGCCAGCGGTCTCCAGACGATCGCCGGCTACCTCCAGCAGTCCGCGTCCGGCGCGCACCAGCTCGCATCGGGCGCCGCGCAGGCCGCGTCCGGTGCGTCGTCCCTGGCCAGCGGCGCGTCGCAGCTCTCCGCCGGCGCGGGCAAGGCCGCAGGGGCCGCCGGCCAGGTGTCGTCGGGCGCGAGCGCGCTCGCCTCGGGGGCGCAGCAGGTGTCCTCGGGTGCGGGACAGCTCGGCTCGGGTGCGGGGAGCCTCGGCACCGGCGCCAGCAGCCTCGCCACGGGCCTCGGTCAGGCGGCGTCGCAGCTGCCCACCCAGACCAGCGACCAGGCCAAGGCGCTGGCCGACATCGTTGCCGACCCGGTGTCGACGACGGGGGCGAGCAGCGAGCTGTTCGGCTCGAGCATCGTCCCGTTCCTGCTGGCGGTGGCCCTGTGGCTCGGCGGGCTCGCCACGTTCCTGGTGCTCGGCGCCTGGCCGGCGCGGGCGCTCGGTTCCACCCGCTCGTCGCTGGCGCTGGCGCTGCGGGCCTTCGCGCCGGGTGCGCTGATCGGCGTGGTGCAGGGCGTCCTGCTGACCGTCGCGATGGCCGGTGCGCTGCACCTGTCGCCCGGCCGCTGGGTCGCGCTCGGCGGTCTAGCCGCGCTGGCCGGTGTCGCGTTCGCCGCGGTGAACCAGGGGCTGGTGGCGCTGCTGCGCGGCGTGGGCCGGTTCGCCTCGGTGGTGATCGCGGTGGTCGCGCTGGCCACCGTCGTGGTCTCCACCGTGCCGGCCGTGCTCGGGTCGCTGTTCGCGCTGCTGCCGCCGGCACCGGCGCTCTCGGCGATGCAGGCCGTGACCACCGGGTCGGGCAGCATCGCCGGACCCGTCGCGCTGCTGCTCGTGTGGACGGTGGTCGGCATCGGCCTGACGGTGTCCGCGATCGCGCGGCACCGTGTGGTGCCCGCCGGTCAGCTGGCGCGCTGGGCACGCGCCGCCTGAGCACACCGTCGGGCTCGCCCGCGTCAGCTCGTGAGCCGGCGGCCCGCCGGCTCAGCCGCGCGGAGGCGCGGCGTCTCCTCGAGCGGCCGGCTCAGCCGCGCCGGCCGCGCCGTCGGCGGTCCCACGCCTCGCGCAGCGGCGGCACCACCACGCCCCGCGCCGCCATCTCGGCGCGTGTGCGCGTGCGGGTGACCAGGACGCCGACCAGCGAGACCGCCCACGGCACGGCGACGAGCGCGAGGCCGGCGCGGTAGTCGCCGAGGGTGTAGTGGCCGCCGGGGTTGCGGGCGTCGAGCACGATGCCGACGCCGAGCATCACCAGCACGCCGGCGAGGAAGCCGCCCGCGTTGGCCAGGCCCTGCGCGCTGCCGAGCCGCTCCGGCGGGTTGGAGGTGGCGGCGAAGTCCAGGCCGATCACCGAGGCGGGTCCGCCGAGGGAGATCAGGACGACGAAGGCCACCAGCACGGCGAAGGGTCGCGGCGTGGTCGGCACCAGCACCAGGAGCCAGCCGGCGGCGACACCACCCGCCACCACGAGCACGGCCCACGACCGCCGCAGGGGGTGCCGCGCGGTGAACTCGCCGATCAGCGGCCCGAACACGATGGCGACCAGCACGTTCAGCGCCAGCATCGAGCTCGCCTGCGTCGGGGTCAGCCCCTGTCCCTGCACCAGGAAGGGGTACCCCCACATCAGGCCGAACACGTTGATGCTGAAGCCGCCGAGCATGTGCGACCAGAAGCCGAGCCAGGTGCCGTGGGCGCGCAGCGTCGGCACCAGCCCGGCCGCGGCCCCGGGCCGGGACACCGGCGCAGAGGTGCCGGCCGGCCGGTCCCGGACGCCGAGCACCGCTGCGACGACGCCGACCCCGCCGAGGCCGGCGAGCACCCCGAACGCCGGCTCCCACCCGTACCGGTGCAGCAGGAAGGCGAAGGGGATGGCGGAGACGATCTGACCGAGCTGGCCGACGATGCCGGTCAGCTGGGTGAGCAGCGGCACGAGCCGCCGGGGGAACCACGCGGCGACCAGCCGGACGGCCGAGACGAAGATCATCGCGTCGCCCGCACCGATCAGCACCCGGGCCGCCAGCGCGGTGGGCACCCCGTGGCTCAGCGTCATGCCGAGCTGGCCCACCGCCATGGTCACCGAACCGGTGGTGAGCAGCGCGCGGGGTCCGAACCGGTCGAGCGCGATGCCGACGGGCACCTGTGCGGCCGCGTAGACGCTGAGCTGGATCACCACGAACAGCGACAGCACCGTGGCGGCCACCCCGAACCGGCTCTGCGCCGCCAGCCCCGCGACACCGAACGACGAGCGGTGCGCCACGGCCACCACGTAGACCAGCAGACCGGCCGACCAGACGAGCCACGCGCGGCCCCTTCTGACGGAGGACCTGGCACCTGCAGCTGGTACGGACCCGGCCACGACCCACCCTCGTCTCGGAACGCGCCATGGTACCCAGCGGCCGGCGCGGTCCCCCGGGAAGGACGTGCAGCCGAACGATTCGGACGCATGGATCTCACCCGCACTGGACATTTGACCAACTGGCGCCCCGGGGCGCACACTCGTCCCTGACGGTGCGCATCGCCTGCCCCCTGCGCGGTGCGCACCGTCTCTCACGTCCGAAGAGCGGGACGGGCCCGGCAGCCCGTCCCGCTCTTCGCGTCTCCGGGCCCTGGACCCGCGCAGTCTCACCCGCTCCGGCGCCCGCACGCGGTCGGCGTGCCACCGCAGCGGGTGACAGGCGCCGGGCTACCGTGCCAGCGTGACCGTTCCCGCGCGCACCCCCGGCACGGGCGCCGTTCCCGTCACCGGGCGGCCCGACGCAACCGATGGCTCCGCGGAGCCCCCGGTGGCACTGGTCGCACCCCCGTCGCCCACCGAGCTGGTCGAGGGTGCCGTCGCGACGTGGCGCGCGGCGCTGGTGGACTCCGCAGGCGGCTCGACCCTGGTGGACGTCGAGGAGCTGGGCGACGCGGCGCTGGACCTGTCCGCCGCGCACCCCTCCGGGATGGCTCAGCTGTTCGCCGGACGTTCGACCCGGCTGTCCAACCTGGTGCGCGAGGGTGCCGCCCTGACCGTCGCACGCCGTCGCGCCCGGGCCGTCAGCGCCCGCGCCTCCGTCTACGGCCAGCACTACGGCATCGCCGCGACGTCGCTGGCCATCGGCATCGCGACCTGGACCGAGCGTTCGGCGCGTGACGTCGCGAACGACGACGTGGCCGCGCTGGCGGCCGTCACCCGCCGCATCCCGATCGCCGAGCGCACCGGCGGCGCCCGGCCGTCGACGGCCGAGCCGACCGACGCGGCGACCACCGAACCGCCGCGGCCCCGCGTGGTGCGCGCGCCCGTGCTGCTCCGGCCGGTGACGCTGACCGCCCGCGGCGCGGGGGAGGCGGACTACGAGCTGATCCTCGAGCCGACGGTCGACGTCAACCCGGTGCTGGCCCGGGCGCTGCGAGCCCGCGGTGCCCTGCTCGACCCGGGCGCCGTCGCACGCGGCACCTTCGCCAACGGCGGCTTCGACCCCCGTGGCGCCCTGCACCGCCTGACGTCCCTCGGCGAGGCGGTGCTCGAAGGGTTCACGCTGACCGAGCGCGTGGTGGTCGGAACGTTCGTGCACCCCGGTCAGGTGCTGGTCGACGACCTCGACGCGCTGGCCGGCACCCTCGACCGGCACGAGCTGGTGGCGGCGCTCGCGGGGGTGGACGAGGACACGGCTCGGCTGCAGCGGCCGTTGCCGGCGCAGGTGGCGGGGGACCGGGACCCGCAGCTGGACCGCGGCGTCGGCGACCTCGACCCCGACCAGCAGCACGTGCTCGACGTCGTGGCCACCGGCGCCCACCTCTTCGTCGACGCCCCCGCGGGGGCCGACGTCACCGGCACGGTCGCGGCGCTCGTCGCCGACGCCGCTGCCACCGGCCGAAGCGTGCTGTACGTGCCCGGCCACCGCCGCGCGGCCGCTGCCCTGGGCCAGCGGCTGGCCGAGGTCGGTGCCGGCGACCTGCTGCTCGACGTGGCTCCCGAGGCCGGCTGGCGCACCTCCGTCGCCCACCGGCTGCTGGCCGCCATGACGCTCGAGCCGCCGGCCGTCGACGGTGCTGCGGCACGGGAGCTGTCCGACGCCCTCGTGGAGCACCGGGAAGCGCTGCGCGGGTACGTCCGCGGTCTGCACGCGCCCCGCCAGCCGTGGGGCGTCTCCGCGTACGACGCGCTGCAGCACCTCGCTCGGCTGACCTCCAGCCGTCCGGCTCCGCGCACCACCGTCCGCCTGGCACCCGAGGTCGCCCGCCTCCTGGACCCCGACGCCCGGGCGGCGAGCGGCAGCGCGCTGGCGCGGGCCGCCGAGCTCGGAGCGTTCACGCTGCGGCCGGGCGACACCCCCTGGTTCGGCGCCGACGTGCGCACCCCCGCCGATGCGCAGGTGGTGCTGCACCGTCTGGACCGGCTGCTGGACGGCACGTTGCCGGGAGTGCTGGAGCGCGCGGGGCAGGTGGCGGCCGAGACCGGGCTGACCCCGCCGGCCACGCTGGGCGCGTGGGGGGAGCAGCTGCGGATGCTCGACGAGGTCCGCGCGGCGCTGGACGTGTTCCAGCCGCTCGTCTTCGAGCGCACCGCCGCGGACCTGGTCGCCGCGACCGCCACCAAGCAGTGGCGCGAGGAGCGCGGCATCGAGATGGGCTACTGGCTGCGCCGTCGCCTGCGCAAGCAGGCCAAGGACATGCTGCGGCCCGGGCGGCCGGTCGCGGACCTGCACGCCGAGCTGATCGCGGTGCAGCGCCGCCGTGAGCTGTGGCAGACGCACTGCCCCGCCGGTGGGTGGCCGCGGCTGCCGGACGGTCTGGAGCTGGTCGAGGAGGAGTACGCCGCGGTCCGGGCCGACCTGGACGCGCTCGAGCGGGTGCTGGCCGGGACACCGGCCGGTGGGGGACTGCTCGACCTGCCCATCTCCGCCCTGGTGGAGCGGCTCGGCCGGCTGCGAGCCACCTCGGACGCGCTCGACAGCCTGCCCGAGCGGACCTCGCTGCTCGCCGGCCTGCGCGGTGCCGGCCTCGGCGAGCTGGTGGACGACCTCTCCGCGCGTCGCGTCAGCGCGGACCTCGCGCCGACCGAGCTGGACCTGGCGTGGTGGAGCACCGTCTTCGAGCAGATCCTCGCGGCAGACCCGGCACTGGCCGGCTACGACGGCGCCACCCTCGGTGCGCTGTCCGCCCGGTACGCCGAGCTGGACCGCGCCCACGTCGCGGCTCTCGCGGCACCCGTCCGGGCGGCCGTCGTCGGCCAGATGAGTGCGGCGCTGCGCAGCTACCGCGACCAGGCCGAGGCGCTGTTCGGCGAGCTGGTCGAGGACCGGCTGACCTCGCTGCGCGACGCCGTGGTGCGGTTCCCCGACGTCGCCCGACGGCTGCGGCCGGTGCTGGCCGCGAGCCCCATGCTGGTGCCGCAGGTGCTGCCGCCCACCCGCACCGTCGATCTGGTGGTGCTGGACGCCGTCGGGCACCTGCCGGTCGAGGCGACCCTCGCCGCGATCGGGCGCGGGCGTCAGGTGGTCGTCGTGGGCGACGCGCGGTGCGCCTCCGGGAGCGCCCTGCGCGAGCTGTCGCGCGTGCTGCCGTCCGTCGCCCTGCGGGCCGACGCCAGTCGTCGCGACCCCTGGCTCACCGCCTTCCTGGCGGGCCACGGCTACGCCGGCGTGCTGAGCCCGACGCCGCTGCCGGACGCGACGCCCCTGGTCGGCCTGCACCTGGTGGACGGCACGGCGCTGCCGGACGTCGAGTCGGGCATCGTCGACTCCACGCCGGAGGAGGTGCAGGCCGTCGTCGAGCTGGTGGTCGAGCACGCGCTGAGCCGGCCGGAGGAGTCGCTCGCGGTGGTCACCGTCACGCCGCGGCATGCGGACGCCATCCGCGAGGTGGTGATGTCCGAGGCGCGCGACAACCCGGCGCTGGCGGCGTTCTTCGGCTCGGGCCGCCCGGAGCCCTTCGTGGTCGTGGACCTGGTGAACGTCGCCGGCCTTCGCCGTGAGGCCGTGATCCTGTCCGTCGGGCTGGGCCGCACCCCGCACCGGCGGGTGCTGCACTCGTTCGGCGCCGTCAGCGCTCCGGGCGGCGACGGGCTGCTGCTCGACGCCCTCGGCTCGGGGCGGCACCGGCTCACCGTCGTGTCCTGCTTCGCCGCCGCCGACCTCGACCCCGAGCGGGTCCGGGGTGCCGGACCGCACCTGCTCGCCGACCTGCTGGCGTTCGCGGACGCGCGCGGCCGGCGGGAGGCGGACCCGCTGGTGCCGTTCGGCGGCGCGCGGGTCGGGGACGACGAGGGCGCGGAGGTGGTGGCCGCCGACGAGGAGCACGGCAGCTCCGACGACGGTGGACCGACCGGCTCCGAGCCCGGAGCGGCCGGTGCCGACAAGGGCGGTGCCGCAGACGACCCGTCCGGCGACGCCGACCGGCTGGTGCTGGACCTGGCCGAGCGGCTGTGGCGGCACGGCCTGGTGGTGGAGGTCGACCACGGCCTGCCCGGCGGCGTCCGGCTGCCCCTGGCCGTCGGCCACCCGGCCGTGCCGGACCGACTGCTGGTCGCCGTGCTGACGGACGACGAGGCCTACGTCGACGAGCCGAGCGTGCGGGTCCGTGACCGAGTGGTGCCCGAGCGGCTCGAACGCCTCGGCTGGTCGGTGCTGCGGGTGTGGTCCGCGGCCGCCTTCCTCGACCCGCAGGCCGAGGTGGACCGGATCCGTCGCGCCGTCCACGCCGCGCTGCCGGTCCCGGAGCAGCTGCCCACATCCCCGCGGGTCGTGCCGGCCGTGCGTGACCAGGACGACGAGCCCGCGGAGCTGGCACCTGCGCCGACCGCGCCCGTGCCGGCGCCCGCGACGGGCGTCGACGACGCGGACCAGGGCGAGCCCGCAGCGCCCGTGACCGGCAGGGACGATGCAGCGGACCAGGCGCCGGCAGCGCACGAGGCTCCGGAGGAGGCTGCTGCGTCGGCCACGCCCGAACGGGCTCCGGCCATCGAGCTTCCCCAGCCGTTCAGCCCGGACGGCACCGCACCGCGCACGGCGCCCGTCCGGCTCAGGACCGGTGTGCTGCACGCCGTGCCGGCAGCCACCCCGGTGCAGCTGGCGCTCGCCGTACCGAGCCGGCCTCGGCCGGACATCCGGCGCGGGCTGCCGATCGGCGCCTACAGCGACGACGAGCTGGACGAGCTGGTCGACTGGCTGCGCTCCGACGGCCAGGAGCGGAGCCGTGACGAGCTCGGTGACGCCCTGCGGGCCGAGCTGGGCATCACCCGACGAAACCACCGGATCGACACGGCGGTGCGCGCCGCGGTGACCCGCGCTCTGAGCTGACCGGCACGGCCGCCGTCACGGCGGGTGGGATCATCGACGGGTGGAGCAGCGACGGCGGACCGGCGGCCGCCGTGCCGTGCGACCCGCCGGGACCGTCGGAGGCGACGAGCGGTGGCTGAGGTCCACCGTCCCGGCGCCGGCGGTGACATCGTCGGGTGCCCCGCCGGACCAGTCCACGGCGGTCCCGTCCACGGCCGACCCGTCCACGGCGGAGGCGGCCACGGAACCGGCCCTGCCGCGGAGGTCGCTCGACGACAGCGACCTCGGTTGGGGTGACCGCGCGGACGACTCCAACGACGAGCGGCTGCAGCAGAACCGTCCTCCGCACTGGTAGACCGCGTCACCGCGTCACCGCGTCACCGCGTCACCGCGTCACCGCGTCACCGCGTCACCGCGTCACGGCACGACGACGGCGGACAGGTCGGCCGTCCCGGCCGCGCCGGCCAGTGCTGCCGCCTCCTCCGGCTGGACGGCGAGCATCAGCGGCGCCGATGCCGACGCCTCACCGGAACCGCCGAGCAACCCTGAGCCGCGGCCCTGAGTCGCCGGCGCAGGAAGGACCAGCGCGCCCCTCGCCACCGCGCTGCCCGGCCCGGCCTGCGCCGAGGCGGCCAGCACGTCGACCCGGTCGCCGGGCTGCAGCAGCGTCGCGACGGCACCGTCCGCAAGTCGGACGGCGGCGACCACGGTGCCCGGTGGGCCGGCGAGCCGGCCGCCGGCCAGCACCCCGGGGACCAGCGGCAGGCCGGCCGGCACCGGTACGGCCGTGCGCTGACCGACCACCGAGGCGTGCCCGGTGGCCTGGGCTCCGGCCACCGCGGTGTCCGGGGGGACCGCCGCAGTCCGTACGTCGGCATCCGTCAGGACGGTGCCGGCCGGTACGTCGTGCGCCGCGACCAGCACGTCGACGGTGACGGGCGGCGCGGGGCGCAGCTCGCCGACCGCTACCGCCGCCGCGAGGCCGAGTGCCACGGCGGCGAACGGGACGCGCGCCCGCCAGAGCAGGATGCGCAGGCGCCGCCGCCACGGCGGTCGGCGGACGGACAGCGGCGGTGGCGGTGGCAGGACGCGGCGGGGCACCCGGCGACGCTAGGTCGAGCCGGCCCCGATGCGGTGTTCAGGTGGCCGTCGTGCGGCGGGGGCGGCCCGCCAGATGGGCTGTGGGTGGATCGGACCCAGGTACTCCGTGCTGGACCGGTCAGGCGGTGGTGCCGCCGGTCCAGCCGTGGGGCCATAGGTCAGGCGGAGGCGGCCTTCGCCGTGCTGGACGTGCTGGACGAGCCGGACGTCGAGGCGGTCGAGGTGCCGCCGCCCGACGAGCCACCGCTCGGTGGCGTCGTCGTCGACGTGCCGGTCGAGGAGGAGCTGCTCCCGGAGCCAGATCCGGTCGAAGCGGCGCCGCCACCGGCCGACGCCCCGGCGCTCACCGGCTCCTTCGTCGTGCGCCCGCCCTTGCCGCCCGCCCGTGCGTCGTTGCGGTAGAAGCCGGAGCCCTTGAACACCACGCCGACCGGCGAGAACACCTTGCGGAGCTTCCCGGAGCACTCCGGGCACACGGTGAGGGCCTCGTCGCTGAACGACTGGTGGATGTCGAAGGCGTGGCCGCAGGCGGTGCAGGTGTAGGCGTAGGTGGGCACTGGCTCGTCTCCCGGGGTCGAGGTCCCGATGGGAATGCGTCACCGACGGTCTCGATGACACCCAGCAGAGCGCAGTTCTGGCACTCCGCATTCCCGAGTGCCAGATTCTACCCCGGGTCGCCGAGCACGCCCGCGGGCTAACCTGCCCACGTGGCCCGTCCCCGAGTCGTCCGCACGGCACTCGTGACCGTCGCGGCGATCGTCGTGCTGGTGCTCGTGGCCGTGGTGGTCGGCGGTGTCGTGGTGCTGCGCCGGCCGCTGCCGACGTCGTCGGGCACCCTCTCGCTGCCCGGGCTGACCAGGCCGGTCACCGTCACGCGGGACGCGCGCGGCGTGCCGACCATCACCGCGACCAGCGCGACGGACCTGTTCCGGGCGCAGGGCTTCGTCGCGGCGCAGGACCGGTTCTTCCAGATGGACTACCGCCGGCACGTCACGGCGGGCCGGCTGTCGGAGCTGGTCGGCGCGGACGCGCGTGCGCTCGAGGCCGACAAGGTGGTGCGGACGCTCGGCTGGCACCGCGTCGCCGAGCAGGAGTGGGGCCTGCTGGACGCGACGACCCAGTCGTACCTGACGGCGTACGCGGAGGGGGTGAACTCCTACCTCGCCACCCGCGACCCGGGTTCGATCGCCGTGGAGTACACGGTCCTGGGCCTGCGCGTGCAGGTCGCGCAGCCCGAGCCGTGGCAGCCGGTGGACTCGCTCGCGTGGCTGAAGGCGATGGCGTGGGACCTGCGCAGCAACTACGAGGACGAGCTCGGACGGGCCCGGGCCTACCGCACCATCGGTGACGTCGGGAAGGTCGACGAGCTCTTCCCGCCGTACCCGCAGCAGCTGAACGCCCCGATCCTGCCCTCGGGTGGCGACGCGACAGTGGTCCCCACCGTGGCACGCGCACAGGTGCCGCTCGGCGACGGTCAGGCGCAGGACGCGTTCGCCGCGGCGGACCGGGCCCTGACGGCGGTCCCCGTGCTGCTCGGCACGGGCGCCGCCACAGGATCCAACTCGTGGGCGGTGTCGGGTGCGCACACCGCGTCCGGCAAGCCGATCCTGGCCAACGACCCCCACCTGGAGCTGACTGCGCCGGGCATCTGGTCCCAGGTGGGCCTGCGCTGCCAGCAGGTGAGCGCGGACTGCCCGTTCGACGTCTCCGGGTTCGGCTTCGCCGGGATGCCGGGCGTGGTGATCGGCCACGACGCCAAGCTCGCCTGGGGCCTGACCAACATGGGCGCCGACGTGACCGACCTGTTCCTCGATCGCGTCGACGACCGCTCCGGGACCCAGCTGGTGAACGGCGCGCAGGTGCCGCTGCAGGTGCGGCACGAGACGATCCGGGTCAACGGCGGCGACGACGTGGACCTCGTCGTCCGCACGACGACGCACGGCCCGATCATCTCCGACGTGCTCGACCTGTCCGGAGCCACGTCGGCGCCGACGCCCGACCGGTCGACCTCCGCCTTCCAGGTGTCGCTCGGCTGGACGGCCAGCACGCCCGGCCGGACGGCGGAGGCGATCTTCCGGCTCGACGCCGCCGCCACGGCTGCCGACGTCGCGGCGGCCGCCGCGCTGTTCGACGTGCCGGCGCAGAACATCGTCTTCGCCACCACCGACGGGCACATCGGCTACCAGGCGCCGGGTCGGATCCCCATCCGCGAGACGGTGCCCGGTGACGTGCCGTCCGACGGTTCCTGGCCGCGCCCGGGCTGGGACAGCGCGTACGACTGGCAGGGCTGGGTGCCGTCGGCGCAGCTGCCGCACGTGCTCGACCCGCCCGAGGGCTTCGTCGTCGCGGCCAACCAGGCGGTGCTGCCGCAGGGCACCGGTCCGTTCCTGACCGCCGACTACGACATGGGCTACCGCTCGCAGCGCATCCGCACCCTGCTGACGCAGCAGATCGCCGCCGGCAAGAAGATCGACGTCGCCTCGACGCAGGCCGTGCAGGACGACACGCACAGCCCGATGGCGGACGTGCTGCTGCCGGCACTGCTCAAGGTCGACCTCGGCTCGGGCTTCGAGGCCGACGGCCAGCGCCTGCTGCGCACCTGGGACGGCTCGATGTCCGCGGACTCGGCCGCCGCCGCGTACTTCGCCGCCGTCTGGAACAACGTGCTGCGCCTGACCTTCGCCGACGACCTGCCCGACCACGACGCGCCGACCAACGACTCGCGCTGGATCGAGGTGATGCGGCACGTCGTCGACGCCCCCGGCTCTCCGTGGTGGGACGACCGCTCCACCCTCGGCGTCGTCGAGGGGCGCGACGGGGTGCTGCGCAACGCGATGATCGCCGCACGGCAGCAGCTGACCGCGCAGCTGGGTGTGCGGGCGAACGAGTGGCGGTGGGGACTGCTGCACCAGGTGCGGCTGGAGCACCCGCTGCTCGGCGGTGCGGGTCAGCCTGGTGTGCTGCGCGGGGCGGTGAACCCGGCCGCGCAGCAGGTCGGCGGCGGGTCGTCGTCGGTCGACGCCACCGGCTGGGACCCCTCGACCGGCGGGTACTCGGTCACCGCCGGCCCGTCGATGCGCATGGTGGTGGACCTTGCCGACCTGGACTCCTCGACGTGGGTCGACCTGACCGGCACGTCAGGGCATCCGGCCAGCCCGCACTACTCCGACCAGCTGTCCACCTGGGCCGCCGGCCGGCAGTTCCCGTGGCCGTTCTCGGCGGCCGCCACGCAGGCGGACGCGAGGTCGCGGCTCACGCTGCAGCCGTCGGCCTGACGAACCAGCGGGTACCGGTCGGCGTCGCGACCCCGTCCACCCGGCGGTCGTGCGCTGCGCGGGGGATCGGCTCGACGTCCGCGTCGTGCACCTCGTCGGCGTAGGTGAGCGCGATGACGGCGGCGTCCGGGCGCGCGTGCGCCAGCGCGCGGTCGTACCAGCCGCCGCCCTGGCCCAGCCGGTTGCCGTCGGTGTCCACCGCGAGCGCCGGCACCAGCACCACGTCGGCCTCGGCGAGCGCCTGCGCGCCGAGGGAGGGGCCGCTCGGCTCCGGCGGTCGCCCGGGCGCCCGCTCCAGCAGGTCGTCGGCTCCGGCGTAGTCCGCCCAGTCGCGCTGCAGACCCGTGCCCAGCACGGGCAGCAGCACCCGGACGCCCCGCTGCTCCAGCAGCTCGAGCAGCGGGCCGGTGCTGGGCTCGCCCGGCCGGGCGGCGTACAGCGACACGCAGCGTGCCGCATCGACCGCCGGGATGGCGACCACCACCTCGGCCAGCGCGCGCGCGTCCTCCTCGCGGTGCCGGGCGGACCGGTGAGCGCGCGCGGTGCGGATCCGCAGCCGCCAACGCTCCTTGAGCTGTTCGATCTCGTCCTCGTCCTCCGGCACGTGCAGTCCGGGCGAGGCGGCGTTGCTCATGACGACAGTGTCCCAAACCTGCGGCCGGACGAGTGACACCGCGCGGCGTCCCGGCCGTCGATCACCCGCGGTACCGGCGGTAGGCACCGGGCCGGGGTCGGACGCGGGGCAGAATGCCCCGCATGAGATCGGTCCAGGACCAGCTGGCTGCCGTGATGTCCGCGGTGGGACCGGTCGCCCCGCTCGACGTGGTGCTGCACGACGCGATGGGCGCCATCCTCGCGGAGGACGTCGCGGCGACCCTGTCCGTGCCGCCCGTGGCGGTGGCGGCGCTCGACGGGTACGCGGTGGCGGCCGCCGACGTGGCCCCCGGCGGGTCGTCGCTGCCCGTGGCGATGGACCTGAGGGCGGCGTCCGTGCCGGGGCTGCGGCACGTCCAGGGGCAGGCGATACGGGTCGCGTCCGGCGCGCCGCTGCCGTGGGGAGCCGATGCGGTGGTGCCGGTGGAGGCGTCCGACCGCGGCACCGCGACCGTGCAGCTGGCGGGTGGCGTGCGGCCCGGGCAGCACGTGCGGCTGACGGGGGCCGACGTGCCGGCCGGCCAGGTGGTGCTGCGGGCGGGCACGCGGCTCGGCGCCCGGCAGCTGGCGCTCGCAGCGGCCATGGGACGCGGCCGGCTGCGGGTGCACCCGACGCCACGCGTGGTGCTGCTGGCGGTGGGGGACGAGCTGGTCGAGCCGCCGACCAAGGGGCCGGCACCGACGTCGGCGGGCGACGGCCGGGTGTTCGAGGCCGACGGGCACGGGCTGGAGGCCGCGGTGCGGGACGCCGGCGCGCACGCCGTCCGCGTCGGGGTGCTGCCGGACGACCGCGCGCTGCTGCGCGAGGCGCTCGAGGACCAGCTGGTCCGTGCCGACCTGGTGCTGATCGCCGGCGGGCTGTCCGAGCTGGTGCACGACCCGGTCAAGGACGTGCTGGCCACGCTCGGCGGGGTCCGGCTGGACCACGTGGCCATGACGCCGGGCCCGCGGCACGCCTTCGGGTCGGTGGGCGGTGAGCTGGGGCGTGACCGGTCGATCCCGCTGTTCGCGCTGCCGGGTCACCCCGTGGCGGCGCAGGTGGCGTTCGAGGTGTTCGTCCGGCCGGCGCTGCGGCAGATGGCGGGGCACACCGAGGTGTTCCGTCCGTCGGTCGCCGCCGCCGTCGACACGGGGTGGACGTCGCCCCCCGGGCTGCGCCAGTTCGTGCCGGCCACCGTGCTCGGCGCCCCGGAGGAGGGGTACCGTGCCACGCCGCTGGGTGATCCGGCGGCTCCGTCGATCCTCGGCCTGGCGCAGGCGAACGCCCTGGCCGTGGTGCCGGAGGCGGACGTCGTCGTGCACCGCGGACAGGTGGTGCACTGCATGGTCCTGGAGGGTTGATGGCACCGGGGTGGCCGGCCGTGCTGACCGAGGGCGACGTGCGGCTGCGGCCGATGCGGCGTTCCGACCAGCGGGCCTGGATGAACCTGCGCGCGGTGAACGCCGGCTGGCTCGAGCCGTGGGACGCGACCAGCCCCGTGCCGGTCCAGGGACCGCGGCCGACGTTCGGGCAGTTCGTCCGCTCGCTGTCCGCACAGGCCCGCGAGGGCTCGGCGCTGCCGTTCGCCGTGGAGTACGCCGGTGAGCTGGTGGGGCAGCTGACGGTCTCGTCGATCATCTACGGCTCGCTGCGCTCGGCGGCCATCGGCTACTGGGTGTCCGAGCACGTCGCCGGCCGGGGGATCACGCCGACCGCCGTCGCGCTGGCCACCGACCACTGCTTCACCGAGCTGGGCCTGCACCGTGTCGAGGTGAACATCCGGCCCGAGAACGGGCCGTCGCTGCGCGTGGTCGAGAAGCTGGGCCTGCGGGACGAGGGCCTGCGCAAGCGGTACCTGCACATCCGGGGCTCGTGGGCCGACCACCGCACGTTCGCCCTGACGGTGGAGGAGGTGCCCGACGGGCTGCTGGGGCGCTGGCGCCGCTACCAGGTGGCGCACCCCCGCTGACCGGTACCGACACGGGGACCGACCTGGCGCCGACACGCCGCCCGCGTGCCCGGCCGTCACGCGAGGGCCCCCTACCGTCTAGACGTGAACGATCTTGCAGGCCCGGTGGCGCTCGCGCTGGTGGGTCTGTGGGTGGCGTACCTGGTGCCGGGCAAGCTGCGGCACCGTCAGCAGCTGCTCGAGTCGCGGGTGGACGACCGGTACTCCGAGGCGCTCCGCGTGGTCGCGGTGACCGCGGGGGACGCAGGGGCCGACGACCGCAGGTCGACCCGGGTGCTGCGCACCGCGCGGGCGTCTGCACCAGGCACCGGGCACGCAGGCACGACGGGGTTGCTGACCCCGGGCAAGGGCACCCCGGCGCTGGTCGCCGGCGCAGGGACTGGAGGCAGCACCGTGGACCGACCGCACGCCACGCCGGAGCGCACCACCGCCGACGCCGCCCGCCGCGCCGCCCAGGCGCGTGCCGCGAGGACCGCCGCCGCCGCGCGTCGTGCCGCGGCAGCTCGGCGCCGTGCCGTGCTGGCCGGCGTCCTCGTCGTCGCCACCGCAGCGGGGTGGGGCGTCGTCGCGCTCCTGCCCTCGGTCGGCCTGCTGGCCGGCGCGGTGCCGACCGTGCTGCTCGCCGGCGTGCTGGGGCTGGGCCGGCGTGCCGTGGTGTCCGGTCGCCGTGCCGATGCCGAGCTCGCCGCGCAGATCGCCGAGCAGGAGCGGCGCGCGTCCACGCCCCACAGCGGGGCGACCAGGGCGGTTGCCGCCGCGCGCCGAGGGGGTGCGGCGACCGGTGCGCAGGCCGCGACGGCGCCCGCTGCGGCTGTCGCGCCGGCCCGGACCGCTCGCAGCACCGCCGAGCAGCCCGCGGTCACCGGACGTGCTGTGCACCCGTCGGACACCTCGACCCAGATGTTCTCCACGATCGTGGAGGACCGCGGGGAGCGGGGCCGGTCGGTGCGGCACGCGACCGGTGCCGTGCCCACGGTCGCGCCGGAGCCCGCGTCGGAGAGTGCGGACGCGTCCGACGACCGGTGGCAGCCCATCCCGGTGCCGCGACCGACCTACACGATGAAGCCCGCGGCCCCGCGCCGGGAGCCGGCGGCGCTCGGCGACGTCGAGGCGTCGACCGCCGTCCGCCCGGCGGAAGCCCCTGCGCCGGCGGTCGCTCCGGCCGGTTCGACGGTGGACGACGGGGAGGTCCGCACCCCCGTGGCGCCGGTGCAGACGACCGGCAGCATCGACCTCAACGCGGTGCTGGCGAAGCGGCGCGCAGCGGGGGAGTGAGCCCGCGGCGCTGAGCTCCCGCGCTCTGCGGCGCACCCGACGGCGGTGTTCGTCCGCCGCGCGGTGGGTGCTAATCTGTAGCCCGCTTCAAGGGGCTGTGGCGCAGTTGGTAGCGCGTCTCGTTCGCAATGAGAAGGTCAGGGGTTCGAATCCCCTCAGCTCCACCCCGACGCGGAACCCCGTCTGACCAGCGACAAGCTGACGGTCAGGCGGGGTTCTTGGCGTTCAGGCGGCCCTGCTCCGTGCGTGCACGTGACCGTCGAGCGGGAAGGAGGGCGGCGCCGCCGGGAGGGCGCCGGTGAGCTCGTAGCCGCAGGTGCGAGCGACCCGGCACGAGGCGACGTTGTCCGCCTGGTGCAGCAGCTCCAGTCGCTCCAGCCCGCCGGGCGCGAGGGTCTCGAAGGCCCAGCCGGTGAGCACCTCGAGAGCGCGTGACGCCACACCTCGACCACGAGCGTGCGCCGCGGTCCAGTAGCCCACCTCGGCGGAGGGCCTGCCGTGGGCGACCTCCTTGACCACCACGTGGCCGATCGGCAGCGCGCCGGACCCCGGTCGTGCCTCGAGGACGGCGAAGGCGAACCGGTCACCCTCGGCCCAGCCTCGCTGCTGGGCACGGACCCACAGGGCCGCACCGGCGTCGTCGTCGACCGACGAGCGGGTCCAGCGACGCAGTGCGGGATCCCGGTACGCCTCGACCAGCGCGCGAACGTCCTGCACGCACCAGGGGCGCAGCACCAGGGCCGGAGCGGAGGGCGTCGCATCAGCGCGGAGCACGACGGTGTCGTTCATCGGCGGATCGTAGGCACGGTGCACGACGGTGTCGTTCATCGGTGGACCGTCTGCAGAGGTGCTCGGCCGCGTCCCGAAACCGCGCGTCACCACCTACCGCTCCGCCCGTGCCCGCAGCGCCGCGACGGACCAGTCGAGCGCAGGGGTCAGCGCCTCCGGAGCCGGCCAGCCGTTCACGACGGCGAGGAGCTCGACGTACCGGTCCCGGCGCGGGTCGTTCACGGTCTCCAGCCGCCGGAGCAGCCGATCCCGGAGCTCCGCGTCGTCGGGGCGGCCGCAGAGCTGCGCGTACTGCGCGGTGAGCGCCGCGACGATCGGGTCGGCGCGTCCCGAGGTCGGGTCGATGCCTGCTGCGACGGCCGGGTCCACCAGGTCACGCACGGCTGCGGCCACGTCCCGGCGCGGGACCGTGGCACCCGCGAACGCCCGGTCCGCCGCCAGGTCCTCAGCCATGCGTCGCAGGCCGGCGCGGAAGCCCGGGTCGAGGGCCAGCTCGGCCAGCTCGACCCACGCGCGGACCTGCCCGACGTCGGGATCGTCCGGCAGTCCGGGGGTCATCGAGCGCCTGACTCCCGCGAAGCCGGGGTCGCCGCCCAGACCGTCGAAGACTGCGTCGAGGAAGGCGCCGACCAGGTCTCGGCGCTCCGCCTCGGAGAGGCGGACCAGCTGATTCAGGGCCTCGGCGTCCTCCGGGCCCAGTCCCCGCTCCGCCACCGCGCTCAGCACCGCGTGCCGCAGGCGCAGCACACGGACCTGCACCGCCAGCGCCTCGGCATGCGTCGCGGCCACGTCGGCCAGGGAGAGCTCGCGGTCGACGACCTTGTGGATCGTGGGCAGGTCCAGGCCCAGCTCGCGCAGCGTGCGTACGAGGTCCAGGCGCGCGACGGCGCCGTCGTCGTACCGGCGGTAGCCGGCCGCGCTGCGGTCCGTCGGCGGCACGATGCCGCGGTCGGAGTAGAAGCGAACCGTCTTGACCGTGAGACCGGTCCGCCGGGCGAGCTCGCCGATGGAGTAGAGCCTGTCGCCGTCCATGCCCCTACCTTGAGGTCTCCCCCTGCGGGAGGCTCAAGCCCTCCTTGCTCGCTGTCAGTCGGGTTCCTGCGGGACCGTCGCTCGTCGAACGGGAGTGATCAGGGAGCGACGCCGAAGCCGGCTCGGCGCGTGGGGCACCAGGGGTTGGTGCACTGCCGGACGCGTGGCGGCTCGGGCGCGGTGGTGTCGTCGTCGGCAGGCGAGGGCACGGGCTGACCCGCCTCGGCCTCCGGGGCCGCGGGCGTCGCCTCCGGGGTGCCCGGCGGCGCGGGGACCAGGCGGACCGGCCAGTGGCACCAGGAGCACGGCGGCGGCTTCGGTTCGGGGCCCATGCGCACGACGGTAGCGTCCGCAGCGGCGGCTACCGTGTGGTCCGTGACGGGCGCCGGGACCATCGCAGAGGTGCTGCGGGCTGTCGACCTGCTCGGTGTGGCGGCCAACGCGCTGCTCGGCGGGGCCGTCGCGCGGCGGCACAACCTGGACCCGGTCGGGTTCGCCGTGCTGGCCATCCTGTCCGGGCTCGGCGGCGGTCTGCTGCGCGACGTGCTGCTGCAGAAGGGCCCGCCGGTCGCGCTGACCGACTACTCGTACCTGGTGACGGCCCTGCTGGCGGCGGGGGTGGCCTTCGCCGTCCGGTTCGAGGGACGCACCTGGGACCGGGTGTTCCCGGTGGTCGACGCGCTGGCCCTCGGCGCATGGTCGGCGGTGGGCGCGCAGAAGACGTTGCTGAGCGGTCTGAGCTGGCTGCCGGCAATCCTGCTCGGCACGGTCACGGCCGTCGGCGGTGGCGCGATCCGGGACATCGCGGTGTCCCGCGTGCCGGCGATCTTCGGCGGGAACACGCTCTACGCGACGTGGGCGCTGGTCGGGTCCGCGGTGATGGTCGGCGTCCAGGGGTCGGGCCGTCCGGTGGTGGGACTCGTGGCAGCGACCGTGGTGGCTGCCGTCGGCGTGCTGATCTCGAGGTGGCGCGGCTGGATGCTGCCGCACGGTGTGCTGTTCGACCGCAGCGGCCGGCCCTTGCGCCGGCGGGTGCGGCGCTGACCGGTCGTCCCGGTCGCGCCGCCCGGCTGTCACAGCAACGAGTCGTCGTACGGAGCGGTCAGCTCACCTCCGGCGTCGCCGGTGTTCACCACGCCGCGCGGCTCGAGCAGCAGGGCGTGGGTCTCCTCGTCGGCCACCGGGCAGTGCTCGACCCCCCGGGGCACCACGTAGAGCTGACCCGGGTCGAGGTCGACGGCACCGTCGCGCAGCTGGATGCGCAGGTGCCCCCGCAGCACCAGGAACAGCTCGTCCGTCTCGTCGTGCCGGTGCCACACGAACTCGCCGTGCATCTTGACCAGCTTGACCTCGTCGTCGTTCATGCGGGCGACGACCTTGGGCGACCACAGGTCGTTGATCAGGGAGAGCTTGTGCTCCAGGTCCACGGCGGAGCTCAGGGGGTTCATGAGCGCCAGCGTGCCAGCGGGCGCCGACACGCGCGCGGGCGGGCCCTCACCCCGCGATGCCGTCGAGCACCGCCAGCTCGTCCGGCGGCAGCTGCAGGCCCGCGGCCGCCACGTTCTGCCGCAGGTGCGCCACCGTCGAGGTGCCGGGGATCAGCAGGATGTTCGGCGAGCGCTGCAGCAGCCAGGCGAGCGCGACGGCCATGGGCGTCGCCTCCAACCGCGTGGCGACCTCCCGAAGCGCGGTCGACTGCAGTGGCGTGAAGCCGCCGAGCGGGAAGAACGGCACGAAGGCGATGCCCTGGCGTGCGGTCAGGTCGACCAGCTCGTCGTCCTGCCGCTGCGCGAGGTTGTAGAGGTTCTGGACGCACACCACCGGGACGATCTCCTGGGCCTCCGCGAGCTGGTCGGCGGTGACGTTGCTCAGGCCGACGTGGCGGACCAGCCCGTCCTGCACCAGCTCGGCCATCGTCTCCACCTGCTCCGCGAGCGAGCCCGGCTCGGGGCTCTCCGGGGTGCCGACCCGCAGGTTCACCACGTCCAGCACGTCGAGCCCGAGGTGGCGCAGGTTGTCGTGGACCTGGGCGCGGAGGTCGTCCGGCGTGCGGGCCAGGTTCCAGCCACCGTCGTCGTCGCGCACGGCGCCGACCTTGGTGACGATGTGCAGGTCGTCCGGGTAGGGCGCGAGGGCCTCGCGGATCAGCTCGTTGGTGACGAACGGGCCGTAGAAGTCCGCGGTGTCGACGTGGCGGATGCCGAGCTCGACGGCGGTGCGCAGGACGGCGAGGGCCTCGTCGTGGTCTCGCGGCGGACCGGAGACGCCGGGGCCGGCCAGCTGCATGGCGCCGTAGCCGACGCGGGTCAGCTGCAGGTCGCCGACGGGGTAGGTGCCGCCCGGAAGCTGCTGCGGGATGGGTGCGGTCAGGGACATGGTGCCTTCCTGCTCGTCCGCCACCTGCGGAGAGCACCACCACGGTCCGTGGGCAGCGCCCGACGCACCAGGGCCTCGGCCATCCGGGGACCGGCAGACCCACGGTCACGGGACTGGGCCGCGCTCGTAGCATGGACGGGTGACCGGTTCGTGGTTGGCGATGCTCGTCGTGCTCGCCGCGCTCGCGTTCTGGGTCTACGCCCTGGTGGACTTCAGCCGCACGCCCGAACGTGACATCGCCACGTTCCCCCGGTCCTTCTGGCTGGTGCTGCTGGTGCTCGGCAGCGTGGTCGGCGCCGTGGCCTGGTTCGCGGTCGGCCGGCCTGCGCCGCGACGCCCGCGCTGAGGCGCTGGTGACGCCCGCGCTGAGGCTGCGTGCCGTGCGGGCCGAGCACACCGCGGTGCTGCCGGGCGTGGAGGGCGCTCGCGGCTGAGGGGTGTGCAGGGCGAGGGGCCCGCCGGGCGCAGGTCCGGTGGGCCCCTCCGTGCGTGCGGCTGTGCCGGCCCTCCCCGGTCCGCTCGCGCTCTCGTCAGCCCTCGGTGGCGGCTCCCTCCTGGGACGTGGCGCCCGGCAGCCGGGCTGCGGCCGCCCGTGTGGCACGGACGGCGTGGTGGATCAGGAGCGCCGCGAGCGGCAGCTCGAGCAGCGCGGCCGTCAGCACGGGGACCAGCAGGCCGCCGGTGCCGGACGTCATCACGTCGAACCAGGCGTCCGCGACCAGCAGGGCGGCGGAGGCGAACGCCGCGGCCGGCCACAAGGGGTCGCGACGGCGCGCGAGGAGGCCGGTGGCGGCGAGCACGACGGTGAGGACGACGTCGAAGCCGACCCACGCGCTGCTCCAGCCGGTCAGCACGTAGCTCGCGGGCAGGGACCGGGCCAGGTGGGCGATCCACGGGACCAGGGCGACGGAGCTGGCGAGCGTGACGGCCGTGACGCCCGGGACGTGCAGCGCGCGGCGGGACCCGGTCCGCTCGACGGCGGTCCGCTCGAGGGCGGCGGTCGGGGCGAGGGTCGCTGTGGTCACGACGACGACGATGCGCGCGGACGCCGACGCCGCGCTGTCGGACGGCTGTGGTGCCGCTGTGAGCGGAGTGCTGGCCGGGCTCGTGCCTCGCCGTGTCGGGCCGTCCGGCGTGCAGCGGGCCGGGCGGCGGCCGTGGTCAGTGCGCGGCTCGGAAGTCGTCGGCGATCTGCTGCGCCTGGGCGCTGATCAGGCGGAACAGGTCCTGGAACAGGAGGGCGACGCGTGCGTCGTCGGCGTCGCCGTCACGTGCGGCGACCCAGAGGTTGCGGGCCGTGGAGATGTCCTGGTCGGTCACGTCCACCCGCAGGTTCTCGAGGTCGAGCTCGTCCATCGCGGAATCCCCTGTCCGTCGCCGTGGTGCTCGATCGGTCAGGAGCAAGGGGTGCCTCGGCAGATACGGCGGCGGGTCCGCGAGCGGAGACGCGAGGCGCGGGCGCCGGCGTCGCCGGCTGCAGCGTCGGCGGCCGCAGCACGACGGCGGCTGCCCGAGAGAGGCAGCCGCCGTCGTGGTCCGGGCTCGGCCCGGGTGTGCGTGCCGTGCGGTGGGTGCGGGCCGTCAGATGCGACGGCGACCGGCGCCACCCGAGACCAGCGAGACGCCGATCGCGGCGAGCACCACCTGGATCAGCAGCTCGATCCAGTCGATGCCCGGCGTGTTGTTGACGTGCAGGAGGGAAGCGATCCAGCTGCCGATCAGGGCAGCGACGATGCCGACGAGGATCGTCACGAGGATCGAGATGTGCTGACGGCCGCGGACAAGAAGGCGGCCGAGGGCTCCGATGATCAGTCCGATGATGATCGCGCTGATGATGCCGGTCGCAGTCACTGTCGTCTCCTCAGGGTCGTGAGGGGCGTGCCCCTCGGCCTCGAAAGTAGGTCAGGGCGGCCCGCTCCGCCTGTCGAGCGATGGCCCGCGGGGTTGGTTTTGGTCGGGCGGGCACCTCACGCTGGCGAGGGCTGGCCGCACGACGGAGGTCAGGGTGACGGGCGCTGCGATGGCCTGCTGAGCCGTCCACAGGTAGTTCGCTTGTGGATGTCCGTGCAGGTCAGGGCCTACTTCTCGGCGTCCGGTCGTGTCAGTGCTCGGTGGTGGGATGGGGTCATGGAGCTGCTGGCGGTGGGACGCGGACGCGACGTCGCGCCATTGCCGCTGCCATCGCCGCTGCCAGGGCCGACGGACGCGGTGGCGTGCGGCGGCGCCGGTGCTCGGACGGTGGGCGCGGACCGGCCGTCGATGACGGCGACGGTCGCCTTCCTGTCCGGTGACCTCCTGGTCGACGAGTGGTCGGACCCGCTGGGTCTCGAGCTGGCAGAACTGGTGGATCAGGCGCGAGACGTGACGACGGCGGCGGCCCGGTTCGACGACAGGTTGGCGGCGACGTACCTGTGGGGGGCGGGCGAGCTGGCGGCCCGCTGCGGGGAGCGGGACGCGGGCCCGCGGCGGGAGTGGGGTGCGCGGGGGATGCTGGCCGAGCTGGCCGCCTCCTTGCACGTCCCGGAGGGCACGTTGGCGCGCCGGCTGACCCGGATCACGATGCTGGCCGCATTTCCCCGGTTGCACGCCGCGCACCTGACCGGGCAGCTGTCCGGCGCTCACGTCGGCGCCGTGCTGGACGTGTTCCACGGGGTCGAGGACCGCGAGGTGCTTGCTGCGGCGGATGCGGCGCTGGCCGGCCGGGCCATCGAGGTGACGGCCCCGCAGCTGCGGGCGGCGGCTCACCGGTGGCGGGCCCGGCACGCACCGCGCACGCGTGAGGAGCGTGCCCGGGTGGCCGGTGACCGGTTCGTCGACGTCAGCCCGGCTGACGAGGACCTGTGCTGGTTGACCGCCCTGCTGCCGGCCGCCGCCGCGATGGGGGTGCTGCACCGCATCGACGACCTGGCGGCGGCCGTGACCGGCCCGGACGAGAGCCGCACGCTGCCCCAGCTCCGCGCCGACGTCCTGTGCGACCTGCTGCTGACCCCCGACAGCGCCGACCACCGGCCCAGCGACGGTGACCTCGCGGCAGTCGCGCACGGCGGCGACCACGTCGGGCACGCGGGGCTTCCTCACGCCGGGGCCAGTGAGGTCCCGGACGCCGGCACGGCCGGTGAGGTGGTGGATGCAGGCGCGGCCGAGGAGGCTGCCGGTGCGTCAGGCGCGGTCGACCACGCGTGCGAGGTGCCCACCAGCACGGGCGTGCCGTCGTGGGTGCGGGGGATCGTGCCGCAGGTGGTGCTGACGGTGCCGGTGCTCACCTTGCTCGGCCACGGTGACGAGCCGGCCGAGCTGGACGGGTTCGGACCCGTCGACATCGACACCGCCCGGACGTTGTGCGCCAACGCCCCGACGTTCACCCGGGTGCTGACCCACCCCGAGACCGGGGCCGTGCTGTCCGTGGGCCGCCAGCAGTACACCGTCCCGGCCGACCTGCGCCGTGCCGTGCAGCTGCGCGACGCCACCTGCCGGTTCCCCGGCTGCCGCCGCCGCGCCGCACGCTGCGACATCGACCACTCCACCGCCTGGGCGCACGCCGGCACCACGTACCTGACCAACCTGGCGTGCCTGTGCCGCAAGCACCACCGCCTCAAGCACCAGGCCGGCTGGCGGGTCACCCACCATCCCGACGGCACCCTGGACTGGCACTCGCCCACCGGGCGGCACTACGCCACCCACCCCGCCACCACCCTGTGGCCACCCCCCGCACCCGGAGCGGCACGACCACCCGGCATCGGCCAACCACCCAGCATCGACTCACCACCCGGCAAGGGCGGACCACCCGGCGGCCGCACCGCCGGCTACCCCGACACACCACCGTTCTGACGTGGTCCCACGCGCGACGCTTCGGGCACAGCCCTGGCCGCGGCAGCGGGTCACCGGGCCACCGTTCTCGTGAGGCGCTGAGTCGTCCCCATCGGCGCGCCCGCGAACGGGCGTACTGATGGCTGGGCCGCGTGCCCACGAACGGCGCGTGCCGATGGCGGGGCCGCGCGCCCGCCGGTCGCCGTTGTGGCCCGGCCCTTCAGCCCTTCGGTCGGCCGACCAGCGCTGGCGCCGGAGCAGCTACTGAGCCGAGTCCGACAGCGCGTCGTCGGCCGGGGCCTGAACCGCCCCAGCGAGAGGGTCTTCGGCATCGGCGGGTGCGCAGACACCGTCGGCACACACCAACGCCGGCCCGTGCGTCTCGATCATCACGAGTCCGGCACCGCTGCCGAGCAGCGAGGAAGCCGAGGTCTCGGTGGCCGCGGCGTGCAGCTCCGTCCCGCCGCTCACGCCGCGCGCTCCGCCGCGACCTGGCTCAACGCCTGCGCGAACACCTCGGCGGGCTGGGCGCCGGACACCCCGTACTTCCCGTCGAGCACGAAGAAGGGCACGCCGGTGATCCCGAGCTGCCGAGCGCGGTCGATGTCCTCCTGGACGTCATCGGCGTACCGACCGGACTCCAGCGCATCCCGGGCCGCGGACCCGTCCAGCCCGGCCTCCTCGGCCAGCCGCACCAGCTCGTCGAGCCGACCCACGTGCACGCCCTCGGTGAAGTACGCCCGGAACAGTCGCTCCTCGAGCTCCAGCTGCCGGCCGTGCGCCTTGGCGAAGTGCAGCAGCTCGTGCGCCTTGAGCGTCTTGGTGTGCTGCAGCCGGTCGAAGTCGTAGGTAAGCCCGGCCTCCGCCGCCACGCCGGTCACCCGGTCCAGCATCGCGAGCACCTGCTGGCGCGGCAGACCCTTGGCGCCGACGAGGAAGTCGACCTCCGACCCGGCGAAGTCCACCGGGGTGTCGGGCGCGAGCTCGAACGAGTGGTACTCGATCCGCACGTCCGGCGCATCGGCGCCGAGGGCTGCCAGCCCCTGCTCGAGGTGCCGCTTGCCGATGTAGCACCACGGGCAGGCGACGTCGGACCAGATGTCGATCGTCAGGGGTTCGGTCACGCCAGGCCCAACCCGCCGCCGACCAGGGGCTATTCCCACCGAGCCGGGAGCGAGCCGCCACCCGGCGGGGAGTGAGGCCTCGCCGGCCGGGAGCGAGGCCTCACTCGGCCCGAAGCCGCAGGACGGCCGGCTCAGCGGCCGATGCGGACCAGCATCTTGCCGGTGTTCTCACCGCGCATCATCGCCAGCAGCGCGTCCACCGCGTGCTCGATGCCGTCGACGACGGTCTCGTCGTACGCGATCTTGCCCTCGGCGAACCAGCCGGTCATCAGCCGCGAGAACTCGGCCGCGTGGTCGAGGTACCCACCGATGGTGAAGCCGCGCAGGGTCAGACCCCGGGTGATCAGGTTGGCCATGTTGTCCGGCCCGGGCGTCCGCTCGGTGGCGTTGTAACCGGCGATCGCCCCGCACAGCGCGACACGGCCGCCCGGGTTCATCACGTCGAGCGCCGCTTCGAGGTGGTCGCCGCCGACGTTGTCGAAGAAGACGTCGACCCCGTCCGGCGCCAGGCGGGGCAGCTGCTCGCGCACGGGTACGTCCCGGTAGCAGAGCGCGGCGTCGTACCCGTACCGGCTGGTCAGCAGCTCGACCTTCTCGGCCGACCCCGCGGACCCGATGACGCGGCCGGCGCCGAGCAGCCGGGCGATCTGCCCCGCCGCGGTGCCGACCGCCCCAGCCGCGCCGGAGACGAAGACGGTGTCACCGGCCGTCAGCCCGGCGATGGCGGTGAGCCCGACGTACGCCGTCAGGCCGGTCATGCCGAGGATGCCCAGCCGCGCGGACAGCGGCACGCCGGGCACCTCGGGCACCACCTGGAAGGCGCCGGCGGCGTCCTGGGCCACGTCGCGCCACCCGAGCTGGTGCAGCACGACGGCCCCGACGGGCACCCGCTCGTCCGCGGACTCGATCACCCGGCCGATCGCGCCGCCGGTCATCGTCTCGCCCAGGGCGTACGGCGGGGCGTAGCTCTTCACGTCGTTCATCCGGCCTCGCATGTACGGGTCGACGGAGACGAACTCGTTGAGCACCCGCACCTGGCCCGGCTGGAGGTCGCCGTAGGTGACCTGGACGGTGCGGAAGTCGTCCGGGGTCGGCCAGCCGACGGGCCGGGCGACCAGCTGCACCTGGGTGGACACGATCGTGGACATGGGGACCTCCGAAGGTCGGTGGGAGCAGGGCGTGGGAAGGGAGAGGCGTCAGGCGACGAGGCCGACGACGAGCGCGACGATCCCCAGCAGCGGCGGGACCAGCTGGACGAGCGCGGCGCGGGCCTTGGAACGGTCGGACGCCAGCAGCACCAGCCCGGCGGCGACCATCGACCCGGCTCCGACCAGCACCAGCGTCGTCCCCACGGCGGTGTGACCGGCCGCGACCAGCACCACGCCGAGTGCGATCTCCACCACGAGGAACAGGTTGTAGAAGCCCTGGTTGAAGGCGAGCGCTCGCGTGGCGGCCGCCTCGTCGGGCGTGGTGCCGAACGTGGCGCGGGCCCGCGGCCCCGTCCAGACGAGGGACTCGAGCACGAAGACGTACACGTGCACCAGCGCCGCGAGCGAGCAGAGGACGAGCCCGACGACCAGCATGACGACCGCCTCCGTGCTTCCGTTGTTTGTGAACCGATCGGTACACAATATACTGGACCGATCGGTTCGGTATCGCGTGAGGCCCCGTGGGGTCCGTCACCGGCGCGGGGAGGTAGGGATGGGACGTCCCCGGACGTTCGAGACGGCTGCCGCGGTGCGCGCCGCCCGCGCCGTCTTCTGGCGGGACGGCTACGAGCTCGCCTCGCTGCCGGACCTCGAGGCCGCCACCGGCCTGAGCCGGTCGAGCATCTACCACGCCTTCGGCTCCAAGCGCGGGCTGTTCGACGCCGCCGTCAGCAGCTATCTCGACGAGGTGGTCCGCCCGCGGCTCCGTCCGTTGACCGCCGCCCAGGTCGGACCAGGGGCGATGGCCACCTACCTGACGGGCCTGCGGGCGGCGCTCGCCCAGCCCGGTTCCCTGCCGTCGACCAGCGGGTGCCTGCTGATCAACGCCGCAGGCGCGCCGGTCGGCCGCGACGACGCGGTCCGCGACGTGATCGCGGGGTACCGCGCGGAGCTGCGGTCGGCGTTCGGCCGTGGCGTCGCCGCGCACGTCGCGGCTCACGTCCGGGCGCAGGTCGCCGACGGGCAGCGCGGGCAGCGCGGCGGGCCTCCAGACGTCGCCGCCGCTCCGGGCTCAGGACCGGTGGACGTGGACGACGGACGCGCCCACACCGCCGACCAGGAGGTTCTCGCCGAGACGCTCACGGGTCTGGTCGTCGCAGCCCTGGCCGTGGTCCGCGTCGACCAGCCCGCCGCGCTGCGGCTGGTCGACACCGCGATCGAGCTGCTCGGCGCCACGCCGGCCACCCCCGACCAGCACGCCACGAGCCGGCCCACCCCGAGCGCCCCGGTCGCATCCCACCGCGGCTGACCTCCACCACCGCGCGGCTGCGGCACGCCAGCCCTGCCTCGTCGGTAGCGTGCGGCACGTGACCGGACCCGCCGTCGTCCCCCGTCCGCTCCGGCTGCAGCAGCTGTCCGACCAGCCGTTCGTGCTGGTCGCCGGCATCGCCGTGGTGGCCCCTGACTCCGCCGCCCGGCAGGCCGCGGAGCGCCTGGCCACGCTGGTCGGCGGGTCGGTGCAGGCCACCGCCGCACCCGACGCGGCGGCGTTCCGGCTTCGTCTCCTCGGGCCGGCCGACGACGAGCGGTACCCGCGCACGGATCCGGCCGGTGGGGAGGAGGCGCTGCCCGCCCTCCCCGCGGGTGAGTCCGACAGCGAGCTGCCTGCCGGTGCGGAGGCGTACCGCCTGCACGTGCACGGCGACGGGGTGGACGTGGACGCCCGCACCCCGGCCGGCCTCGGCCACGCCGTCACCACCCTGGCCCAGCTGCTGACCGGCACGTCCGGGGGCGCCCGGACCCTGCCGGCCGTGCTGGTCGTCGACGCCCCGCGGTTCACCTGGCGGGGCCTGTCCATCGACGTGGCCCGGCACTTCGTCCGTGTCGCCGACCTCGACGTCGTCATCGACCTGATGGCCGACCACAAGCTCAACGTGCTGCACCTGCACCTGACGGACGACCAGGCGTGGCGCATCGACCTGCCGTCGCGGCCCGAGCTGGTCCGCCGGTCGTCGGGCGCCTCGGTCGGCGGCGACCCGGGCGGCCACTACACCGGCGAGGACTACGCCCACCTGGTGGCGCACGCCGCCGCCCGCGGCATCGTCGTCGTCCCGGAGCTCGACGTCCCGGGGCACGTCAACGCGGCGCTGCACGCCTACGGCGAGCTCTCCCCGTCCGGCCGGCCGACCGACGAGTACCTCGGCATCGACGTCGGCTTCAGCCGCCTCACGGCGGCCCTGCCCGCCACCGACGCCTTCCTGCACGACGTGTTCCGCGACGTCGCCGCCATGACACCCGGCTCGTACGTGCACATCGGCGGCGACGAGGTGCAGGGCATGGCGCCCGACGAGTACGCCGCCCTGGTCGGCACCGCCGCCGCGGCCGTCCGGGCGGCCGGCAAGCAGGTGGTCGGCTGGCAGGAGATCGCCACCACCCCGCTCGAGCCCGGCACCGTGGTGCAGTACTGGGACGTGCACGCCGATCCGGCACCGTTCGTCGCCGCGGGCGCGGCCGGGGCCCGCCTGCTGCTGTCGCCCGGCGACCGGACGTACCTCGACATGAAGTACCACCCCGGCTACCCGCTGGGCCTCGAGTGGGCCGGCCACGTGGAGCTGCGCGACTCCTACGACTGGGAGCCCGCCACGCTGCTGCCGGGGCTACCCGCCGAGGCGGTGCTGGGCGTCGAGGCGGCGGTGTGGACCGAGACGCTGCGCACGCTGGACGACCTGACCACCATGCTGCTGCCGCGGCTCGCGGCGGTCGCCGAGGTGGCGTGGTCGGCACCGGACCGGCGCGACTGGGAGGACTTCCGCACCCGGGTGGCCGCGCTCGGCGCCCGGTGGGACGCCGCGGGGCTCAGCTGGTACCCGTCCCCGCAGGTCGACTGGCAGCGCTGACGCGAGGCGAGCCGGGCCGCCGGCCGCCAGACCCAGGTGGCCCGACGGCTACACCCAGCTCTGCAGCCACATCCGCAGGTGCCACTGGTCGTAGGGGATCACCCAGGCCGTCCACACCGGGTAGAAGAACGCGCCGACCGCCACCACCAGCGTGGCGAACGCGGACACCCACACGATGGCCAGCGACCTGCTGCGTTCCTCACCGGGGGTCTGCGGTCCGATCAGCAGGCCGAGCAGGTAGACGAGCGTCAGCACCACCCACGGCACGAACGCCACCGAGTAGAACGTGAAGATCGTGCGGTGCATGTACATGAACCAGGGGAACCAGCCGGCGACGATGCCGGACAGCACGGCCCCGGCCCGCCAGTCCCGGAACCGGATCAGCCAGAAGACGGCGACGAGCGCCGCGGCCGCCCCGCCCCACCAGATCAGCGGGTTGCCGAGCGCGGTGATCGCCTGGGAGCAGGCCTTGGCGCCGCACGCGTGCAGGGCGGCGCTGCCCTGCAGCCCGGAGACGTCCGTCGGGTAGAAGTACGACGTGGCGCGCCACTGCACGATCCAGCCGAGCGGGTTCGCCTGGTAGGCGTGCGGCGTCTCGAGCGTCACGTGGAAGTGCCACATGTCCTGGTGGTACTTCCACAGGCTGCGCAGCGCCGGCGGCAGCCACTGCACCCCCTGACCGGGGTTCTCGGCGGCCCACTGCCTGCCCCAGCCGTCCTTGGACAGGAACCACCCGGTCCAGCTGGCCAGGTACACCGCCGCCGAGATCAGCACCATCGAGACGCCGGCCACCACGCCGTCGCGCACGATCCCGGCCCGCACCCAGTGCCGCACCCCCACGGCCCGGCGCGCGCTCATGTCCCACGCGACGGACATCAACCCGAACAGCGCCAGGAAGTACATCCCGGACCACTTGGTGCCGATCGCCAGGCCGAGGGACACCGCCGCGGCCAGCCGCCACCACCGGATGCCGAGCCCGGGCCCGTCACCGAGCTGGCCGCCCGAGTCGAGCACCGCCGCCGCCCGCGCGGCCAACCTGTGCCGGGCCTGGTCCCGGTCGAGCAGCAGGAAGCCGAACGCCGCGAGGCAGAAGAACATGAGGAACGGGTCCAGCAGGCTGACCCGGGAGTGCACGATCGCCTGCCCGTCGACGGCGAGGAACAGCCCGGCCAACGTGCCGAGGGCCGTGGACGCGAACAGCCGCCGCCCGATCCGGGCGATCATCAGGATCGCCAGCGTGCCGCACACCGCCACCGACAGCCGCCAGGCGAACGAGCTGGTCACGCCGCCGCCCAGCTGGATGCCGAGCGCGATCATCCACTTGCCGACCGGGGGGTGCACCACGTACTCGGGGTCGACCTGGAGCATCGAGACGTCGCCCGCCTCGAAGCGGGGGTTCGGGTCCTGGCCCCACGAGGCCTCGTACCCGCGGACCAGCATCGAGTACGCCTCTTTGACGTAGTACGTCTCGTCGAACACGAGGTTGTGCGGCACGGCGAGACGCCAGAACCGGATGATGCCGCCGAACGCCGTGACGGCGAGGGGCAGCAACCAGCCGAGCAGTCGTGCCCGGCGCGTGGCGTCGAGCGCCAGGGCTGCGTCGGAGAACAGCCGGCGCTGCAGCCGCAGGAGCGTCGGCTCGTCATCGTCGGGGGCGTCCGCCTCGTCGACGGTCGCGTCGGACGCGTGCCGTCCGTGGTGCGCGGCAGCACCCACCACGGCGACGTCGGCCGCCCCCGCTTCGTGCGCGGGCAGCGGCGTCGCCGGTGCATCGTCGGGCGTGACCGCCCTGGTCCCGTGGGCGGGAGTGCCCGCCTCGTCACGTCCGGTGGTCGGCACGCGGTCATCGTAGGGGCCGGTGCTGAGCATGGGAGGCTGGGCGCGTGAGCGATCCCGACGGCCGCCGCCCGAACGCCGGCACCGGCGCTCTGGTGCTCGCCGCCACGCCGATCGGCAACAGCGAGGACGCCTCACCCCGGCTGCGCCGGCTGCTGGCGGAGGCCGACGTGGTGGCCGCGGAGGACACCCGGCGGACCCGCGACCTCGCCGCGCGGCTCGGCGTGCACATCGGTGGCCGGCTGGTCAGCCACCACGAGCACAACGAGCAGAGCCGCGCGGACGAGCTGCTCGAGGTGGTGGCGGGCGGCGGGACGGTGCTGATGGTCTCGGACGCCGGCATGCCGTCGGTGTCCGACCCCGGCTTCCGCCTGGTGAACGCCGCCGTCGCCGCCGGTCTGCCGGTCACCGTCGCGCCCGGGCCGAGCGCGGTGCTGACGGCGCTGGCGCTGTCCGGGCTGCCGACCGACCGGTTCACGTTCGAGGGCTTCCCGCCCCGCAAGCCGGGGGAGCGTGCCCGGGCGCTGGCGGCGCTGGCCGACGAGCGCCGCACGATGGTGTTCTTCGAGGCGCCGCACCGCGTGGCCGAGGTGCTCGCCGCGATGGCGGAGGCGTTCGGTGCGGACCGGCCGGCCGCGGTGTGCCGCGAGCTGACCAAGACGTACGAGGAGGTGCGCCGGGACGTCCTCGGCGCGCTCGCGGTCTGGGCCGCGGAGGGTCAGGTGCGCGGCGAGGTCGTGGTCGTCGTCGGCGGGGCGCCGGCGCGCGCGGTCGCCACCACCGCGGAGCTGGTGGCCGAGGTGCTCGCCCGGTCCGACGCCGGCGAGCGGCTCAAGGACGCCGTGTCCGACGTCGCGGCCACGGCCGGCGTGGGCCGTCGGGACCTCTACGCCGCAGCCCTCGCGGCCCGCACACGGTGACGGACGGTCCTCCGACCGGTGGAGATGTCGCTCAGGCCTGAGCGCTGGTCACCAGCTGCGCACCGGCCGCGACCATCTCCTCGCGCGCAGCCGCGCCCTGCTCGGGCGTGACGGGCACGGTCAGGTCGGTCAGCAGCCGCGCGCGCAGCCCCAGGTCCAGGGCGTCGAGGGTGGTGGCCCGCACGCAGTGCGACTCCGCGATGCCCACCACGTCCACGTCCGTGATGTGGCCCTCGCGCAGGATCCGCGCCAGCGTCCGGCCCTCCTCGTCGGTCCCCTCGAAGCCCGAGTACGCGGCGGCGTAGGCGCCCTTGCGCACGCTGGCGTCCGGGTGCAGCCCGGCGAGCGCCGGGTGCAGCTCCGCCTCGGCGGTGCCCGCGACGCCGTGCGGCGGCCAGGTGTCGACGAAGTCGGGCGTCTCCGAGAAGTGGCGGCCGGGGTTCGCGTGCCAGTCCTGCGTGGTGACCACCAGGGCGTACCGGTCGCGGTGGCTGGCGGCGTAGTCGGCGATGGCCTGAGCCGTCGCGTTCCCTCCCGTGACGGGCAGGGCGCCTCCCTCGCAGAACGTCGGCTGCACGTCCACCACGAGAAGCGCGCGGCGTGGCGTGCCGGTGACGGCAGGCTCCGACATGGGGACCTCCTCGGGATGCTGGCCGGTCCAGTACACACCCGGTGCGGAAGGGCGGCAGGATGCGTCACGTCGGGCACGTCACGGGCGCCGCCACCCGGCCGCCGGCCGCCGTGCCGCAGGGTCGGAGGTCGCGATGGACAGCCGCAGCGAGGTCACGGGGCGCCCTGCCTCGACCGGGCCGACCGTGCCCGAGGCGGTCCGGGCCGCGGCCCGGCGGGCGCTGACCGGCGCGGACCCGGCCCTCCGGCAGACGTTCGAGCTGCGGCTGGAGCGGTGGTGGCCGGACCTCGCCTCGGGGATCGCCGAGGTGTATTCGGGCACGCCCGGTGAGCAGCTGCTCCTCCGGCTGGTCAGCATGGCCGCCACGGCGGCCGCGCGCCGGGACCCGGACCTGCGCCGGATGGACGAGGAGCGCACGCTGCGTCCCGACTGGTTCCAGGCCCCCGGCATGGTCGGGTACGCCTGCTACGCCGACCGCTTCGCCGGCGACCTGGCGGCCGTGCGCGAGAACATCGACTACCTCGCCGAGCTGGGCGTGACCTACCTGCACCTGATGCCCGTGCTGCGCCCGAGGGAGGGTGACAACGACGGCGGGTATGCGGTTGCGGACTACCGCTCGCTGCGGCCCGACCTGGGCACCATGGCCGACCTGCGGGAGCTCGCCGCGGCCCTCCACGAGCGCGGCATCAGCCTGGTGCTGGACCTCGTGCTCAACCACGTCGCGCGCGAGCACGAGTGGGCGGTGCGCGCCCGGGCCGGCGAGCAGCGCTACCGCGACTACTTCTACCTGTTCGAGGACCGGACGATGCCGGACGCCTACGAGCGCACGCTGCCCGAGGTGTTCCCCGACTTCGCCCCCGGCAGCTTCACCTGGGACGACGAGCTGTCGGCGTGGGTGTGGACGACGTTCAACACGTTCCAGTGGGACGTGAACTGGGCCAACCCGGAGGTGTTCGCCGAGTACGCCGACCTGGTGCTGTCGCTGGCGGACGAGGGTGTCGACGTGCTGCGCCTCGACGCCATCGCGTTCACCTGGAAGCGGCTGGGCACCTCCTGTCAGAACCAGCCGGAGGTGCACGCCCTGACCCAGGCGCTGCGCGCGCTGGCGCGCATCGCCTGCCCGGCGGTGGTGTTCAAGGCCGAGGCGATCGTCGGTCCGGCCGACCTGGTGCACTACCTGGGCCGCGGCGCCCATCACGGCCGGGTGAGCGACCTGGCGTACCACAACGGCCTGATGGTGCAGGTCTGGTCCATGCTCGCGGCGCAGGACGTGCGCCTGGCCGCCCACGCGCTGCGCGCCCTACCGCCGGTGCCGACCACCACCGCGTGGATCACCTACGTGCGCTGCCACGACGACATCGGCTGGGCGATCGACGACGCGGACGCGGCCGCCGTCGGGCTCTCCGGGTTCGCCCACCGCGCGTTCCTCTCCGACTGGTACTCGGGCCGGTTCTGGCAGTCGCCGGCCCGCGGGCTGGTGTTCCAGGCCAACCTCGCCACGGGCGACCGCCGGATCAGCGGCACGGCGGCGAGCCTGGTCGGGCTGGAGGACGCGGTGGAGCGCGGGGACGCGCAGGCCGTCGACGCGGCCGTCGCGCGGCTGCTGCTCGCGCACGCCGTGGTGATGGGCTGGGGCGGCATCCCGGTGCTGTGGTCCGGTGACGAGCTGGGGCAGCCGAACGACCCCGCGTGGGACCTCGAACCCGGGCACGCCGACGACAACCGGTGGGCCGGGCGGCCTCGTCTGGACCCGGCCGCCCGGGCACGGCGGCACCAGGCGGGCGCCGTGGAGCGGCGTGTGTTCGAGGGGCTGGCGCACCTCGCCTCCGTCCGCGGCTCGCTGCCGCACCTGCACGCGTCGGTGCCGGCGCAGGTGCTCTCGGTGGACGACCCCGGGGTCCTGGCGGTGCTGCGCGAGCACCCGCTCGGGCCGCTCCTGGAGCTGGTGAACGTGACGACCAGCTGGCGCCCGTTCCCCGGACGGCGGCTCAAGGAGCTGGGGCTCGACGGCGCTCCTGACGCGCTGACCGGCGACGTGGTGCACCCGCAGAGCGACGACAACGTGTGGCTGGCGCCGTTGCAGGTGCGCTGGGTGGTGCGGCCGTGAGGCACGTGCGGCGCTGCTAGCGTCCGACGCGTGCCAGCCGAGGAACCAGCTGCGGGGGTCGGCGTGCGCCGCGGGGCGGTCCCGGCGCTGTGGGCAGCCGGTTTCACGACGGCGTTCGGCGCCCACGGCATCGCCGCCGGCTTCGGCGCACAGGCGCAGCACCTCGGCCTCTCCTTCGTTTCCCTCGGCGTGCTGCTGGCCCTGTACGACGTGGCCGAGGTGGTGCTCAAGCCCGTCTTCGGCACGTGGAGCGACCGGATCGGCGTGAAGCCGGTGATCGTCGGCGGCCTGGCACTGTTCGCCGCCGCCTCGGCGCTCGGGTTCGTCTGGCACACCACCACCGGCCTCGCCGTCGCGCGGCTGCTGCAGGGCGCGGCCGCGTCGGCGTTCTCCCCGGCGTCCTCCGCCGGGGTCGCGCGGCTCGGCGGCTCCCGGTCGCTCGGTCGCGCGTTCGGCTCCTACGGGTCGTGGAAGGGCCTCGGCTATGCGCTGGGACCCGTGCTCGGCGCCGGGCTGATCGCCGTGGGCGGGCTGCCGGCTCTCTTCCTGGCGCTGACCGCCCTGGCAGCGGCCGTGCTGGTGTGGGTGGCCGTCGCGCTGCCGGCCCTGCCGCCGACGCCGCGCCCGCGTTCCACTCTGCGTGACCTGGTGCACCAGCTGACCCGTCCGGGCTTCGTCCAGCCCACCGCGGCCCTCGCCGTCACCACCGGCACGCTCGGCGTCGCGGTCGGGTTCCTCCCGCTGGTGGGCCGGGAGCTCGGCCTGTCGGCAGCCGTCGCGATGGTGGCGGTCACCGTGCTCGCCGTCGCCTCGTCGGTCAGCCAGCCGTGGGTCGGACGGCGGCACGACGCCGGCCGGCTCGGGGAGCGGGCGGGCACGGTCACCGGGCTGCTGACGATCGCCGCCGGCGTGCTGCTGCTGGCCTGGGTGCGGCACCCGGTGGCGCTGTTCACCTCCGCGGCGCTGGTCGGCATCGGCATCGGCCTGGTGACGCCGCTCGCCTTCGCCCGCCTTGCCGCGTCCGCGCCCGAGGGGTCGCTGGGCCGCACGCTGGGCTCGGCGGAGGTGGGGCGCGAGCTGGGGGACGCCGGCGGACCGCTGCTGGTGGGTGCGGTGGCGACGGCGGCGGGCCTGCCCGTGGCGCTCAGCACGCTCGCCGGGATCGTGGCGCTGCAGTCGCTCGTCACCGGTGGGCGACGCCGGGGCTGACCCGCCGCACCGACCGGCGCCGAGCTGCGCCGCCCGGCCGGCGGACACGACGGATATCGCCCGCGCAAACCCTGATCAGGGTGCCCTTCCCACCACTAGCGTGGCGCCGTGTCCAACGACCACACCGCTCCCGACGGCGAGCAGGTTCCCGCGTCCCCGTCCCCCTACACGCCGCCGACCGGTGGTCAGCCCGCCTACGGCCAGCCCCCGGCCTACGGCGAGCAGCCGGCCTACGGTCAGCAGCCCGCGTACGGCCAGCAGCCGGCCTACGGCCAGCCCCCGGCCTACGGTGAGCAGCCGGCCTACGGTCAGCAGCCCGCCTACGGTCAGCCGCCGGCCTACGGCGACCCCCGGTTCAGCCAGCCCGGCTACGGCCAGCCCGCCTATGGACAGCCCGCCTACGCGCAGCAGCCCTACGGGTACGCGGCGGAGTCGAACAAGTCGTTCGTCGCCACGTGGCTGCTGGCGTACTTCCTCGGCTGGCTCGGCATCGACCGCTTCTACCTGGGCAAGGTCGGCACGGGCATCCTCAAGCTGATCACGCTCGGCGGCATCGGCATCTGGTGGCTCGTCGACCTGATCCTGGTGCTGGCCGGCATCACCAAGGACAAGCAGGGCCTGCCGCTTCGCGGCTACCAGCAGAACAAGAAGGTCGCCTGGATCGTGACGGCGGTCCTCATCGTGCTCGGCTCGCTGTCCTCGGCGCTCCAGCGCAACGCGCCGCACGACATCACGCCCAACGCCGCACCGGTCTCCGTCGTGGTCGTCACCGAGGCCCGCACGCCTCTCGTCTGACGCTCGACGGCTCCGGGCGGACCTTCGTCCGGCACCTGTCACCGACGCCCCGGCGCCCGGCCCACCTGCGGTCGGACGCCGGGGCGTCGCACGTCGCCACCTAGGATCGTCGCCATGGCCCGCATCCTCTCGGCCGTCGCGTGGCCCTACGCGAACGGCCCCCGCCACATCGGACATGTCGCCGGGTTCGGCGTCCCCTCGGACGTCTACAGCCGCTACATGCGCATGGCGGGCCACGACGTGCTGATGGTCTCCGGCACGGACGAGCACGGGACGCCGATCCTGGTGCAGGCCGAGCAGGAGGGCGTCACGCCGCAGGCCCTCGCGGACCGCTACAACCGGGTGATCGTCGAGGACCTGACCGCGCTCGGCCTGACGTACGACCTGTTCACCCGCACCACCACCCGCAACCACTACGCGGTGGTGCAGGAGATGTTCCGCACGGTGCACCGCAACGGCTACATGGTGGAGCGCACCACGCTCGGCGCCGTCTCCCCGAGCACGGGCCGCACGCTGCCGGACCGCTACATCGAGGGCACCTGCCCCATCTGCGGCTACGACGGTGCGCGCGGCGACCAGTGCGACAACTGCGGCAACCAGCTCGACGCGATCGACCTGATCAACCCGCACAGCCGGATCAACGGCGAGAAGCCGCAGTTCGTCGAGTCCAGCCACTTCTTCCTCGACCTGCCGGCGTTCGTCGACGCGCTGGGCGACTGGCTGCGCACCCGCACCGAGTGGCGGCCCAACGTGCTGAAGTTCTCCCTCAACCTGCTCGACGACGTGCGCCCGCGCGCCATGACGCGGGACATCGACTGGGGCATCCCGGTTCCGCTGCCCGGGTGGGAGGACAACCCGAACAAGCGCCTGTACGTGTGGTTCGACGCGGTGATCGGGTACCTGTCGGCGTCCATCGAGTGGGCGCGCCGCACCGGCGACCCGGAGGCGTGGCGCGGCTGGTGGACCGACCCGGCCGCTCAGTCGGCCTACTTCATGGGCAAGGACAACATCACCTTCCACTCCCAGATCTGGCCGGCGGAGCTGCTCGGCTACGCCGGGAAGGGCTCGCACGGGGGAGCGCCCGGGCCGTACGGGGACCTGGACCTGCCCACCGAGGTGGTGTCCAGCGAGTACCTCAACGTCGACGGCCAGCAGTTCTCGAGCTCGCGCGGCGTGGTGATCTACGTGCGCGACATGCTGTCCCGCTACCAGCCGGACGCGCTGCGGTACTACCTGTCGATCGCCGGCCCGGAGACGCAGGACGTCGACTTCACGTGGGCCGAGTTCAAGCGGCGCACCAACGACGAGCTCGTCGCGGGCTGGGGCAACCTGGTGAACCGCACGGCGAGCATGGTGAACAAGAGCTTCGGGGCGATCCCCACGCCGGGAGCCCTGCAGCCGGTCGACCAGGCGCTGCTCGCGCAGACGAGCGAGGCGTTCGGCCGCATCGGCGAGCTGATCGCCACGCACCGGCACCGCGCGGCGCTGGGCGAGACGATGCGGGTGGTGCAGGAGGCCAACCGGTACGTCTCCGAGACGGAGCCGTGGAAGCTGAAGACGGACCCGGAGCGGCTGGCCACCGTGCTGCACACCACCACCCAGGCGGTCACCGACCTGAACACGCTGCTGTCGCCGTTCCTGCCGTTCTCGGCGCAGGCGGTGCACGAGACCTTCGGTGGGACCGGCACCGTCGCGCCGCAGCCGCGGATCGACGAGGTGACCGACCTGGACGACGAGTCGCGGCAGTACCCGGTGATCACGGGCGACTACCGGCTCGGGGAGACGCTCGCCGCCTGGGCGTCCCGTCCGGTGGTGCCGGGCACGCCCGTCGGCAAGCCGACCCCGGTGTTCACCAAGCTCGACGACTCGATCGTCGAGGAGGAGATCGCCCGCGCCCAGCGCGGCGCCTGATGGGTCGCAACCGGGGCCGGGACCGCGGCTGGCCGCCGGTCCCGGAGCCGCTGGCCGTGCCGGTGGTGGACAACCACACCCACCTGGAGTCGGTGCTGCAGGTGCGGGCGGACGGGTGGGACCGGCCCGGCGAGGCGGCCGACGACCGCTCCGGGCGGTCCGTCCCGCCGGCGGCCGGATCGGCACCCGTCGTGCCCGACCTCGCCGGCCACCTGGCGCGGGCCGCCGGCGTGGGGGTGACCCGCATCGTGCAGGTGGGCTGCGACCTGGACGCGGTCGGCTGGACCGACGCGGTGGTGCGCACGCATCCCCAGCTGCTCGGCGCGGTCGCGATCCACCCCAACGAGGCCGTGCTGCACGCCGGCGTCCGCGAGGTCGCACCGGACGGTCTCGACCCGGACCCGCAGGCGCGGCACGACGTGCCGCTCGACGAGGCCCTGGCGACCGTGGCGCGCGTCGCCCGCGACAACCCCCGGGTGCGGGCGATCGGCGAGACGGGCCTCGACTTCTTCCGCGCCGGACCGGCCGGCCGGGAGGTCCAGCTGCAGGCGTTCCGCGCCCACGTCGCGCTGGCCAAGGAGCTCGGTCTGGCCCTGCAGATCCACGACCGGGACGCGCACGACGAGGTGGTGGACGTCCTGCTGCGGGACGGCGCGCCGGAACGCACCGTCTTCCACTGCTTCTCGGGCGATGCCGCGCTGGCCCGGCTCGCCGTCGAGCACGGCTGGTACTGCTCCTTCGCCGGACCGGTCTCGTTCCCCGCCAACGAGGAGCTGCGGGCGGCGGCCCGCGAGGTGCCGACCAGCCTGATGCTGGTCGAGACGGATGCGCCGTACCTGACGGTGCAGCCGCACCGCGGGCGCCCGAACGCGCCGTACCTGCTGCCGGGCACCGTCCGTGCGCTGGCCACAGCCACGGGCAGGGACCTCGGTCCGTTGTGCGCGGGACTGACCGCCACGGCGGAGGCCGTCTACGGCCCCTGGTGACGCACGCGGGGTTTCGAATCACGTCACGGATCGGTTACGGTCGGACGCGTGTCCGGCTCGGTCGGCGCTCCAGGTGGGCGTCGCGGGTGCCGATGACATCCAGACGAAACCGAGCCAGGGTGCGGTGCTTCGGCACCGCGCTCGTCCGGTCCGCCCGACGTAAGGACACCGTGTGAGTCACCCCGGCGAGGACCGCGCGACGACGCGCGGGGCCGCCGGACGGCTGCCACGGCTCGCGGCGCAGGGCCTTGTCCTCGCGCTCGTCGCCGGTGCGACGTCCGCCTTCGCCGTGCTGCACAAGCAGGTGACGGTCGACGTGGACGGGACCTCGACCCAGGTGCAGGCGTTCGGCCGCACGGTGGGCGACATCCTCGGTGCGCAGCACGTGACCGTCGGCGACAAGGACCTGGTGGCCCCGGCGCTGGACGAGCCGGTGGCGCAGGGTGCGCAGATCGTGGTGCGGCACGGGCACCCGCTCGACCTCGAGATCGACGGGCAGCAGCAGGAGGTGTGGACCACGGCGCTCACGGTCGGCGAGGCGGTCGACGCGATGGGCCTGCACGAGGGCGTGCGGCTGTCCGCGTCCCGGTCGTCGACCCTCGGCCGCGAGCCGCTGCGGGTGTCCACCCAGAAGACCATCCACCTGGCGGTCGACGGTCAGGTGATCGACGGCGTCACCACCGCTGGCACCGTCCGCGACGCGCTCAAGGACATCGGCCTGGTGCTCAACGAGGGCGACCAGCTGTCGGTCCCGCTGGACGCGGCCGCCGTGGACGGGCTCGTGGTGATGGTGAACCGCGCCGCGAGCGCCGGCCAGACGGTCGTCGAGGCGGTGCCGTTCGACGAGCAGGATGTCGACGACCCGACGCTGGTGACCGGCACCCGCAAGGTGCAGACCGCCGGACGTGCCGGGGTGCGCACCACGACGTACCAGGTGGACGTCGTGGGCGGCGTCGTCGTGTCCCGCACGCCGCTCGCCTCCGTCGTCACGAGGGCGCCGGTGACCCAGGTGGTCCGGGTCGGCACCATGCAGCTGCCGAGCGGCTCGGCGGTCGCCGTCGACCCGGGCAGCGCGCAGGCCATCGGCCAGCAGCTCGCGGCCGCCCGCGGCTGGGGCGCGGACCAGTTCGCCTGCCTGCTGCCGCTCTGGAACCGCGAGAGCCACTGGAACGTGTCCGCGCAGAACAGCGGCTCGGGCGCCTACGGCATCCCGCAGGCCCTGCCCGGCTCCAAGATGGCGAGCGCAGGCGCCGACTGGCAGACCAACCCGGCAACCCAGATCACCTGGGGCCTGGGCTACATCGCGGGGCGGTACGGCACGCCGTGCGCGGCCTACTCGCACAGCCTGTCGACCGGCTGGTACTGAGTCCCGGCACCGGGGCGGACCTCGACCGGACGGTCCCGACGGCCCGCGACGAGCCTCTTGGGCGCGCGTCCAAGAACGTGACCTGAGGCACATCCGACCCCACAGGGCTTGGCAGATCCGTCACGCTTCGGTTACGGTCGCGTGTCGCGCTTGCGAGACAGAACCCGATGTGCTGGGTCTCGCGGCGCGATCGGAGGCTCCTGACCGGGGCCGCCGTGACGGCCGGATCGGAGTCCGGGACCGACACAGGGCCCCGCGGGGCCCGCAGCAGTGCCCCGCCGCGAGGCGAGCCTGCCTGCACGTCGTCGGGCGCCCACACGGGCGCACCCCGCACCCGTGCCCGGGCACCTCGACGTCTGGAGCGACGTGCAGTTCTCGACCCTCACCCCCGGTCCGTCCACGGACTCCCCGCTGGCTGCATCCCACGCCGCAGACCCGAAGGACCGGAGGTGGTGGCGTCGTGCGCGCACCGTCCCGGTGGTCGCCGCGACGATCGGTCTGGTGGTCCTCGGCGGAGGTGGCACGGCCTACGCCTCGGCGCACAAGTCCGTGACCCTCGACGTCGACGGCAACGTCCAGAAGGTGTCCACGTTCGCGGGGTCGGTGCAGGGTCTCCTCGCCGCGCGTCATGTCGCGGTCGGTGCCCGGGACCTCGTGTCCGCGACCGGTGCGCTCGGCGACGGCCAGCAGGTGGTCGTCCGGCACGCCCACCAGGTCACCGTCTCGGAGAACGGCACGCAGAAGACGGTGTGGACCACCGCGCTGACGGCCGACGAGGCGCTGGCGGACCTCAGCGCGCGCGGTGCCGTGATCAGCCTGGTCGCGTCGCGCTCGCAGGAGGGCGGCCGTCCCGAGCTGCCGCTGGACCTGACGCTGCACGGCCCCGCCGACGTGGTCGTGGACGGTGCGACCAAGCCGGTGCAGGACGCGACGATCTCCGTCGGTGACGCCCTCACGCAGCTCGGCGTCACGCTGAACCCCCTCGACACGGTGGAGGTCAAGCGGAGCGACGCCGGTCGCGTGCAGGTGGTGGTGCACCGGGTGGTGGTGCAGGACGTGACCACGACGAGCGAGGAGCCGTTCACCTCGAGCACGGTGAACGACCCGACCCAGTACACCGGCAAGCGGACCGTCACCACGGCCGGCGTGGTCGGCGTGCGGACGATCGTCGACCGCGTGACCACCGTGGACGGCGTGGAGACGGCCCGTGAGCACGTGTCGAACGACGTCACCCAGGCCCCGGTGAACGAGGTCGTGGCGGTCGGCACCAAGGCCAAGCCCGTCGCCGCCCCGAAGCCCGCCGCCCCGGCGTCGGCACCGGCCGCGGCGAGCGCCACGTCCGGCTCGCTGAACTGGGCCGCGCTCGCGCAGTGCGAGTCCGGCGGTCGCGTCGACGCCGTGTCGTCGAACGGCATGTACTACGGCCTCTACCAGTTCTCGGTGTCGACGTGGCGGGCGATGGGCGGCTCCGGCCTCCCGTCGCAGGCGTCCGCGGCCGAGCAGACGGCGCGCGCCCAGGCGCTGTACGACCGGTCCGGTGCCGGTCAGTGGCCCGTGTGCGGCAAGAACCTGTTCAGCTGACCTTTCGGCCGAGCCCGTCAGGGGCCGGTGCGCCGAGCGGTCGCTGACCGTCCGGAGCCACCCGGCACCGCGCATCACCTACCGGCCACCGTCCTGCGCCCCGAGCGCGGACGGTGGCCGGTGGCGTGCTCGGGGCGCGACGGGCGGTGGCCCGCTTGCGACGCGTGCGGGCCGCCGCCGACGGCCGGCGACCGGCGGCGACGGGCTGCGACGGGCGGGAACGGGCTCCCGACAGGCTGTCGGCGGGCGCGCCGTTAGGCTCGCAGCCGTGCACACCGGCCCCCTGCTCGGACCAGCGGAGATCCGTGAGCTGGCGGACCAGGCCGGTGTGCGGCCCACCAAGACGCTGGGGCAGAACTTCGTCCTCGACGGTGGCACCGTCCGCAAGATCGTCCGCCAGGCCGACGTGGTCGCCGGTCAGCGGGTGGTCGAGGTGGGCCCCGGCCTCGGCTCGCTGACGCTCGGGCTGCTCGAGGCGGGTGCCGACGTGATCGCCGTCGAGATCGACCCCGTCCTGGCGCGGCTGCTGCCGAGCACCGTCGCGCGGCACGTGCCCGGCCTGAGCCTCGCGGAGCCGGAGCCGGCTACGGAGCCGGCCGCGGACCGGGGCGCGCCCGTCACCGTCCTGCGCGACGCCGCCGGCCGCGACCGGCTCACGGTCGTCACTGCGGACGCCCTGCGGGTGGAGCAGCTGCCGGGCCCGGCACCGACCGCCCTGGTCGCCAACCTGCCGTACAACGTCTCGGTGCCCGTGCTGCTGACGTTCCTCGAGCGGTTCGACAGCCTGCAGCGGGCGCTGGTGATGGTGCAGGCCGAGGTGGCCGACCGGCTGGCGGCACCGCCGGGGAGTCGCACGTACGGCGTCCCGTCGGCCAAGGTCGCCTGGTACGCGACCGCCCGGCGCACCGCGACGGTCGGCCGCGCCGTGTTCTGGCCGGTGCCGAACGTCGACTCGGCGCTGGTCCGCCTCGACCGCCGCAGCGCCCCGCCGGCCGCCGTCGACCGCTCCGCCGTCTTCACCGTGGTCGATGCCGCCTTCGCCCAGCGACGCAAGATGCTGCGGTCCGCCCTGGCCGGCCTCGCGGGCTCGTCGTCCGCCGCCGAGGTGGTGCTGACCGCCGCCGGCGTGGCGCCGACCGCCCGCGGTGAGGACGTCGACATCGCCGGCTTCTCCCGGATCGCCGCCCGGCTCGTCGAGGCAGCACCCGGCGGACCTGGCACAGTGGGCACGTGACCTTGACCCCCGTGGACCCGCTGCCCTCGCGCGAGGTCCGGGTCCGGGCGCCGGGGAAGGTCAACCTCTCGCTCCGCGTCGGACCACGGGACCAGACCGGCTACCACCCGCTCGTCACGGTGTTCCAGGCGGTCTCCGTGTACGAGGAGGTCGTCGCGGTCCCGGCGGACGGCATCGTGATCACCGCGTCGGGGCTGCAGGCCGAGGCGGTTCCGACGGACGCCTCGAACCTCGCGGCGAAGGCGGCACGGCTGCTGGCCGAGCGGGTCGGCGTGACCGACGGGGTGCACCTGCACCTGGTCAAGGGCGTGCCGGTGGCCGGGGGCATGGCGGGCGGCTCGGCGGATGCGGCCGCCGCGCTGATGGCGTGCGACGCCCTGTGGGGCACCGGCCTCGGCCGCGACGAGCTGCTGGACCTCGCGGCCCAGCTCGGGTCGGACGTGCCGTTCGTGCTGACCGGCCACACCGCCGTGGGCTCCGGTCGCGGCCACCTGCTCACCCCGGCGATGAGCCGCGGCGAGTTCCACTGGGCGTTCGCCGTCCGGGACCGCGGGCTGTCGACGCCGGAGGTGTTCGCGGCGTTCGACGAGCTGAACCGCGGCGTGCCGCACGCCGCCGACGCCGCGGCTGACGTGCCCCTGATGCAGGCGCTGCGGGCCGGCGACCCGGCGGCGCTGGGCGCCGCGCTGCACAACGACCTCGAGCCGGCGGCGCTGGAGCTCGCGCCCGACCTGGCGGAGCCGCTCGCGGTGGCGCAGGACGCCGGCGCGCTGGGTGTCGTGGTGTCCGGCTCCGGCCCGACGGTGGCGGCCCTGGCCCGCAGCCGGCAGCACGCGCTGGTGATCGCGGCGGCGTTCACGGCCGCCGGGGTGGCCGACCGGGTGCTGACGGCGCTCGGGCCCGTGCCGGGCGCCCGGGTGGTCGGCTCCGAGTAGGCGGCTCCGAGCGGGCGGGGACGCGCTGGGACCGGTCGCCGAGCGGACTCGAAGGACCGGCGCCGGGGGTCGACGCCGGTCCTTCGATGCCATGCGCTCGGTCAGACGCTCGCGGCCGCCACCGGCTGGGCCCCAGGGGCGTGGGCCTCGGCCGCCGGCTCGGCCCAGGCGCCACCCTCGAGCTCGCTGCCGGTGGCGAACGCGGCCTCGTCGAACGGGTCGCGACCGCTGAGCACCCGCTCGGCCTGCACCTTGTCGAACTCACCCGTCCAGCTGCCGACCACGACCGTCGCGACGGCGTTGCCGGCGAAGTTGGTCACCGCACGGGCCTCGCTCATGAACCGGTCGATGCCGACGATCATGCCGACGCCGTCGACCAGGTCGGGCCGGTAGGACTGCAGGCCGCCGGCGAGCGTGGCCAGACCGGCACCGGAGACGCCCGCGGCCCCCTTGGACGCGATGATCATGAACACCAGGAGCGAGATCTGCTCGCCGAGGGCGAACGGCTTGTGCAGCGCCTCGGCGACGAACAGCGACGCCATCGTCAGGTAGATCGCCGTGCCGTCCAGGTTGAAGGAGTAGCCGGTCGGCACCACGACGCCGACCACGGGGCGGGAGACGCCGAGGTGCTCCATCTTGCCGATCAGCCGCGGCAGCGCGCTCTCGGAGGAGGACGTGGAGACGATGATGAGGAACTCCCGGCCGAGGTACTTCAGCAGCCGCAGGATCGAGACGCCGGCGACGACGCGCAGGATCGTGCCGAGCACGACGAGCACGAACAGCGCGCAGGTCACGTAGAAGCCCAGCATGACCTTGCCGAGGCTGAGCAGGGCGTTGACGCCGGTGGCGCCGACGACGGCGGCGATCGCGCCGAACGCGCCGACCGGGGCGACCCACATGATCATCGCCAAGACCTTGAAGACGACCTTCTGGATGCTGCTGAAGGCGTGCAGCACCGGCACGCCCCGCACGCCCATCGACTGCACGGCGAAGCCGACCAGCAGCGCCACGACGAGCGTCTGCAGCACCTGGCCCTCGGTCAGCGCCGAGATCAGCGTCTTGGGGATCAGGCCGAGCAGGAACTGGGTGGTGCTCTCACCCCCGGCTCCCGCCTGGGCCTGCCCTGCCTTGGCCACCGCCGGGGTCAGGTTCAGTCCGGCACCGGGCTTGACCAGGTTGCCCACCACGAGCCCGATCGCCAGGGCGAACGTCGACATCACCAGGAAGTAGCCGAGCGCGAGGCCGCCGACCTTGCCGACGCTCGCGGCCTTCCGGACCGAGCCGATCCCCGTGACGATCGTGACGAAGATGATCGGGGTGATCATCATCTTGATCAGGCTGACGAAGCCGGTGCCGAGCGGCTGGAGCTTGACCGCGAACCCGTCCTTCCCCGGGAACGCGAAGCCGACCGCGATGCCGAGCGCCACCGCGACGATCACGGCGAGGTAGAGGACGTGCGTCTTGTCGCGGGGCCGGCGGGTGCCGGAGCTGGTCGGGTCTGGGGTCGGTCGCGACGCTGCGACTGAGCTGGTCATCATGAACCTCCGGGGCTGGGGTCTGGTGCCCCGAGGTTCGTACGGATGGTGATGTGCGTCACGATTGCGTTCATTGCGTCTACGGCCGCACCGGCGCACGTGACGCACACTTTGCGCATGCGACGGCGCATGGACCCTCGACGGTGGAGCCTGGCGTGGCAGGTGTTCACGCTGCAGCTGGTGGTCGTGGCGGTCGTGCTGCTCGCCGGAGGGGCGGCGGCCTACCTGCAGGCCCGGCAGAGCAGCCAGGAGTCCACCCGGAGCCGCGTCCTCGCCGTCGCCCGGGCCGTCGCGGCATCCCCGGACGTGCGGGCCGCGCTGACGACCCCCGACCCGTCGACGGTCCTGCAGCCGCTGGCCGAGCAGGTCCGGCGCGACACCGCCACGGACTTCGTCGTGGTCATGGGCACCGACCGGACCCGCTACTCCCACCCCAACCCCAGCCTGATCGGCCAGCCGTTCATCGGGCACATCGACGCGGCGCTCGCCGGCGGCGTCGTCCTGGAGACCTACACCGGCACGCTCGGGCCCTCGGAACGTGCCGTCGTCCCGGTCCGGTCGGACGCCGGGACCGTCGTCGGGCTCGTCTCGGTCGGCGTCAGCCGCGGCACGGTCTCGCGGGCCCTCGCGCAGCAGGTGCCCCGGCTGCTCGGCGCGGGGGCGGTGGCGCTGAGCCTGGCGGCGTTCGGCGCCGTGCTGGTGGCGCGCCGGCTCCGTCGGCAGACCCACGGCCTCGGGCCCGCCGAGCTCGGGCGGATGTACGAGTTCTACGACGCCGTGCTGCACGCGGTCCGCGAGGGTCTCGTGCTGCTCGACCCGCACGGCCGGCTCGTCCTGGCCAACGACGAGGCGCGCCGGCTCCTGGACCTCGGCCCCGACTGGGAGGGCCGCCGCCTCGACGAGCTCGGGCTGCCCGCGCCGATGGCCGCGTCGCTGACCGGCGGGAGCACGGTCGAGGACGCGATCCAGCTGACCGCGAACCGGGTCCTCGTCGTCAACCGCGCGCCGGCACGCTGGAAGGGCCGTGAGCTCGGTGCCGTGGTCACGCTGCGCGACCACACCGATCTGCAGGCCCTGACCGGCGAGCTGAACTCGGCACGCGGCCTGGCGGAGGCGCTGCGCTCGCAGGCGCACGAGGCGGCGAACCGCCTGCACAGCGTGATCAGCCTGATCGAGCTGGGTCGCACGGACCAGGCGCTCGACTTCGCCACGGTGGAGCTCGCCGCGGCGCAGCGGCTGACCGACCTGGTCGTCGGAGCCGTCGACGAGCCCGTCCTGGCCGCACTGCTGCTCGGCAAGGCGGCCGAGGCCAACGAGCGGGGCGTCGAGCTCGAGGTGGACGCCGCGACCTCCGTGCCGGAAGGCCTGCTGCCGGCCCGCGACGTGGTCACGGTGGTCGGCAACCTGCTGGACAACGCGATCGATGCGGCAGCCTCGACGCCCGGGCCGCGCCGGGTGCGGTTCAGCGGCTGGGTGGAGGACGCGCGGACCGAGGGCGGCATCGAGAGCGTCGTCGTGCTGCAGGTCAGCGACACCGGTCCCGGGCTGAGCGACGAGACGGCCGCTCGCGCGTTCACCCGCGGCTGGTCCACCAAGACTGACCAGCGACTGGCGGGGCACGGGCTGGGCCTGGCGCTCGTCGGCCAGACGGCCCGCCGGAACAACGGCACGGTCGAGGTCCGCGGCACCGGCGAGCCGCCGTACCCGGGTGCCGTGTTCACGGTCCGGCTGCCCGTCGCCGTCGAGGTGGCGCGATGACCGACATCGGCGTGCTGATCGTGGAGGACGAGCCCGTCGCGGCCGAGGCGCACCGGACCTACGTCGAACGCGTCCCCGGCTTCGTGGTGCGCGGACTGGCGCACGACGGCGCCGCGGCGCTGCGCCTCCTGGCCTCCAGCGGCTCCGCGATCGACCTGGTGCTGCTCGACCTGCACCTGCCGCCGGGCCTCGACGGCCTCGACGTCGTGCGGGCGATGCGGAGCGCAGGGCATCGCGCGGACGTCATCGCCGTCACCTCGGCGCGCGACCTCGAGGTGGTGCGCGCGGCCGTCTCGCAGGGCGTCGTGCAGTACCTGCTGAAGCCCTTCACGTTCGCGGCGCTGCGGGACAAGCTCGAGCGCTACGCGGCGTACCGCGGCCGGCTGGTCGGGGACGTCGCGAGCGGGCAGCACGAGGTCGACGGGATCATCGCCACCCTGCGCGGGCACGACCCGTCGAGCCTGCCCAAGGGGATGAGCCGCGAGTCCCTCGACGCCGTGGTCGCGGTGCTCCGGTCGGCCATCGAGGCGCGCTCGTCGGCCGAGGTCGCCGGACAGGTCGGCGCATCCCGCGTGACCGCGCGGCGCTACCTCGAGCACCTGGCCGACGCGGGCCTCGTCGTGCGGCGTTCCCGGTACGGCAGTGCCGGGCGCCCCGAGGTCGAGTACCGCTGGGTGGGCGGCGCCTGATCGCTGCCGCCCGGGCCGGATCGGCCGGATCGGCCGAGACGCGGCGCCCGGGTACCGTGGCGCCCCGTGGCTCATCTGCTCGGCGCCGACCGCGTCGCACTCGCGCTCGGCACCCGGCGGGTGCTCGACGGCGTGTCCCTCGGCCTGGACGACGGCGCGCGGATCGGCGTCGTCGGCCCCAACGGCGCGGGCAAGTCCACCCTGCTGCGCGTCCTGGCGGGCACGCGGACGCCCGACGAGGGCCGGGTGACCCGCGCCGCCGGCGTGCGCGTGGCGATGCTCGACCAGCGCGACGACCTGGAGCACGGCACCGTCCTGGCGGCGGTGCACGGGGGTGCCGACACGCACAGCTGGGCGTCGGACCCCCGCATCCGCTCGGTGCACGCCGGCCTGCTGTCCGACGTCTCGCTCGAGGCGGACGTCGCCACCCTGTCCGGGGGTCAGCGCCGCCGGGTGGCGCTCGCGGCCCTCCTGGTGCGGGACGACGAGGTGCTGCTGCTCGACGAGCCCACCAACCACCTCGACGTCGAGGGGGTCGCGTGGCTGGCCGAGCACCTGGTGCAGCGGTTCGGCCGGGGCTCCGGCGCCCTCGTCGTCGTCACCCACGACCGCTGGTTCCTCGACGCCGTCACCACCCGGACCTGGGAGGTGCACGACGGCGTGGTCGACCCGTACGACGGTGGCTACGCCGCCTACGTCCTCGCCCGCGCCGAGCGCGCCCAGAACACCGCCACCGTCGAGGCCAAGCGCGCCAACCTGCTCCGCAAGGAGCTGGCCTGGCTGCGTCGCGGCGCACCGGCCCGCACGTCCAAGCCGAAGTTCAGGCTGGACGCCGCCGCCGTCCTGATCGCCGACGAGCCGCCGCCCCGCGACCGCCTCGAGCTGGCCCGCACCGCCACTGCGCGCCTCGGCAAGGACGTGCTCGACGTCGAGGACGTCTCGCTCGCGTTCGGCGACCACGTGCTGCTCGACGACGTCACGTGGCGGATCGGACCGGGGGACCGGTACGGCGTGGTCGGCGTGAACGGTGCGGGCAAGACGACGCTCCTCGGTCTGCTGTCCGGCCGCGTCACGCCCGACTCGGGCCGCATCCGCCGGGGGAAGACGGTCCGCGCCGTCGAGCTGCGCCAGGACATCGAGGACCTCGACACGATCGGCCACCTCACGGCGGTGCAGGTGGTGGAGTCCGAGCGCCGTCAGATCGTCGTGGGCGGCAAGGAGCTGACCGCCGCCCAGCTGGTGGAGCGCCTCGGCTTCCCGCGGGAACGTGCCCGCACGCTGGTGCGCGACCTGTCCGGCGGCGAGCGCCGACGCCTGCAGCTGCTGCGCCTGCTGGTCGGCGAGCCCAACGTGCTGCTCCTCGACGAGCCGACCAACGACCTGGACACCGACACGCTGGCGGCCCTGGAGGACCTGCTCGACGGCTTTCCGGGCACGCTGGTGGTCGTCTCCCACGACCGCTACCTGCTGGAGCGGGTGTGCGACCGACAGGTCGCCCTGCTCGGCGACGGCACGGTGCGGGACCTGCCGGGTGGGGTGGAGGAGTACCTGCGCCTGCGCCGGGCGACGATCGACGCGGCCGAGGCCGGTGATGCGGTCTCCACGCCCGCGGCGTCAGCGGGGACGGACGACGAGCCCGCGCCCGCGCCGTCCCAGGCAGACATCCGGGCGGCCCGCAAGGAGCTGGCCCGCATCGAACGACGCCTGTCCCGGATCGCGGTGCTCGAGAGCGAGCTGCACGAGAAGCTCGCGGCACAGGCCACCGACCACCAGGCGGTGCTGGCGCTCGACGCCGAGCTGCGGGTGCTGGCGGACGAGAAGGACGAGCTGGAGAACGCCTGGTTGGAGGCGTCCGAGACCGCCGGCTGACGACCCACGCTGAACCCCGGCCCGAGTGTCCGGGCCTGAGCGTCCCCGGCCCAGCGCCCGGCGCTCAGCGCCCCGGGATCAGGACGCGTCGAACGGTGCCACCACCGTGCGCAGCAGCTCGGCGAGCCGGTCCCGGTCCGGCTCCGGCAGGTCGCCGAGCAGCTCCCGCTCCACCGCCAGCAGGTCGGCCATCGCGTCGTCCACCGTCCGCAGCCCGGCCGGCGTCAGCTGCACCAGTACCCCGCGGCGGTCGTCGGGCGAGGGCAGCCGCTCCACCAGACCGTGCTCGGCGAGCCGGTCGATGCGGTTGGTCATGGTGCCGGAGGTGACCAGCGTCTGGGTGAGCAGCGCGCCGGGGGAGAGCCGGAACGGCGCACCCTCCCGGCGGAGGGCGGAGAGCACGTCGAACGCCCACGTCTCCAGCCCGTGCCGGGCGAACGCGCTGCGCCGGGCCAGGTCGAGGTGCCGCGCCAGCCGGCTGATCCGGGACAGGACCGTCAGGGGCGAGACGTCCAGGTCGGGCCGCTCCCGACGCCAGGCGGCGACGATGCGGTCCACCTCGTCGACCGCAGGTGCCGTCCCGCCCGCGCCGAGCTCCGCACGGGCGTGGTCGCGGGGACCGGCATCGGACACGTCCGAAGATTACTCGACGTCGAGAGAGTTTCGGCGGCTCCGCGCCGAGGGAGCGGGCGCCGGCGTGCGGGAGAGCAGCGGCCGTCGCTCGAGCCCCTGCAGGCCGTTCCACGCGAGGTTGACCAGGTGCGCCGCCACCTCGGTGCGCTTGGGGCTCTTCGCGTCGAGCCACCACTGCCCGGTCAGGGCGACCATGCCGACCAGCATCTGGGCGTACATCGGCGCGGTGCGCGGGTCGAGGCCGGTCTGCTTGAACTGGTCGGCCAGCAGGTGCTCCACCTGCGTGGCGATGTCCCCGATCAGGCTGGAGAACGTGCCGGTCGCCTGCGCGACGGGGGAGTCGCGGACCAGGATGCGGAACCCGTCCTCGGACTCCTCGATGTACCCCAGCAGCGCCAGGGCGGTGCGCTCGACGAGCACGCGCGGGTGGCCACCGCCCTCCAGCGCCCCCGTGAGCGCCGCGAGCAGCGCCTGCATCTCCCGGTCGACGACGACGGCGTAGATGCCCTCCTTGCCGCCGAAGTGCTCGTACACCACCGGCTTGGACACCTCGGCGCGCGCCGCGATCTCCTCGACGCTGGTGTTCTCGAAGCCCTTCTCGGCGAACAGGTGCCGCGACACGTCCAGCAGCTGCGCGCGCCGCTGCGTGCCCGTCATGCGCGAGCGCGCGGATCGTCTGCTGTCGGCGGCCATCGGGCCATTGTGCCGTCCGGCGCCCGCGCGGCGGGCGGGCTGGCCGGGCGATACCGCGCGGCAGTGGCCCGCCTGCCACCGCGAGTCCCACCGTTGGTGCCGCTGAGCACCGCCACCGGCCCGTCGCGGGCAGCCGTCACCAGCCGTCCCGCCGCTGGCGCGCCCCGCCGGCTGGCAGACTTGCGCACCGACGATCGCGTCGGTCCGCCCTGGTGTAACGGCAGCACGCAGGCCTTTGGAGCCTTGCGGTCCAGGTTCGAATCCTGGGGGCGGAGCACGGCACGGCCGGCAGACCACCCAGCCGGTGGCCCAGCCCGGCCCCTTCCGGCAGGCGCAGCCGGGGCCCGACGCGAGCCGGCGGTCAGCCCCAGTCGCGACGAAGACGCGCCTCGACGTGCCGCTCGAGCTGGTGCTCCTGCGCCTCGATGCCGGTGCCGCGATGGACCGCGATCGCCTCGAGCAGGTAGGTGCAGAGCGCCTGCTGCACCTCGAGGCCGGCGACCGAGCGGCCGTTCTCCCGGTACCAGCGGAGCTGGGCCGCGGCCCGGGCGTACTCGTCGACGGCAGCGTCCACGGTGCGCAGCACCTGGCCGTCCGGCGTCAGGACGGGCTGTCCCTGCACGTCGGTGAAGGCGAGCGCGGGTGCGGCGGTGGAGACCGCAGGGGCGACGCCGGTCGCCTGCCACGTCGCTCGCTCCGCCGGCGAGAGGAGCCGGGTGGCGCGGGCGCGCCAGTGGTAGGGGACGTCGGGGTAGCACGTCGGGCACGCTCGCGCACCGGCCGCTTCCGCGACCTCGGCGACGGGCCGCCCCGACCACTCGGGCAGCCGGACGTGCTCGCGCCCCGCCGCGGCCGGGCACGCCGTCGTCGCGTGCGCCTGCGCAGGACCGCCGGCCACCGTGAGGAAGACGCGGGTCCAGCCGCCGCGGCGGTCGTGCTCGGCGTCGAGCTGGCCGATGCAGGCGCGCACCTCGTCGATCTTGCGCGCCTGCTCGCGCGGGCTGCCCTGCAGCAGCTGCATCTGGAAGTCGGAGGCCGCCCAGGCGGCGGCGACGCCGGTGGTCTGCCCGAAGATCTGCTCGGTGCGGCCGTGCTCGGAGGACAGCTCGACGACCTGCGCCTCGAGGCGGGTCGCGGTCTCGTCGATCTCCTGCGGCGTCATGCGGGCGATCTGGCGTGCGCTCGGCAGTCGGGCCATGGGTCCTCCACGTCGGCGTGGGTGGTCCCGATGGTCATCGGCGCACGTACGAACGGACATGATCGGCCGTTCGAATGAATCCGATCGTGCCCGGGTGTGCCCGATGAGTGGATCGCTCGCACCGGGCCGGGAGTCGCGTCGCGCGGCTGCCCGTCGGGGCTCCTCGGTACGCTGCGACGACGGGCCACCCCCGTAGCCGGCACAGCAGCCGGACACCTGAAGGAGTTCGCGCGATGAGGGCTCTCTACAAGAGTGCTGCGGCGCCCGGTCTGACCCTGACCGAACGGCCCGAACCGACCCCCGGACGCACCGACGTCAAGATCCGGGTGCGACGCACCGGGATCTGCGGCACGGACCTGCACATCGAGGAGTGGGACAGCTGGGCCGCGGGGGCGATCGACGCGCCGCTGGTCCCGGGCCACGAGTTCTCCGGCCAGGTCGTCGAGGTCGGGGCCGACGTCCACACCGTCGCGGTCGGCGACGTCGTGTCCGCCGAGGGGCACGTCGTGTGCGGCCACTGCCGCAACTGCCGCGCCGGCCGTCGGCACCTGTGCATCCGCGTCTCGAGCCTCGGGGTCAACCGCGACGGGGCGTTCGCCGAGTACGTCGTCGTCCCGGAGAGCAACGTCTGGCACCACCCGGACGACATCGACCCCGACCTGGCCGCGATCTTCGACCCGCTGGGCAACGCGGTGCACACCGCCCTGTCGTTCCCGCTGGTCGGCGAGGACGTGCTGATCACCGGCGCCGGGCCGATCGGGCTGATGGCCGCGGCGGTCGCCCGCCACGTCGGCGCCCGGTTCATCGTGGTGACGGACGTGAACGAGGCCCGCCTCGAGCTCGCCCGCGCGATGGGCGTCGACCTGGCGGTCAACGTCGCGCACGACCGGATCGCCTCCGCGCAGGAGCGCCTGCACATGCAGGAGGGCTTCGACATCGGCCTGGAGATGAGCGGGAACGCCAACGCGCTGCCGGAGATGCTGGACAACCTGACCCACGGTGCGCGGGTGGCTCTCCTCGGGCTGCCGAGCCGGCCCATCGCCGTCGACTGGGCGAAGGTGGTGTCGCACATGATCACCATCAAGGGCATCTACGGCCGCGAGATGTTCGAGACCTGGTACACGATGACCGCGATGGTGAGCACCGGCCTGGACGTCACGGGCGTGATCACCGACCGTTTCCCGGCCTCCCGCTGGCAGGAGGCGTTCGCCGCCGCGCGCAGCGGCGACCGCGGCAAGGTCATCATCGACTGGGACGAGGACTAGACCATGTACTCCAGCGTTCGCGGCCAGCTCGAGGACACCCTGGCGGAGATCAGGGAGGCGGGCCTGTACAAGACGGAGCGCCAGCTCGCCTCACCGCAGGCGGCGCACGTGCGGTCGGCCGGCAGCGACGTCCTGAACTTCTGCGCGAACAACTACCTCGGGTTCGCCGACGACCCGCGGCTGGTCTCCGCCGCGAAGGCCGCGCTCGACGAGTGGGGCTTCGGCATGGCGAGCGTGCGGTTCATCTGCGGCACGCAGACGCAGCACGTCGAGCTGGAGCGCAAGCTCTCCGCCTTCCTGCACACGGAGGCGACGATCCTGTTCCCGTCGTGCTTCGACGCCAACGGGGGAGTGTTCGAGGTGCTGCTCGGTGCCGAGGACGCGGTGATCTCCGACGAGCTGAACCACGCGTCGATCATCGACGGCATCCGGCTGTGCAAGGCGCAGCGGCTGCGCTACCGCAACCGCGACATGGCCGACCTCGAGGCGCAGCTGCAGGCCGCGAGCGGTGCGCGGCGCCGCCTCGTCGTCACCGACGGCGTCTTCTCGATGGACGGCTACCTCGCCCCGCTCGACGCGATCTGCGACCTCGCCGAGCGGTACGACGCGCTGGTGATGGTCGACGACTCGCACGCCGCGGGGTTCGTCGGCCCGTCCGGTGCCGGCACCCCGGAGCTGTTCGGGGTGCAGCACCGGGTGGACATCGTCTCCGGGACGCTCGGGAAGGCGCTCGGCGGCGCCTCCGGCGGCTACATCAGTGCGCACGCCGAGATCGTCGAGCTGCTGCGGCAGCGGGCCCGGCCGTACCTGTTCTCCAACGCCGTCCCGCCGTCGGTCGTCGCCGCCTCGCTCGTCGCGCTCGACCTGGTCGCGGACGGTGCGGAGCAGCGCGCGCGGCTGTGGGCCAACGCGGCGGACTTCCGGGCCCGGATGGAGGCCGCCGGGTTCGACCTGCTGCCGGGCGAGCACGCCATCATCCCGGTGATGTTCCCGGACGCCCACGAGGCGGTCGCGATCGCCGACGCCCTCCTCGAGCGCGGTGTGTACGTGATCCCGTTCTCCTACCCGGTGGTGCCGATGGGCAGGTCCCGGATCCGCGTGCAGATCTCCGCCGCGCACTCGCCGGAGGACATCGCCACGTGCGTGCAGGCGTTCGTCGAGGCCCGGGACGCCGTCCGGTCGACGCGGGCCTAGCTCCGCCGGACGTTCAGGCCAGCGGAGCGTCGACGTCCGGCTCCGGTCCCCACCACGCGGCGACGCCCAGCAGCAGCCCGCCGAGCACCAGCACGGCGGGCACGGCGGCGCCGGCCCCGACCGTGCGCTGCAGCACGGGCAGCCAGAGCGGGTAGAGGGCCGGCACCACCAGCGAGAGGCTGTACCCGACGCCGTACCCGCTGGCCCGCACGCCGGCAGGGAACCGCTCGGCGAGGTAGGCGCCGACCGGCGCGTACCCGGTCACGGTCACCACCTGCAGCACCAGAGCCAGCACGGCGACGGTGACCAGCCCCCGGGCCGCGAGCACGCCGGCCCAGGTCAGTGGCGCGGCGACCACCACGACGGCGGCGAAGCCCAGGAAGAAGCGTCGGCGCCGCAGCCGCGTCGAGGCGCCGCCCGCCAGGTGCATCGCGACGGCCGAGCCGGCCGTCGCCACCAGCAGCGTGAACGACAGCTGGCGCGCGTCGAGGTGCCCGCCGGCCCGCAGCTGGGCGGTCAGCGTGGGCACCGCCATCTGGGTCAGCAGCCACAGGCCGCTCATCAGCACGAACACCTGCCACAGCGCGCGGCGGTGGCTGCCCACCAGCACCTCCCGCAGCGGCCTGGTGCGGGGGGCCGCCGCCCGCCAGGAGTCGGACTCGGGCACCAGCGACCGGTAGTACAGGGAGAGTGCGCCGGCCAGCACGGCGCCGACGACGAAGGGCACGCGCCAGCCCCAGGCGGCGTACGCCCCGCCGGGCAGCACCGACGTGAGCAGCAGCACCACCGCCGAGATCGTGGCGTTGGCCCACGGCGACATCGCCATCACCAGCCCGCTCAGCGCCCCCCGCCGACGCGGTGCGCTCCACTCCATCGCCAACGGGATCGCGGCCGAGTACTCGCCGCCGACGAACACACCGCCGAGGAACCGCAGCAGCACCACCAGGGCGATCGTGCCGGCGCCGAGCACCCGGTGGTCCGGCACGACGGCCACCAGGGCCGTGGTCAGCGCGATGCCGGCGAGCGCCACCTGCGTGGTCGCCGTCCGGCCGAGGCGGTCGGCGAGCGGGCCCAGCACCACGGCGCCGAGCGGGCGACCGAGCAGCGTCGCGACGAACACCCACCCGGTCGCGGCGACCACGTGCTGCGCACCGAACACCCGGTCCGCGACCGGCGTCATGGTGACGACCGGCAGCATGATGTCGAACTGGTCGACGTAGTTGCCGAGCGCGCCCCCGCGCACGGCGCGCCGGCCGCCGTCGGCCCGGTCCGAGGGGCGCGGGGTCGACGTGGGCCGGGTCGACGTCGGCCGAGCCGACGCGTCGCCGGATGCGGTGCCGTCCACGGCCTGCCGGGCAGATGTCATCGGTCCCACTTCCTCCGCCGGCATGACCCGGGATCAGGTTCGACGGTCGTAGCGGCGTCGGCTACCTCTCAGCCCCTGCCGGGGCTCCCGTGTGTCGTGCGGAAGCGTAGCGGTGCCTGGGACAGGCCCCGTGCCTGCGGGTCAACCTCAGGGTCCGATGGGGGGAGAACCCGATGGTGCTCCGCACGCCGGCCCCGCCACGATGTCGGCATGGCGTTCGGCACCAGGACCCAGCCCCGTGCCCGATACTCGTCCCGGTTCCGCGTGGCATGGCCGGTGCGACACCATCGAGGGCACGAGGGGCGGTTCACGGACGTGGTCAGGGTGTGGGTCTTCGCCGACCTGCCGCTCGGGCAGGCCGCGGGTCCGTCGTACATGGTCGAGTCCTGGCAGCGCGAGCTGCGGATGCTGGGGCTCGAGCCCCGGACGTTCGCCCCAGCGGGCGGCATCGGGGGGCACCGTCGCGACGACGAGCAGGTGATCTTCCGCTCCCTGCACGACGTCGGGTACCCCGGCGACCACCACGCGCGGTACTCGGTGCTCGGCGAGCTGCTCCGGGCGCGCAAGGACCGTCCGGACGTCGTCGTCGTCTCGACCCTCGGCCGGGTCGGCGTGCTGGGGATCATCCTGGCGGCGTTCTACTCGATCCCCCTGGTGATGGTCGTGTCCACGGACACCACCGGTGCCACCGCCTACTACAACCCCCTGCGCGCGGTCTGGTCCGGCGGCGTCAAGCCGCTGCTGCTGCTGACCGTGTCCGCGCGTGCCCGCAGGGCGTTCCTGCGGCGGCCGACGGCCACGGGCGACCAGCCCGACCGTCGGGCCGGCCGGCTGGTGGACCGGACGACCGCCGCACTGCACGCCGATGCGCGGGAGGTGGTGCTGCTCTCCCGCAAGGGCCTGCCCACCTACGGAGCGCTCTGCCCGGACGCACACGTCACGGTCCTGCCGACGGGCATCGACCGGCTGCCCGCCGCCCCCGTGCCCACCGAGCTCGTCTGGCGTCCGGGTGCCCTGCGGATGCTGTACGTCGGGCGGTTCGCCCCGGAGAAGAACCTGCCCGTGCTGCTGCACTCCGTGCGGCGCGCGGTCGACCAGGGCGTCGACGTGCACCTGGCGCTCGTCGGCGGAGGGCCGCTGCGCGAGCGGCTGGCCGTCGAGGCCGAGCGGCTGGGCGTCGCCGACCGGGTCACGGTGATCGGTCCGTACCCGCGGGGCGAGCTCGGGGGCGTCTACGCCAGCGCCGACGTGTTCGCCTTCCCCTCGGTGGTGGACACGCAGGCGTACGTGCTCAACGAGGCCGCGCACGAGCGGCTGGCGCTGCTGGTGTCCGACACCGCGAACGGCGTCGTCGAGGACGGTGTGTCGGCGCTCGTCGTACCGCCCGACCCCGCGTCGTACGCGCAGGCGCTGGGCACGTTGCGGGACCGGGCGCTGCGCGAGCGCCTGGGTGCCGCGGCGCAGCTGCGCGCGCGGCAGCTCGGGGAGGGTCAGCAGTGCGCTCGGTTGGCGGACGTGATCTGCCGCGCCGCCGGCGGCCCCGGCGCCGACCCCGTCGATGACCTGACCCCGGGTCCGGCCGACGGCCTCGCCGCAGGCCGGACCACGGGTGCGGCGCTCGGCGCGTCAGACCTCTGGGACGGCGCGGTGCCCCTCGCGGCGGCGGACCTCTGGGACGGCACCGTCCCGTCGGTGGCACGGCGTCCGGTCGACGCCGTCAGCGAGGCCGTACCGACCAGATGACGTCGCCGCCGCGCAGCCGGTGCGCGCGGCGCAGCATCGGCCCCAGCTGACGCATCCCGCCCAGGGCCGGCGTCTGGCTGCGGTACTCCGCCACCGCGGCCAGGTGGCGGTCCTGCGACCAGCGGTCCACCGGGTGCACCGTGCACCGCCAGGCCAGCGACGTCCACCCGGGCACGTACGCGTCGAGCGACGGTCCCACGCCGATCGCGGCGGTCCCGGCGAGCACCACGCCCTCCGCCGGACCCGCCCACCCGGGCGCCTCGCGCAGCCGGCGCCACAGCGGGCCGGCGTGGATCCGCGTGACCGGGTGCCGGTGGCGCGCGCCGTTGCCCAGCGCGTAGAAGTCCTCGTAGAAGGCGACCCGGTCGGTCGCCTCCATGCGCAGGGCGGCGGTGAGGGCCGCGACCGCGACCTCGACGTGGTCGACGTGGTGACCGATCCCGAGCGGCGCCAGCACGCGCACCCCCGGACGCGCGAGCGCCTCGGCGACCAGGTCCTCCAGGTGGCCCAGCTCCTCGAACCCGGAGGAGCCGGCAGGCGTCCGGAAGGCGGCGCGCAGACCTCGTGCCGGGGGCCGCCGCCACACGCGCTCCGGCACGTCGAGGCGACGAGCACCGGCACCGAGAAGGGCCAGCGCACGGTCGTCCTCCGCCAGCCGCGCGGTGTAGTCGGCGAACCGCCGCAACCCGCGGGGCACCTGACCGGCCACCGGAGGTTGCGTGAACGCCGTCCAGACCTCCACGTCCTCGCCGGCCGCGACCCGCCGCGCGATGTGCGCGCCGAGGGACAGGGCGGCGTCGTCCAGGTGCGGCGAGACGACCACCAGCCCGCCGCTCGCCGCCACGGCGCCGATCATGCCAGCGCCGCCTCCCGGAACCGCGGCCCACGTCGATCCGCACCCGGTGGCGCCTCCCGCTGGTTACCGTCGGCTGGTGCCCTCCGCGATGGTGCCCATCGAGCTCGACGACGAGCGTGCGCCGGCGCCGGGTCCGCGGCACCGGCCGCCCTCAGGCCGCACCCGGGTGTGGCTGCTCGGGGGCGCTGCTGCGGTCGTGCTCGCACTGGTCGCCGGCCAGTGGGCCGCGGACGCCTGGGCCCGCGCCCGCTGGGAGCGCCTGTCCGACCGCACGGAGGTGGTCGCGCCGGTCGACCGGTCGCTGACGGTCCGCTGGTCGCTCGGCCCGTCCACGTTCGTGTCGGTCAGCCAGGGTGTCGCCTGGCGCGGGACGGTCGTCGGCCCCCTCCTCGGGGCGGACGGCTCCATCGGCGTCGTCGAGCTCGACGGCCGTGACGGCCACGTGCGCTGGACCAGGTCGGTGATCGGACCGGACACCGCCCGGAGCGCCAAGGAGGGTGCGCTCCGCCCGACGGGGTCCTGCGAGCGGGTCCCGGACGACGCGTCCCGCATCGTCTGCCTGCTCACGGACGCGGTCGTCGTGACCGCGGGGCCCTCCGTCAGCACCTCGCAGGCGACGCAGGCCCATCTCGTCGTGCTCGACCCGCGGAACGGCTCGGTACGGGCCAGTCACGCCATCGCCGCCGACCTCTCGCACCTCGGTGTCGTTCTCCGCAGCGGGCTGGCGGTCCTGGTGTCCTCCACCCGGCACCAGGTGGTGGGCGTGGACACCGGCTCGGGCGTCGAGCGGTGGCGCACGGCGCCGTCCGTCCTGCAGGACGGGAGCGGCCACGGCGTGGTGCGCGTCGGGGAGCTGGTGGCGGTGGCCGGTGACACGGCACTGGACCTGCTCGGCCCGGACGGGAAGGTTCGCCGCTCCGTCGGCCTGCGGGGCTACGCGGGTGCGCAGCCCCTGGCGGACGGCCGGCTGGTGCTGCCGGACGCGGCAGGCACGCTCGTCGTCGGCCCCGACCGCGACCTGCACCTCGACGGTGTCCCGGTGGGCATCGCGTCCGACGACGGCAGCCTTCCCGGCCTCACGCTCCTCCGGAGCGGCGTCCTGCGGGCCTTCGACCCCGACGGCCGGCAGCTGTGGCAGCTGCCGGGTGCCTCCCCGGCGGGCGTCGTGGTGCTGGGCGGCGTCGTGTACGTCACCCGGGACGGGGGTGTGACGGCGGTCGACGGGTCGACCGGGGCGGTGCGATGGCAGGCCGCCCTGCCGGTCCAGCAGCTGCCCCCGGTCACCGACGGCCGCGTCCTGATCGTCGCGCTGGGTACGGACGTGGCGGCGCTCGACCTGCGGACGGGTGCGGTGCTGTGGCGTGCCCCGCTACCGGCCGGCCACCCGCGGCTCCTCGGGTTCGACGGGCTGCTCCTCGCGATCGCCCAGGACGGCTCGGACTTCGTCGTCATCGGCTGATCGGTCGCCCCGGGGCGAGCGTCCGACGAGGTCGGCGCCGGTCCGAGGCGGCCGGGCGGCCGGTGCCGCGGCGGTAGACTCGGGTGCACGGTCCGCCCCGCCCGGCGCGCGTCGCGCCCGGCAGATCCCGCAGAAGCCCGCGAGGAGCACCCTGAAGGTGACGATCCCCCGCCCCGCAGCCGTCGTCGTCCTCGCCGCGGGGGAGGGCACCCGGATGCGCTCGGCCGTCCCCAAGGTGCTGCACACGTTGGCCGGTCGGTCGATGCTCGGTCACGCGGTGACCACCGCCCGCGCGCTCGAGCCGGAACGCGTCGTGGTGGTCGTCCGGCACGGGCGGGAGGCGGTCGTCGAGCACCTCGCGCAGATCGACCCCGAGGCGCTGGTGGCCGACCAGGACGAGATCCCGGGCACGGGCCGTGCGGTCCAGGTGGCGCTCGCGGCGCTGGACGCGGCGCAGCAGGTGGACGGCTCGATCGTGGTGATGGCGGGCGACGTGCCGCTGCTGGACGCCGGCACGCTGCAGCAGCTGCTGCTGGCGCACCACGAGGACGCCGACGCGGTGACGGTGCTCACCACCGAGGTGGCGGACCCGACGGGCTACGGGCGCGTGCTGCGCGAGCCGGGCACCGGTGACGTCGCGGGGGTCGTCGAGGAGAAGGACGCCGACGACCAGCAGCGCGAGATCCGCGAGATCAACACCTCCACCTACGTGTTCGACGCGGCGGTCCTGCGTTCGGCGCTGACCCGGCTCGGCCGGGACAACGCGGCCGGCGAGGTGTACCTGACGGACGTCCTGGCCATCGCGCGTGGCGACGGCGGCCGCGTGCGGGCCCTGCGCACCGATGACACGCTCTCGGTGGAGGGCGTCAACGACCGCGTGCAGCTGGCCGTGCTCCGGGCGGAGCTGAACCGCCGCATCCTCGAGGACTGGATGCGGTCCGGGGTCACGGTGGTCGACCCGGCCACCACCTGGGTCGACGTGGACGTCGACCTCGCCCAGGACGTCACGCTGCTGCCCGGCACCCAGCTGTTCGGCGCCACCACGGTGGCGAGCGGCGCGACGATCGGCCCGGACACCACGCTGACGGACGTCGAGGTCGGCCCGGGTGCGTCCGTCGTCCGGTCCCACGGCTCGCTCGCGGTGATCGCCGCCGGCGCGACCGTCGGCCCGTTCTCCTACCTGCGTCCCGGCACGGTGCTCGGCGAGGGCGGCAAGATCGGCGCGTTCGTCGAGACGAAGAACGCGGTGATCGGCACGGGGTCCAAGGTGCCGCACCTGTCGTACATCGGCGACGCGACGATCGGCGACCACACCAACATCGGCGCGGCCTCGGTCACGGCCAACTACGACGGCACGACGAAGCACCGCACGACGATCGGCTCGCACGTGCGCATCGGCGCGGACACGATGCTGGTCGCGCCGGTGACCGTCGGCGACGGCGCGTTCACGGGCGCCGGCACCGTCGTCCGCCGCGACGTGCCGCCGGGCGCGCTGGCCGTGAACGCCACCAGCCAGCGCACGGTGGAGAACTGGGTGCAGCGCACCCGGCCCGACTCGGCGGCGGCCGAGGCCGCTGCCCGCGCCCGCGGCCTGCGCCCACCCGACGACCCTGCCCCCGCCGCCGACCCCACCCCTGCACCCGAGGACAAGGACACCGCCCGATGACCGGCATCATCACCACGGACGGTGAGAAGCGACTCGTGCTGGTCTCGGGCCGTGCTCACCCGGAGCTCGCGACCGACGTGGCGCAGCACCTCGGCGTCGAGCTGGTCCCGACCACGGCATACGACTTCGCCAACGGCGAGATCTACACGCGGTTCGGCGAGTCCGTGCGCGGTGCGGACGCGTTCGTCCTGCAGTCGCACACCCGTCCGGTGAACACCTGGATCATGGAGCAGCTGCTCATGGTCGACGCGCTCAAGCGCGCCTCGGCCAAGACCGTCACCGTCGTCGCCCCGTTCTACGGCTACGCCCGCCAGGACAAGAAGCACCGCGGTCGCGAGCCGATCTCCGCCCGGCTGATGGCGGACCTGTTCAAGACGGCCGGCGCCGACCGGATCATGAGCGTCGACCTGCACGCCGCGCAGATCCAGGGGTTCTTCGACGGGCCGGTCGACCACCTGTGGGCGATGCCGATCCTCGTGGAGTACGTCCGTACCCGGGTGGACACCTCCAACGTGACGGTCGTCTCGCCGGACGCCGGGCGCATCCGGGTCGCCGAGCAGTGGGCGGCCAAGCTCGGCGGCGGCCCCCTGGCGTTCGTGCACAAGACCCGGGACATCCGCCGGCCCAACCAGGCCGTGGCCAACCGGGTGGTCGGTGACGTCGAGGGCCGCAACTGCGTGCTGGTCGACGACCTGATCGACACCGCGGGCACCATCTCCGAGGCGGTCCGCGTGGTGCTCGAGGCCGGTGCGAAGGACGTGCTCGTCGCGGCGACCCACGGCGTGCTGTCCGACCCGGCGGTCGCGCGCCTCGAGGCGTGCGGCGCCCGCGAGGTCGTCGTCACCGACACGCTGCCGATCGCCGAAGAGGTGCAGTTCCCCAAGCTGACGGTGCTGTCCATCGCCCCGCTGCTGGCCCGCGCGATCCGCGAGGTCTTCGACGACGGCTCCGTCACGTCGCTGTTCGACGGGCAGGCCTGACCCTCGCACCACGCACCGGTCGGCCGGGGTTGGGAGCCACCCCCGGCGACCGGTAAGATCCTCGGGTTGCCTCGGCGAGGGATGTCGGACGGTCGGCCGTGGGACCCGCAGCGATGTGGGCCTCGAACGGGCGTCCCGGCTCCGTGATCGACTGGGTGCGGATGCCTCCGCCTGCCCGTCCAGCGCCCCGCGTCGAGGCCCACCGACCTGATCGCTCTACATCGCTTCCGACTTCCGTCGTGCGCCTCGTGGCCGCGACACCGACCACGAGGAGACACCATGGCCGAGACCAAGCTCGTCGCCACCGCCCGCACGGAGTTCGGCAAGGGTGCGGCCCGTCGCCTGCGCCGCGCGCACCAGATCCCCGCCGTCCTGTACGGCCACGGCACCGCGCCGGTGCACGTCGCCCTGCCGGGCCACGAGCTGATGCTGGCGGTCAAGCACTCCAACGCGCTGCTGGCGATCGAGCTCGACGGCAAGACGACGCTGGCCCTGGCCAAGGACGTCCAGGTCGAGCCGGTGCACCAGGTCATCGAGCACGTGGACCTGCTGATCGTCCGCCGCGGCGAGAAGGTGACCGTCGACGTGCCGGTGCACGTGGTCGGCGAGTCGGCCCCCGGCACCATCCACGTCGTGGAGACCCAGACGCTGTCCCTCGAGGCCGACGCGACGGCGCTGCCGGACCGCGTCGAGGTGTCCATCGAGGGCCTCGAGGACGGTGCGATCGTGCACGCCGGCGGGATCACCCTGCCGGCCGGCGCCACGCTGCTGACGGACGCCGAGCACATCGTGCTGACCGTCTCCGTGCCGCGCGCCTCCGCCGAGGACCTCGCCATCGAGGAGGCCGCCTCCCAGCTGGCCGACAAGCAGTCCGCCGCCAGCGCCGCGGCCGCCGAGGCCTGATCGAGCGACGCTGCGTGACGCGCCCGGCACCGACACGGTGCCGGGCGCGTCCCACGTCCGGGCACGTGAAGCGACAGACGGGAGAGTGACCTGGTGACCGACTCGCCGTGGCTCGTCGTCGGGCTGGGCAACCCCGGATCCCAGTACGCGGGCAACCGGCACAACCTCGGCGCGATGGTGGTCGAGGAGCTGGCTCGCCGCACCGGGAGCACGCTGGGCCGTCCCGGCGGCCTCGCGGGCCGTCGACCGCAGGCGACCGTCGCGGAGGCGCGGCTGGGCACGTTGCCCGGAGGAGCGCCCGGCCCGCGCGTGGTGCTCGCCCGGCCGACGACGTACATGAACGAGTCCGGCGGTCCTGTCGCGGCCCTCGCCCGCTACTACGGCGTCCCGGCGGAGCGGACGGTGCTGGTGCACGACGAGCTGGACATCCCGTTCGCCGACGTCCGCGTCAAGCAGGGTGGGGGAGAGGGCGGCCACAACGGTCTGCGCGACACCAGCCGGGCGCTGGGGACGCGGGACTACGTCCGCGTCCGCGTCGGCATCGGCCGGCCACCCGGCCGGATGGACGCCGCCGACTACGTGCTGCACGACTTCGGGTCGGCCGAGCGGGCCGAGGTGCCGTGGCTGGTGGACCACGCGGCGGACGCCGTCGAGGTCGTCGTCCTCGAGGGCCTGCACGTCGCGCAGCAGCGGTTCCACACCAAGGACCCCGGCTAGATCACCCGCACGAAGCGGGTGAAAGGTCCCGAATCGGACAATTGGGTCTTATCCCCACAGAACATCCGCAATAGCCTCAACCCCGACACCTGATCGGGGGGCGGGGCATGACGGATCTTCGGGACTTCACCGTGACGACGGCCGAGCTGGCCGCGCTCACGGAGCGCCGACGCGCCGCGGGCGGACCGCGCCGGTCGTGGGCCTCGACCCAGCCGTTCGTGGCCGGCGAGCAGGTGGCTCTGGAGGGCGCCGAGGCGGAGTCCTGGCGACCGGCGTCGGCCCGCTACACCCGCCGCGCCGTGCTGCTCGACCTCGGCCTGACGCTGGCCTGCGCGACGTGGGCGGTGGTCCTGGCCCAGCTCGAGGTCCCTGCGCTGCCCGCGGTCGGTGCGGCCGTCGTGGCGTTCCTCGGCACGATCGTGCTCGGCCACGGGTACGACCGGACGGCCGTCGGCGACGGACCCCGGGAGTTCCAGGCGATCCTGTGGGCGGGCCTCGCCGCGGTGGTGGTCCCCGCGCTCGCCGGCGCCTTCGTCGGTGTGGCGTTCCCCCGCCTGCTGGTGGTGGTGCTCGCGGTCCTGCTGACCATGGCGGTGTCGGTCGGGCGCTACGTCCTGCGGCGGTGGCTGCACGGCAACCGGCGCGACGGTCTGGCGATGGCGCGCACCCTGGTCGTCGGCGACCCGTCGTCCGTGCACCAGGCGATCACCGACCTGCGCGCGTCCACCCACCACGGGTACCGCGTCGTCGGCATCTGCCTGCCGTCGGTGACCGACGAGCCGCCGCAGGACGGCGTCCCGGTGCTGGGTGCCCTCGCGGACGTGCCGCAGGTCGCCTACGACCACCGGATCGAGACCGTCGTCGTCGCCGGGGCGGTGCTGACGGGAGACGCGCTGCGTCGGCTGTCCTGGGCGCTCGGCCGCACCGGTGCCGACCTCGTCGTGGCGCCGGGCCTGGTCGAGGTGCTCGGTCCGCGGGTCAGCGTGCGTCCGACCGCCGGGCTCTCGCTCCTGGAGGTCCAGACGGTCGCGCCGCGGCGACGGCTGCTGGTCAAGAGCCTGCTCGACCGGCTGCTCGGCACGGGGCTGCTGATCGCGGCCGCCCCGGTGATCGCCTTCGCGGCGCTCGGTGTTCGCCTGTCGAGCCCCGGTCCGCTGTTCTTCCGCCAGGAGCGGGTGGGCATCGACGGCCGGCCGTTCACCATGGTCAAGCTGCGCAGCATGTACATGGACGCCGAGGAGCGGAAGGCGGCGCTGCTGGACCGCAGCGACCGCGACGGCCTGATGTTCAAGATGCACGACGACCCCCGTGTCACACCGGTGGGTCGGGTGCTGCGTCGGTTCTCGATCGACGAGCTGCCGCAGCTGTGGAACGTCGCCCGTGGCGACATGTCCCTGGTCGGCCCGCGGCCGCCGCTCCCGGAGGAGGTCAGCGCCTACCAGGACGCCGTCTTCCGCCGGCTGCACGTACGGCCCGGGCTGACCGGCCTCTGGCAGGTCAGCGGCCGCTCGGACCTGTCCTGGGACGAGTCGGTGCGCCTGGACCTGCGGTACGTCGACAACTGGTCCGTCGCGATGGACCTGCTCATCCTGTGGAAGACGGGCCGTGCCGTGCTGGGCTCGGCGGGCGCGTACTGAGGGCCTCCGTCCCGGTGGATCGGCACCAGCTGCCGGCGGCCGGTCCGCCGCCCGGACGGGCGACCGTAGCCCCTCACGGTCGCCCCGCTGATCCGGGGCTCAGGCGGACCGGTCGACCGGCGTCAGGGTCTCGCCGTCCTGCACGTAGAGCTCGCCCGTCACCGGGCACCGCCACCGTCCCTCGCCCGCGTCCTCAAGGGGGTGCCCGGCGCGTCCCACCCAGCGGATCCGCCGAGCCGGCACCCCGGCGACGAGTGCGAAGTCCGGCACGTCCGTCGTCACCACCGAACCGGCGGCCACCAGCGCCCAGCGCCCCACGGTGACGGGCGCGATGCACACCGAACGCGCGCCCAGGGACGCCCCGGTCCGCACCGTCACGCCGACCGCGTGCCAGTCGTCGGCCGACTTCAGGGTGCCGTCCGGGTTGACCGCCCGCGGGTAGAAGTCGTTCGTCAGCACCACCGCCGGCCCGACGAAGGCGCCGTCCTCGAGCACGGCCGGCTCGTAGACCAGCGCGTGGTTCTGGATCTTGCACCGGTCGCCCACCCGGACGCCGGGGCCGATGTAGGCGCCTCGGCCGACGATGCAGTCGGCCCCGACGACCGCGTCCTCGCGCACCTGCGCGAGGTGCCACACGCGCGTGCCGGCACCGACGGAGGCGCGCGGGTCGACGTCGGCGGTCGCCGCGATCGTCGGTCCGGCGGCGGCGTCGTGCTCACCGGACGCGGCTGCGTGGGGCTCATCGGACATGGGTGCCTCCAGCTGGCTCTGCGGCGGTCGCTGCAGCAGCCGCCGCGGTCATCATGCCGGGCCGGTCGGACCACCCACCGGTCAGCGCGGGTGATCTTCGACGAGGACGTATCCGCTGCCCGGTTAGGGCCCTATTGTCCGGATATGGACCGGTACAGCAGCCGGTCGTACGTCGCGCGTACCCGGACTCGCCGGTGAGCGTGACGGTCAGCAGAACGGGACCGGAGCAGGTCATGGGTCGTCGCACCACCACCGTCCGCCGGGCAGTCGCTGCATGGACCGTCGCCGCCGTCGCGGGAGCCCTGGGGCTCGTGGCCCTCGCGGTGCCGGCCAGCGCCGCCGACCCGTGCGGCACCGGCAGCAACCCGATCGTGTGCGAGAACTCCAAGCCGGGCACCGACCCCTCGGTGTGGGACATCACCGGGGCCGGTGACGCGAGCATCCAGGGCTTCGCCACCGACATCTCCGTCAACGTCGGCGGGACGATCGGCTTCAAGATCGACACCGCCGCCACGGCCTACACCATCGACATCTACCGGACCGGCTGGTACGGCGGGCTGGGCGCCCGCAAGATCGCCTCGGTGACGCCGTCGGCCGCGCTGCCGCAGAAGCAGCCGCAGTGCATCAGCGACGCCACGACCGAGAACTACGACTGCGGCAACTGGGCGGTCTCGGCCACGTGGACGGTCCCCACCACGGCGGTGTCCGGTGTCTACGTCGCCAAGCTGACCGACCCGAAGCTCAACGACTCCAGCCAGATCACGTTCGTCGTCCGCGACGACTCGAGCCACTCGAGCATCGTCATGCAGACGTCCGACCCGACCTGGCAGGCCTACAACACGTACGGCGGCTCGGACTTCTACCAGGGCGCGGCCAACGGCCGGGCCTACAAGATCAGCTACAACCGGCCCGTCTCCACCCGGGGCCTGAACAGCGGCCGCGACTTCTACTTCAGCTCCGAGTACGCCACGGTCCGGTTCCTCGAGCAGAACGGGTACGACGTCAGCTACCTGTCCGGCGTCGACACCGACCGCTACGGGGCGCTGCTGAAGAACCACAAGACCTTCCTGTCCGTCGGCCACGACGAGTACTGGTCGGGGGCGCAGCGGGCCAACGTCGAGGCGGCGCGGGACGCCGGGGTGAACCTCGTGTTCCTCAGCGGCAACGAGGTGTACTGGCGCACCCGCTACGAACCGTCGATCGACGGGACGTCGACCAGCTACCGGACGCTGGTGTCCTACAAGGAGACCTGGTCGGACGCGAAGATCGACCCGTCGCCGCAGTGGACCGGCACGTGGCGCGACCCCCGGTTCGCCTCTCAGGCGAACGGCGGCGGCCTGCCGGAGAACGGTCTGACCGGCACGCTGTACATGTCCAACAACACCGACCTGGCGGTCCAGGTCTCCTCCACCGAGGGCAAGCTGCGGCTGTGGCGCAACACGTCGCTGACGTCGCTGGCCCCGGGCACGACGGCCACCCTCGCGGCCCACACCGTCGGCTACGAGTCCGACGAGAGCCCGGACAACGGCTTCCGGCCGGCAGGGCAGATCTTCCTGTCCACGACGGTCGGCGCGGTCCCGCAGTACCTGCAGGACTTCGGGACGGTGGTCCAGCCCGGCACCACCACCCAGCACCTCTCGCTGTACCGCGCCTCCAGTGGTGCGCTGGTGTTCTCGGCAGGCTCGATCCAGTGGTCGTGGGGTCTGGACCAGACGCACGACGGGGACGGCGCCGCGGCCGACCCGCGGATGCGGCAGGCGACGGTCAACCTGCTGGCCGACATGGGCGCCCAGCCGCTGACCCTCGCGGCGGGCCTGACGGCGGCGACCGCGTCCACCGACACGGTCGGACCGACCACCGTCATCACGTCGCCGATCGCCGGCGCCGCCGTGCCCAACGGCACGAGCGTCACGGTCACCGGCACGGCGTCGGACAGCGGCGGCGGGGTCGTCGCCGGTGTCGAGGTGTCCACCGACGGTGGGACGACGTGGCATCCGGCGACGGGTACGACGAGCTGGTCGTACACCTACCAGCAGGCGGGGCTGGGTAGCACCCCGATCCTGGCGCGGGCCATCGACGACAGCGCCAACATCGGCACGGCCGCCTCGGTGTCCGTCGGCGTCTCCTGCCCCTGCACGCTGTACGCGTCCACGGTCCCGGCGGTGCCGGCCGCGTCCGACACGTCGGCCGTCGAGCTGGGTCTGAAGTTCTCCACGACGACCGCCGGCTACGTCACCGGCGTGCGGTTCTACAAGTCCACCGCGAACACCGGGACGCACGTCGGCTCGCTGTGGACCAGCTCGGGGCAGCGGCTCGCGTCGGTGACGTTCTCCGGCGAGTCCGCCAGCGGCTGGCAGAAGGCGACGTTCTCCCAGGCGGTCGCCGTGTCGGCCGGGACCACGTACGTCGTCTCCTACACCGCGCCGGCCGGCGGGTACGCCGTGCAGAGCGGTGCGTTCTGGTACGCCGGTCGGACGCAGGCGCCGTTGGCGGCGCCCGGCGGCTTCGGCAGCTACGGCGGCGTCTACGCGGCGGCGGGTGCCTTCCCGACGCAGACGTACGGCGCGTCGCAGTACTACGTGGACGTCCTGTTCTCGGACGTGAACACCACCCCGCTGACCATCAGCGGTCAGACGCCGCTGCCGGGGTCGACCAGCGTGCCGCCGGGGACCCCGGTCCAGGTGACGTTCTCCAAGGACGTCACACCGTCGTCCGTGGCGCTCACCATGGTGTCCGGAAGCGGGACGTCGGTGGCCGGTACGACGACCTACGACTCGACCGCGCGCGTCGCGACGTTCACACCCGGCGCCGCGCTCGCGGCGTCGACCAAGTACACCGTGACCGCCGCGGCCACGTCGAACACCGGCGGCGTCAGCGGCGGGGCGTCGTGGAGCTTCACCACGGCAGCGCCCGACCAGGTGGCCGGCGGCTCACCCGTGTCGCTCTACAACGACTCCGCGACCCCGGCCACGCTCGAGGTGCCGGACTACTCGGCGGTGACGCTGGGCACCCGGTTCGCGAGCAGCTCCGACGGCGTCGTCAACGGCGTGCGGTTCTACAAGGGACCGAACAACGGCGGCACGCACGTCGGTGCCCTGTGGGCGGTCGGCTCCAGCACGCCGTTGGCCCAGGTGACGTTCACCAACGAGAGCACCGAGGGTTGGCAGACCGCGACGTTCTCGACGCCGGTGAAGATCACCCATGACACCGAGTACGTCGTCTCGTACCGCACGACGGTCGGTCGCTACTCCGCCACCGCCGGCGCGTTCTCCGGCACGGGGGTGCAGCGTGCACCGCTGCGCACGGCGAGCGACAGCGGCATGTACTCCTACGCCGACGCGTACCCCGGCTCCACCACGTCCACCAGCTACCTGGTCGACGTGGTGTTCACCCCGGCGGTCCAGCCGCTCACCGTCGTCTCCCAGACCCCCGCCGCCGGCGACGTCGGCGTGGCGACCGGGACCACGGTCTCCGTCACCATGAGCGCGCCGCTGGCGTCGGGCGCGACGCTGTCGCTCGCGGCCGGGTCCACCCCCGTCACGGGTACCAGCGCCCTGTCGGGCGACGGGCTGACCCTCACGTTCACTCCGGCTGCCGCGCTGGCCGCCGGCGTGACGTACACCGCGACGACGAGCTCGCTCACCTCCACCGGTGGCGTGACGTCGGCACCGGTGACGTGGTCGTTCGCCACCGCCAGCGCGGGCGGCTGCCCGTGCACGCTGTTCGGCTCGGTCGCACCGCAGACGGCGGCCGCCAACGACGCGTCCTCCGTGGAGCTCGGTGTCGCGTTCACGCCGACGCAGAGCGGGCTGATCACCGGCGTCCGGTTCTACAAGGGGACGGGCAACGGCGGCACGCACACGGGCACCCTGTGGAGCTCGACCGGGACGGCGCTGCGGACCGTGACGTTCACCGGTGAGTCGAGCAGCGGGTGGCAGACGGCCACCTTCAGCACGCCGTACGAGGTGACGGTCGGCACCACCTACGTCGTCTCGTACCTCGCGCCCCAGGGTCACTACGCGGTGACGTCGAACTTCTTCACCGCCGACGTCGTCAGCGGGCCGTTGACGGCACCGGCCTCCGGCAACGGGCGCTACCTGTACGGCGGCGGCTTCCCGACCAGCACGTGGCAGCAGTCGAACTACTTCGTCGACGTGCTGTTCACCCTCGCGCCGCCCAGCCCGCCGACGGTGACGTCCACGGCGCCACCGGCCGGTGCGACCGGCGTCTCCACGGGCGCGACCATCTCGGCGACCCTGTCCAAGGCGCCGGCGTCGGGCACGCCCACACTGGCCCTGACCGGTCCGTCCGGTGCTGTCGCCGGTGCGGTGTCCTACGACAGCACCTCGCTGACGGTGACGTTCACGCCGTCCGCGGCTCTGGCGGCCGGCACGTCGTACTCGGCGGCGGTCAGCCTCGGCGGGACGGCACTGACGGGCGGGTCGTGGACGTTCACCACCGCGGCGCCCGCGCCGACGGCCGTCACCATCTGGCCGGACAGCACCGTCCCGACGTACCCGTCGTGGAACGACCCGGCCACCGTGCAGGTCGGCACCCGGTTCACCGCCAGCGTGGCCGGCTCCGTGACCGCGATCCGTTTCTACAAGGGAGCGGCGAACACCGGCACGCACACCGTCATGCTGTGGGGCCCGAGCCAGACCCTGATGGCTCAGGCGCCGTCCACGTCGGAGTCGGCGTCCGGCTGGCAGACGGTTCCGCTCCCGGCGCCCGTCACGCTGACGGCGGGGCAGACGTACACGGCGTCGTACCTGTCCTCGACGGGTGGGTACGCCGTGACGCCCAACATGCTCGCGAGCCCCGTCACCTCCGGTGTGCTGTCCACACCGGCGGGCGCCGGTGCCTACGTCTACGGCTCCGGGTTCCCCGGTTCGTCGTCGAACTCCTGGTACGGGGTCGACCTGGTGTTCGTCCCGGCGGGCTGACGCGAGCCGCTCGACGCCGGACGGTTCCGCGGACGACACCGCGGACCGTCCGGCGTCGCGCTGCTCCGATCGGGTTGTTCACCCCGCACCACCGGGGTGAAAACCCGACATACCGGGTCACAGCGGGCGCGTCGCCCGTGAGACTGGACGGACCGAGCGAATCGAGGGACGTCATGACCGACCAGTTGCGCGCCGCCGTGATCGGCGCCGGCTACTGGGGCCCCAACCTGGCCCGCAACTTCCGCACCAGCCCCGACTGGGACCTGGTGGCCGTGTGCGACCTGGACGAGAGCCGTGCCCGCCGCGTCGTCGGGGCCCGTTCGACGGTCGAGGTGATGACGTCCGTGGAGGACCTGCTCGCCCGCGACGACATCGACGCCGTGGCGGTGGCGACACCCGCTCGCACGCACGCAGCACTGGTCACCGCGGCCCTGCGCGCCGGCAAGCACGTCGTCGTGGAGAAGCCGATCGCCGACGGCGGCGCGGCCGCACGGCAGATGCGGGCCCTGGCGGCCGAGGTGGACCGCGTCCTGATGGTCGACCACACGTTCTGCTACACGGCGCCGGTGCTGAAGATCCGCGAGCTGATCGCCGACGGCGCGCTCGGCGACATCCACTACGTCGACTCGGTGCGCATCAACCTCGGTCTGGTGCAGCCCGACGTGGACGTGTTCTGGGACCTCGCGCCGCACGACCTGTCGATCCTCGACTTCATCCTCCCCGGTGGCCTGGTGCCGACCGGCGTGGCGGCGCAGGGCGCCGACCCGCTCGGTGTCGGCCAGGCCTGCGTCGGCTACCTGACGCTGCCGCTGCCGGACGGCGCCATCGCGCACGTGCACGTCAACTGGCTCAGCCCCACCAAGATCCGGCAGGTGGTGATCGGCGGCAGCAAGCGCACGATCGTGTGGGACGACCTGCAGCCCCAGCAGCGGGTGACGGTGTACGACCGCGGGATCGACCTGGTCGCGGGCGCCGACGCGGCGCAGAAGCAGGCCGTGAACATCTCCTACCGGCTCGGCGACGCCTGGGCCCCCGCGCTGCCCGAGCGGGAGGCGCTCGGCGTGATGGTCGGCGAGCTCGCGGCGGCCATCCGTGATGGGCGCCCACCACGTACCGACGCGAGCGCCGGGATCCGGGTCCTGGACGTGCTCGAGGCGGCCTCGCTCTCGCTCACCGACGGCGGTCGGCTGACCCAGCTCCGTGACACCGTCGCGCTGCCGATGGCGGGGGTGCGCGCATGACCGCCCTCTCCGGAGCGCGCGTCCTGGTGACGGGCGGCGCGGGGACCATCGGCTCGACGATCGTCGACCAGGTGCTCGACGCGGGCGCCGCGCACGTCGTCGTGCTGGACAACCTGGTGCGTGGCCGCCGGGAGAACCTGGCCGACGCGATGGCCGGCGGCAAGGTGGAGCTGGTCGTCGGGGACCTGCGGGACCGCGACCTGGTGCACGACGTGACGGCGGGCCAGGACCTGGTGTTCCACCAGGCCGCCATCCGCATCACGCAGTGCGCCGAGGACCCGCGGCTGGCGCTCGAGGTGCTGGTCGACGGCACCTTCACCGTGCTCGAGGCCGCCGTGGCAGCCAAGGTCGACAAGGTCGTCGCCGCCTCGAGCGCGTCCGTGTACGGGCTGGCGGAGGAGTTCCCGACCACCGAGCGGCACCACCACCACAACAACGACACGTTCTACGGTGCGGCGAAGTCGTTCAACGAGGGGATGCTGCGCAGCTTCCGGGCGATGTACGGCCTGGACTACGTGGTGCTGCGCTACTTCAACGTGTACGGGCCGCGGATGGACGTGCACGGGCTGTACACCGAGGTGCTGGTGCGGTGGATGGAGCGGATCGCCGACGGCAAGCCGCCGCTGATCTTCGGTGACGGGAAGCAGACGATGGACTTCGTCTTCACCCGCGACATCGCCCGCGCGAACCTGCTGGCGGCCGCCAGCGACGTGCGGGACGGGACGTACAACATCGCGAGCGGCACGGAGACGAGCCTCCTCGAGCTGGCGCAGGCGCTGCTGCGCGCCATGGACTCCGACCTCGAGGTGGAGCACGGCCCGGAGCGGGCGGTCAACGGGGTGACCCGGCGGCTCGCGGACACCACCGCCGCGCGCGTCGACCTCGGGTTCGAGGCGACCGTCGGGCTGGAGGACGGGCTGCGGGAGCTGGTGGAGTGGTGGCGCCCGCAGCGCGAGCAGATCGCGGCGGGCCGCGCGCTGAGCGGGGCGGGTGCCTGATGTCGCGGATCAACGTGATGCAGCCCTGGCTGGGCCCCGAGGAGATCGCCGCGGTCACCGAGGTGATCTCCTCCGGCTGGGTGGCGCAGGGCCCGCGGGTCGCCGCCTTCGAGCAGGCGTTCGCGCAGGCGATGGACGTGCCGCACGCCGTCGCGACCTCGTCCTGCACCACCGCGCTGCACCTGGCGCTGGTCGTCGCCGGCGTGCAGGCGGGCGACGAGGTGGTGGTGCCGTCGTTCTCCTTCATCGCCACCACGAACGCCCCGACGTACGTCGGGGCCCGGCCGGTGTTCGCCGACGTGGACCCGGTCACCGGCAACCTGACCGCCGAGACGGTGGCCGCCGTGCTGACCGACCGCACCCGCGCCGTCGTGGTGGTGGACCAGGGTGGCGTCCCGGTGGACCTGGACGCGATCCGGGCCGTCACCGACCCGCGCGGGATCGTCGTCGTGGAGGACGCGGCGTGCGGTGCCGGCTCGACGTACCGCGGGCGCCCCGTCGGTGCCGGCGCGGACGTGGCGGCGTGGTCCTTCCACCCGCGCAAGATCGTCACCACGGGCGAGGGCGGCATGCTGACAACCCCGCACCAGGAGTGGGCCGCGCGGGCACGCCGCCTGCGGGAGCACGCCATGAGCGTCTCCGCGGCGGCCCGGCACGCCAGCGTGCTCGCCCCGCCCGAGGAGTACCTCGAGGTCGGCTACAACTACCGGATGACGGACCTGCAGGCCGCGGTCGGGATCGTCCAGCTGGGCAAGCTGCCGCAGGTGGTGGCGCGCCGCCGGGAGATCGCCGCGACGTACGCCAAGCACATCGCCGAGATCCCCGGGCTCCGCGCGGTGGCCGACCCCGCCTGGGGGACGTGCAACTTCCAGTCGTTCTGGGTCGAGGTGGGATCGGAGTACCCGCTCGACCGTGAGGGGCTGCTCGCGCACCTGGCCGACCAGGAGATCTCCGCACGGCGCGGGATCATGGCGTCGCACCGTCAACCCGCGTACGCCGCGACGGACCACGTGCCCCTGCCGGTGACCGAGCACCTGACCGACACCACGCTGATCCTGCCGGTGTTCCACCAGATGTCGGAGTCGGAGCAGCACCGCGTGGTCGACGCGCTCCGCAGCGCCGGGCAGTCCGCATGAGCGGCACGCCCCTGGTCCTGGTCACCACCTCCGGCCTGGCGCGGGAGGTCCTCGCGCTGCTCCGGATGCACCCGATGTACCAGGTGGTCGGCTTCGTGGACGACGACCCGGTCCGGCAGGGCACCACGGTCGACTGCGTCCCCGTCCTCGGGCCGGTGGAGGCGCTCCGGGACCGGCCCGACGTCCAGGTGCTGGTGTGCGCCGGCCGCGGGTCGGTCCGCGAGGCCCTGGTGGGCCGGCTCGAGCAGCTCGGCGTCGACGAGCAGCGGTACGCCACCGTGGTCCACCCCGGGGTGGAGGTGCCACCCGGCTGCAGCGTCGGCGCCGGCAGCATCCTGCTGGCGGGCACGGTGCTCACCGCCGCGGTGACCGTGGGTCGGCACGTCGCGGTGATGCCGCACGTGACGCTGACCCACGACGACGTGGTGGAGGACTACGCCACGGTGTGCGCCGGCGTGCACCTGGCCGGCCGCGTCCGCGTCGGCCGCGCGGCGTATCTCGGCACCGGTTCCACGGTCCGCGAGGACGTGCAGGTCGGTGCGGGCGCGACCCTCGGCATGGGTGCGGCGCTGGTCGACGACCTGCCGGCGGGGCAGACGTGGGCGGGTGTGCCGGCCCGTCACCTCGCCGCCGCCGTGCGGGCACCCCGGCACGGCGTGAGCGCACGGGTCGAGACGACGGACGACGCGGGGCCGGCGACGGTCCCGGACGAGCAGAGAGCAGGCGCAGCATGAGCATCCCCTTCGTCGACCTGTTGGCCCAGCACGCCGAGGTGGCCGACGAGGTCCGAGCCGGCCTCGACGAGGTGTTCGCCGCCACGGCGTTCGTGGGCGGCCCTGCGGTCAGCGCCTTCGAGGCGGACTACGCCGCCTACGTCGGCGCGGCGCACTGCATCGGCGTCGCCAACGGCACCGACGCGCTCGAGCTGGCGCTGCGGGCCGTGGGCGTACGCCCTGGTGGCGAGGTGATCGTCCCGGCCAACACGTTCATCGCGACGGCGGAGGCCGCCTCGCGCATCGGTGCCGTGCCGGTGCCGGTGGACGTCGACCCCGTGCACCTGCTGATGGACCCGGCGGCGGTCCGGGCCGCCGTGGGTCCGCGCACGGAGGCGATCGTCCCGGTGCACCTGTTCGGCCAGGTGGCGCCCGTCGAGGAGCTCGGCAAGATCGCCGCCGACGCGGGTGTCCCGCTGATCGAGGACGCCGCCCAGGCGCAGGGTGCCCGCCGCAACGGCCGCTCGGCCGGCACGTTCGGGCTCGCGGCCGGCACCAGCTTCTACCCGGGCAAGAACCTCGGTGCCGCCGGTGACGGTGGGGCGGTCACGACGTCCGACGCCCAGGTCGCCCGGTCGGTCCGCGTCATCGCGGCGCACGGTTCGGCGCACAAGTACGACCACGAGGTGATCGGCTTCAACTCCCGTCTCGACACGGTGCAGGCCGTCGTGCTCGCTGCGAAGCTCCGTCGCCTCGAGGCGTGGAACGCCGCCCGCCGGGCCGCCGCGGCCCGCTACGCCGCGCTGCTCGACGGTCTCGACGCGGTGCAGCTGCCGACGACGGCCGAGGGGAACGAGGACATCTGGCACCTGTACGTGGTGCAGGTGGAGGAGCGCGACCGGGTCCTGGCCGAGCTGTCGGCGGCGGGCATCGGGGTCGGCATCCACTACCCGACGCCGGTGCACCTGACGGCCGCCTACGCAGACCTGGGCCACGGCCGCGGTGCCTTCCCGGTGGCCGAGGCGGCGGCGGACCGCATCCTGTCCCTGCCGATGTTCCCCCACCTCACCTCCGGGCAGCAGGAGCAGGTGGTGGAGCAGCTCGCCAGGTCCGTGGCCCGGACGGCTCCGTGACGACGCCGCAGCCCGAGCGGCCGGGGGTGCGCAGCCGAACCCGGCGGCACGAGGCTGCCGACGCACGGAGGCCGCGATGAGGGTCCTCGTGTGCCCCGCGATGATGGAGATCGGCGGCAGCCAGCTCAACGCGATCGAGCTGGCGGCCGCGGTCCGCGATCTCGGTCACGAGGTGGTCGTGTACGGACCGCCCGGCGTGCTCGTCGAGCGCGTGCTGGCGTCCGGCCTCGAGCACGTCGTCGCGCCGCGTGAGAACGCGTGGCCCACCCGCGCCGGCACCGCCGCGCTGCGCAGGCTCGTCCGGGACCGCGCGATCGACGTCGTCCACGCGTACGAGTGGGGCCCTGCGGTCGACGCGGCGCTGGGCCCGCACCTGGTGGCTGGCGTGCCGCTGGTCGTGACGGTGCTGTCGATGTCGGTCCCCGACGTCGTGCCTCGCGAGGTGCCGCTGGTCGTCGGGACCGCCGACCTCGTCGCCGGCTCCGCGGGACGTCGCGGCCCCACGCTCCTGATGGAGCCGCCGATCGACACGCGCCGCAACGCGCCGGGGGCGGAGGCGCAGGCGCGCGCCGCCCTGGGCCTGCAGCCCGACGACGTGGTGCTGGCGGTGGTCGGCAGGCTGGTGGACGACCTGGGCAAGCTGCCGGGGGTGCTCGACGCGATCGCCGTGGTGGACCAGCTGGCCGACCGAGGGGTGCGCCTGGTCGTCGCCGGCGGCGGTCCGGGGCTCGCGGCGGTCCGTCAGGCGGCCGAGGAGGTCAACGACCGCCGGGGCCGCCGCGTGGTCGTGGTCACCGGCCCGCTGCTGGACCCTCGTGACGCGTACGCCGCCGCGGACGTGGTCCTCGGCATGGGCAGCTCGGCGCTGAAGGGCATGGCCTTCGGCAAGCCCCTGGTGGTCCAGGGTGCCGAGGGCTTCTGGCGGCGGCTGGACCCGACGACGGTCGACGAGTTCCTCGCCCAGGGCTGGTGGGGCGTCGGCGGCCGAGGCCGGTCCGACCTGCTGGACGCCCTCCAGCCGCTGCTCGACGACGACGGGCTGCGCGCACGGCTCGGGGCGGAGGGTCGGGCCTTGGTCCAGGAGCGCTTCAGCCTCGAGCGCGCGAGTCGCTGGCTGGTGGACCTCTACGAGCGCGCGGTCGACGAGCAGCCGACGACAACGCGGCGCATCGCGGACGTCGTCGCCACCGCCGGACGGGTCGCGCGGCTGAAGCTCGCGCTCGCCCGCGACGGTCTGGGCCAGCGGCCTGCCGCCGAGGACGCCGGGAGCACGGCTGCGCAGGTGGTCGCATGACGGGCACCGCAGCGGCTGGAGCCCTCGGAGCGCACGTGCGCCGCGGGCTGGCGTGGAGCGCGCTGAGCACCGTCACGCTGCGGGTCGGCGGGTTCCTGGTCGGCATCGTGCTGGCCCGGGTGCTCGGACCGTCGGAGTTCGGCGTGTACGCCGTCGCGCTGACCGTCCAGGCGGTGCTGGTGACCCTCGCCGACCTGGGGCTGAGCGCGGACCTGATCCGGTCCCACGAGCCGGAGCGGCTCGCGCCGACGGTCGGCCTGCTCTCGCTGGTCGCGGGCGGCGTGCTGACCGCCGGCATGGTGGCGACGGCCCCGCTCGTGGCGACCGCGATGGGCAGCCCCCAGTCGGCGCCCGTCGTCGCGGTGCTGTCCACGACGCTCCTGCTGGCAGGCGCCGGGGTGGTGCCGTACGCCGCGCTGCAGCGGGCCTTCGAGCAGAAGAAGATCTTCTCCATCGCCGTCGTCGACTTCGTCGTCGGCACCGCCGTCACGCTCGGGCTGCTCGCCGCCGGCTGGGGCGCGATGGCTCTGGCCATCGGTCGCGTGGCGGCGCAGCTGGTGACGCTGGTGCTGCAGTTCGCGCTGACCCGGACGCGGCCGCGGTTCGGGCTCGACCGTGCGGTGCTCCGGCCGACGCTGCTGTTCGGCCTGCCCGTCGCGGGGGCCAACCTGCTGTCCTGGGCGCTGCTCAACGTGGACAACGTCGTGGTCGCCCGGCTGCTCGGCTCCACCGCGCTCGGGTTCTACGTGCTCGCCTTCAACATCTCGAACTGGCCGATGTCCGCGATCGGGCAGGTGGTGCGGTCGGTCGCCCTGCCGGCGTTCGCGGTCCAGGGCCGCGCGCGCACCGACCACGGTCGGCCGGGGGGGGACGACCTCTCGCCGGCCGCCGGGCTGGCCGCCGCGGCGGCGCTCCCGGCCGGGGTGCTGCTCGCCGCCCTGGCGACCCCCGTCGTCCGCGTGGTCTACGGCGACGTGTGGCGACCCTCGGTGCCGGTGCTCGCCGCGCTGGGGCTCTTCGGCGCGATGCGCGTGCTGTTCGACCTGTTCGCGTCGTACCTGCTCGCGAGGGGTCGGTCCCGCGCGGTGCTGCTGGTGCAGGTGGTGTGGTTCGTCGCCCTGGTCGTCGGCGTGGTGGTCGGCGCACGCGGCTGGGGCATCGCCGGGGCCGGTTGGGCGCACCTGGTGGTCGCCCTGGTCGTGGTGCTGCCCGCCTACGTGTGGGCGCTGCGTGGCGCCGGTGTGCCGTGGCGGCCGCTCGGCCGCGCGCTCGTCCGTCCCGCGTCGACGTCGGCGCTCGCCGGTGCGGCGGCCGGTGGTCTCGCCCACGTGGTGTCGCCCCCCGCGGTGTCCCTGGTGGTCGGCTGCGTCGTGGGCGGCGCGGTGTACGCGGCGCTCACCCTCCGGTGGTTCCGCGGCGCCGTCGCGGGCCTGCGCGGCGGAACCTCGGACGTCGAGCCGGACCCGGCGTCCGAGGTGGCGGCACCCGTCGAGGCGGACCCCGTCACGCCGGGCCGCACCGTGGCCGGCGCGGCACTCGGTGCGACCGGGGTGGCGCCGTGACCGCCGATCGCAGCACCCTCGCGCGCACCCGCTCGGGGAGGGTCCTGCACATCGTGCCGGTGGCGCTGCGCAGACGTCCGCACGTCGCCGTCGTGGTCCCGTGCTTCAACTACGGCCGGTTCCTGCCCGCGGCGGTCGGCAGCGTGCTGGCCCAGCCGGGGGTGGACGTCAGCGTGGTGGTGGTCGACGACGCGTCGACGGACGACAGCCTCGAGGTGGCGCGCTCGCTGGCCGCGGCCGACCCGCGGGTGCAGGTGATCGCGCACGAGTCCAACCGCGGCCCGGTCGAGACGTTCAACGACGGTCTGGCGGCCGCGCGCGGCGACTACCTGGTCCGCCTCGACGCCGACGACCTGCTCACGCCCGGTTCGCTGGCACGCGCGGTGGCCGTCGGAGAGGCGTTGCCCGACGTCGGCCTGGTGTACGGGCACCCGGTGCACTTCCACGGCGACCCACCGGCGCCGCGCCGAGGTCGGGACCGGGCCAGCGGGTGGACGGTGTGGCCGGGCACCCAGTGGCTCGCGGACCGCTGCGCCGACGGCACCAACGTGATCACCTCGCCCGAGGTGGTGATGCGCATGTCGGTGGTCGAGCGCGTCGGTGGCCAGCAGCCGCTCGCGCACACGCACGACATGGAGATGTGGTTCCGGATCGCGGCGTTCGCCGACGTCGCGTACGTGCGGGGCTGCGACCAGGCGCTGCACCGCGAGCACGCGGACAGCCTCTCCGCGCGGAAGGTGGACGACGTCAAGGACCTCGAGCAGCGTCTCGAGGCGTTCGAGGTGCTGTTCGCCGGCGTCGTCGGGGAGGTTCCGGGCGCCGCCGTGCTCCGCAGCACCGCGCTGCGCGCCGTCGCCCTGCGGGCTCTCGAGATCGCCTCGCACCGCCTGGACCGGGGCCGCGCGTCGGAGTCGGTGACCCAGGGACTGGCCGCGGTCGCGCTCCGCGCATGGCCCGAGGTCGTCGGGCAGCCTGCCTGGGTGCGGCTCCAGCGCCGGCTGCAGGCGCCGGGTGGCTGGTCGCCCCGGCGTCCCGCTGCCGTGCTCGCCTCCGCGGCGTCGCGCATGGAGGCCGAGCGCGCCGTCTGGCGCTGGCAGCGGCACGGCGTGTACGGCGGCACGCGCTGACCGATCCGTCCGCCCGGTGCGCGCCACGCGGCGGCCGGTGTCGTGGCGCCGACGTCAGCCCAGGATCGTCCGGAACGCCGTGCCCAGGTCCTCGCGCAGCCCCTCGTCGGAGTACCGGCCGAGGATGGCCTGCGACGCCTGCCGGCCGAGCCGGCGTCGCTCCGCCTCCGGCAGCTCCGTCGCGGCGAGCGTCGCCTCGACCAGCTCCAGCGTGCCGGTCACCGGGCGGCACAGCTGCGGGTCGAAGAACTCGTCGCCGCCACCGCCGGTGTAGCCCACCACATAGCAGCCGCTGGCCATCGCTTCCGCCGGGGGCAGCCCGAACCCCTCCAGCTCGGAGAAGCTGACGAACACCGAACAGCGGCGCATCAGGTCCGCGATCGCCCGTTCGCTCAGCCCGGAGGCGGCCACCGTGGTCCAGCCCGGCCGGCGGCTGGCCATCACGTGCTCGAGCAGCTGCGCCTCACGCCGCCGGTGGGCACGCACGTAGCCGAGCACCGGCTCCCGAGCACCGTCCGGTCCGGGGTGGAACACGGCACCGTCGACCACGGGCCGGCACAGGTGCACCGGCAGCTGCGGGAACGCCAGCTCCAGGAACCGCCGGTTGTCCTCCGACACCGTCATCAGCCCGACCAGCGACGGCAGACCGGCGTACGGCGCACCGGGACCCGCGGTCGCCGGCAGCTCGTCGTACGTCCGGTAGGCGTTCTGGTTGAACACCACCACGCGCACGTCCGCCGGGAGCGCGTGCAGCCCGATCCCGTAGTACTCGGGCACGACCAGGACGTCCTGCGGTGAGAGCACCAGGTCACGGGGGTAGACGATCCGCGTGTCGTTGTCGAACCAGGTGCACCGGAACCCCTCGCGTGCGTGCAGCACAGCGGCGGGGATGCCCATGGCGTTGAGGGTGTCGACGTGCCGGTAGAGCACCCGGACGCCGCCGCTGGGGCTGTCGAGGTGCGGGGTCAGGTAGTACGCGGTCGGCGGTCCCACGGGCCGGCCCACCCGGAGCTGGGGCAGCTGGCGTGGCCGCAGGTGCCGGACGCCCGAGGTCGCGAGCCGCGCCGAATCGGCGAGGCGGTCACGCAGACCGCTCACGGCGCACCGGTGACGAGGTCCCGGTGGCTCGCCGGACGTGCGCGGGCTGCGCGGGCTCGGCGGGGCACGCGGCCACAGTAACCACTCAGGTCCGGCCGGCCGGGAGGGGTCCGGGAAGATCACCCGCGCCCGGCGCCGGTGCAGCAGCGACCGCCGTCGGGTCCGGACGTGCGCCGGCCTGCGTGGTCAGTCGCGACAGGGCCGCCACCAGACCGAGGAACAGGAAGAGGCAGCCGGCGACCTGTGGGAAGCCCAGCGCGTCGAACGTCGCGGCGGCCGCGGCGGCGGAGGCCAGGCCTGCCACGAGGCTGACGGCCAGGCTGCGATCGGCCACCGACGGGAGGCGCCGGCCCATCCGCACCGCGACCACGGCCGCGGTGACCAGCAGGGCGAGGAACGTGGCCAGGCCCACCAGTCCGGTCTCGACGACCGTGCCGAGGTACTGGTTGTCGAGGATGTGGTACCGCGGCAGGAAGGTGCCGAAGCCCCGTCCGAACAGCGGGTCGAGGCCCACGTACTGCAGCGCGATCCCGTAGGAGTCCACCCGCGACAGGGCGCTGTTGTCCGAGGAGATGCCGGTGAACAGCCGCGTCATCGTGCCGAGCAGGCCCGGCACCGCGACGTACACGGCACCGAAGCCGCCGACCAGCGCCACGTAGGCCCAGCGGCGCCGCTCCTTGGGCCACGTCGGCAGCACCACGACCAGGACGAGGGCCAGCCCGAGGATGGCGGAGCGCGAGAGGGTGACGGGGATCGCCGCACCGATGGCCACGACGGGGAACCAGCGACGGACCGGTCCGCGCCGCCGGTCGTTCAGGGCCAGGTGCAGGGCGAGCGGCAGCACCATCGTCAGGAGGACGCCGAACTCGATCGGGTGCGTCGAGGTGCCCGCCGCACGGGAGAAGCCGTTCCGCGCGAACACCCCCGTCACGGCGCTGTTCTGCGTGAGGCCGGGGATGACGATCCGGTCGACGAAGGCCGTGCCGGTGGTGAACTGGAGCAGCCCCACCAGTGCACCGACCGCCGTACCGGCGACGACCACCCGGAGCACGTCGTCGAGCCGCTCCCTGCTGGTGATGCCGTCGCCGGCGACCAGCAGGATCCCCGCCCACGACAGGACGACGAGCATGCCGCGGTCCGCGGCGCTGAGCTCGACCCCCTCGATCGGTCGGGTCACGGCGACGATGTACGACACCAGGGTCGCGAACCAGAACACGCCCATCGCGAGCTGGACGGGCCGCCGGGTGCGGACCTGCGGCAGGCGGGCGAGGAAGTGGCTCGCCGCCCACCAGAAGGCACCGGCCATCCCGAGCACCTGCGCCGGGCTGCCGGCGGAGCCCAGCGGTGCGAGCACCAGCTTGGCGGGCAGCACGAGCAGCAGCACCGCCCACAGCCGCAGGAGGCTCGCGGCGTCCGGGCGGCGGGCGCCGAGGTCGACCACGTCCGGCGTGGGCTCGAACGGCGTCGAGAGGTCAGCGCCGCGCGCCGTGCGGTTCATGCGAGTCGGTCGGCACGGTCTCGTGGGGCACGGTCTCGTGGGTCGGCTGGGCCTGGTCGGGGACAGCCGGTCGCGGTGCGGGCGGGGTGCCCGGGCGACGGCGCGGCCGCCGTGCGCGACGCCCGATCAGCGTGTCGACGACCCGCACGACGAGCACCGTCCCGGCCAGCCCGACGACGGCGACGGCGACCATCGCGCGGGTCTGGCTCTTGGTGTCGCGCGTCGGGGCGGCGACCCGGGCGACCTCGGTGATCCGGATCGCGAGCGAGTCCTGCACACCGACGTCCTTCTGGAGCTGAGCCAGCCGGACGGGAGCCTCCCGCACCACGGCATCGAGCAGGTCCATCGCTGCCTGCGGGGTCGCCGCCGACGCGTCGACGACGAGCAGCGGGCCGCTGGCGTCGGTGTCGCGCGCGACGGTGTACTTCGAGGACCCGCCGGCGGGGGCGTGCTGGTCGTGGAACGTGCCGCTGTTGAGTGCACGGACCAGGACGTCGGCCGCCGGGTTCAGACCGCCGATGCCGAGGAAGGGGTTGGCGGGGGCGTCCGTCGTGGTCTGCGGCGGGATGAGCACCAGCGACGACTGGGCGGTGTACTGCACCGCGACGGCGAGCGTGGTGCCGTAGGCCATGGCCCCGGTCGCGAGGAGCCCCAGCAGGACCAGCCACCATCGCCGGCGGAGCTGGGCGAGGATCTCGCTGAACTCCATCCGGGATGCTCCTCGTCGCGACGGTCCGCTCGGCTCGGACGTTGTCACAATGCTCTCATCCGACGAACTGGGCGCCGGATCGTGACGAGGTGAATTGGTGGAGATGCGGTGAGCCTGCACCGGACGGTGGTCCGCGCCGCGCGGTCGCCCGTCGCGGCGACGATCCTGCTGCTCGGGACCGGTGCCGCGGCGTGGAACGCCTGGGAGCAGCCGTCGGCCACGGTGGTCGGCGAGGTCCGCGTCGTCCTCCTGCCGCCGGACCACGCGCTGCCCAACGCCCTCGCGGAGACCACGACCTCCCTGATCAGCCTGGCGGGGGTCGTCGCGCGCGGCGTCGAGGGGTTCGAGGGGCCGCAGACGGTGGACTCGGACGTCACGCTGGCCAGCCAGGGCGTGCGGCTGGGCTACAGCGTGCGTCAGCCCAGCCTCGGCGGTCAGTGGGAGACCTCCTTCCAGGACCCGGTGGTGGACGTGCAGGCGGTGGGCCCGACCCAGGAGGTCGCGGCGACGCAGCTCGGGCTGGGACTCGCCCACGTGGGCTCGGAGCTGACGAAGATCCAGGATCGCGAGTCGGTCCCGGCGGATCAGCGGGTGCGCGTGCGGCTGAGCCCGGCCGACCCCGTGTACACCGTCCAGAAGGGCAGCCGCACGCGAGCCCTCGGGGCGACGGTCCTGGCCGGCGCCGTCGCGCTCGGGACGTGGTGGCGGCTGCGGCGGTCCACGGGTGCGCCTCGCCCGCGCCGGCCCGCCGAGACCGACCTGACCTGACCGCCCCGACCTGACGGCCCTGACCTGACCGCCCTGACCTGACGGCCCTGACCTCACGGCCCTGACCTGACCGCGCCCCCTGACCCGGCCGCCCCCTGACCCGGCAGGCCGGCGGCCGGTCCATGATCCGGGATGTCGGGATCGTGGGGGTTCCGCCGGGATCCGTCGGATGGTGCACTGGGTGGCGCCGGGACGTCCGGCGACGGGATCCAGGTCCCGTGCTGCACTGCGACGGAGGTCGGCCCGTGACGCTGCCGCCCCGCGGTCTGCCGCGACGGTTCGTCCCGGGTGCGCGCGCGACGCGGTGGCTGCGACGCGGCGCGGTGGCCGTCGTGGCGGTGGTTCTCGCTGCGGTCCTGCTCGTGGCCGACCGCCCGGCGCCCGCGGCGGCGGAGTCGATGTGGGGCGATGCAGCGCCGCCCGGGGTGCGGGTCGCCGTCGACCCGCTCGCCGTGAACGTCGGGACCGCGTTCCGTCCGACGGTCTCAGGAGTCGTCGTCGGGCTGCGCTACTGGAGCGCCGCAGCCGCGTCGGCCGGACCCGACGGCGGCCTGTGGGACGCCGCGGGGCAGCTCCTGGCCGGCGCACGGTTCGGACCGGCGAGCGCCGCGGGGTGGCAGACCGTCATGCTGGCCCACCCGGTGCGCCTGAGCGCAGGTGCGGCGTACGTCGTCTCCTACCACGTGACCTCCGGCCGCTACCCCGTGACCGAGGGGTTCCTGGGCGGCTCCCGGTCGCCGCTGCTGCAGGTGGACCCGGGCGCGTCGGGCGTCTACGGCTACGGCGGCGACGACGTGTTCCCGACGCAGAGCTGGCGGCAGTCGCAGTACTGGGTGGATGTCGTCTTCCGTGGCGACCCCGGAGCCAGTCCGGAGGTGCTGCCGGCAGCGTCACCCACGACGACGCTCTCCGAGGTCCCGGCTCCGGAGCCGCCGACGCCGTCGGCCAGCGCTGCCACGACACCCACGCCGACGCCGTCCGCGGCGCCGAGCACGCCGGCGCCGACGCCGCGCCCCAGCCCCCGCGCGGGCGCGGCGGCCCCGCCGGCGAAGGCGCCACCTGCGGCTCCCGCACCGGCCGCGCCGCTGCCGCCCGCCTCCGCCAAACCGGGGGCCGGCAACACCGGTGTGCCCGCCGGGACGGTGCTCTCGCCGGCCGACGGGTTGACGGTCACGACGCCGAACCAGGTGCTCAGCGGGCTGGACATCCACGGCGGCGTGGTGATCCAGGCGCCGGGGGTGGTGATCCGGGCGTCGCGGATCACCGGCACCGACACCAACGGGGTGCTGGTGCAGTCGGGCAGCGTCACGGTCGTCGACAGCGAGATCTCGGGCTTCGAGAACGCCATCGCGGGCGACGACTGGACGGCGCAGCGCGTGAACATCCACTCGGTGACCGGTGACGGCGTCAAGCTCGGCAGCCGCGTGACGCTGCGGGCCAGCTGGATCCACGACCTGACGCCGGCGCCCGGCGCCCACGCCGACGGCGCGCAGATGCAGGACGGTGTGAGCAACCTCCTGGTGGCGGGCAACACGATCGAGCCCGGTGACCCCGCGAACTCCGCGATCTTCCTCGCGCCGGACCTCGGTCCGAGCACCGACGGACCGGTGACGATCACCGGGAACTGGCTGGACTACGGCGGTTACGCGCTGTTCTGCCTCGACGGTGCCAACGGTCGCTACGTGGTCCGGAACATCACGATCAGCGACAACCGCTTCGGGGCCAACTCCGGCTACGGGGAGTTCCGGATCACCGTCCCCGTCACCTTCACCGGGAACGTCGACGCGGCGGGGCGGCCGCTCACCCTCTGAGGCGGGTCGGACCGATCGTGGCACCGATCGTGGCGCGCGACTGTGACCTGCAGGTCTGTCGCGTGGACGGGACCTTGGTCGCGGCCTGGGAGCCGGTGGCGGGGTGAATCGAGCGGTGGGACCGCTCGTACCAGGTATTTGTTCGCCGCGGTGGCGAATTTGGGCCAGCCCCTGTGTGATCTACGACACATTTGGCCGGACGGTCTGTCCGGTTACGTCGTGAACGTCCTCTGCCCCATATCACAGACAGATCACGGAGGCGTTGGACCAAAGGGGTGAATTGCTTTCCTTACAGTGACACGAACGGGTGAACCCACCCGACCGTGTCGCGCGGTGCCAGCGACGTCGACCGACCTCGACGTCACGACCGAAGGACAGCTCTTCCCCATGTACTCACTTCGCAGCGTCACGCGAGCCGTGCACCGTCGCACGGCTCGTGCCGTCCGGACCCCCCGCGCCCGCCGCCTCACCTCGGCACCGAGCCGCGCCGTCGCACAGGCTGCCGCCGCGACCGCGCTCGCAGTCGTCGGCGCCGGGACCCTCGGCGCGGCCCAGCTCGCCTCGGCGGCGCCCGCCACCGCCACGAGCACCACCATGAGCGTGCTGGCGACCAGCGCTCGCACCACCACCAGCCCGTCGTCCGCGATCGCCGCGGCGGCCGTGTCGCCGTCGGCGGCGTCGCAGCTGGTGCTGCTGGTGGCGGCCGACGGGCCGAGCGCAGGCACCCAGTCGGTCTCCTCCGTCTCCGGCTGCGGCCTGACGTGGTCGCTCGTCCGCCGCGCCAACGGCACGCAGGGCACCTCCGAGGTGTGGTCGGCGGCCGCCCCGACGGCGCTCACCTCGTGCGCCCCGTCGGCCAAGCTGGCGCAGACCGGCTACCTCGGCGCCGCCTCCCTGTACGCCGTCTCCGGCGGGACCGTGACGGCCTCGGCCGGGACCTCAGCCCGGTCCGGCGCCGCCGCGACCACCGTGAACGCCCCTGCGGGTGCGCTGGTGCTGGCGGTCGGGAACGACTGGAACGCCGCCGCGCAGCGGACGGCCCTGGCGAACGAGGCACTGACCGCGCAGTACCTCGCGTCCGTCGGTGACACCTACTGGTTCCAGAAGACCACGCCGTCGACGACCGGCTCCCTGGTCGTCGGCACCAGCGCTCCGGCCAGCTCGAGCTGGTCGTACGCGGCGGTGGCCCTGACCCCGTCCACGGCCCCGACGGCCACGCCGACGGCGACCGCCACGGCGACGCCGACCGCGTCCGCCACGCCGACCGCGACCCCCACGCCGACGGCCACGGCAACGCCCACCCCGACCGCGACGGCCAGCCCGTCGCCGACGGCGACCGCCACGCCCACCCCGACCGCCACGGCGACGCCGACCGCGAGCCCCTCGCCGACGGCGACCAGCACCCCGGTGAGCACGTCGACCGCGATGCCCGGCGCCACCAACACCGGCGTCCCGGCCGGGACCGTCCTGACCCCGTCGGGCTCCATCCACGCCACCACGGCCGGTCAGGTGATCAGCAACCTCGACATCACCGGCGGCGTGACGGTGGACGCGCCGAACGTCGTCATCCAGAACAGCCGGATCCACGGCTCCGGCTCCGGTGACGGCGTCCGGGTCCTGTCCGGCAGCGTCACGGTGCAGGACAGCGAGATCTACGGGTTCGAGAACGCCATCGGCTACGACCACTGGACGGGCCTGCGCCTGAACATCCACGGCGACACCGGCGACGGGGTCAAGCTCGGGTCGAGCACCACGCTGCAGGACAGCTGGATCCACGACCTGACGCCGGCGGCCGGGGCGCACTCCGACGGCGGCCAGATGCAGTCCGGTGTGACCAACCTGGTCGTGCGCCACAACACGATCGACATGACGTCGACCAACGGGGCGAACTCCGCCCTGTTCCTGGCCCCTGACCTCGGCCCCAGCACCGCTGGACCGGTCCTGGTCGAGAACAACTACCTCGCGGGCGGCGGGTTCACCCTGTACGTGGTCGACGGTGCCAACGGGACGTACTACGTCGGCAACATCACGGTGCGGAACAACGTGTTCGGCGGCTCCGGGTACGGACCGGACAACGTGAACGTCCCGGTGACCTGGTACGGCAACACGCTGGTCAACGGCACGGTGGTGAACCCCTGACCCCGGTCAGCGGAACCAGGCGGTCCGTCTCGGCCCACCGCGGCTGAGCTCACCGACCGTCACAGCAGTCATGCCGCGCTCGTCGGCCTCCGTCAGCAGGAGGTCGACGAGCGCGGCTCTGTCGAACCGGGTGTGCACGGGCTCCCCGTCGGGTCCCGGCTCCAGCCGTTCGTGCAGCAGCAGCACGCCGCCCGGCGTCAGGCCGGCGGCGGCGCGTGCCAGGACCACGTCGGCGGGGTCGTCCTCCCAGTCGGCCGCGTCGGCCGACCAGACGACCACGTCGAGCCCGGCGCGCCGGGCGGCGGCCCAGCTCGCCGGTGACTGCAGCCCGTACGGAGGCCGGTACCAGCGCACCGTCGTGCCGGCGACCGCCTCGAGCCGGCGTCGCGCATCGCGCAGGTACCTCAGCGCACCGCGGTGGCCCATCCGCGGCAGCGGCCGGTGGTCGAGGCCGTGCAGCGCGATCTCGTGGCCGGCGTCGCGCACCGCGCGGACCAGCTCCGGGTGGCGCTCGGCCTGGTCGACGAGCAAGAAGAACGTGCAGCGCACACCGTGCCGTGCCAGGACGGCCAGCAGCTGGGGCGTCACGGTGCCGTCCGGTCCGTCGTCGAAGGTGACCGCGACCTGGTGGGCGTCGTGCCCGCCGTTCACCGATCCGAACGGACGCAGCGCGGCGTCGGCCGTCCGTCGCAGGGCCCGACGTCCCCGCGGGCCCAGGGCGGCCAGGGGGCCGGGCAGCGCGCGAGGGCTCATGGTGCGGCCTCCTCCGTCGGTATCGACCCGCCCGACCGGCGGTCCGACCTGCATCTTCGCACCGGGCCGCCGCTGACCGGCGGCGGACCGTCCTCTACCCTGGCGCTGCGCGAAGGGAGCCACCGTGGCGGAGGACGGGACAGGAGCGGAGCGGTCGCCGATCCGCATCGGCTTCGCCTGCCACTGGACCCAGCCGCCGCAGCAGAGCTGGTCCGGCACGCCGTGGCACCTGCGGGCAGCTCTGCAGCAGGTGGCGGACGTGCAGGACCTGCCGCTCGAGCTGGCACCGCCGCTGCGTCAGGTGGCGCGCGTCCTCGGGGCTCGGCGCACGCCGCACGGGTGGACGTCCACCTGGCGGCACGGTGCGCTGAGCCGGGTGGCGATCCGGCGGCAGCTGCGCACCGCCACGGAACGGCAGCACCCCGACCTGGTGCTGCAGATCCAGGACCTCGGCGTGACCTCGACCCCGTTCGCCGTGCTGCAGGACCTCAGCTACGGCCTGCTGCTCGACGCCTACGGCCCGGACGGGGTGCCGCACTTCCGCGCCCTCGGCAGGCGGCGGATCGACCGGCTGCGCCGGGCGCAGGACCGCGTCTACGCCCAGGCGGCGCTGCTGCTGCCGATGAGCGAGTGGCTCGCCGCGCACCTGCGGTCCCAGGGTGTCCCCGGCGACCGGGTCCGGGTGGTCAACCCCGGCGCCAACGCGGCGGTCGCCGTGGGCACCCCGGTACCGGTCCGGCGGGTCGGCACCGCGCGCCGGCTGCTCTTCGTCGGCCGGGACTTCGACACCAAGGGCGGGGCGCAGGTGGTGGCGGCCCATCAGCTGCTGCGTCGCGAGCTCGGGCCCGACGTCACGCTGACGGTGGCCGGCCCGGCGCAGTGGCCGCTGCGCTCGCCCGTGCCGGACGGCGTGACGTTCCTCGGCCGGGTCCCCGGTGCGCAGGTCGGCCAGCTCATGGACACGCACGACCTGTTCGTTATGCCGTCGCGGATGGAGGGCTTCGGCATCGCCTTCGTCGAGGCGCTCACGCGCGGCCTGCCGTGCATCGGCCGGGACGCCTGCGCGATGCCGGAGATCATCGGGCACGACGACGGGGGGCGCCTGGTCCGCTCGGAGGACCCGGGCGAGCTGGCCGCGCTGGTCGCGGAGGCGCTCGCGGACGACGCCCTGTACGCGGCGTGCGCCGCGGCGGCCGACCGGCGGCGGCGGCACTTCAGCTGGGAGCGCGCGGCCTCCGAGGTGGTCGCCGCTGCGGAGGAGAGCCTGCGCGTCCGTCCGGGTGAAGGTGCCGCCGCAGCCGGGTGACATCCGTTTGATCCGGTTTGCGCCGGATCTGTCCGGCGATACCGTGCCGAGAGCGACCGCACACGGTCCACCGTCGACCCGGAGGTGCCGCCGTCATGGCCGTCCCGCGCACGAAGGTCCTGATCATCGTGCAGAACCTGCCCGTCCCGCTGGACCGGCGGGTGTGGCTCGAGTGCCGGGCGCTGACCAGGGCGGGGTACCAGGTCTCGGTGATCTGCCCACGCGGTCCGGGCGACCCCGCGCGCCAGACGATCGACGGCGTCGCGATCTACAAGTACCGGCCCGCGCCGGAGGCGAAGGGGCTGCTCGGCTTCGTCGTCGAGTTCGCGTACTCGTGGCTGCGGACCGCGGCGCTCTCCCTGACCGTGCGGCGGGAGCGCGGCTTCGACGTGATCCAGGCGTGCAACCCGCCGGACACCTACTGGCTGCTCGCCCGGCTCTGGCGGCTGCGAGGCGTGCGGTTCCTGTTCGACCACCACGACCTGAACCCCGAGCTGTTCGTGTCCCGCTTCGGCGAGCCGGCCGGCGCGAAGGCTCGCACCGAGCTGGCAGGGCTGCGCTGGCTCGAACGTCGCACCTTCCGGGCGGCCGACCGCGTGGTGTCCACCAACGAGTCCTACCGGCACGTCGCGCTCACCCGTGGCGGCGTGCCGAGGGACCGCACGACGGTGGTCCGCTCCGGTCCGGACACCCGCGTGATGCGACCCGTGCACGGCACCGACCACCTCGCGCGCGGCGGCCACCTGCTGGTCTACCTCGGCATCATGGGCCCGCAGGACGACGTCGACCTGGTGCTGCGCGTGATGGACGAGCTGGTGCACCGGCGCGGCCGCACCGACGTGCGGGCGGCGCTGCTCGGGTTCGGCGACTGCCTGGCCGACCTGCGGGCGCTCAGCCACCAGCTGGAGCTGGACGACGTCGTCGAGTTCACCGGCCGCGTCGGTCCGGACAAGATCGCCGCCTACCTGTCGGCCGCCAGCGTGGGCCTCTGCCCCGACCGCAACACGCCGCTGAACAACCGGTCGACGATGAACAAGACCATGGAGTACATGGCGTTCGCCGTCCCGCCGGTCAGCTTCGACCTGGTGGAGACGCGGGTGTCGGCGCAGGACACGGCCCTGTACGTGCCGTCCGGCGACGTGTCGGCGTTCGCCGATGCCGTCGAGCGGCTGCTGGACGACCCCGACCTGCGCGTCGACCTCTCGCTGCGCGCCCGCGACCGGGTGGTCGCGGAGCTCGACTGGTCCCCGCAGGCGACCGCGTACGTCCACACGTTCGACTCGCTGACCGGGCACGCGTCGGGTCCGGGGCCGTTCGTCGACCCTTCTCCGCAGGTGCCGGCCGACGCCGTCGACCTGGACCGCCTGGAGGAGTTCGTCCGGGCGCGCGGCGGTGCGGCGGCCGGGCCGGACGACCAGGTCAGCGCACCACTGCCGGCGACCACGCCCCGGGGATGAACACCTTCGGCTTCGCACCCGGGGTCGAGATGTCCAGCGACCAGACGTCGGTGGTGCCGGGCTCGTCCGCCCGCGCCATGCCGTACAGGATCGTCGTGTCGTCGAGCCACTCGATCTGGTCGTCGCAGCCCGCCGTCACGTCGTAGAGCGTCTCGCTCCCGGTGGCCAGCGTGAGCACGGCGTACGCCCACACCTTCTGGCCGGCGTCGGTGCGCACCACCTTCTTGTAGGCGAGGTGCGCGCGGTCCGGGGAGATCGACGGGCACTCGCCGCCGCTGCGGAACGCGGTCAACGTCCGTGCCGACACGCTGCCCTTCAGCAGCCAGGTGGCGTTGGCGGACTGCGAGGCGCCCGTCGCGTAGAAGGTGTCGTCGTCGACGAACGACACGCCCCAGAAGTTGCGGTCGGACGCCGTGTAGGGCTTCCCGTCCACGGTGAGGGCGTAGTCCTCGAGGCTGCCGAGGTCCGTGCCGTCGGCCTTGTGGATCTCGGTCTCGGTGGAGAAGCCGACCTGCGCGTACGAGTGGCCGGTGACGAACGCCGTGGTCGCGACCAGGCTGCCGTCGGGGGAGATCCGCGACCGGCTCGGGATGCCGGGCAGCGGCCAGGTCGCGGTGGTGCGCCACGACGAGTCGAGGACGTCGGTCTCGTACCGCGTGGCGACACCCCGGACGATGCGCAGGCACGACGTGGTGGTGCCGACGGTGTAGAGCCGGTCGCACGCGGCGTCGGCGAAGGCGCGCGGTCCGGCGGGGGCCGCCAGCGGGACCACCGCCACCTGCCCGTACTGGGGGCCGGGAAGCGTGGAGCGGAAGACGACGTGCGGCGTGGCCAGGGCCGAGGCGAGGTCCGTGCTCGCCACCGAGGGCGCGGACGCCACCTGGTGACGCTGGCTGCCGGCCGCCCGGACCACGTACCAGCCGACGCCCGCGGTGACCACCAGCACCACGGCCACGAGAGCCACGAGCCGCGGCGTCGGTCGTCTCACGGGCGGTCACTCCTCGGTCCTCGGCGGCTGCCACGAGCGCCGCAGCGGCGGGAGCGTGTCCCACCGGCGCCGGCTGACGCCCAGTGTGGGGTACCCGGACCCGCGCGCCCAGTGCCGCCGCGGTGTCTGCCGGGTGATCCGAGAACCGTCAGCGAACCACGGCCGGGGACCACGCCCCCGGGATGAAGAGGGTCGGCCGGGCCGCCAGCGTGCCGACGTCGAGGGACCACACGTCGGTGGTGCCGGGCTCGTCCGCCCGGGCCAGCCCGTACAGGATCGTGGTGTCGTCGAGCCACTGGGCCTGGTCGTCCGTCCCCGCGGTGGCGTCGTACACCGTCTCCGTCCCCGTGCCGAGCGTCAGGACGGCGAACGCCCACACCTTCTGGCCGGCATCGGTGCGGAGCAGCTTCTTGTACGCCACCCGTGTGCCGTCGGGGGAGACCGAGGGGTACTCGCCACCGGTTCGGACGGCGGTCAGCGTCCGGGCCGAGACTGTTCCCCGCACCAGCCAGGTGGCGTTCGCGGACTGCGAGGCGGCCGTGACGTAGAACGTCTCGTCGTCGACGAACGACACGCCCCAGAAGTTGCGGTCCGTCGCGGTGTAGGGCTTGCCGTCGACGGTGAGCGCCCACTCCTCGAGGTTTCCCAGGTCGGTGCCGTCGGCCCGATGGATCCGGGTCTCGGTCGACGAGCCCGCCTTGGAGCAGGCCTGCTCCGTGATGAAGGCGGTGGTCGCCACCAGGCCGCCGTCCGGCGAGATGCGGGAACGGCTGGGGACCCCGGGCAGCGGCCACGTGACGGTGGGCCGCCACGAGGCGTCGAGCACCGCGCTCTCGTAGCGGGTGACCACGTCGCGCACGACGCGCAGGCACACCGTGGTGGTGCCGACGGTGTCGAGCTGGTCGCACGCCGCGTCGGTGAACGCCCGGGGCCCGGCCGGGTCGGTCAGCGGCACCACCGCCACCTCTCCGTAGTGCGTCCCCGGCAGCGTGGACCGGAACACGACGTGCGGCACCGTGGTGGCGGAGCCGAGGTCGGTGCTGGCGACAGACGGGGCGGAGGACACCAGGGCCCGGTGGCTCGCGGCGGCCCGGAGGACGTACCACCCCACGCCCACCGTCACGACGAGCACCACGGCGACCAGCGCGACCAGCCGCGGTGCGGGCCGGCTCATGCCGCGGCCTGCGTCCGCAGGCGCGCGTCGAGCGGCCGGAGCGTGCGCCAGGCGACGGGGACGGCCACCGCGAGCAGACCGGCGACCACGAGCATCGCGGGGCTGCGGCCCAGCGTGAACCAGGCGAGTCCGAACAGCCACGAGGCGCACATCCGGGAACCGGCCACCACGCCCTGCGCCGTGCCGATCGCGGACCCGCGCACCGCGGGACCGGCCAGCCGGCCCGCCAGTGCCGACAGCACCCCGTCCGTGCCGGCGTAGAACAGGCCGAGCAGGGCCAGCGTCGCGACCGTCGACGCCGTGCCGCCGCCGACGACGGCCGCGCACAGGTATGCGCCCAGCAGGGCGACGTGCGAGGCGACGAACACCTTCGCCCGTCCGATGCGGTCGGCGAGGCGACCCATCGGCGTGGCGAGGCACATGTACGCCGCATTGGTGCCGACGTAGAGCAGCGGGAACCACTGGGAGGCGAAACCGTCCCGCGTCTGCAGCGAGAGGTAGACGAACCCGTCGCCCACCGTGAGCAGCGCGAGCAGGCCGGCAACGCCCATGAGCCGTCGGACCCCCGGTTCGGTGAGGAACCGCCAGCTGAACGACTGCTTGCCGCCGGGTGCGAGCGCCGTCAGGTCGCACGTGCAGCCCTTGCACTTGGGCAGTCCGCGCTCCTCGCGTGCGCGGTGCCGCTCGAGCCAGGCGGCGCGACGCGGCCGCAGGTCCGGCACCATGAGTCCCAGGACCGCCAGACCGAGGACGGCGCAGCCGAACGAGATGACGAACACCGTCCGGTACCCGTTCGGGATCGCCCAGAGCACGACGAAGGCAGCCAGGGGACCGAGCGCCGCCCCCACGGTGTCGAAGGTGCGGTGCACGCCGAACGACCGGCCCAGCGTGCGCGGGTCCGACGAGGCGGCGATCATCGCGTCCCGCGGTGCCGTCCGCATGCCCTTGCCCACCCGGTCCACCGCCACCAGCGCGGTGATCGCGAGGAACCCGGACGCCAGCAGCAGGCCCGCCCTGGTCAGCGCCGAGACCCCGTAGCCGAGGAACGCGACCCATTTCGGGTGGTCGCCGCGGTCGGACGCCCAGCCACCCACCACGCGCACCAGGGCGGTGGCACCCTGCATCAGGCCGTCGACGAACCCGTAGGTCAGCGTGGACATGCCGAGCGCGCTGGTGATGAACAGCGGCAGCACCGCGGAGACGGCCTCCGACGAGATGTCCGTCAGCAGGCTGACGAACCCGAGCGCGACGACGACCGACGAGACCCGCACGGGTCGTGACGAGGCGCGAGGTGAGCCGGTCCGCCTGACGGCTGTGGCGGAGGAGGCACCGGCCGCGGCCACCGTCTCGGCGGACGAGGTGCTCCGCACGGCGTCAGCCGGCCGTGGTCAGGCTGCCGGCGACGGCGATCTCGGTCCCACCGCCGAGGCGTGCCTTCACTGTCACGACGATGCCGTCCGTCCCGTGCTGGTACAGGTGCGCCGACGTCCCGGGCAGGGCGGGGCTGCTGGCAGGGGTGAAGCCGCTCGCGCCGAACGCCTCGTCGTACGCGCCGAGCACCTGGGCCGGGGTCGCCGCGCTCGACGCCTGCATTCCGACCTGCACCCGGGCGCCCTCGCTGGAGACGGAGCTCGAGACGACCGTCACGCCCTTCGGGACCGGGACCACCTTCACGGGGAAGCCCGCGACGACGGCACCGTTGCGCTCGGCGGTCGCCGGTGCGGCCCCGGTGAGGAGAGGCTCGGCCGCGGGGGCGGTCGGCGCCGCTTGCAGGCCGGGCAGCGCGACGACCGGAGGTGCCGCCGGCCCCGGAGCCTGCTCGCGCCCGGGCGCGGCCGAGGACGCCGGCGAGCTGCCGCGCGCCCCGGACGACGAGCCGGACGTGCCGTCCCCGGTGCCGCCGGACGACCCTTGCGTGCCCGTGGTCGCGCCGTCTGCTGCTGCGTGGGCGGCACCAGCCGTGCTCGCGTCCGTCGCCTGGTGCGCGGCGGTGCATCCCGTCAGCCCGAGCAACGCCCCGACCAGCGCTCCCCACGCCAGGGTGCGAGCTGCCGACGGTCTCGCTGGACGACCCATGATCACGCGCCTCCGACACCACGGCATACCTGCCCCAAACGGACATTCGGGACAGGTCAACCCTAGGACGGCGGCGTGGGACGGGAGGGCGGTCCTCCAGGATTCACCCGGGTGCGAAGCGTCAGAGCGCCAGCTCGGCGGCGATGTGCCGGGCGATCTCGAGCGCCGCCGTCGCAGCGGGTGACGGTGCGTTCAGCACGTGCACCTGCCGAGCGGTGCGCTGGATGACGAAGTCGTCCGCCAGGGTGCCGTCGCGCTCGACGGCCTGCGCGCGGACGCCGGCGGGAGCCGGGAGCAGGTCGTCCTCCCGGATGCCGGGCACGATGCGCGCGACGCTCGCGGCGAACGCCTTCCTCGACAGGGAGCGCAGCACCTCACGCGCGCCCGGGACGACGTTGTGCACCGCCATCCGCCACGTCCCGGGCCAGGACAACGCGTCCGCCAGGTCGCCCGGCACCACGTCCCGCCAGGTGTAGCCCTCCCGGGCGAGGGCGAGCACCGCGTTCGGCCCCGCGTGCACGCCGCCGTCGACCCCGCGCGTCAGGTGGACGCCGAGGAAGGGGAAGCGGGGGTCCGGGACGGGGTAGACGAGGCCCTGGACCAGCGCGGCCGCCCGCGGCGCGAGGGTGAAGTACTCGCCGCGGAACGGCACGATCCGTGCCGAGGGGTCCACCTCGCACGCCCGCGCGACGCGGTCCGCCTGCAGGCCGGCGCAGGACACCAGCCCGTCCGCCTGCAGGTCCAGACGGCCCGACCCGTCACCGTGAGCCGCACGCACCCGCACCCCGGACGTGTCCTCCTGCGCGGCGACCAGCCCGGCGCCGAGGAGCACCTCGCCGCCCGCGGCGCGCACCTCGTCGGCGAGAGCGCGGCAGACCCCGACGTAGTCGACGATCCCCGTCGGCTCGACCCGCAGGGCCTCGACGCACGCCACGTGCGGCTCGAGCTCGCGCGCCTGCGACGAGGTGACCAGCCGTGCGGCGACGCCGTTCGCGGCGCCTCGTTCCGCGAGCCTGTGCAGGCCGTCGACCTCGTCGTCCGTCGACGCGACGACGAGCTTGCCCGTCACGCGGACGTCCACCAGGTGCCGCGTGGCGAAGTCGACCATGCTGCGGGACCCGGCGACCGCCATCGTCGCCTTGAGGCTGCCCGGGGCGTAGTAGAGGCCGGAGTGGATGACGCCGGAGTTCCGGCCGGTCTGGTGGGTGGCGACCCGCCGCTCCTTGTCCAGCACGGTCACCCGGTGACCGTCCGCAGCCAGCCGTGCCGCGGTCGCCAGCCCGACGATCCCCGCGCCGACCACGACCACGTGTGCCATCTCGTCCATCTCCTCGGTGCACCGTTCGGATGCCGGTGTCGACGGCAGGATTCCACGGCCGGGGACCGGCGGTGGGGGCGCCGGCAGAGATCACCCGGCGGTGCCGTGCCGCCGCACGGGTGATGTGCCGGGTGATTACCGTCGCCCGTCCTGAATCGGGGCAGAAGGTGCAATAGCCTCGACTGGCCGTCGGGTGGTGGCGTGCGGTGATGGGGGTGCGCGATGGAGGGCTCGGGGGCTGACGGCGGCGCCGTGGCGACCGTGCTGGTACCGGCGCACGACGAGGCCGCGGTGATCGGCCGGTGCCTCCGGGTGCTGCTCGAGGACGTGCCGCCCGGCCGGCTCAAGGTGCTGGTGGTGAGCAACGGCTCGTCGGACGGGACGGTCGCCGTGGCCCGGCGCGCCGCCGCGGAGCTCGGCCACGCCGTCGAGGCCCTCGAGCTGGCGCAGGCCGGGAAGATCGGCGCGCTCCGCGCGGGTCTCGCCGCCGTCGAGGTGTGGCCGGTGATCGTCCTGGACGCCGACTGCGAGCTTCCCGCGGCGACCGCCCGGGCGCTGGCCGATGCGCTGGCCACCGATGTCCCCACCGTCGCCTCGGCGCGGTTGACGGTGGCCGCGGGGGCCTCGTCGGGACTGGTGCGCCGGTTCTACCGGGTGTGGACGTCGCTGCCGTACGTGCGCGAGGGGATGGTCGGCTCGGGCGTCTTCGCCCTGAACGAGCCGGGCTGGCGACGCCTCGGCGACCTGCCCGACGTGACCAACGACGACGGGTGGGTGCGTCGGTCGTTCGCCCCGCACGAGCGCGTGCTGGTGCCGGAGCCGTTCGTCGCCCACGCGGCCCGGACCACCCGTGCACTGGTGTCGCGGCGGGCCCGCATCGTGAACGGCAACCGGGAGCTCGCGGTGCGGCTCGGTGCGGAGGACGGCCCGACCAACGCCGGCGGCCTGCGCGGTTCGGTGCGGAGCGGTCAGGTCGGCCTGGTCGATGCCGCGGCGTTCCTGCTCGTCACGGTCGCCAGCCGGTGCGTCGCGGCCGTGCGTCGGCTGCGCGGCGACCGGCGCTGGGGCACGGACCTCACCTCGCGGGTCGCCGCATGAGCGCCGGGACGCGCGGCCCTGTCCCGGGGCACGGACGCCGTGAGGGGCTGCTCGGGGCGCTGCGACGGGTCGCCGACCCCGGGCTGCTGGTGCATCTCGCCAAGGTCGCGCGGTTCTACTCCTACGCGCACGTGCAGCCGCGGCGCCGGATCACGGCCGGTCCGGGGCTGCGGATGTCGCCCGTCGCGAGCCTGCGCAACGGCGAGCGCATCGTCCTCGGGAGCGACGTGCACGTGGGCGAGCGCTGCTTCCTGTGGGCGGGGGACTCGACCGGGCGGATCGTGCTGGGCGACAAGGTGCTGCTCGCGCCCGAGGTGTTCATCACGGCCAGCAACTACGGCCTGGCCCACGGGACGCCCGTGATGGACCAGCCGAAGCGCGAGGCCGACGTGGTGATCGGCTCCGACGTGTGGCTCGGCGCCCGGGTGGTGGTGCTGCCCGGCGTGACGATCGGCGACGGTGCCGTCGTCGGCGCCGCCTCGGTGGTGTCGCGCTCGTTGCCCGCCCACTGCATCGCGGTGGGCAGCCCGGCACGGGTGGTCGGCTGGCGGGACGGCTACGTGCCGACCGACGACCCCGGGTCGGCGGTGGCACCGTGACCGCCGTGCCCGAGGTGTCCGTGGTCGTCGTGTCGCACGACGGTGCCGAGTGGCTGGAGCGGTGCCTGCAGGCCCTGACCGGCGACGGCCGGCCGTCGGTCAGCGTCGAGACCGTGGTGGTCGACAGCGGCTCCGGCGCCGAGACGCTCGCCCTGCTCGAACGCTGGGCCGACCGGGTCGACGTGCTGGTCGCGGGGGAGAACGTCGGGTTCGCCCGTGGCTGCAACCTGGGGGTCGCACGGACGACCGGCCGGCGGGTGCTGCTGCTCAACCCGGACGCGGTCGTCCGTCCCGGCTGCGTCGACGCCCTGGTGCGGGCGCTCGACGAGCACCCGGAAGCGGGACTGGTGGGCGGCCGGACCGTCCGGCCGGACGGCTCGGTCGACCCGAGCTCGTGCTGGGGACGTCCGACGCTGTGGAGCTGGTTCTGCTTCGCCACCGGTCTCAGCTCGGCGCTGCGCGGCTCGCGGCTGTTCGACCCCGAGTCGCTGGGGCGCTGGCAGCGGGACACCCCTCGTCGGGTCGACGTGGTCACCGGGTGCCTGCTCATCGCCGAGCGGACCACCTGGGACCTGCTGGGCGGCCTCGACGAGAGCTACTTCATGTACGGCGAGGACGCCGACCTGTCGCTGCGCGCCGCCGCCGCGGGGCTGCATCCCCGGATCACGCCCGACGCGGTGGCCCTGCACGCCGTCGGCGCCTCGTCCGGGGGCAACTCCTCGGCGACCAAGATGCGGCTGCTGTTCACCGGCAAGGCGACGCTCGCCCTGCGGCGGTGGTCACCGCTGCGCGCGCGGCTCGGCATCGGCCTGCTGCGGGCCGGGGTGGCGCTGCGGGCGCTCGGCGAGCGGGTCCGGCGGACGCCGTCACCGCGATGGGTCCCGCTGGTCAGCGACCCGAGCTGGACGAAGGGGTGGCCGGAGCAGCGGCCAGCGCTCGCCGCACCTCGGTGGTGATCAGGCTCATCGCGGTCTCGGCCGCCTCGGCGTCACCGGCCCGGACGGCGGCGGCGACCGCCTCGTGGGCCGCCAGCGCCTCCTCCTCGGGGTGCGGCGGCATCAGGCCGTGCTCGGTGCGGCCGCGGAGCACCTCGGCCACCACGTCGGTCAGCGCGGCGAACATCTCGTTGCCCGAGGCGCGCAGCAGGCGCGCGTGGAACTCGATGTCGAGCTCCATGAACTCGGCGAGCCGGCCCTCCTCGCCGAGGCGGCGCATCCGCGCGGTGAGCGCCACCAGCTCGTCGCCCTCCTGACGGCCGGCCGCGGCCGCGGCGCACGCCGCCGCGTGCGGCTCGACGGCGAGCCGGAGCTCTGTCAGGGAGCGCAGCTGGTCGGCACGCTGGGGGCCGTCCAGCCGCCACCGGATCAGTCGCGGGTCGAAGACGTCCCACTCCTCGCGCGGGCGGACCACCAGGCCGACGCGCCGGCGTGAGGTGATCAGCCGCATCGACTCGAGCATGCGCATCGCCTCGCGCGCGACGGTCCGGGAGACGCCGAACCGGACGCAGATGCCGTCCAGCGTCAGCGCGGAGCCGACGGGGGTGATGCCGTCGACGATCTCGCGGCCGAGCGCGTCGAGCAGGCCGTCGTGCAGCACCGCGCCCATCGCCCGTCGTCCTCCCCCCGGTCTGGCGAGGGTAGCGCCCTGCAAGGCGCGTGGGACGGGACCGGTGGCCGGGTGCGCGGAGCGGCCGCACGATGTGACGGGCGTCACGTCATTAAGTATGACCTTTGGGTAGCCAAAGGTGTCACCTTTGAGGGACAGTGTTCGCCGTCGACGTCGACGGGTGACGACGAGGTCAGGAGCGGGCAGTGGAAGAGCGTCAGCACGTGGTCGTGATGGGCGTGGCAGGGTCCGGCAAGACGACGGTCGCGCACCTCCTCGGCGAGCGGCTCGGCTGGGTGGTCGCCGAGGCGGACGAGTTCCACCCCGCGTCCAACGTCGCCAAGATGGCCGCCGGCCACCCCCTGACGGACGAGGACCGCTGGCCGTGGCTGGCGGCGATCGCCGCGTGGATCGGTGAGCAGGACGCGGCGGGCCGCTCGTCCGTCGTCACGTGCTCGGCCCTCAAGCGCGCCTATCGCGACGTGCTCGCCGCCGCGCCGGGACGGGTGCGGTTCCTGCACCTCGCGGGCTCCCCGGAGCTGATCGGCGACCGGATGACGCACCGGACGGGCCACTTCATGCCCACCACGTTGCTGCCCTCGCAGTTCGCCACGCTCGAGCCGCTCGAGCCCGACGAGGACGGCGTGACCGTCCCGGTGTCCGTCTCGCCGAACTCCGTCGTCGACGCCGCGCTCGTCGCGCTCGGCCTGCACCCGTCCGGGCCGCATGCGTCCGGCCCGCACCCGTCCGGTGAGCAGTCCTCCGGCACACCCTCCGAATCCACCGCAGCACCAGAACAGACAAAGGAGTCTTGATGTCGTCCCTGCTCCTCGCGGCGCCGACCACAACGGCCGGCACCCCGCAGCTCATCGTGGCAGCCGTCATCGGCATCGCCGCGATCATCCTGCTCATCGTGTGGCTGAAGCTGCACCCGTTCCTGTCGCTGACGGTGGGCGCCGGCCTGATGGCCGTCATCGCCGGCGTCCCGTACCTCAAGGCCTTCAACAGCTTCAGCACCGGGCTCGGCTCGACGGTGGCGAGCGTCGGCGTGCTGATCGCGCTGGGTGCCGCCATCGGCACGCTGCTGGTGCGCTCGGGCGGTGCCGACGAGATCGTCGACACGGTCCTGGCCAAGACGCCGCTGCAGCGGCTGCCGTGGGCGCTGGCGCTGGTCGCCTTCATCATCGGCATCCCGCTGTTCTTCGAGGTCGGCGTTGTGCTGCTGATCCCCGTCGTGATGGTGGCCGCCCGCCGGGCCAAGGTGCCGCTGATCCTGCTGGGCATCCCCGCACTGGCCGGCCTGTCGGCGCTGCACGGCCTGATCCCGCCGCACCCCGGGCCGCTGATCGCCATCGCGGCGCTCAAGGCGAACCTCGGCATGACCCTGGGCCTCGGCCTGCTCGTCGCCCTGCCGACCGTCGCGATCTCCGGTCCGCTGCTGGCCCGCTACATGGCCCGCTGGGTGCCGATCGAGGCGCCCGCGCTGCTCGGTGAGGCGAGCCACGAGGAGGGCCAGCGTCGGCCGCGGTTCGGCGTCGCGCTCCTCGTCGTGCTGCTCCCCGTGGTCCTCATGCTGCTCGCCACGCTGGCCGAGACGATGGGCTTCGCCAAGTCGGCTGTCGGTCAGGCGCTGACGTTCGTCGGCACCCCGCTGATCGCGCTGCTCATCACCACGCTGCTCGCGCTCGTGCTGCTCGGCACGGCGCTGGGCACCGGTCGCGACAAGGTGTCCGCGATCGTCGGCTCGTCGTTCGGGCCCATCGCCGGGATCCTGCTCATCGTCGGTGCCGGCGGCGGCTTCAAGCAGACGCTGGTGGACACCGGGGTCGGCAACGTGATCGCGTCCGGCCTGGCGAAGTCGGCCCTGTCCCCGCTGCTGGCCGCATGGCTCGTCGCGGTGCTGATCCGCATCGCCACCGGCTCGGCGACCGTGGCGACCATCACGGCGTCCGGCATCGTCGCGCCGCTGGCGTCCGGTCTGCCGGCGACGCACGTCGCCCTGATGGTGCTCGCCGTCGGCGCGGGCTCGGTGTTCCTGTCCCACGTGAACGACGCCGGGTTCTGGCTGGTCAAGGAGTACTTCGGGATGACGGTCGGCCAGACCTTCAAGACGTGGGCGCTGATGGAGTGCGTCCTGTCGGTGGTCGCGCTGGCGTTCATCATGCTGCTGAGCCTGGTCGTCTAGCGCGGCGACCTCAGCCCGGCAGCCCCGGGCGCAGGCAGGAGTGGTACGTGGTGCCCCGGACCGGGTCTCGGTCCGGGGCACCACGTCGTCCGGGCCCCACGTCGTCCGGCCCCCGGGGCGTCGGGGCCGCGATGCCGTCGCCGCGCCGGGGGCATGTCGGTGGTGCTTCGTAGACTTGTCCCATCCCCGGGTCCGGCAACGGATCCGGCCTGTCGTGCTGCCCGCGTCCGGGTGGCGCGGTGCCGATCGCCCGGCCTGCGAGCCGGGTGCCGTCCCGCTGCGGAGGACCGATGGACCTGACCGGACTGCTGCCTGCGCTGCTCGCCGACCCGGCGGCCGCCGAGGCCGTGCAGCAGGTGCGTGCCCGCGGCGAGCTGGACGTGGTGAGCCCGGCCGGCGTGCGGCCACCCCTGCTCGCGGCGATGGCCGGGGCACGTCCGGCGGGCTCGCCGGTGGCGGCGGCCGGCCGGCCCCTCGTCGTCGTCACCGCCACCGGCCGCGACGCGGACGAGCTGGCCGGCGCGCTGCGCTGCTACCTGCCGGACGACGACGTGGCGGTGCTGCCGGCCTGGGAGACGCTGCCGCACGAGCGGCTGTCGCCCCGCAGCGACACGGTGGCCCGCCGCCTGGCGGTGTTCCGGCGGCTGGCGCACCCCGGCGAGCCGGGGCCGGCCGGACCGGTGCGGGTGCTGGTGGTGCCGGTGCGGGCGCTGCTGCAGCCGGTGGTCGACGGGCTCGGTGAGCTGGTCCCGGTGCAGCTCGCCGTGGGGGACCGGGTGGACCTCGACCAGCTGGCGCAGGGGCTGGTGGACGCCGCGTACACCCGGGTGGACATGGTGGAGCGCCGCGGCGAGTTCGCCGTGCGCGGCGGCATCGTCGACGTGTTCCCGCCCACCGAGGACCACCCGCTGCGCCTCGAGCTGTGGGGTGACCAGGTCGAGGAGATCCGCTGGTTCTCCGTCGCCGACCAGCGCAGCCTCGAGGTGGCGGACCGCGGCCTGTGGGCGCCCCCGTGCCGGGAGATCCTGCTGACCGACGCGGTGCGCGAGCGGGCCGCCGCCCTGGTCGAGCAGCTGCCGGGCGCGGTCGACATGCTCGACCGCCTGGCGCAGGGCATGGCCGTGGAGGGCATGGAGTCGCTGGCGCCCGTGCTGGTCGACCGGATGGTGCCGGTGCTGGACCTGGTGCCCGACGACGCCCTGCTGGTGGTCGCCGACCCCGAGCGGGTGCGGCGCCGGGCGCACGACCTGGTGGCGACCACGCAGGAGTTCCTCGCGGCGGCCTGGACCGGCGCCGCGGCCGGTGGCGCGACCCCGCTGGACCTCTCGGCGGCGTCCTTCCACTCGTTCGCCGAGGTCCGCGGGCTCTCGGCGGTGCGCGGGCTGGGCTGGTGGACGCTGTCGTCGTTCTCGCTCGAGGTGGCGGCCGCTCCGGCGGGTGCGGACGGCGAGCACGAGGACGCGGCCGACGACGGCCCGGCGGTCTCGTCGGACGCGACCACCCTGCTCGTCGCAGCCCGGGACGTGGAGCACTACCGCGGGGACGTCGCTCGCGCGATCACCGACCTGCACGCTCACCAGCAGGACGGCTGGCGGATGGTGCTGACCACCGAGGGGCACGGTTCGGCCCAGCGGATGGTGGAGCAGCTGCGCTCGGCGGACGTCCCGGCCCGGCTGGTGTCCGGCGTGCCCGACGAGCTGGACCCCGGGGTGGTGCTCGTCGTGCCCGCACCGGCGGGCCCCGGGTTCGCGTCCGAGCAGCTGCGCCTGGCGCTGTTCAGCGAGTCCGACCTCACCGGCCGCGCCGGCACGTCGACCCGCGACATGCGCCGCATGCCGAGCCGCCGCCGCAACGTCGTCGACCCGCTGCAGCTGCGCCCGGGCGACTTCGTGGTGCACGAGCAGCACGGTGTCGGCCGGTTCGTCGAGTTGGTGCAGCGGACCATCGGTACCGGTCCGACGGCCGCGACCCGCGAGTACCTGGTCATCGAGTACGCGTCTGCCAAGCGCGGGCAGCCGGGCGACCGGCTGTACGTGCCGACCGACCAGCTGGACCAGGTGACCCGGTACGTCGGCGGCGAGTCACCGACCCTCAACCGGATGGGCGGCGCCGACTGGGCCAAGACGAAGGGTCGCGCCCGCAAGGCCGTCAAGGAGATCGCCGCCGAGCTCATCCGGCTGTACTCGGCCCGCATGGCGACGCCCGGCTACGCCTTCGGGCCGGACACCCCGTGGCAGCGCGAGCTCGAGGACGCGTTCGCCTACGTCGAGACCCCGGATCAGCTCGCCACGATCGACGAGGTCAAGGCGGACATGGAGAAGTCCGTCCCGATGGACCGGCTGATCTGCGGCGACGTCGGCTACGGCAAGACGGAGATCGCCATCCGTGCGGCCTTCAAGGCCGTGCAGGACGGCAAGCAGGTCGCGGTGCTGGTGCCGACCACGCTGCTGGTCTCCCAGCACCTGGAGACGTTCTCCGAGCGGTACGCGCCGTTCCCGGTGACCGTGAAGGCGCTGTCGCGGTTCGAGACGGCGTCGGAGTCGAAGGAGGTGCTCGACGGGCTGGCCGACGGCAGCGTCGACGTGGTGATCGGCACGCACCGATTGCTGTCCGGCGGGGTCCGGTTCAAGGACCTCGGGCTCGTGATCGTCGACGAGGAGCAACGGTTCGGCGTCGAGCACAAGGAGACGCTGAAGGCGCTGCGCACCGACGTGGACGTGCTGTCGATGAGCGCCACGCCCATCCCGCGCACGCTCGAGATGGCGGTCACCGGGATCCGAGAGATGTCGACGTTGGCCACCCCGCCCGAGGAGCGGCACCCGGTGCTCACCTTCGTCGGCGCGTACGACGAGAAGCAGATCACCGCCGCGATCAGGCGCGAGCTGCTGCGCGAGGGCCAGGTGTTCTACATCCACAACAAGGTGGAGTCGATCGAGCGGGCCGCCCAGCGCCTGACCGAGCTGGTGCCGGAGGCCCGGATCGCCGTGGCCCACGGCAAGATGCACGAGAAGCAGCTGGAGCAGGTGATCCTCGACTTCTGGGAGAAGAGGTTCGACGTGCTGGTCTGCACGACGATCGTCGAGACCGGCCTGGACATCTCCAACGCCAACACGCTGGTCCTCGAGCGCGCCGACCGGCTGGGCCTGTCCCAGCTGCACCAGCTGCGCGGCCGCGTCGGCCGCGGTCGGGAGCGGGCCTACGCCTACTTCCTCTACCCGCCGGAGGCTCCCCTCACCGAGACGGCCCACGACCGGCTCGCCACGATCGCCGCGAACACCGATCTCGGTGCCGGCATGGCGGTCGCGATGAAGGACCTGGAGATCCGCGGCGCGGGCAACCTGCTCGGCGGCGAGCAGTCGGGTCACATCGAGGGCGTCGGCTTCGACCTGTACGTGCGGATGGTGGGGGAGGCCGTGGCGGCGTTCCGCGGCGACCAGCCGGAGGAGCAGCCGGACGTCACGCTCGAGCTGCCGGTGGACGCGCACATCCCGCACGACTACATCGCGCACGAGCGGCTGCGGCTCGAGGCGTACCAGAAGATCGCCGCGGCAACGGACAAGGCGGGACTCGAGGCGGTCCGCGCGGAGCTGCTGGACCGGTACGGCCTGGTCCCCGCCGCGGTGGACAACCTGTTCGAGGTGGCGGCGTTCCGGCAGCACGCGCGTGCCGCCGGGCTGACGGACATCACGGCGCAGGGCCGCTACGTGCGGTTCGCGCCCGTCGAGCTCGCTGAGTCCGGTCAGCTGCGGGCCAAGCGGCTGTACCCCGGCACGGTGCTGAAGCCGGCGGTGCGCACCATCCTGGTGCCGTTCCCCACGACCGCCCGGGTGGGTGGCAAGCCGCTGCACGGTGCGGCGCTGCTCGAGTGGGCGCGGACCGTGGTGGACGCGGTGGTCCGCGGCGACGTGTCGGCCGCGGCGGGCGTCGGGACGGCCGCGCGCTGACGCCGGCGGCGGGGGCGACCGCGTGCCGACCGGGCGCACGGGACCGTCAGCAGGACCGCCTACGATGTCGCCCGGACCAGCGGTCGATGCTCGAGGAGGACCTGTGAGGCTGCAGCGCGACGCGAGGACGGGGCTGCGCCGGGCGGTCGGCACGGTGGGATCGCTGGTGCTGCTGACCGGCGTCCTGGCGGGCTGCGCCGACGGCGCCCGGCCGGGGACGGCCGCCGTGGTGGACGGACGCACGATCCCGGCCTCCGAGGTGTCGGACGCGCTGAGCCAGCTCGGCCCGCTGTTCAACGGTGCGACGCCGCAGCTGGTGCTGCAGGTGCTGATCGACGAGCCGACGCTGACGCAGCTCGCCTCGGACAAGGGGGTCGGCATCAACGACGCCGAGGCGACGCAGTTCCTCGCCCAGTCGTTCCAGGGGGCCGGCGTCGCGGCGCCGGCGCACTACTCGACCGGCGCGATGGCGATCGCGCGGTACCAGCTCGCCGCGAACAACGTGCAGGGTCTGTCCGACTCCGCGACCGCGGTCGCGGACCTGCAGAAGCGCCTGGCGGCACTCAAGGTGACGGTCAACCCGCGCTACGGCACGTTCGACCCGACGGCGGCCGGCGTCGCCGCGCCGACGGCCTCGCCGTGGATCGTGACGCAGGGAGCGCAGGCCACCCCCGCGCCCGGCGACTCCGCGGCGCCGACCCCGCAGCCGTCGGCCAGCGCCACCCCGTGACCGACCGCACCTGCTGACCACCTCCTCGTGACCACCGCACCGGACGGCGAGCCGGCAGCCGCACGCGATGCGCTGCGCGAGCTCGTCGCGGTGATGGACCGCCTCCGCTCACCCGGCGGCTGCCCGTGGGACGCGGCGCAGACGCACACCTCGCTGCTGCCGTACCTGCTCGAGGAGTCGCACGAGCTCGCCGAGGCCGTCGAGGGGGACGACCGCGCCGGGCTGCGTGAGGAGCTCGGCGACGTGCTGCTCCAGGTGGTGTTCCACGCGCGGATCGCCACCGAGCACCCCGACGACCCCTTCGACCTCGACGACGTCGCGCGGGACCTGGTCGCCAAGCTGGTGCGCCGGCACCCGCACGTGTTCGCCGACGCCGAGGTCGCCTCGATGGGCGCGCTGCACACCCAGTGGGACCGCATCAAGCGGGCCGAGAAGAAGGACCGCGGCTCGGCGCTCGACGGCGTGCCCGCGTCCCTGCCGGCGCTCGCCCGGGCGCAGAAGATCGCCTCGCGGGCCGCCCGGGCAGGCCTGGACGCACCGGTGCCGGCCGACGACGAGCTCGGCGCGCAGCTGCTGGAGCTGGTGCGGCGGGCCCACGCCCAGGGCGTGGATGCCGAGGGTGCGCTGCGCCGTGCCGCGGCGGCGTGGGAGACCACGCTCCGCGACGTCGAGGTCACCGCGACGGCATCCGGCGAGGAGGTCGGCACCACACCCGACAACCCGCGCACTCCGGACGCGCCGAGCTGATGACGTGCCTCGTCACTGCGCTGACCTGGGCCTTTGGTCCAGTGCTGCGTCGTGGCGTGGTGAGGACCATGGGACGGCCTGTTGCTGCAGGCCACAGCCAGAGGAGTGATCGATGCTGATCGGGATCCCGACGGAGTCTCGAACCGGGGAACGGCTGGTGGCCGGCACGCCACGTACCGTCGCGGGCCTGGTGAAGCTGGGCTACGACGTGGTGGTGCAGGCCGGGGCGGGTGCGGCGGCGAGCATCCCGGACGAGGCGTACGTGGCGGCGGGTGCGAGCGTGGCCGACGCGGAGGCCGTCTGGGCGGCGGACGTGGTGACCGCCGTGAACACGCCCTCCGACGCCGAGCTGGCCGGTCTGCGGTCCGGGCAGGTGCTCGTGGCCAGCCTCGCCCCCGCGCTGCACCCCGAGCTGGTGCAGACCCTGTCCGAGCGGGGCGTCACGGCGCTGGCGCTGGACGCGGTCCCGCGGATCAGCCGGGCGCAGGCGCTCGACGTGCTGTCCACCATGTCCAACGTCGCGGGCTACCGGGCCGTGATCGAGGCGGCCGCCGAGTACGGCGGCATGTTCACCGGCCAGGTGACCGCCGCCGGCAAGACGGCACCGGCCACCGTGTTCATCATCGGCGGCGGCGTCGCCGGGCTCGCGGCCATCGGGGCCGCGGCGTCGCTCGGCGCCCAGGTGCGGGCGTTCGACGTGCGGCCCGAGGCCGGTGAGCAGATCGAGTCCCTCGGCGCGACCTTCGTCCAAGCGTCGGCCGCCGCCCAGCAGGAGCGGTCGGCCACCGGGTACGCGGCGGCGCTGACCGAGGACCAGGAGAAGGCGACCCTGGCGCTGTACGCCGCGGAGACCGCGCGGGCCGACATCGTCATCACCACCGCGCTCGTCCGGGGCCAGGCGCCGCGCACCATCACCGCGGAGATGGTCGCCGCGATGCGCCCCGGATCGGTGATCGTCGACCTGGCGGCGTCCGGCGGCGGCAACTGCGAGCTGACGGTGCCGGGGGAGCGGGTGGTCACCGACAACGGGGTAGTCATCCTCGGCTACACGGACCTGACCAGCCGCATGCCGCAGCACACGTCGCAGCTGTTCGGCACCAACGTGGTCAACCTGATGGCCCTGCTGACCCCGGGCAAGGACGGGCAGCTGGTGCTCGACCTGGACGACCCGGTGCAGCGCGGCATGACCGTGACGCGGGACGGCGAGGTCCTCTGGCCACCACCGCCCGTGCAGGTCTCGGCGGCTCCCGCGGCGGCCCCGGCGGCGGCCGACGAGCGCACCCCCGAGCAGCGCGCCGCCGAGGCGGCCGCCAAGAAGGCCGCAGCATCGCGACGCAGCCTCACGCTGATGGTCACGGCGGGTGCCGTGCTGGCGATCGCCCTGGCGTTCACCGACGTCGCGTTCCTCGCGACGTTCACGGTGTTCGTGCTGGCCGTCTTCGTGGGCTACTACGTCATCAGCAACGTCAGCCACTCGCTGCACACCCCGCTGATGTCCCAGACCAACGCGATCTCCGGGATCATCCTGGTCGGCTCGCTGCTGCAGATCGGCTCGGCGGACACCCTGGTCACGGTCCTGGCCGTGGTCTCGGCGGCCATCGCGAGCATCAACGTCTTCGGAGGCTTCCTGGTCACGTACCGGATGCTCGGCATGTTCCGGAAGGGTGCGTGACCGTCGTGAGTCTCACCACGGTGGCCCAGGCCGCCTACCTCGTGGCGGCCGTCCTGTTCATCCTGTCGCTGGCCGGCCTGTCCAAGCAGGAGACCGCCCGCCGCGGCAACGTCCTCGGCATGGTCGGCATGGGCGTCGCGCTCGTCGCCACCATCGTCCTGTCCCTCAAGGACTCGGTGCGGTCGCCGTGGGTGACCGCGCTGCTGATCGCGCTGGTGCTGGTGGTCGGTGCCGTGATCGGCACGTGGCGCGCCCGCACGGTCGAGATGACGCAGATGCCCGAGCTGATCGCGATGCTGCACAGCTTCGTCGGCGCCGCGGCCGTCATCATCGGCTACAACTCGTACCTCACCGAGAAGGCCGGCGGCGCGCACCTGGTCGAGGTGTTCCTCGGGGTGCTGATCGGTGCGGTGACGTTCACCGGCTCGATCATCGCGTTCCTCAAGCTGTCGGCGCGGATCAAGTCGAACCCGCTGACCCTGCCGGGCCGCAACCTCCTGAACCTCGGCGCGCTGGTGGTGTCGTTCGCGCTGATGGGCTGGTTCGTCGCGGCGCCGTCGATCTGGCCGCTGGCGATCATGACGGTCGTCGCCCTGGCGCTGGGTCTGCACCTGGTCGCGGCGATCGGCGGCGGCGACATGCCGGTGGTCGTCTCGATGCTGAACTCGTACTCCGGGTGGGCCGCGGCCGCCGCCGGTTTCATGCTCGGCAACGACCTGCTGATCGTCACCGGCTCCCTCGTCGGGTCCTCCGGTGCGATCCTCTCCTACCTGATGTGCAAGGCGATGAACCGGTCGTTCATCTCGGTGATCCTCGGCGGGTTCGGTGCCGAGGGGGGCAAGGTCAGCGCCGCCGCGGTCGGCGGTGAGCACCGCGAGGTCAGCGCCGCCGAGGCGGCCGAGCTGCTGTCGTCGGCCCGCTCGGTCATCGTCACCCCCGGCTACGGCATGGCGGTCGCCAAGGCGCAGTACCCGGTGGCGGAGCTGGTGACCCGGCTGCGGGAGAAGGGCGTCACGGTCCGGTTCGGGGTGCACCCGGTCGCCGGCCGCCTGCCCGGGCACATGAACGTGCTGCTCGCCGAGGCGAAGGTGCCGTACGACATCGTCCTCGAGATGGACGAGATCAACGACGACTTCAAGGACACCGACGTCGTCCTGGTGATCGGCGCCAACGACACCGTGAACCCCGCCGCGCTGGAGGACCCGGGCTCGCCGATCGCCGGCATGCCGGTGCTGCACGTGTGGGAGGCGCACCAGGTGATCGTCTTCAAGCGGTCGATGGCCACCGGCTACGCGGGGGTCCCGAACCCCCTCTTCTACCGGGAGAACACCGCGATGTTGTTCGGCGACGCCAAGACCCAGGTCGAGGCCATCCTCGCTGCTCTCTGAGGGCCTTTCGGCCCAAGGTCCTGGCGCTGCCCGAGGCCGCCCGCACTAGGGTGGTTTCGCAAACCCACCATCTGTCCGAAGGAGCACCCATGGCCACCATCGAGGCCGTCGGCGCCCGCGAGATCCTCGACTCGCGCGGCAACCCCACCGTGGAGGTCGAGGTCGCCCTCGACGACGGCACCCTGGCTCGTGCGGGCGTCCCGTCGGGCGCCTCCACCGGCGCCTTCGAGGCCGTGGAGCGTCGTGACGACGACAAGGGCCGGTACCTCGGCAAGGGCGTGACCGGCGCGGTGCAGTCCGTGATCGACGAGATCGCCCCGGAGCTCATCGGCTACGAGGCGACCGAGCAGCGCCTGGTCGACCAGGCCCTGATCGACCTGGACGGCACGCCCAACAAGGGCAAGCTCGGCGCCAACGCCATCCTCGGCGTGTCCATCGCCGTCGCCAAGGCCGCGGCCGACTCGGCCGACCTGCCGCTGTTCCGCTACCTCGGTGGCCCGAACGCGCACGTGCTGCCCGTCCCGATGATGAACATCCTCAACGGTGGGTCGCACGCCGACTCCAACGTGGACATCCAGGAGTTCATGGTCGCGCCGTTCGGCCTGCCGACGTACAAGGAGGCGCTGCGTGCCGGCGCCGAGGTGTACCACTCCCTCAAGAGCGTGCTGAAGAGCAAGGGCCTGTCCACGGGCCTCGGCGACGAGGGCGGCTTCGCCCCCAACCTGCCGAGCAACCGTGACGCGCTCGACCTGATCGTCGTCGCGATCGAGAAGGCCGGCTACGTGCCCGGCAAGGACGTCGGCCTCGCGCTGGACGTCGCGGCCACCGAGTTCTTCTCGGAGGACAAGTACGCGTTCGAGGGCCAGAAGCTGCAGTCGGCCGCGATGATCGAGTACTACGAGAAGCTCGTCGCGGACTACCCGCTGGTCTCCATCGAGGACCCGCTGTCCGAGGACGACTGGGAGGGCTGGGGCGCCCTCATGGAGCGCATCGGCTCCCGCGTCCAGGTCGTCGGCGACGACCTGTTCGTCACCAACCCGGAGCGTCTGGCCAAGGGCATCAAGCTGCGTTCGGCCAACGCCCTCCTGGTGAAGCTGAACCAGATCGGCACCGTGACCGAGACGCTCGACGCGATCGAGCTGGCCCAGCGCAACGGCTTCCGCACGATGACCTCGCACCGCTCCGGCGAGACCGAGGACACCACCATCGCGGACCTGTCCGTCGCGTCGAACGCCGGCCAGATCAAGACCGGTGCGCCGGCCCGTGGCGAGCGCATCAACAAGTACAACCAGCTGCTCCGCATCGAGGAGGAGCTGGACGACGCCGGCACCTACGCCGGTGCGTCCGCCTTCCCGCGCTTCCAGCGCTGAGGCGTCCCGCACCTCAGCACCACCCCGAGGGCCGGTGACCGTCAGGTCGCCGGCCCTCGGCGCGTCCGGGTTCGGACACGTGCGGCCACGTGCACCAGCTCGGCGTCGGCCACGCGCTCCTGCTACGACCCAGGTGCGGGCGCGCCGCGTCGTCCGCCGTCCGCCGCGCCCGGACACGGCGGAGCGGCACCGGGTACCCGGGGTTGGCGACGTGCCGGGGCACAATCGAGCACATGCCGTCCGCCCGTCGTCCTGCCGCGCCCGGCGCGCGCTCGGCGGGCACACCCCGGGTGGCCGAGCGTGCGGCTTCGGGCGTCACGCCGCGCACCACCCCACCACGGACGGGCGCCCCGCCGCGGACCACCGCGCCGCGCACCAGCCCGCCGCGCGCGTCCCGTCGTCCGGCGGCGGCCCGGGCGTCGACCCGGCCGTCGTCCGTCACCCCGCCTCGCGGCACGCCGCGTGCCGAGGTGGTCCAGCAGCGGCTCCCGCGGATGCTGACGGTGCGCGCCATGGTGCTGGGCCTGGTGCTGCTGCTCGCCTTCGTGCTGGTGTACCCGACGCTGCACTCCTACCTGGAGCAGCAGACGCAGCTCGCGCAGCTGCGCACCCAGGTGGCCGCGGCGCAGCAGCACAACTCCGACCTGCAGGCGGACCTCAAGCGCTGGGACGACCCGGCGTACGTCAAGGCGCAGGCGCGGGAACGGCTCAACTTCGTGATGCCGGGCGAGACGGCCTTCCGGGTGGTGGACCCGCAGACCGTGCCGGACACGGCGCCGAACGCGCCGAAGACGGGTGCGAGCGACGGGTCCGGCGCGGTCGGCTCCACGCAGCCGTGGTACCTGGACGTGTGGCAGTCGGTCCGGGCGGCTGGTGCGGCTGCGGCGCCGACGACCGCGCCCACGGCGGCCGCGGTGCCGGCGACCAAGGCGACGTCGGGTGCGACCTCCGCGCCGACCGCGGCGCCGACCGGGGCGCCGACCGGTGCACCCACCGCGGCGACGGGCGCAGCGAAGCCCTGAGACCTCGCCCGGTCCGAGCGGTGGGGAGCGGCCGGTAGCGCCCGACGGGCGGTCTGCCGACGGGCGGCACGGCCGGCCGACCCTGGTCAGGGACAATGGAGGCCCCCTCCTGACAGGACGCTCTCCCGATGACCGAGCAGCACGTGCCGCCGTACCCCGCCGTCGACCCGGGTGACCTCGCCGTGGTCACCGAGCAGCTGGGCCGGCCGGCCCGCGGCGTCGTGCGGATCGCCGCGCGCTGCGTCTGCGGACGCCCGACGGTGGTGCAGACGGCGCCGCGGCTGGACGACGGCACCCCCTTCCCGACGACGTACTACCTCACCAACCCGCAGGCGGTCGCGGCGGTGAGCACGCTCGAGGCGACGGGTCTGATGAAGGAGCTGATGGCACGGCTCGCGGTCGACGAGGAGCTGGCGGCCGGGCATCGTCGGGCGCACGAGGCGTACCTCGCCGACCGCGAGGCGCTGGGCCACGTGCCCGAGATCGCGGGGATCTCCGCCGGGGGGATGCCGACGCGGGTGAAGTGCCTGCACGTGCTCGTCGGCCACGCGCTCGCCGCCGGTCCCGGCGTGAACCCGGTCGGTGACGAGGTGCTCGCCCTGATCAGGGACACGTGGCGGCCCGACAGGTGCACGTGCTGAGCCGCTGAGGGCAGGCCGGACGGCCCGGCCGGTGTCCGGGGCGGATGGCACGATGTGCCGGTGACACGCGTGGCAGCCATCGACTGCGGGACGAACACCATCCGGCTCCTGGTGGCCGACCTCGACGTGGCGGCCGGCACGCTGACCGAGGTGGTGCGGCTGGCCGAGATCGTCCGGCTCGGCCAGGGCGTCGACCGGACCGGTGAGCTGGCGCCCGAGGCGCTCGCCCGGACGCTGGACATGACGGCGCGCTACGCCGCCACCTGCAGTGAGCACGGGGTCGAGGCGGTGCGGTTCGTCGCGACGTCGGCGACGCGGGACGCCCGCAACCGCGACGAGTTCGTCTCGGGGGTGCGCGGCGCGCTGGGCGTCGACCCCGAGGTGGTGACCGGCCACGAGGAGGCCGCCCTCTCGTTCCGTGGGGCGACAGGTGTGCTCGCCGCGACGCATCCGGGCCCCTTCCTGGTCGTCGACCTCGGCGGTGGCTCGACGGAGCTGGTGCTCGGCACCCACGAGCCCGAGGCGGCCGTCTCGATGGACATCGGGTCCGTGCGGCTGACCGAGCGGCACCTGCGGTCCGACCCGCCCACCGCCGTGCAGATCGCCGCGGCACGCGCCGACGTGGCGGCTGCGCTGGACGAGGCGGAGAGAACGGTGCCCCTGGGTCGGGCCGTCACGCTGGTGGGTCTGGCGGGGTCGGTGACGTCGGTGACAGCGCACACGCTCGGCCTGCCGCGGTACGACCGGACCGCCATCGACGGGGCGGTGCTGGACGTCCGCACCGTCGAGGCGGCCTGCGACGACCTGCTGCACCGGAGCCGCGCGGAGCGCAGCGCGCTCGGCTTCATGCACCCCGGGCGGGTCGACGTGATCGGCGCCGGGGCCCTCATCTGGTCCGAGGTGATCGCGCGGGTGCAGGCGGAGGTGGCGCGCGACGGCCGCCAGCTCACCGAGGTGGTCACCAGCGAGCACGACATCCTCGACGGCATCGCCTGGAGCATCGCCGGCTGACGGCGTCGTGCCCCGCAGGGGACGCCGGGTCCGTCCGCGACGTTGTGCCTAGGCTGGAGCTTCACCGACCCCGGGATGAGACGTGACCACCGAGATCTGGACAGACATCGCCCTGGTCCTCCTGTTCATCGGCATCGGAGGGCTGTTCTCCGGCACGGAGCTCGCGCTGGTGTCCCTGCGCGAGAGCCAGCTGGTGCAGCTGGACAAGCAGGGTGGCCGTGGCGCCCGCGTCGCACGGGTTGCGCGCAACCCCAACCGGTTCCTCGCGGCGGTGCAGATCGGCGTGACGGTGGCCGGCTTCTTCTCGGCGGCGTTCGGCGCGTCGACGCTGGCGCCGCACGTCTCGCCGGTGCTGGTGCGCTGGGGGCTGTCCCAGGGTGCGGCGGACACGGTGGGGCTGATCGCGCTGACCCTGGTGATCGCGTACCTGTCCCTGGTGCTCGGCGAGCTGGTGCCGAAGCGGCTGGCGATGCAGCGGCCGGCGAGGATCGCCACCGCGGTGGGCTCGGCGGTCGACCGCCTCGCGTGGGTGATGACGCCGGTGATCTGGCTGCTGTCCGTGTCCACCAACGGTGTGGTGCGACTGCTCGGCCAGGACCCGAGGGCCAAGGGCGAGGCGGTGACGGACGAGGAGCTGCGCGACCTCGTCGCCACGCACCCGGACCTGCCCGAGGACGAGCGCCGGCTGATCGACGACGTGTTCGACGCGGGTGACCGGCTGCTGGTCGAGGCGATGCGTCCGCGCGGCGAGGTGCGGTTCCTGTCCGCCGCGCAGTCGGCCGTCGACGCGGCGGCGGAGGTGCGGCAGCTGCCCTACTCCCGCTACCCGGTCACGGGGACCGACTTCGACGACGTGGTCGGCTTCGTGCACGTGCGGGACCTGCTCGCGGCCGTGGCGGACGTCGCGGTGGACCTCGGCGACGGCGTGCGCGACGAGCCGGAGGCCACCGTCGGCGACGTCGCCCGGCCCATCCCGTCGCTGCCCGGGACCAACAAGGTGCTGCCGACGCTGTCGAGCATGCGACGGACGGGTACCCACATCGCCCTGGTCGTGGACGAGTACGGCGGCACGGACGGCATCGTCACCCTGGAGGACCTGCTCGAGGAGCTGGTCGGCGACATCGTCGACGAGCACGACGTGAAGCCGGAGACGAGCGGCACGGGGTCCGACGTGGACGCGCGGCTGACCCTCGAGGAGTTCGCCGACCGGACCGGCGTGCTGCTGCACGACGGTCCGTACGAGACGGTCGCGGGCTACGTGCTGTCGCGGCTCGGCCGCATGGCGGCGATCGGCGACCGCGTGCCGGTGGAGACGGTGCGCTCGGGGCTGACCAACGCCACGCTGCAGGTCACGGCGGTGGACGGGCACCGCGTGGCGGCCGTGCGGCTCGACCCGGAGGGTGATCCCACCGTGCTGCAGGGCCGGGTGTCAGGCTCCGCCGCCGACCGCGACCAGCCGCCCGCGACCGACTGACCCACTAGACCGTCGGGGTCGTGCCGGGGGCCTCGGTCAGCCCGCGTGCGATGTCCCGGACCACGCCGAGGGTGCTGCTCACCGCGCTGCGCAGGGCGCGTTCCGGTCGCACCAGGGCGTCCACGCGCCGGGCGACGTGCAGGTCGCGCAGCGGACGGAGCACCACGTCCGGCCGGACCGGTGCGGTGTAGCGGGGCATCAGGGCGATGCCGCCTCCGGCTGCGACGACGGCGGCCGCGACGGTGAAGTCGTTGATCCGGTGGCGGATCCGCGCCGGCCGGCCTGCCGCGGCGGCGATCGCCTCGAGGGACCCGAGCAACGGGTAGCCGCTCTGCACGGCGATCCACGGCTGGTCGGCGACGTCCGCCACCGACAGGTCGGCTCGGGCGGCGAGCGGATGCCCGACGGGCAGGGCGACGTCGAGGGGCTCGTGGAGCAGCGGGGTCACCGACGTGCCGGCCGGCCACGGTGGGCTGTGGTCGGGGCGGTGCGCGATGACGATGTCGTGGTCGGAGGTGAGCGCGGGGAACCGGGCCTGCTCGACGTCCTGGTCGGCGAGCTCGAGGACGGCGTCCCCGCCGGCCTGGAGCAGTCGCGGGAACACGGTGGCGGCCGCGCTGTGGAAGGCCGCGACCCGCACGGTGCCGCGGGGGTCGGTCAGGTGCTCGTCGACCGCACGCTCGGCGCGGGCCACGGCGGCGGCGACGTCGGCCGCAGCAGCCGCGAGGGCGCGGCCCGCGTCCGTCAGGACGAGCGTGCGCCCCCTCCGTTCGGTCAACGGAACGGCGGTGCTGCGCTGCAGCGCGGCCAGCTGCTGGGACACAGCCGACGGGGTGACGAACAGCGCTGTGGCGACCGCCGTCACGCTGCCGCGGTCGCCGAGCTCCCGGAGGACGACTAGCTGTCGCAGGTCCATGAAGTCATCCTAAAAGGATGCTCGAGAAACACGTCGTTGATCTTCACGGTCCGCAGCTGCAAGGTCGGCCCGTGCTCACCACTCGGTCCCGCTCCGCCGTCGACGCGGTGCTCCTCGGCGTCGCGCTCGTCTGGGGGAGCAGCTACCTGGTCGCGAAGGAGCTCACCACGGCCGCCCCGGTCCTCGTCGTCCTGGCCCTGCGCTACGTGATCTCGGCCGTCGCGCTCGGGGCGGTGTGCCTGGTGCGACGGGTGCCGTCCCCGCGGGGCCGGGAGCTGCGCGTCGGTGTGCTGCTGGGCTGCACCCAGGCGGCGGTGCTCACCCTGGAGACCTTCGGCGTCGCGACGACGTCGGCCACCAACGCGGGTCTGATCATCAGCCTGACCATCGTCTTCACCCCGGTCCTGGAGAGCCTGTGGTCGCGCGCCTGGCTGCCGGTGTCGTTCTTCGTCGCGGCCGTCCTCGCCGTGCTGGGCGTGGCGCTGCTGGTGTCCGGTCACGGCTTCCGGGCTCCGACGGTGGGCGACGTGCTGATGCTCGCCGCCGCGGCGGTCCGCGCCGTGCACGTCACCCTGATCGGTCGGCTCACCCGCGGCCGGCAGCACAGCTCGCTGTCGCTCACCACGGTGCAGGCGGTGGTGGGCACCGTGCTGCTCGGCGCCGCCGCCGGTGACCGGCTCGCCTCGACCGTGCCGCACCTGTCGTTCGTCGGATGGAGCCGGTTGGCCTACCTCGCGCTGGCCTGCAGCGTGTTCGCCTTCCTTGCCCAGACGTGGGCCATCCGGCGCACGTCGGCCAGCCGGGCGAGCCTGCTGCTGGGGACCGAACCGGTCTGGGCCGTCGCGGTCGGCGCCGGTCTCGGCGGCGAGCCGTTGACGGCTCTCGGCCTGGTCGGAGCGGCCCTGATCATCGCGTCGACCTCCTGGGGCCAGCAGGTCGAACGTCACCATCGGCTCGCCGTCGGGACGCCGGCCCCACAGCTCGTGCTCGCAGGCGACGGTTGACCGCGCTGCCCGCGAGCGGGATCCCGGCCGGGCGGTCCCGGCGCAGGCCGGCCGCCTCTGGGCGCCCGCTGTGCGGAGGATCACGCGACACCGCCACGGCGGGGACGAAAGTCCCGGTTTACGGTTGAGACATGTCCGATCCCGCTGCCGTCCAGGGTTCCGCGCCGGTCCCGTCGGAGGCACCCGCGCGTCCGGCCAAGCCGCGCAAGTCGCCTCGGGTGCTCATCCTCGGGGGCGGCACGGTGGGGCTCTACACCGCCCGGCGGCTGCGCCGCCGACTCGGCAAGCGGGACGCGGCGATCGTCGTCGTCGACCCGCGGTCCTACATGACGTACGCGCCGTTCCTGCCGGAGACGGCGGCCGGGTCGATCGACCCCCGCAACGTGGTGGCCCCGCACCGCCGGGCACTCAAGGGTGTCGACGTGCTGCAGGGCAAGGTGACGCAGATCGAGCACGCCGGCCGGCGGGTGCAGATCACGCCCGAGGAGGGCGACCCGTACTGGGTGCAGTACGACCACCTGGTGGTCGGGCTCGGCTCGGTGGCGCGGACGCTGCCGATCCCGGGTCTGGCCGAGGAGGGCATCGGCTTCAAGACGGTCGAAGAGGCCATCGCGCTGCGCAACCACGTGCTGGACCGGATCGACCTTGCCGCCAGCACGTGGGACCCGGAGCTGCGTCGGCGGATGCTGACGTTCGTCTTCGTCGGCGGTGGTTTCGCGGGCGTCGAGGCGCTCGCGGAGGTCGAGGACCTCGCGCGCTACACGATCCGGCACTACAAGCAGGTGGAGGAGGACGAGCTGCGGTTCGTCCTGGTCGAGGGTTCGCCGCGGATCCTCCCGGAGGTCAGCGAGGAGCTCGGCGGCTACACCCTCGAGCAGCTGCGCAAGCGGCGCATCGAGATCTACCTGTCCACCTTCCTCAACTCCTGCGTCGACGGGCACATCGTGCTGTCCGACGGCACCGAGTTCGACACCGAGACCGTCGTGTGGACGGCGGGCGTCAAGGCGAACCCCGTGCTTGCCGACTCCGACCTGCCGCTGGACAAGACCGGCCGCGTGATCACCAACGCGTACCTGCAGGTGACCACCGCTGACGGCGAGGTCATCCCCGACGCGTACGCCGCGGGGGACTGCGCGGCGGTCCCGGACCTGGTGAACCCCGGCAAGACGTGCCCGCCGAACGCCCAGCACGCGCTGCGCCAGGGCAACCACCTGGGCGACAACCTGGCGCGGGTGCTCAGCTCGGCCCCGCCGACGGAGTACAAGCACAAGAACATCGGCGCCGTCGCCTCGCTGGGCATGTACAAGGGCGTCGCGCAGATGTTCGGCCGCATCAAGGTGCGCGGCTTCCTGGCCTGGGTGCTGCACCGCACGTACCACGTGTTCGCCATGCCGACCGTGAACCGCAAGCTGCGCATCATGATGGGCTGGACGTCGTCGCTGCTGCTGCGCCGCGAGGTCGTCTCGCTCGGCGCCCTGCAGGACCCCCGCGCCGAGTTCCGCGCCGCGGCGGTGCGGCCCAAGCCGAAGCCCGCCGCGGAGCAGGCCGACCCGTCGGTGGCCGGCGCGCGCTGAGCCCTCCGACGCGGCGGCCGCCGGCTGGCACGATGGGGCTTGCGCCCCCGTAGCCCAACCGGCAGAGGCGGCCGGCTTAAAACCGGCTCAGTCCGGGTTCGAGTCCCGGCGGGGGCACCGCCACGGCGCCCTGGGGTGCACCGCCCTGAAACGTCCGGCTGCGGCGCGGATGCGGCGCCCGGTCAAGGCGCCGCCGCGCGGCACCAGGCGTCCCGCGGCCGCCCACGCGAACGTTGTCGGACCCTGGTGGGACGGTCACCCGATGAGTCCCACGTTCGCGATGCTGGTCCTCGAGGTGCGCGACCTCCGGCGCTCCATCGAGTTCTACCGACTGCTCGGGCTCGACGTCCCCGACCCGCGGTCGGACCGCCCCGTGTCGATCTGTCGGCTCGGACCGGGCGCCAAGCTGGTGCTCACCGAGCAGTTCGCGGCCCGGTACGACCCGGACTGGGTAAGGCCGGAGCGTGGCTACCAGCAGCTGGTGGAGTTCTACGCCGGTGACGACGACGCGGTGGACGCCGAGTGGGCCCGGCTCACCGGGGCCGGCTACCACGGGCGGATGGCACCGACCCGGACCGCCGGGCCCTACGCGGCGATGGTGGACGACCCCGACGGCAACGTCATCCTGCTGACCTCCGACGAGGCGGCCCGACCGGACGGTACGACGGCGTAGCGCTGCTGGCGGCCTCAGTGGTCCGATGCGGGTGGCGGGGTAGCCCCGTCGCCGTCGTCCCGCTCCGCGAGGCGGCGCTCGCGCTCGCGCAGCTGGTCCTCCCAGGCGCGCAGCAGCTTCTCGTGCTCGGCGTTCGACTCGGCGATCCCGGCGAGGAACGCTGGGTCGTCGTCGGGTGCGACGGGGCGGGGCCGCTCGTACTCCGGGAAGCCGGCCGTGGCGGTCGACGGCCACGGGACGCGACGTGGACCCGGCCCGACCGGCCTGCCCGCCACGAGCCAGGCGACGCCGCCGACCAGCGGGAACAGCAGGATGAGGACGATCCAGCCACCCTTGGGCAGGTTCCGGACCGCGCCCGGGTCGGCCTGGATGCAGTCGATCAGGCAGAAGACGAGCAGCGCCAGGTCCAGGGCGAACGGCAGCACGCGCAGCATGGGCCGGACGGTAGCGGAGGACGACGCCGCGTGGGAGCGGTTCGGCCTCAGGAGTCGAGGTGCGCGTCGAGGTCCGCGTTGAGCCGTCGCAGCATGTGCGCCAGCGTGCCGAGGTCCTCCTCGGACCAGGCGGAGAGCACCTCGCGGTAGACGGCGTTGCGCGCCGCTCGGGTGTGTGCGAGCGCGTCGAGACCCTCCGACGTCGCGGAGATCACCTGGTGCCGTCCGTCGCGCGGGTCCTTGCCGCGGCGGACGTGGCCGGCCTCCTCCATCGCGACGACCTGCCGGGTCACCGTCGACCCGTCGAGCCGCAGCTCGTCCGCGATGCGGGTGATGGTGGAGGGCCCGTTCGACTCCAGCAGCCGGAGCGCCAGGTAGGCGGATCGCTCGAGGGCCCCGTCCATCAGGCGGGAGCGGCGACGGTTGCGGTCCGAGAGGCGCAGCAGCAGCGCCACCTCGGTCTCGATGCGCCCGACGCAGTCGTCGGACCTCGGGGCCGTCTGGGCCGTTGCCGTCATGACACATCCCCCCGAACCAGGTGTATGGTACAAGTAAATCACTGGTGCATACAGCAATCGATGCACCGGCCGCACGACGAGGTGCGCACCACCGTCCTCCACAGGGAGCCGCATGAGCGCCACCACGCGCGACGAACCGCACCGCACCGCCATCTACGCCACCGCGCTGACCGCCTTCTTCGCGATCGCGGGCATCGCCGTGGTCGATCCCATCCTGCCCGTCATCGGCAGCTCGCTGGGCGCTTCCACGTGGCAGATCGAGCTGCTGTTCACGGCCTACATCGCCGTGATGGCCCTCGGCATGGTGCCCGCCGTGATGTCCACGGGGCGGTTCGGGTACAAGAAGGTGCTCACCGCGGGGGTCTCGGTCGTGGCGGTCGCCGCTCTGGCGGCGTCGGCGGTCGGCGGCATCGGGCAGCTCGCGGCGCTCCGGGGGCTGTGGGGCCTGGGCAACGCGATGTTCTTCGCGACGGCGATGAGCCTGCTCGTGGCGCTCGCGCGGCAGAGCGAATGGGTGGTCGAGCTCTTCGAGACGTGCGTCGGCCTCGGGTTCGCCGTCGGGCCGCTGATCGGCGGCCTGCTCGGCAGGATCAGCTGGCGGGTGCCGTTCATGGCGTGCGGTGTGCTGATGGTCGCCGCTGCCGTGATGTCGGTGTCCCGCCTGCGCGACCCCGACGAGAAGCCGTCGCGGCTCCGTCTGACCGACGTCTTCGCCTCGTTCCGCAAGCCGGCGTTCATCGCGCTGTGCGCGCTGACCGCGACCTACAACTTCGTCTTCTTCGTGGTGCTCGGCTACACACCGGTGGCGCTGCACCTGTCGGTGGTGCCGCTCGGCCTGGTGTTCACCGCGTGGGGGATCGGCCTCGCGTTCGGGATCCTGGTGGTCGGCCACCGGCTCGCGCACCGCATCGGTGCGGTGGCGACCGTCGGCCTCGCGGTGCTGGTGCTGACCGGCTGCCTCGTCGGCCTGGCCCTGTCGACCAGCACCACGGTGTCGATCGTCGTGCTGGTGGTCGCCGGCATCTGCATGGGGATCTGCAACGCGAACCTCACCGACCTGGCGCTGGCCACCGGCCTGCCGGACCGGCGGTCCACCACGGGTGCCTTCAACCTGGTCCGGTGGGGCTTCGCCGCGCCCGCGCCGGTGATCTCCGGCCTGGTCGCCGAGCACGTCGGGCTCAAGGCGCCCTTCTGGGTCGCCGTCGTGGTGCTGGGCGTGGGTCTGGTGGTGTTCGCGCTGACCAGCCACGTGATGGCTCGGGCAGCGGGCGAGAAGACGCTGTGGTCCCGGTGGAACGTCGGCGCCCGTGCGGCGGAGCTGACGCCCGGCGAGGCGATGGGCGAGCTCTGAGCTGCGCCTGCAGGGCTGGACAGCACGACGGCTGGGTCACCGCGAGGTGCCCAGCCGTCGTGCTCCCGGGAACGGTCAGGCGTCGCGCGACCGGAGGCGGACGGCCGCGAAGGCCAGGATGACCACGACCCAGGCGACCAGCACCGCGTAGCCCTGCCATGCGCTGAGGTGCACGTGGTAGAGGTTCGCGTCGTTGGTCGCGGTGAGCTGCTGCTCCGTCATCGTCAACCTGCTGCCCGCCGAGGCGGGGAGGAACGGCGTGACGTGCTGCAGCCACTTCCACACGACCTGGGCCAGCACGTTCAGCACGTTCTCGATCACCAGCAGGAGCGTCAGGACCACGCCCAGCGCTGCCGCCGAGTGGCGCAGCAGCGCGCCGAGGGAGAACGCGAACAGGGTGGTCGTGGTCAGGTAGAGCGCGGTGCCGAGGACGATGCGCTGCACCTGCGGGTCACCGGCGTCGAGGCTGCCGCCCGTGGAGTGCAGGATCGCCGACGCCAGTACGGCGCTGAGCAGCACGGTCACCAGGGTGAGCACGAGGGTGACGACAGCCACCACCGCAGCCTTGGCCCACAGAACGGGGAGGCGGGTGGGGACCGCCGTCAGGCTGGCGCGGATCATGCCGGTGCTGTACTCGGACGTCACCGTGAGCACACCGAGCACGGCGAGCGGGATCATCGCCAGCTGGGCGCCGGCGCTCAGCGGGATCAGGGGGAGGGGACCCGCCTCGTTGACCTGCTGCTGGGCGCTCAGCGCCCGCATCCCGAAGGAGACCGCCACCACCAGGCCGACGAAGACCGCTGCCGTGAGCGCAAGGGTCCAGTACGTCGAGCGGACCGTCCAGAACTTGAGCCACTCGGACCGCAGCACGTGCAGCGGCGAGAGTCGCAGGTCCGATCGTGCGGGCTGCTGCGCGGGCGTGGTTGCCGGGGTCGTGGTCACGGTGCTCATCGCACGTCCTCCTGCACGTCGGTCTGCGCGCCGGCAGCCGGCGCGGTCGGTGGCACCGGGGGTCGGGCGGTGGACGGCGGCCCGCTGGGCACGGCCTGCCCGCCGCCGGGGTAGCCCGTGCGCGGATCTGCCGGGACCGCCACACCCGAGTGGTACTCGACCTCCTCGGCGGTCAGCGCGAGGTAGGCATCCTCGAGCGAGCCGCTGAGGGGCGTCAGCTCGTGGAGCACGATGCCGTGCGCCGCGGCTGCCTCGCCGACGGCTTCCGGCCCCGTGCCGACCACCTGGAGCACGCCGGGCTCCGCGCTGTCGACGGTCGCGCCCGCCCGTCGCAGCACGTCGGCCAGCTCGGTCGCGCGCGGGCTGCGCACCCGGACGGTGGAGTGGGTCGCACCGGCGACCACCTGCTCCACGGGCGCGTCCGCGATGATCCGACCGCGGCCGATCACGATGATGTGGTCCGCCGTGACGGCCATCTCGCTCATCAGGTGCGAGGAGAGGAAGACGGTCCGGCCCTGCGACGCGAGGTACTTGACCAGCGTTCGGACCCAGATGACGCCCTCGGGGTCCAGGCCGTTCACCGGCTCGTCGAGGATCAGCGTGTGCGGGTCGCCGAGCAGGGCGACGGCAACGCCGAGCCGCTGGTTCATGCCGAGCGAGAACCCGCCGACCCGCTTGCCGGCGACGGCACCCAGGCCGGTCAGCTCGATCACCTCGTCGACCCGACGGTTGCCGATGCCGTGGGTGGCGGCCATCGCGCGCAGGTGCCCGCGGGCCGTGCGTCCGGGGTGGACCGCCCGCGCCTCGAGCAGCGCCCCGACCTCCGTCAGCGGCGACCGGTGCGCGGCGTAGTGCTTGCCGTTGACGGTCACGTCGCCGGCGGTCGGCCGGTCGAGGCCGACGATCATCCGCATCGTGGTGGACTTGCCCGCCCCGTTGGGCCCGAGGAACCCGGTGACCCGTCCGGGCTGCACGGTGAAGCTCGCCCCGTCCACCGCGGTGGTGTGCCCGTACCGCTTCGTCAGACCGTGTGCCTCGATCATCGCCGTCCCGCTCGCATCGTCCGACCGTCCGTCTCGTCCTGTGAGGTGGGGCCGGAGACCTGCGGAACGCGCCGACTGCTCGACGACCCCACACGACCGTAGGCGATGAGGGCTCGTCTTGGGGCCGGTTTGACCGACCAGATACCCGGTCGATGCTCCGGCTCGCCGTCCGTCGGGCGTGGCGGTGGGTGACCAGGCCGGCGATGAGAAGGTGGGCCGGTGACGTACGCGCAGCACATCTCCGAGCTGGTGGGGCACACGCCGCTGGTCCGGCTGAGCTCGGTGACGGCGGGCCTGGCGGCCACCGTCTTGGCGAAGGTCGAGTACCTCAACCCCGGTGGGTCGGTGAAGGACCGGATCGCCCTGCGGATGATCGAGGCGGCCGAGCAGTCCGGCGCGCTGCGCCCCGGCGGCACGATCGTCGAGCCGACCAGCGGCAACACCGGCGTCGGGCTCGCTCTGGTCGCGCAGCGCAGGGGGTACCGCTGCGTGTTCGTCTGCCCGGACAAGGTCAGCCAGGACAAGCGCGACGTGCTGCGCGCGTACGGCGCCGAGGTCGTCGTCACCCCGACCGCCGTGCCGCCCGACCACCCGGAGTCGTACTACTCCGTCTCGGACCGCCTCGTCCGCGAGATCGAGGACGCCTGGAAGCCGGACCAGTACTCCAACCCGAACGGGCCGGCGAGCCACTACGCCAGCACCGGTCCGGAGATCTGGGAGGGGACCGACCGGACCATCACGCACCTGGTCGCCGGCGTCGGCACCGGCGGGACGATCACCGGTACCGGGCGCTACCTGCACGACGTGTCGGCGGACCGGCCGGTGGAGCTCGGCGGACGGGTGCGGGTGGTCGGCGCGGACCCGGCTGGGTCGGTCTACTCCGGCGGTGACGGGCGGCCGTACCTGGTCGAGGGCGTGGGGGAGGACTTCTGGCCGCGCGCGTACGACCCGTCGGTGCCGGACGAGATCGTCCCGGTGTCCGATGCCGACTCGTTCGCGATGACGCGCCGGCTCGCGCGCGAGGAGGCGCTGCTGGTCGGTGGCTCGTCGGGAATGGCTGTCGAGGCGGCGCTGCGGGTGGCGCGACGGCTGCAGGACGAGGACCCAGTGGCGGCGGCGCGCGCCGTGATCGTCGTGCTGCTTCCGGACGGCGGTCGCGGCTACCTGTCCAAGATCTTCAACGACTCCTGGATGCGGTCCTACGGGTTCCTCGCCGCGGGGGAGGGCGCCACGGTCGCGGACGTGCTGCGCACCAAGGACGGCGCGATGCCGGCGCTGGTGCACACCCACCCGACCGAGACGGTGCGGGACGCGATCGAGATCATGCGGGAGTTCGGCGTCTCGCAGATGCCCGTGGTCGGTGCGGAGCCACCGGTGAAGATCGGCGAGGTGGCCGGGTCGGTCAGCGAGCGCAGCCTGCTCGACGCGGTGTTCGGCGGCTCGGCGGCGCTGGCCGACCGCGTCGCCCGGCACATGTCGCCCCCGCTGCCGCTGATCGGCTCCGGTGAGCCGGTGGACGCCGCACGGACGGCGCTGCAGGGTGCCGACGCGCTGATGGTGGTGCAGGACGGGCAGCCGGTCGGCGTGCTGACCCGGCACGACCTGCTGGGGTTCCTGGCCCGCTGAGCCGGGGGCGCGGGCACCGTCGCTCGGTGCTCTAGCCTCGTGCCCGTCGCGCCGGGGCGGCGCGTGCGAGACGAGGAGCAACGTGGCGATCTTCGACCTGTCCCTGCCCGAGCTGCGGGCGTACCTGCCGGAGCTGGACGAGCCCGCCGACCTGGACGACTTCTGGTCCGGGACGCTGGCGGAGGCGCGGGGGCACGACCTGGCGCTGACCGTCGAGCCGGCCGACACGGGGCTGCGGCTGATCGAGGCGTTCGACGTCACGTTCGCCGGCTTCGGCGGCGACCCGATCCGCGCCTGGCTGACCCGGCCCGCAGGGGTGACCGAGCCGCTGCCGGCGGTCGTCGAGTACATCGGCTACGGCGGCGGACGCGGATTCGCGCACGAGCACCTGGCCTGGGCTGCCGCCGGGTACGTGCACCTGCTGATGGACACGCGCGGGCAGGGTTCCACGTGGGGGACCGGCGGTCACACCCCCGACCCGGAGGGCAGCGGCCCGGCCGCGAACGGCGTGATGACCCGGGGCATCCTCGACCCGGCGACGTACTACTACCGCCGCCTGATCACCGACGCGGTGCGCGCGGTCGACGCCGTCCGCGGCATGCCGGGGGTCGACCCGGCGCGCGTCGCCGTGACGGGTGGCAGCCAGGGCGGCGGGCTCGCGCTCGCCGTGTCGGGGCTCGCGGACGGCCTGGTCGCGGCGATGCCCGACGTGCCGTTCCTCTGCCACTTCCCGCGGGCGATGGCGATCACCGACGGTTTCCCGTACGGCGAGGTGGTCCAGTACCTCGCCGTGCACCGGGACCAGGTGGACCAGGTGCTTCGCACGCTGTCGTACGTCGACGGCGTGCACCTGGGCCGGCGGGCGTCCGCACCGGCGCTGTTCTCCGTCGCGCTGCGGGACCAGACGTGCCCGCCGTCCACCGTCTTCGCCGCGTACAACCACTACGGGACCCTCGCCGTCGGCGCCAGGCCCGACCGGGACATCGAGGTGTACGAGTTCAACCAGCACGAGGGCGGGCTCGGGTTCCAGCTCGACCGTCAGCTGCGCTGGCTCGCCGACGTGCTGGCCAGCGCGCCGACCAGCCCCCTCACCAGGTAGTCGAAGCTCACCTCGAGGTCGTCGGGCATCCCGAAGCCCCCGGCCGCCTCGAGGACGACGAATCCGTGCACGGCGGACCGGACCGCGCGGACGGCGTCCACGTGCCGGTCGGTGGGCACGCCGAGCTCGCCGACGGCCCGGGCGACGACGGCCACGCTGCGGGTCGCCGCGGCCTGCAGCTCGGTCGCTTCCTCCGGCACGCCCAGCAGCTCGGTCTGCGTCGCGGCGTAGCGGCCGGGGTGGTCGTGGGCGAACCGCCGCATCGTCCACGCCAGCGCGACCAGCGCGTCGGCACCCTGGCGGCCCTCAGCCGTCTCCTCGAGGGCGTCGGCGAGCTGCTCGATGCACCGCTGGGCCACAGCTCGGCGCAGCGCGGGCAGGCCGGCGACGTGCTTGTACAGGCTCGGCACCGCGACGCCGGCCCGTGCCGCGACCGCGGCGAGGGTCAGGTCGGCGTAGCCCGTCGGGCCGCCGTCGTCGACCACCGCGAGGGCGAGCCGGACGACGGCCTCCGGGTCGAGTCCTGCGCGGGGCACGTCAGCGGTCCGCGGGGTCGGTGCGGTCGCCCCGGACCGGGAGGACCAGGCGGCCCGACGTGTCACGCGGCCGCTCGGCGAGCCACGCCAGCGTCGCGGGCACGACGTCGTCGGCAGCTTGGTGGTGCGGGTAGTGCGCCACGTCGTCGAGCAGCACGGCGCGGGCGTCGAGCGTCTGCTCGATCCACGCCGCCTCGGCAGCGGGGTCGCGCAGGTCCGGGTCGCGGCGGCCGATGAAGGCGAGGGCCGGCGCGTGGACGTCCACCAGGCGCGGCTCGACCGGGGCGTGGGTGAGCTGCAGCGTCAGCCGGCGGAACTGGCGCAGGTGCGCCGGGTCGCTCATCGCGGTGCGGACCGCGGCGAGGTGCTCGTCGAACCACCGGGCCCGACGGCCACGGCTCAGCGGGGACCGGTAGTAGCTCGCCCACAGGGCGGCGCCCCACGGCCGGACGAACATCAGGCGGTAGGCGGCGTGCATCAGGTGCTCGAGGAGCGGGCTGGTCGGGGGGTTGCGCAGCAGCGGACCGGACAGCACGAGGCCGGCGACGAGGTCCGGCCGCTCGGCGGCGACCCAAGCGACCGACGCGGCGCCCATGGAGCTGCCGATCAGCACGGCGGGACCGCCGAGGTGCTCGACCAGGGCGATCACGTCCGATCCGGTCGCCAGGTCGCCGTGGAGGCGGAAGGTGGTGTCGGAGTCTCCGTGGCCCCGCAGGTCGGTGACCGCCGTGCGGTAGCCCGCGGCGACGAGCGGGCCGACGAGCGCCCGCCACGTGCCGCGAAGGTCGCCCATCCCCGGCACGAGGACGACGAGAGGGCCGTCGGCCGGTCCCTCGACGGTGTACGCGACCCGGCCCTCGGGCCGGTCGAGAAGCTCGATCTGGTTCGTCATGACCAGAAAGCTAATGCCATTAGCCAACTCTGGCAAGAGGTCGGATGAGCGCTCTTCGGCTCGGGCAGGGCAGGATGTCCGGGCACCCGGCCGCGCGGCCGGGGCCACCGGCCGCGCACGTGGCCGGACCACGAACCGGTGAGGAGACATCCCCATGGCCGCAGTGCTGCCCGAGGCCTCGGGCTCGTTCGGAGACAAGCCCACGCTGACCTTCCCGGACTCGGCGGCGCCCGCCGAGCTCGAGGTACAGGTGCTCAGCCGGGGCGACGGCGACCTCGTCGAGGCGGGTCAGGACATCGAGGTGAACTACCTCGGCCAGAGCTGGGGCGGCCGGGTGTTCGACAACTCGTACGACCGTGGCGAGTCGATCAGCTTCCCGATCGGCGTCGGCGCCGTCATCGCGGGCTGGGACGAGGGCCTGGTCGGCCAGCAGGTCGGCTCCCGCGTGCTGCTCTCGATCCCGTCGCACCTCGGGTACGGCGACCGCGGCGTGCCGCAGGCCGGCATCCGCGGCGGCGACACCCTGGTGTTCGTCGTGGACATCCTCGGCACCCACTGACCCGCTCGTCGACGGCGCGGCCTCCTGCTGGGCAGGGGCGCCGCGCCGGCGGCGTGTCAGGAGACCGTGACCGGCACCGTGACGACTTGGGCCGTGTCGATCGTGTCCGCCTACCCGGCGCTCTTGTCCTCGCGGTAGCGCAGCACGTGCGCGAACCGCAGTGTCACGCCGCCGGGATGACGGCTCGAGCGCTGCAACTCGTCGGACGTCGCCTCGACCACGTGCTCGAGCCGGAGCGCACCACCCAGTCGTCGTCGAAGACCGCCACCTCACGGAACCGCTGTGTCCGCCAGGTGAGCATCTCGTCGGCTGCGCCCTTGAAAGTCGTGCTGGTGGTCGGCGACGGATGGCCGTCACGGCAGCGTGCGCCGACGCGACCGCGTGACCAGGGGCACGCGGTACGCGTCCATCGCGCGCGCGACGTCCTTGAGTCCATCCGTCTCGCCGGTCTTGTTGATGACGAAGCGGAGGAACAGGAGGTACGCCAAGAAGCAGAGTGCCGCAATCACCGCGATGGCGACCGTTGCCCATCCGAGGTACATCGCGACACTCACCTCGCATCCCTTCTTCAGTCGTCCTGAGCCTTGCTTGGGCGGTCCGCAGCTGCCGGGTCGGCTGTTCTGGGCTCGAAGGCTGGGCCCACGAGCATTGCCTTCATCTTCTCGGCGACCTGTGCCATCTCTGCCACGAGGACGTAGATTCTCGGCGGCAAGGCCTCAGCAGTTCGGATCACGAACTCGATCTCGCCGCCGTCGATCGGCCACTGCTGACGAAGCGCCGTCGGGATGGCCGCGTGCGCTGAAGAAGCCACCGGGCTTTCCTGGGCGTGGGGCGCGGCGATGGGCTGCTGACCCGCGGTCAGTTCGGGTGCCAGGTCCACATCGCCGCCGACGTCATAGCCGCCGCCGACAGTCGCCTCCCGATTGAAGAGTGTCACCGTCGTGCCGTCGGTCTGCGCCAACCCGGCGAAGGCGGCGCTCTGAACGAAAGAGGCAACGAAACGGTCGACCTGGTCCTTCGCGACGCCGTAGCGCATCAAGACCTGGGTCCGAAGTCGGGAGAGATCCGTGGGCATGTTCTTCGCGCTGTCGTTGTAGAGCATCCCGAAGACACGGCAAGACTCAAACGCCGCGAGCAACTGTTGGGATGTGTACTCGGGTGCCGCCAGCACGAGTTCTTGTGCCAGCCCGGAGAGGGCGACACGGTCGCGGTTCCCCCGCGCCAAGAGACCCCAGTCCCGCATGCTCGCGAGCTTGGCGCGGAAGGCGCCGCTGTTGGCCGTCTTATGTCCGAGGTAGGTGGCGAAGGCATCTTCACTGTGCTCAGGACCGTTTCGGCCAGCGATGACGATCGCTTCGACGGCGTCGTGCAGGGTCATGGACGGGAAGCCGGGGCCCCGCCTCTTCGCTTCCGGTTGATCTGTGCGCTGCTCGGACATCTGGGCTTCCCTCCATCGGGTACACCAGGCAGTGTAGATGACTGTTCGACTGCATGCAAGTAGTAGATGACTGTCTAGACGCCTGTATGCCTGCCGGTGCGCATCTGCGTTCAACGCGAGATGCTCGGATCCTGCGGCAGGCCGTCAGCATGAGTCGTGGCCGGGGTCGCGAGGGTTGTCTTATTGACTGGCCGATCGTCTAGACGGGAGGCAGCCGGCCAGCGGGGCGACGACGCCGAGTCATCCCACTGAGGCGACGGGGGACGGCCGTCAGGCCGGGAGCGCGGCAAGGAGGTGGGCGCGAACAGACGCACCGCTCGACGGCGGCCCCTGCTTGGCAGGGATGCCGCGCAGTCGGTGCCTCACGACGAGGTGCGAGTCGCCGGGCCCGCCAGGGTCCGCACCATCTCGATCGTGTCGGCCTGGTCCGCCGGCTTGTCCTCGCGGTACCGCAGCACGCGGGCGAACCGCAGCGCGACGCCGCCGGGGTAGCGGCTCGAGCGCTGCAGCCCGTCGAACGCCACCTCCACCACCTGCTCCGGCCGCAGGTGCACCACCCAGCCGTCGTCGGACGTCGCGAGCTCGCGGAACCGCTCGGTCTGCCAGGCGAGCATCGCGTCCGTCATGCCCTTGAACGTCTTGCCCAGCATGACGAACCCACCCGAGCCGTCGCGCGCGCCCAGGTGGATGTTCGACAGCAGGCCGGCGCGCCGGCCGGAACCGCGCTCGACCGCCAGCACCACCAGGTCCAGCGTGTGCCGCGGCTTGACCTTCACCCACGCAGCGCCGCGCCTCCCTGCCTCGTAGGGGGCATCGACGGCCTTGACCACCACGCCCTCCTGCCCGTCGGCCACCCACGCAGCGAACTGGCGTTGAGCCTCCGCAGGATCGGCCGTGACCAGGCGCTGCACCACGTGGCCGACGGCGACGGAGTCGAGCACGGCGAGCCGCTCGCGCAGCGGCGCGTCGAGCAGGTCGCGGCCGTCGAGGTGCAGCACGTCGAAGAAGAAGGGCGTCAGCGCGGTGCCGGCCGCCACGTCGGCGTCGCGGGTGGCCGTGCGGGACGACGTCTCCTGGAACGGACGAGGCCGGCCGGCCTCGTCCAGCGAGAGCGCCTCGCCATCGAGCACGACGGACTGCGCGGGCATGCTGCGGACGGCGGCGACGACCTCCGGTACCCGGTCGGTGATCTCGTCGAGGCTCCGCGTGAACACCCGCACCTGGTCGCCGTCCCGATGCACCTGGATGCGGATCCCGTCGAGCTTCACGTCGACCACGGCCGGTCGGTCGGCGGCGCCGTCGACGCCCAGCGACGTGAACGCCGCCGCGACGTCCGGAGCCGACTGGGCGAGCATCGGCCGCACCGCGCGGCCGACGGTCAGCGCGAACTGTTCGAGCGCCACCAGTGCGGCGGCGCTGCCGGATGCACCGAGGGCGGCCACCGCCACGGGTGCCGAGTCGCCGGCCAGCATCGCCGCGCGTCGCACGGCCGCCTCGGGCACGCCGGCGGCTGCCGCGACCGCATCGAGCACCAGTGCGTCGAGGGCGCCCTGGCGCAGCTCACCCGTGACGAGGCCGCGCAGCAGCCGCTGCTCGACCGCGGTGGCGGCGCCGAACAGCCGTACGGCGGCTGCCGTCCGGGCCGACGCGGAACCGGCACCCGAGAGCGACGCCATCGTCTCGAACGCCGCGTCCACCTCGACGAGCGTCAGGCCCGGCTCGGCTGCCGCACCGGGCAGGCCGGCCAGCGACCGCCAGCCCAGGCCCGTGCGCCGCTGCCGCAGCTGTCCGGCCAGGTAGCGGGTGGCCAGGGCGACATCGTCCGGCCCGTCGTCGGCCGCGGCGCGCAACGTCGCGGCGAGCGCCTCACGCTTGGCCAGCCGGGACCGGGTGGCGGCCACGGCCACCGAGGTCTCCGCGATGTGCACCAGGCGCATGGCCGTCATGGTGCCGCGGGCCACCGACATCCGCCCGACGTCGTCGCCGTGCCGCCAGCGGCGCGTCGACGTCCCGACGCTGTTTACATGCCCGGGCCGCCGACCGACGATGGCCCGATGCACCTGGTGAGCGAGCTGACCGCCACGGGCGGCACGACGACGGGCATCCGGATTCCCGACGGGGTCGTGGCGGAGCTGGGCGGCGGGAACCGACCCAAGGTCGTCGCGACGGTGAACGGCCACACGTGGCGCACCAGCATCGCCCGGATGGGCGGCGAATTCTGGCTCGGTGTCAGCGCGGAGAACCGCGCAGCGGCCGGACTGACCGCGGGTGACGCGGTGCAGCTCGACGTCGAGCTCGACTCCGCGCCCCGCACCGTCGAGGTGCCGGGCGACCTCGCGGCGGCCCTCGCTGCCGAGCCCGCGGCCAAGGCGGCCTTCGAGGCGTTGAGCTACTCGCAGCAGCGTCAGCACGTGCTCGCCGTGGAGGCGGCGAAGAAGCCGGAGACACGCGTCCGCCGCGTCGAGTCCGTCGTCGGCGCGCTGAAGGGCTGAGGGTCGGCAGGCCGCGGAGGTCGGCACCGCGCCGGTCGTCCCCGCATCGGCGAGGACGACCGGCGTCCGGTCAGGCGCCCGTCGGCACCGGGCAGGCGACCCCGGTCGAGTTGATCGGGCAGTACCCGGCCGGGTTCTTGTCCAGGTACTGCTGGTGGTACCCCTCGGCGTAGAAGAACGGTCCGGCGTCCGCGATCGGCCGGATCTCCGTCGTGATGTCCCCGTACCCGTTCGCCCGCAGCCGCGGCGCGAACTCGGTGCGCGTCGCCAGCGCCGCCGCCTGCTGCTCGGGCGTCGTGGTGTAGACGGCCGACCGGTACTGGGTGCCGACGTCGTTGCCCTGCCGGAAGCCCTGGGTGGGGTCGTGCTCCTCCCAGAAGTGCCGCAGCAGGTCGACGTCGCTCAGTCGCGTCGGGTCGTACGCGACCAACACCGTCTCGGCGTGCCCGGTGCGGCCGGTGCACACCTCCTCGTACGTCGGGTTGGGGGTGTACCCGCCCATGTACCCGACGGCGGTGGTCACCACGCCGGGCAGCTGCCACGCGGCCTTCTCGGCACCCCAGAAGCAGCCCGACGCCAGGTACAGCACCCGCGTACCCTCCGGCCAGGGGCCGGCCAGCGGGGTGCCGAGCACCGTGTGGGTCGTCGGCACCTCGAACGCCGGGGCGTCCCGCCCGGGCAGTGCATCGGCGCGCTCCACCATCGTCGTGCGCAGCGCGGATCCGAACAGCCAGCTCATGTGTTGCTCCCTTCCACGGCGTTCAACCGGCCCCCGCGCCCGGGTGTTCCGCGCTCGCGCCGACGCGGTCCGCCGGGCTGGGGCGCCGTCGGTCCGACGGCCTAGCCTGACCCCGTGACCGACGACCAGGGCTTCGCCACCCGCGCCATCCATGCCGGACAGGAGGCGGACCCCGCCACCGGTGCGGTGGTGCCCCCGATCTACCAGGTGTCCACCTACAAGCAGGACGGTGTCGGCGGGCTGCGTGGCGGCTGGGAGTACTCCCGGTCCGGCAACCCGACCCGTGCGGCGCTCGAGGCGGCGCTCGCGGCCGTCGAGGGTGGCGCCGCCGGCTTCGCCTTCTCGTCGGGCCTCGCCGCGGAGGACACGCTGCTGCGCGCGGTGCTGCGTCCCGGCGACCACGTGATCGTCCCCAACGACGCCTACGGCGGCACGTACCGCCTGGTCGCGCGCGTGTTCGGGCCGTGGGGGATCGAGCACACGCCGGTCGACCTGTCGAACCCCGATGCGGTTCTCGACGCGATCCAGCCCGGCCGCACCAAGCTGGTCTGGGTGGAGACGCCGACCAACCCGTTGCTCGGCATCGCGGACATCGCCGCGATCGCGGCGCACGCCCGGGCGGCGGGGGCGCTGCTGGCGGTGGACAACACGTTCGCCACGCCGTACCTGCAGCAGCCGATCGCCCTGGGTGCGGACGTCGTCGTGCACTCGACCACCAAGTACATCGGCGGGCACTCGGACGTGGTGGGCGGTGCGCTGGTGGTGGCCGACGGCGCCCAGCTGCCGGTGGGCCTGGAAGGTCCGACGGGGACGACGAACGTGCGCGACGCGGTGGCGTTCCACCAGAACTCGTCCGGGGCGGTCGCCGGACCGTTCGACGCGTGGCTGACCCTGCGCGGGCTGCGCACCCTGGCCGTGCGGATGGATCGGCACCTGGCCAACGCCGCTGCCGTCGCCGAGTTCCTGGAGCAGTGGGCCGGCGTCACCCAGGTCCTCTATCCCGGGTTGGAGAGCCATCCCGGTCACGAGGTGGCCGCGCGGCAGATGCGGGGCTTCGGCGGCATGGTGTCGTTCCGCACCGGCTCCGCGGACAGCGCGGTCGCGGTGTGCGGCGCCACGCAGCTGTTCACGCTCGCCGAGTCGCTCGGCGGCGTCGAGTCGCTGATCGAGCACCCGGCCCGGATGACGCACGGCTCGGTGGCCGGCACCGCGTTGGAGGTGCCGGACGACCTGGTGCGCCTGTCGGTCGGCATCGAGGACGTGGACGACCTGGTCGCCGACCTGGCGCAGGCGCTCGACGCTGCGGGCGTGGGTCGGTGATCGGGCCGGCCGACGTCCGCGCCGCCGCACAGCTGCTCGAGGGGGTCGCCGACCGCACCCCGGTCCAGTACAGCCGCGCGCTGACCGCCATCGCGGGCACCGACGTCTGGCTCAAGTGCGAGAACCTGCAGCGCGCCGGCTCGTTCAAGATCCGCGGCGCCTACACGCGGATGTCGCGGCTGTCCGACGACGAGAAGGCCCGTGGGGTCGTCGCCGCGAGCGCCGGCAACCACGCCCAGGGCGTCGCACTCGCCGCCTCGCTGCTGGGCATCAAGGCCGTCGTCTTCATGCCCGTCGACGCGGCGCTGCCCAAGATCGCCGCGACCCGCCAGTACGGCGCGCACGTCGAGCTGGTCGGCGCGAGCGTCGACGAGGCGCTGACCCACGCGCACGCGCACGCGGATGAGACGGGTGCCGTGCTGATCCACCCGTACGACCACCCGGACATCGACGCCGGCCAGGGCACCATCGGGCTGGAGATCCTCGAGCAGGTGCCGGACGTCGCGACCATCGTCGTGCCGGTCGGCGGCGGGGGACTGGCGGCCGGCATCACGGCCGCGCTCGACGAGCGGCCGGACGTGCGCGTGGTCGGCGTCCAGGCCGCCCGGGCGGCCGCCTACCCGCCCTCGCTCGCCGCGGGTCACCCGGTCAAGGCCCCCGAGCTGCGCACGATGGCCGACGGCATCGCGATCGGGATGCCGGGCGCGGTGCCGTTCGAGGTGCTGTCCACCCACCACGTGCCGGTCCGGACCGTCTCGGAGGAGGACCTGTCCCGGGCCCTCCTGCTGGTGGCGGAGCGCGCCAAGCTGATCGTCGAGCCCTCCGGTGCGGCCGCCGTGGCGGCGCTGATGGCGGCGGGTGGCGACTTCGCCGGGCGCGGACCCGTGGTGGCCGTGCTCTCCGGCGGCAACATCGACCCCCTGGTGCTGATGCGGGTGGTCCGGCACGGTCTCGCCTCCGCCGGCCGGTTCCTGCAGCTGCGCATCCGCATCTCCGACACCCCCGGCGCGCTCGCGGGCGTGCTGCGGGACGTCGCGGCCCTGGGCGGCAACGTGATGGACGTCGCCCACGCACGCACGGGCGGCGACCTGGCGTTCGACGAGGTCGCGATCGAGGTCCACGTCGAGACCAAGGGTCCCGAGCACTGCACCCAGCTGGTGCGCCGCCTGCGCGACACCGGCTACCGCCTGTCCGACTGACCCACCGGTTCCCACCCCGCGAGGAGAGACCCATGCGCTTCAGCCAGGTCGACGTGTTCACCGACACCCTCACGCTCGGCAACCCCGTCGCGGTGGTGCACGACGCCGAAGGCCTGGACGAGTCGAGGATGCAGGCGTTCGCCCGGTGGACCAACCTGTCCGAGACGACGTTCCTGCTCCCACCCACCCAGGCCGGTGCCGACTACCGCCTGCGCGTCTTCACCCCTGGTGGTGAGCTGCCGTTCGCCGGCCACCCGACCCTCGGTTCCGCCCGTGCGTGGCTCGCAGCGGGTGGCCTCCCCGCGAACCCGGGCACGGTGGTGCAGGAGTGCGCGGTGGGCCTCGTGCCGATCCGGCTCGACGAGACGGTGGCGGGCCGGGCGGCGTTCGCGGCACCGCCGCTGCGGCGCAGCGGACCGGTGGACGACGCGACCGGCGAGCGGCTGACCAGGGCGGTCGGTGTGCCGGCGGACCGGGTGCAGGCCGCGCAGTGGGTGGACAACGGCCCAGGCTGGGCGGCGCTGCTGCTGGCCACCGCGTAGGACGTGCTCGAGGCCCGGGCGGACCGGGACCTGATCGGTGCCCAGGCCGTCGGGCTGGTCGCACCGCACCCTGCCGGCGGACCCGCGGACGTCGAGGTCCGCGCCTTCCACCCCGGCGTCGGCGTGCAGGAGGACCCGGTCACCGGCAGCCTCGCGGCCGGCCTCGGGCAGTGGCTCACATCAGCCGGGCGGCTGCCCGACCGCTTCACCATCCGGCAGGGGACGGTCCTCGGGCGGCGCGGGCTGATCCGCATCGCGCGGGACGGCGAGCAGGTGTGGGTGGGCGGCGACACGGTGCTCGGCGTCCAGGGCACGGTCGCGCTCGACTGAACCGCCTCACCGGGCCCTTCCGGGATCGCCGGGTAGGATGACCGTTTACGCCGACCCCGCGAGGGGACGGGCGGCCCGTCGCACACCGGCTCCGGGTCGCCGTCGTCCGCCGATCACCGGGCCGGTACCCCGACCGTCGCGTCCGTCGTCGCGCCGTGCCCAGGTGTCAGCGAGGTCATCACCCCGCTCGCCGACCGGTACGCCCGACGAGGACGCACGTGAACTGCATGGAAGGAGCGATCGTGACCGAGACGACCGAGGCCACGTGGCTGACGCAGGAGGCCTACGACCGGCTCACGGCCGAGCTCGCCCACCTCGAGGGCGAGGGGCGCCGCGACATCGTCGACAAGATCGCCAAGGCGCGCGACGAGGGCGATCTGAAGGAGAACGGTGGCTACCACGCCGCCCGCGAGGAGCAGGCCAAGCAGGAGGCCCGCATCCGCGAGCTGAAGGCGAAGCTGGCCAACGTGCACATCGGCACGCCCGCCGACGACGGCGTGGTGGAGCCCGGGATGCTCGTCACGGCCAGCGTCGCGGGCGACGAGATGACCTTCCTGCTCGGCTCCCGCGAGATCGCCGGCAGCGCCGACATCGACGTCTTCTCCCCGACCTCGCCGCTCGGCGCGGCCATCAACGGCCGCAAGGTGGGCGACACCACGTCCTACACCGCGCCGAACGGCCGCGACATCGGCGTGGAGATCGTCGCCGCGCGTCCGTTCTGACCTCCGGGACCCGCGTCCCGGCGGGCTACCCGGCGCCGGCCTCAGGACGTCACGACGTCGCACCCGGTGACCGTGCCGCTCACCGCCGCCTCGGCGGTCGGCACGGTCGCCGTCACGCGCACGGTCCCCGTGCTGGCCGGACCCACGGTCACGTCCTTGACGCCGACGTGCCCGAACGACTTCGACAGCCCCACCACGCGGCAGCTGACGGTGGCCGTGGGCGCCTTGGTGACGTCGAACGTCACTGCGATCGACGAGGCGCCGTCCACGTGGAACCCCACGTCACGCCACTGCACGGGGTCGCGGAACACGCCCCAGCCGAGCCACGCGAGGACGGCGAGGGTCGCCACGACGAGCGCCGCGAGTCCGATGCGTGCCCACAGACGTCGGCCGGTGGTCGGCTCGGGGCCGTAGCGGCCCGCCGGCGGGCGGGTCGGGACCGTGGTCACGGGGCGGCTCCTGCGGTGGTCGGGGTCCCGTCCGCAGCCGTTCCGGACGGCGGCCTGCGGGTGGCGGGGCGACGTGCGCGATCATTGTCACTCGTCGGGCTCGGCCCGGCGGCGTCCGAGGCAGCAGGGACGCGGCGCCCCGGGCTCCCGGGGCGCGGTACGCAGCGAGCAGGGGAGGTCCGGTGGCCGACGAGCGACTGCGGCTGATGGCGGTGCACGCGCACCCCGACGACGAGTCCAGCAAGGGTGCCGCGACGCTGGCGCGCTACGTGGACGAGGGTGTGGACGTGCTCGTCGTCAGCTGCACGGGCGGTGAGCGCGGCGACGTGCTCAACCCCCGCTACGGCCGCGAGATCACCGACCTCGACGAGATGCGTGCCGTGCGCCGCGAGGAGATGGCCGCTGCCGCGGCTGCGCTGGGCATCCGCCAGACGTGGCTGGGCTTCGTCGACTCCGGCCTGCCGGAGGGGGACCCGCTGCCGCCGTTGCCGGAGGGCTGCTTCGCGCTGCAGCCGCTCGAGGTCGCCGCCGAACCGCTGGTCGCCCTGGTGCGCGAGTTCCGGCCGCACGTCATGACCACGTACGACGAGACCGGCGGCTACCCCCACCCGGACCACGTGATGTGCCACCGGGTCAGCGTGGAGGCGTTCGCGGCCGCCGCCGACCCCGAGCGCTACCGCGGCACCGGCGAGCCGTGGTCGGTGCGCAAGCTCTACTACGACCACGGCTTCTCCCTGTCCCGCATGCGTGCCGTGCACGACGCGCTGACTGCGGCCGGGCTGGAGAGCCCGTTCGGCGACTGGATCGACTCCCGCGCCGCCCGCGAGATCCCGGAGCGACCCGTCACCACGCGCATCGTCTGCGCCGACTGGTTCGACCGCCGTGACGCCGCCCTGCGGGCGCATGCGACCCAGATCGACCCCGAGGGGTGGTTCTTCGCCGCGCCCCGTGACCTGGAGCGCCGCGTGTGGCCCTGGGAGGAGTTCGAGCTCGCCGAGGCGCGCGTCCCGGTGGAGCTGCCCGAGGACGACCTGTTCGCGGGCGTGCGGGGTCTGGTGGAGGGTCGATGAGCGCGGTGACGGGACTGGCGGTGTGGGTGGTGACCGCCGCGACGCCGGCACCGGGGCCGGTGGGCAACCTGGACGACAACCCGGCGGGCGGCGGCACACCCGGTCTGGCGGGCTTCCTGTTCACCTTCGCCCTCGCGGTGGTGGTGATCGGCCTGGCGATCTCGTTGGTGCGCGGCATGCGCCGGATGGAGCGCAACAGCGCCCGCCTCGACGCACCTGGCACGACCCCCGGCCCCAGCGGTCCACCGACCTCCTCGGTCGCCGAGCCGACGGACGACCGCATCGACGCGCCGAGCGCCGGACCGAACGGGCGCGGCACCCCGCCGACCGCCGGCTGACGCAGTCGTCGGGTACCGCAGCCTCAGCACGCAGCCAACCCCGCACAGCCCCCTGCACAGGAGGTCCGCATGGCCGACCGTCCCGTCCCGCCGGAGCGTCCCTCGGTGCGGGTGACGCTCGGTCAGCTGAGCACCGGCACCGACCGGGCGGCGAACCGGGAGGCGGTCCGCGACGCGTTCCGCACGGCCTCCTACGCCCGGGCCGACGTGCTGGTGCTGCCCGAGTACACGAGCGCCTTCGACCCTCGAGCGGTGGCCGTCGACCTCGCCGAACCGCTCGACGGGCCGTTCGTCACCCTGCTGCGCGAGCAGGCGGTGCGGACCGGCGTCGCGGTGATCGCCGGGACCCTGCTTCCGTCGGCCGACCCGGCGCACGCCGTCAACGCGGTGGTCGCCGTGGACGGCGCGGGCGAGCTGGTCGGCGCGTACCGGAAGGTGCACCTGTACGACGCGTTCGGCGCGCGCGAGTCCGACGTGCTGGAGGCCGGCCCCGCCGACGCGACGCCCCTGGTGCTGTCGCTGCAGGGACTGCGGTTCGGCGTGCTGACGTGCTACGACCTGCGGTTCCCCGAGTCGGCCCGGCGGCTGGTGGACGCGGGAGCGAACGTGCTCGTGGTGCCCGCGGCGTGGGCGGACGGACCGCTCAAGGCCATGCACTGGCGCGCGCTGGCGATCGCCCGGGCGATCGAGAACACCTGCGCCGTGGTGGCGGTGGGCCAGGCCGGCAGGGGGGTGGTCGGCCGCTCGATCGTCGTCGGCCCGGACGGCGTGGTGGGCCTGGAGATGGACGAGAAGCCGGCGCTGCGCACCGTCGACCTCGATGCGGACCGGCTGGACCAGGTGCGTGCCGCCAACCCGTCGCTGGCCAACCGCCGGTACGCCGTCGTCCCGCGCTGACCCCCGCCCCTCGCGCCGGTCCTGCTCCGGCGCGACGCCCCTGCCGCCGCTAGCGGAGGCGGTACGTGGCGATCGACACGGCGGCGTAGTGGCAGGCGAACGCCAGCACCGTCAGCGTGTGGAACACCTCGTGGAACCCGAACCAGCGCGGGCTCGGGTTGGGCCGCTTGGTGCCGTAGACGATCGCGCCGACGGTGTACGCGATCCCGCCGGCGATCACCAGCCACGCGACGGCACCGCCGCCCGTGCGCCCGAACGACGGGATGAACCCGACGGCCACCCAGCCGAGCGCGAGGTAGATCGGCACGTAGACCCACCGCGGCGCGCCCAGCCAGAACACCCGGCCCAGCACACCGATCAGGGCGCCGATCCACACCACCAGCAGCAGCGTGCGCGCCGTCCGGGCGTCCAGCAGCAGGACGGCGAGCGGCGTGTAGGTGCCGGCGATGATCAGGAAGATGTTGGTGTGGTCCATCCGTCGCAGCACCGCGGCGGTGCGCGGCGACCAGCGACCGCGGTGGTACACCGCGCTGGTGCCGAACAGCAGCACGGCGGACACGCCGAAGACGATGTTCGACCACCGTGCGGCGGGGGTCGGCGAGAGGGCGACGAGCACGATCGCCGCCGCCAGCACCAGCGGCGCGACCCCGGCGTGGATCCACCCGCGCAGCCGCGGCTTGACCTGGTCCGCCATCGTCTGACCCACCCGGGACAGCCCCTCGGTCACCTGGTGCGCGGCCTGCGACCGGTCCGGCGCGCCGTGCCCGGTGGAGGGGACCTGGCTCGAGCTCACGGCGTCTCCTCGGCTGGCTGACACGAACCTACGACACCGTAGGTTACGTGGGCGTAGCTCGGGGTGTCGACGCCGGGGTCCTCCGTCAGCGGCCCGCACCAGGGCGGCGGAGTACCGTGATCCCGTGCCGAGCGGGGGTGCTCTCCCGCCACCACCCCGACCCGGAGGAGTCGTCGGCGTGCGTCTGCCACACCCGCTCTACGGGCTCTACGAGCGCCGTCTGGCCGCGAGCCTGCCGCGGGACCGTGTGCCGCGCCACGTCGGCGTGATCCTCGACGGCAACCGCCGCTGGGCCCGCAGCATCGGGCTGTCCTCGGCCACCGGCCACCGCGCCGGCGCGGACAAGATCGCCGAGCTGCTCGAGTGGAGCGAGGACGTCGGCGTCGAGGTGGTCACCCTCTGGATGCTGTCCACGGACAACCTGTCCCGGGACCCGGAGGAGCTGGGGCCGCTCCTGGAGATCATCGAGGGCGCGGTGCGCAACCTCGCGGCGACCCGGCGGTGGCGGCTGCAGGCGATGGGCGCGCTCGACCTGCTGCCCGAGCAGACGGCGCGGGCGCTCAAGGACGCGGAGACCGCCACCGAGGGCGTCGTCGGCCTGCACGTCAACGTCGCGGTCGGCTACGGCGGGCGGCACGAGATCGCCGACGCAGTCCGGTCGTACCTGCGGGAGAACGCCGCGAAGGGTGCGAGCCTGGACGACCTGGCGGCCGACTTCGACGTGCAGCACATCGCGGCGCACCTGTACACCAAGGGCCAGCCGGATCCCGAGCTGGTGATCCGTACCTCCGGGGAGCAGCGCCTGGGCGGGTTCCTGCTGTGGCAGAGCGCGCACTCGGAGTTCTACTTCTGCGAGGCGTACTGGCCCAGCTTCCGCAAGGTCGACTTCCTGCGAGCGGTGCGCTCGTACGCCGCGCGGGAGCGCCGGCTCGGCCTGTAGGAGACGCACGACGACGTCCGTGCGACGACCAGGTGAACTCTTCGTCGTCGGCCGGATGATCCCTCCGAGCGGGGCGTGTCGCGGCGCGAGGTGGCGTCCCGACGGACTTAGCGTCGGCTCAGTGGACGGCTCCCGCCGTCCCCGGGAGGCCAGCCCATGGAGCATCCGCTCCGCGGAGGAGGGCCGGTCCGGCCCGAACCAGGGCCGGCCGACCGCACCCCGTCGCCGCTCGTCGGCGGTCCCTGCGGGGACGTCGGCGTGAGGTGCCCGACACGGCGCTGATGCGCCGGAGGGAGCCTGCCGTGGTCAGCACTGCGCAGAACGGATCGACCTCCCCCGGTACAAGCACGAGGACGAGCCCGAGCCCGACGTCCGGAACGACGGGCGGGGACGGACGCCGCACGCACGTGCTGGACACCTCGGTCCTGCTCTCGGATCCCAAGGCCATCGCGCGCTTCGCCGAGCACGACGTGGTGCTGCCCGTGGTCGTCATCACCGAGCTCGAGGCCAAGCGCCACCACGCGGAGCTCGGCTACTTCGCCCGCAGCGCCCTGCGTGCGCTCGACGACCTGCGCGTCACCTACGGCCGCCTCGACGCGCCCGTGCCGGTCAACGACGCGGGCGGCACCCTGCGGGTCGAGCTGAACCACATCGACCCCACGGTGCTGCCCGCCGGGTTCCGGCTGGGGGACAACGACACCCGGATCCTCGCGGTGGCGGCCAACCTCGCGGCGGAGGGGTGCGACGTCACGGTCGTGTCCAAGGACCTGCCGATGCGGGTCAAGGCGTCGGCGATGGGGCTGCGGGCGGAGGAGTACCGGCACGAGCTCGCGGTGGACTCCGGCTGGACCGGCATGGACGCCCTGGACCTCACCGAGGAGCAGATGTCGCACCTCTGGGAGGACGAGAGCGTCGCACTGGCCGACATCGACCTCACCTACGGGCTGGCACCGGGCGACGGCCCGCGCGACCTGCCGTGCCACACCGGGCTGGTGCTGCACAGCCCGCGAGGCTCGGCGCTCGGCCGCGTGACGGCCGACAAGCACGTGCAGCTGGTGCGCGGTGACCAGGACGTGTTCGGCGTGCACGGTCGAAGCGCCGAGCAGCGGATCGCCATCGACCTGCTGCTCGACGAGGAGATCGGCATCGTGTCCCTCGGCGGCCGCGCCGGCACCGGTAAGTCGGCGCTGGCGCTGTGCGCCGGCCTCGAGGCGGTGCTGGAGCGGCGGCAGCACCGCAAGGTGATGGTGTTCCGGCCGCTGTACGCGGTGGGCGGTCAGGAGCTCGGCTACCTGCCCGGCAACGAGGCCGAGAAGATGAACCCCTGGGCGCAGGCCGTGTTCGACACCCTCGGCGCCCTGGTCAGCAAGGAGGTGGTCGAGGAGGTGCTCGACCGCGACCTGCTCGAGGTGCTGCCGCTGACCCACATCCGCGGCCGCTCGCTGCACGACGCCTTCGTGATCGTCGACGAGGCCCAGTCCCTGGAGCGCAACGTGCTGCTGACCGTCCTGTCCCGGATCGGCCAGAGCTCGCGGGTGGTGCTCACCCACGACGTCGCGCAGCGGGACAACCTGCGGGTCGGTCGGCACGACGGCGTGGCCGCCGTGATCGAGGCGCTCAAGGGGCACCCGCTGTTCGCGCACGTGACGCTGACCCGGTCGGAGCGGTCGCCCGTCGCCGCCCTCGTCACCGAGATGCTCGAGGGCATCGAGGCGTAGAGCGCCGCCGAAGGGCCGCGGAGGGCGGGGACCGTGGGTCCCCGCCCTCCGGCGTCTCACCGCCGGCGGTCGGTTGTCACAGGTCTTGTCACACGTCTTGTCACACGTCTTGTCACAGGACGGGTCAACGTGCGGCCACCGCACACGGGCGCGCGAGTGTGCGCCCGACGATTCGTCCTGGTCAACCCCTGGTCAGCGCGGCCCCGCACCCGTTACGGTTCCGGCCAACTTGTGTAACACCTGTGGTGACTGACAGAGGGGGCGTCGATGACTCGACGGTCGGGGACCCGAATGTGGGCAGTGGCGGTGGGGGCTGCGGTCGCGACCGCGCTCGGCACGATCCCGGCGCAGGCGTCGCCGCCGGACCCGGGTGCCACCAACCGCTTCACGGCGGCGGCGGTGACCCCCTCGTCGGCGCCGATCGACACCCCGAAGGCGAGCCGCGCGCGGCTCGCGCAGAGCGATCCCGCCCTGCTCGCGCGGACGGACACCGCCCCGACGACGATCATGGTCAAGCTCGACTACGACGCGGCGGCCGCCTACTCCGGCGACGTGGCGGGCTTCGCGGCGACCAGCCCCGAGGTGACCGGCAAGGCGCTGCGCACGAGCGACTCGAACGTCTCGTCGTACCTGCGCCTGCTGGGCGGCAAGGCGGACAAGGCCTCGGCCGCCGTGCGCGCCGCCGTGCCGTCCGCGACCGTCCGCGGCACCTACAACCTCGCGTACGGCGGTCTGGCGGTCACGCTCCCGGCCAACCGTGCCAAGGATCTGCTCAAGGTGCCCGGCGTGGTGGCCGTGCAGCAGGACGCGCTCGAGCACGTGCAGACGGAGCTGGGCTCCGGGACCTCGACGACGGCGCTCGCCGGTACCACCGCGACCCCGACCGCGGGTGCGCTCGAGAACGGCACCACGGCCTTCGTCGGCGCGGAGAAGGTGTGGCCCTCGCTCGGCGGCCGTGACCACGCCGGTCAGGGCGTCATCGTCGGCGTGCTGGACACCGGCATCTGGCCCGAGCACCCGATGCTGACCGACGTCGGGCTGCCCAAGCCGGCCGGCGGCCCGTGGGCGTGCCAGTTCGGCGACGGCAGCGACCCGGCGCTCGGTGCGGCGTTCACCTGCAACGACAAGCTGATCGGCGCGTACGCCTTCCTCGACACGGCCCGAGCCCAGGGCGCGATCGGCAAGGACGAGTACTGCTCGGCCACCGCGTGCTCCGTGCGCGACGCCGACGGTCACGGCACGCACACGGCCACGACGGCGGCGGGCAGCTACGTCGCCAGCGCGCCGCTGCTCGGCACGGACCGCGGTCCGGTCGCCGGCATGGCGCCCGGTGCGTCGGTGATCGCGTACAAGGTCTGCGCCGTGGCGGGCTGCTACCAGTCCGACTCGGTGGCGGCCGTGCAGCAGGCGATCCTCGACGGGGTCGACGTGATCAACTACTCGATCTCCGGCGGCACGTCGGCGTACACCGACCCGGTGGAGCTGGCGTTCCTCGACGCCTACGAGGCCGGCATCAGCGTGAACGCGTCCGCCGGGAACGACGGCCCCACCGCCGGCACCGCGAACCACGCCGGTCCCTGGGTGACCACCGTCGGGGCGTCGACGTCGGACCGCGCGTTCGGCTCGGTGCTGCACCTGACGGCCGCGGACGGCGCGACGTACAGCAAGCCGGGCGCCACGCTGACGACGGGTGTCACCGACGCTCCGGTGGTGCTCGCCGCGGACGTGCCCGGCTACACCGGCGGCCAGTACTGCCTCAAGCCGTTCGCCGCCGGTTCGCTGACCGGCAAGGTGGTGGTCTGCGAGCGCGGCGGCGGTGGCGGCGGGCGCGTCGAGAAGGGGTACTTCGCCAGCCAGGGCGGTGCGGCCGGCATGGTGCTGTACAACCTGACGGCCTCGGACACCGAGACCGACAACCACTTCCTGCCGGCCATCCACCTCGAGGGTCCCAACGACGAGCTGCTCGCCTTCCTCGCGGCGCACACGGGCGTGACGGCCACCTGGGCGACCGGGGCGTTGACGCCCGCCACCGGCGACGTGATGGCCGGGTTCAGCTCCCGCGGACCGGTGGGCGACTTCCTCAAGCCGGACATCACCGCGCCGGGCGTCCAGGTGCTCGCCGGGAACACCCCGACACCGGTGGACATCCCCGCCGGCCCGAAGGGCCAGCTGTACCAGGCGATCGCGGGCACCTCGATGTCCAGCCCGCACGCCACCGGCATCTCCGCCCTGGTCCGCGCGGCGCACCCGGACTGGACGCCGGGACAGGTGAAGTCGGCGCTGATGACCTCCTCGCTGCAGCAGGTGGTCAACGCCGACGGCAGCCCGGCCGGGGTGTTCGACCGCGGTGCGGGCTCCATCCGGGCGGACCGGGCGGTGCAGCCGACGCTGACGTTCGACGTCTCGGCGAAGGACATGGCGGCCAGTGCCACCGACCCGCTGCACCGCGTGGACCTCGACCTGCCGAGCATCGCGGTGAACCCGCTCCCGGGGGCGCTGCTCACCACGCGCACGGCGAAGAACGTCTCGGGACGCACCCTGGCGTTCTCGGCGACGGCCACCGGAGCCGACGGGCTGAAGGTGACCGTGCAGCCCGCGCGGTTCACGCTGCGGCCGGGCCAGACGCAGAAGCTGCGGATCCTGGTGGACGGCACGGCGACCGCGCACGGCTGGCACAGCGGCCAGATCACGCTGACCAGCGGCGGAGCGGTGCCGGCGGTGCTGCCGGTGGTGGTGAACACGGGTGACGCGGCGGTCCACCTGACGCAGACGTGCGACCCGACCACGCTGGCGCGGGGTGCCAGCACCGACTGCACCGTGACGGCGACGAACTTCGCCGCCGTGGCTGCACCCACCACGGTCGAGGTCTCGTCGACGCCCGGTCTGCCGATCACCTCGGTGGCGGCGCCCGGGACGGCCACGCGGTCGGGGCTGCGCTGGACGGGCACGCTGAGCCCGGCGCTGCCGCCGACGATCACGTCCATCGCCCCCGGCGTCAGCCCCGCAGGTGGGTACCTGCCGCTGTCGTCCTTCGGTATCCCGGCGGCCACCGGGTTCGGTGACGAGACGATCACCAACTACGACGTGCCGGCGTTCCAGTACGGCGGGGAGACGTACACGCGGATCGCCATCGACTCCAACGGGTACGTCGTCGTCGGCGGCGGAACGGCCGAGGACAACGACTGCTGCAGCACGCAGACGTTCCCCGACCCGGCCAGGCCGAACAACGTGCTGGCCCCGTACTGGACGGACCTGTCGCTCGACCCGGCCACCGGCGGCGGCGCCGTCCGGGTGGGCACGCTGTCCGACGGGACGAACCACTGGCTCGTCGTCGACTACGACCAGGTGCAGGCCTGGGGCCACGGTCCGGCCAGCTCGTTCGAGATCTGGATCCAGACGGGTACCACCGAAGGTCAGTGGTTCTCCTACGGCACGCTCGGCGGGTCCGCCGGTGCGCCCCTGTCGTCGGGGGCCGAGAACCGCGACGGCACCAGTGGCGTGAACATCACCGCGGCCTCCGGGACGGAGTGGGCGATCACCACCGCCCCGCCGACCCCCGGCGGGTCCGTCAGCCTGGGCTACCGGGCCACCGCGCGACAGCCGGGGACCCAGACGCTCACGGCCAGGCTGTCCTCCCCGATCATCCGGGCTACCCCCGTGGTGCAGACGGCGGTCACCGTCACCAGGCGGTAGTCGCGGCGGAGGGACGGCCGCACGCAGACGGGCGGTGCCGGGGGAGGGCCCGGCACCGCCCGTCTGCTCGTGCGCTTGCCGAGCGTCGCGGCATCCCCTTATGGTTTCCACGGACTATTCCGCAGGGAACATACTGAGGGGAGCGCAGATGCCGCAGCTGTCGGTCGTCGCCGTCATGACGCTCGCGCTGCTGCACGAGGAGCCGATGCACCCGTACGAGGTGTTCCGCACGCTCGAGCAGCGCGCCGAGACCCGCCTCACCCGGGTGACCGTCGGTGCCGTCTACCACGCGGTGGAACGCCTGGTCGCCGACGGCCTCGCCGAGGCGGTGGGGACGGAGCGGCAGGGCCGGCGCCCGGAGCGGACGACGTACCGCGCCACGGACGCGGGCACCGCGGCACTGATCCCGCGGCTCACCGGCCTGCTGGCGGACGACGAGCGGACGTACCCGCCGTTCGCCGTCGGTCTCGCGGAAGCGCCGCACCTGCCACGGGACCAGGCCCTCGCCGCGCTCGCGGCGCGGCGGGAGCGGCTCGCCACGGCGCACGCGTCCACGACGTCGACGCTCACCCAGCTGCGGACGGAGCGTGAGCTGCCGCTGCGGTTCGTCCTCGACGTCGACCACGAGCGGGCGATGCTCGCCGCGGAGATCGCCTGGCTCGACGACGTCGTCGCCCGTCTCGAAGCCGACCCCGAGCCCTGGGAGTCGGACCTCTACCTGGCACGCACCGGCTCTGTCGGTGGCGTGCTGCACGCTGCTCCGTAGCCCCAGCCAGCCCCTGAGGAAGGTCCCATGTCCCGCAACGGGCAGTCCACCACCGCGCCACGCGCGCTCGTCGACCTGCACGGGCGCAGCCCGTGGAGCATCCTGCCGGCCCTGTGCCTCGGCTTCTTCATGATCATGGTCGACACGACGATCGTGAACATCGCCGTGCCGACCCTCGTGAAGTCGTTCGGGGCCGACCTGACCACGGTCGGGTGGGTGAACAGCGCCTACCTGCTGACGTTCGCCGTGCTGCTGCTCGTCACCGGCCGGATGGGCGACACCTTCGGCCCCAGGCCGGTGTTCATCGCCGGCCTGGTGGTGTTCACGCTGTCCTCCCTGGCGTGCGGCCTGTCGGGGTCCATCGGCCTGCTGATCGCCGCCCGCGCGGTGCAGGGCATCGGCGGCGCGCTGATGACGCCCCAGACCATGTCGATGATCACCCGGGTGTTCCCGCCGCAGCAGCGCGGCGCGGCGCTGGGGATCTGGGGCTCGGTGGCCGGTGTCGCCACCATCACCGGTCCGCTGCTCGGCGGGATCCTGGTGGAGTCGGTCGGCTGGGAGTGGATCTTCTACGTCAACGTGCCGGTCGGGCTGGTCGCCCTGTGGTTCGCGCTCACGCGGCTGCCGTCGCTCGAGCGGCACGTGCGCTCGGTGGACCTGCTCGGCATGGTGATGTCGGTCGGCGGGATGTTCCTGCTGGTCTTCGGCCTGCAGGAGGGGTCGACGTACAGCTGGGGGACCATCCGCGGACCGGTCACCGTCTGGGGCGTGATCGGCGTCGGGGTGGCGGTGCTGCTCGTCTTCGGCTGGCTGCAGGTGCGGCGGGGCGAGGAGGCGCTGCTGCCGATGCGGCTGTTCCGGAACCGGAACTTCCTGCTGGCCAACGTGTCCGGTGCGGCGGTCGGCTTCGCGATGATCGGCATCTTCTTCCCGTTCACGCTGTTCCTGCAGGAGGTCGCAGGTCTCTCGCCGCTGCACGCGGCGCTGGTCGGGCTGCCGTCCTCGCTGGTGTCCGGGGTGGTGGCGCCGATCGCCGGTCGGCTCTCCGACCGCATCCCGCCGAAGTGGGTGGTCACCTTCGGCTTCGTGATGTTCATCGTCTCGATCACGTGGGTGTCGCGCTGGATCGACCCCGACGCGTCACCGTGGCGGCTGCTGCTCCCGATGGCGTTCTTCGGGCTCGGCACGTCCTGCGTGTTCTCCCCGCTCGCCAACCTGGCGACCAGCGGGCTGGACCACCGGACGGCGGGCGCGGGTGCGGGCGCGTTCAACACCAACCGCCAGATCGGCGGTGTGATCGGCTCCGCGGCCATCGTCGCGATGCTGACGTCGCGGCTCGGTCACACGGTGCCGGCGGCGGCGAAGGACGCCGCGGCGTCGCTCCCGGACGCCGTGCGGGGCCAGTTCCTCGACCGGTTCTCGCACCTGTCGGGGTCCGCGTTCTCGTCCGGGTCCGCCTCGGCCCCGCAGCTGCCCTCGTCGGTGCCGCCGGCCGTCGCCGACCAGATCAAGGCCGCGGCGCTCCAGGCGGTGCACCACGGCTTCGCCACCGCCGTGGCGGAGACGATGCTGCTGGCGGTCGCGGTGTTCGCGCTCGGGCTGGTGTCCGCCCTGCTGATGCACGGTCAGCGCGCGCAGCGGCGCAGCGTGCCGGACGAGGCGCCGGCGGCAGCTGCGGCCTGAGGGGTCCGCTGCGGCACGGCTGCGGCCCACGACGGCCCAGCCGCCGAACGGGCGCGGCCCGGCACCCTCTACAGGGTGGCCGGGCCGCTGCTGCGCTCAGTGGGTCTGCGGCGGCCTCGTCATCGCCAGCATGTCGAGCGCCGTGTCGAGCTGCTCCTCGGTGATCTCGCCGCGGTCGACGAAACCGAGGTCGATCACCGACTGGCGGACGGTGATGCCGGCCTTGACGGCGTGCTTGGCGATCTTCGCCGCCGCCTCGTAACCGACCACCCGGTTGAGGGGGGTGACGATCGAGGGTGACGACTCGGCGAGCGCGCGGGACCGCTCGACGTTGGGCGTGATGCCGTCCACCGTGCGGTCCGCCAGCACCCGGGAGGCGTTGGACAGCAGGCGGATGGACTCGAGCAACGCCGAGGCCATCACCGGCATCTGCACGTTGAGCTCGAAGGCGCCGCTCGCACCGGCCCACGCGACCGTCGCGTCGTTGCCCACCACCCGCGCCGCGACCATCAGCGTCGCCTCCGGGACGACCGGGTTGACCTTGCCCGGCATGATCGACGAGCCCGGCTGCAGGTCCGGGATGGCGATCTCACCGAGGCCCGTGTTGGGGCCGGAGCCCATCCAGCGCAGGTCGTTGCAGATCTTCGTCAGGCTCACCGCGATGGTGCGCAGCGCGCCCGACAGCTCCACGAGGCCGTCGCGGGCGCCCTGCGCCTCGAAGTGGTTGCGCGCCTCGGTCAGCGGCAGGCCGGTGTCCTCGCGCAGCAGGGCGATCACGCGCTGCGGAAAGCCGGCGGGCGTGTTGATGCCGGTGCCCACCGCCGTGCCGCCCAGCGGCACCTCGGCGACGCGCGGCAGAGCGGCCTGCAGCCTCTCGACGCCGTACCGGATCGCTGCGCCGTAGCCGCTGAACTCCTGGCCGAGGGTCACGGGCGTGGCGTCCATCAGGTGGGTGCGGCCGGACTTCACGACGTCGGCCCAGGCGGTGGCCTTCGCCTCGAACGCCTCGGCGAGGTGCTCGAGGGCCGGCACCAGGTCACGCACAACGCCGGCGGTCGCCGCGACGTGCACGGAGGTGGGGAACACGTCGTTGGACGACTGCGAGGCGTTGACGTGGTCGTTCGGGTGGACCTCGCGGCCCAGCGCCCGGGTGGCCAGCGTGGCGATCACCTCGTTGGTGTTCATGTTCGAGCTGGTCCCGGAGCCGGTCTGGTAGACGTCCACCGGGAAGTGCTCGTCGTGCGCGCCGGACGCCACCTCGTCGGCCGCCGCGACGATCGCGTCGGCGACGTCACCGGCCAGCACGCCGAGCTCGGCGTTGGCCCGGGCTGCCGCCTTCTTGATCCGCGCCAGAGCCTCGATGTGACCCCGCTCCAGACGGCTGCCGGAGATCGGGAAGTTCTCCACGGCGCGCTGCGTCTGCGCGCGGTACAGGGCGTAGGCGGGGACGCGCACCTCGCCCATCGTGTCGTGCTCGATGCGGAAGCCCGCGTCCGCGGGCACGGCGGCACTGCCGGTGGTGGGGGTCATGGACCCATCTTGCCGCAGGCGTCGCAGCAGCCCGCGCCGCGCCGCGAGGACCGCGGTGGCCGCGGCGGACCGTCGTGGAGACCGGTCCGGCCGCGGCCGCCGCTCCGGGGCGGGGGTCGTCGCCGCCGCCCTGCGACGGACTGGGGTCAGCGCCCGCCGCCGAGGGGCCGGACCCCGTCGAGGGCCGCCGTCAGCACCTGCTGAGCGCGGTCCACCACGTCGCCGGCCGGTGACTGGGCCTGCAGCACCACCTGGCCGATCTCGATCGCCCGCTGCAGCGCGCGCGCCGTCGGCGGTGTGCACCGGGCCTGGTCCACGGCCGTCGCGCGGTCGACCAGCGCCTTCAGTGCCGTCCGGTCCACCGTGGGGTGGGCCCGCACCAGCCGTACGTCGTCCACGGCACCCCACGCACCGGCGGACAGGGAGCCCGTCACCGTCACCGTCACGGCGCCGTCGGCACCGACCTGCACCGGCACCGACGGGTGCGACCACTGCTGCCACCCCGTGAGCGCGAACCGCGCCGTCGTCGTGCCGGCCGTCGTCGTGGCAGCCAGCAGCACCGAGTCCCTGGCGCCGAGCGACCCGCCCTGACCGGTCGCGGTGAGCGTGTACGCACCCGCGGGCACGCCGGTGACGTGCTGGGTCAGCGTGAAGGCGTACGGCTGGGCGGCCCAGAACGCGAGCGCCTCGTGCCCGTCGGAGGCGTCGGACGTCCACTTGATGGACGCGCCCGTGCCGGTCAGCTGCCACATCGACAGGTCCGACTGCTCGAAGCTCGGGTTCACCACGTAGTTCGGCGCCGTCACGGTGACCGTCGCGCTGACCTGCGTGCCCGAGTGGGTGGATCCCGGGATCGTGTAGGTCCCCGGACCCGAGATCCACTGCAGGGCGTCGCTCCAGGTGACCGGCTCAGCCTTGACCGCACCGGTGTTGTAGGTGACCTGGACGGTGGTCGGCAGGCTGACCGGCGTCCCCTCGTCGACCGCCGCCGTCACGTGCTGCACGGTGTAGACGGCCCGCGGAGCCGTGGCGCCGGTGCGGACGTAGCGGAACACCGACAGGGACGGCAGAGCCCGCCCCGTGGCGTCGAACATCGCCTGGTTGTCCCAGGCGGAACCGCCATAGGCGATACCGGCGGCATCGGGGTCGTACGAGCCGGCGTAGCTGGTGGCCCAGCCGGACCCGGTCGACTGCCACAGCGCGATGTTGTGCTGCAGCGCGCTCGGCGGCCCGACCGGCACCCACGCCGGCTCCCAGTAGAAGACGCCGATGCCGGCGGCGCCGACGTTGGCGACGGCCTGGATCACATCGCGGACCTCGTTCGCCTGGCCCTGGACGCTCGCGGGGTACTGGTCCGTCGCGGTGGAGGCGTTGACCGTGTTGGGGAAACCGTCGCCGTCGGCGAGGGTGTAGTCCCACGAGGTCTCGGCGACCATCACCTTCTTGCCGTAGGTGTCCGCCACCTGCTTCAGCACGGCCGTCAGGTTGTCCAGCGTCCCGTGCCAGTACGGGTAGTAGGAGCTGGCGAACACGTCGTAGTCCACGTGGTTCGCAGCAAGCTGGGCGGCGGCGGTCGAGTAGAAGCCCGCCTTCTCCGGGTTGGTGAAGTGCAGCGCGACGAGGGCCTGGGGGAACACCGCCCGCACAGCGGCGCTGCCCGCGGAGAACACCTGGCTCATCGCCGGCCAGCCGGTGACGCCGGCCACGCCGTTGTTGGTCTCGTTGCCCACCTGCACCATGCCGACGTCGACGCCGGCGGCCTTGAGCTTCTGCAGGCTCGCGGCGGTGTAGGCGCCCACGGCCGCCACCGTCTGTGCGACGGAGTACCCGGCCCAGGCCTTGGGCGCCCGCTGCTTGCTCGGGTCCGCCCAGAAGTCGGAGTAGTGGAAGTCGACGAGCAGGTGCAGCCCCGCCGCCGTCGCGCGGCGACCGATCTGGACGGCCTTGTCGATGTCGACGGTGCCGCCGCCGTAGCCGTGACCGGCCGTGTCGTACGGGTCGTTCCACACCCGCACCCGGACGTAGTTCACACCCGACGCCTTGAGCAGCGTGAACAGGTCGGTGGGGCGGCCGTCGGCGTCCCGGTAGACGACGCCGCTCGCCTCCTCGGCCAGCACCGTGGAGACGTCGACGCCCGAGGCGAAGTCGGGCGGCAGGTTGTCGACCTTGCGGACGACGATGCCGGCCGGGACCGGCCCTTGGCCGTTGCCGGGGTCCGCCGTGGCGGGTGCGGCGGCGAGCAGCAGCACTCCCAGCGTGACGGTGGTCGCGACGGCCCACGCCGGACCGCGCAGACGTGCGTGCATGTGGTCTTCCCCTCGATCGTCATCGCTCGAACAGGAACGGCCGGCGTGCACTCCGGCCTACCCGGGGACGACGACGTCGCCAGGGCTGCCGGGGACTGTACACGTTCCCAGTCCGAGGCGCCCTGGCGACGATCGAGAGGTGAGATCTACGTGGCGGAAGCGACTGTGCACGCGCACAGTGTGCGCGGAACAGCGCAGGTCAGCCGAGGCGGCCGACCGTCTCGACCAGCTTCGCGCGGCCGTCCTCCAACGTGTACTCGACGGCGACGATGGCGCAGCTGCCGTCCGCCGTCCGCCGGGAGAGCACGGCCGAGTAGTCGTTGAGCATGTGCGCGGTCTGCCGGACGTGCTCGTGCCCGAGCTCCGCGGCGTCGAAGGAGTCCAGCGGCTTCCCGGTGCTGGTCAGCCCGACGATGCTCGGGATCACCCGGTCGACCACCGCGCGGACGAACCCCGGCGCCTGCTCACCGCTGGCGAGCGTCTTGGCGGCAGCCGCGACCGCCCCGCACTTGTCGTGGGCCAGCACCACCACCAGCGGCGTGCCGAGCACCTCGACGCCGAACTCGATCGACCCGAGCACCGTGGTGTCGATGACGTGACCTGCGGTGCGGACGACGAAGGCGTCGCCGAGCCCTTGGTCGAACACGATCTCCGCCGCGACACGGCTGTCGGAGCAGCCGAACACGACCGCGAACGGCGCCTGGCTCGAGCTGAGCGCCGCGCGGTGCGCCGCGTCCTGCGACGGGTGCACCATCTCGCCCCGGACGAACCGCTCGTTGCCCTCGAGCAGCGCGGCCCAGGCCTGTCCCGGGGTCGTCGGTCGATCGGTCGTGCTCGTCATGCATCCACCTCCGCAGCAGTCGGGGGATTGGCCCCGGCGCGCGACACGGTGATGGCGGCGATCCGCGCGCACCGCTCGAGCACAGCCGTCAGCGTCCCCTCGTCGATCGCGTGCAGCGCCGCGCGCCGGTCGGCGCCCAGCAGCCCGGCCGTCCAGAGGCCGTCGATCAGGCCGCTCATGAACGAGTCCCCGGCACCGACCGTGTCCGCCACTGTGACGCGTGGCGCGACGATCTGCACGCGGAGACCGGTGGACGTGACGGCGAAGGCGCCCTCACCGCCGTGGGTCACCACCACGACGGCCGGTCCGGCCGTCGCCCATCGGGCCGCGACGTCGTCCGGCGCCTCGTCGGGGTGCAGCCACAGCAGGTCCTCGTCGCTGACCTTGATCACGTCCGCGGCGGCGACCAGGGCGTCCACCACCGGCAGGGTCTGCGCGGGCGAACCCATCAGCGCCGGACGCATGTTGGGGTCGTAGCTGATGGTGGACGTGGCACGGCGCGCCGCCACCAGACGCGCCACGGCGCCGCCGCCCGGCTGCAACGTGGTGGCGATCGAGCCCGTGTGCACCACGACCGGGTCGACGTCGTCGCCGTCCCACGTCGCCGGCAGGTCCCACTCCAGGTCGAACTCGTAGGTCGCGGCACCGGTGGCGTCGAGATGCGCCACGGCGACCGGGGTGCGGGTGGCGTGCACCGGCGCGGTGAGGACGTGCACCCCCGACGCGGCCAGGTGCTCACGGACGCGGTCGCCGTAGGCGTCAGGCGCCAGCCACGTCAGCAGGTCCGCCTCGCGGCCCAGCCGGGCGAGGCCGAGGGCCACGTTCGCCGGACTGCCGCCGGGGTGCTCCTCACGGCTGCCGTCCTCGCGCACCACCACGTCGACCAGCGCCTCACCGATCACCAGCGCCCGTGCGTCGTTCACTCGTCGTCCCCGTCCTCGTCGTCGCTACCGGCCTGCTGCTGCGGCCGCTCGTCCTGCGCGCCGGCCGCGCCGGCCGTGCTCGTCTGACCTGCGCCTCTGGGTGCCGCCGCGGTGGCCAGCCGCTCGCGCGCGCCGTCCAGCCACTGCTGGCAGCGCGCGGCCAGCGCCTCGCCCCGCTCCCACAGCGCCAGGGCCTCCTCGAGGGAGCCGGCGCCGCTCTCCAGGCGTGCGACCACGGCCACCAGCTCGTCACGTGCCTGCTCGTACCCCAGGCCCTGCACGTCGGCGTTCGGATCGGTCGGCGGTACGGCTGGCTTCGGCACGGGAGAAGTCAACCAGCCCTCACCGACGCGGCGTGCGACGGCCGGCGGCCCCGTCCGGCTGCGCTGCCGTCGCGGGCGTCGAGACGGTCACCGCGAACCGGCCCCGCGCCACGCGGACCGCGAGCGGCTCGCCGTCGGCGACCTCCGCCGGGTCGCGCACCACCCCGCCGTCAGCGCGTTGCACCACCGCATACCCGCGGTCGAGCGTCGCGGCCGGGGACAGCGCCCGCACCTGTGCGGCGAGGCGCGCCGTGGCGATGCCTGCCTCCGCGAGCGCAGCGCCGACCGTCCGGCGGCCGCGGTCCACCAGCCGGTCGAGCGCGAGCTGGTGCGGTTCGACCAGCGTGACGGGACGTGCCAGCACCGGCCGCCCGCGCCAGTGGTCCAGCGTCGACTGCTCACGCGTCAGGCGGCCCAGCACCGCCGCGCGGGCACGGTGGCGCGCCTGCGTCAGGCGGGCGCGTTCCTCCGTGACGTCGGGGACCACGCGCTTCGCGGCGTCCGTCGGCGTGGAGGCGCGCCAGTCGGCCACCAGGTCGAGCAGCGGAGAGTCGAGGTGGTGCCCGATCGCGCTGATCAGAGGCGTGCGGCAGGCCGCCGCCGCGCGCACCAGCGCCTCGTTGCTGAACGGGAGCAGGTCCTCGAACGACCCGCCGCCCCGCGCGACGACGATCACCTCGACCCGCGGGTCGGCGTCGAGCTCGGCGATCGCGGCCGTCACCTCCGGCACCGCGCGAGGGCCCTGGACGGTGACCCGCCGGATCTCGAACTGCACCGCGGCCCAGCGGGCCCGCGCGTTGGAGACCACGTCGTGCTCGGCGTCCCCCTGCTGCGCGCACACGAGCCCGACCACCGCCGGCAGGAAGGGCAGCGGCCGCTTGCGGTCCTCGTCGAACAGGCCCTCCGCCCCCAGCACGCCCTTGAGGTGCTCGATCCGCGCGAGCAGCTCGCCCAGGCCGACCAGCCGCACGGCGTCGGCTGCGAACGTCAGCTCGCCCCGCTTCTCGTGGTACCGGGGCCGGGCGTGCACGACGAGGTGCGAGCCGTCGGAGAGCCGGTCGGCGACGGAGGCGATCGCGCCCGCCGGGACGGTGACGGACAGCGACATGTCGAGGTCCGTGTCCCGCAGCGTGAGGAAGTACAGGGAGTTCCACCGCTTGAGGTTGAGCACCTGGCCCTCGACCCACACCGGCGGCATCCGGGCGATGTAGTCGGCGATCTTCGGGGCGAGGTGGCGGACCGGCCACGGGCGGTCCGGCGTGGTGTCGGCCGCGCGGAGGGGGAGCGGGCCGCGGGCCGTCAGGTCCGGGTCCTGCGGGCGGACGACGGGGCTGCCGGGCGGTGGGAACGTCGCGCGCTCCGCTGCCCGGTCCGTCGCCCGATCGGCCGATGCGCTCACGGTCACCAGACTGCCCCATGCCGCCCACGGCACCTGCACGCGTCCGCCGCCGGCCGCCCAGGGACGGTCCCGAGGCCCGACCTAGACTGGTGCGGTGAACCCCCACCGTCCGTCCGTCGACCACGCCGTCGACCGTGCCGTGGACAAGGCCGTGGACCTGGCCGTGCTCGACGCGGGTGCGGCGAGCCCGTCGTCCGACGTGGCCCGTCGTGTGCTGCTCGCCTCGCCGCGCGGGTACTGCGCCGGCGTGGACCGTGCGGTGGTGGCCGTGGAGAAGGCGCTCGAGCACTACGGCCCGCCGGTGTACGTGCGCAAGGAGATCGTGCACAACCGGCACGTGGTGGACACGCTGGCAGCTCGCGGTGCCGTGTTCGTCGCGGACACCGACGACGTCCCGGAGGGCGCCCGGGTGGTGTTCTCGGCGCACGGCGTCTCACCGGCGGTGCGGGCGGCCGCCGCCGCTCGTTCCCTGCGCACCATCGACGCGACGTGCCCCCTGGTCACCAAGGTGCACAAGGAGGCCGTGCGGTTCGCCGACGACGACTTCGACATCCTGCTGATCGGCCACGCCGGGCACGAGGAGGTCGAGGGGACGTCGGGGGAGGCGCCCGAGCACATCCAGGTGGTCAACTCCCCGGACGACGTGGACGCCGTCGAGGTCCGCGACCCCGAGCGTGTCGTGTGGATCTCGCAGACCACCCTGTCGGTGGACGAGACGATGGAGACCGTCCGACGGCTGCGTGAGCGGTTCCCCGCGCTGCAGGACCCGCCGAGCGACGACATCTGCTACGCGACGCAGAACCGCCAGGTGGCGGTGAAGAAGATGGCGCCGTCGTGCGACGTCGTCGTGGTGGTCGGCTCGGCGAACTCGTCGAACTCCGTGCGGCTCGTGGAGGTGGCGCTCGAGTCGGGTGCCCGCGCGGCGCACCGGATCGACACCGCCGCGGAGATCGACCCGGCCTGGGTGGCCGAGGCGGCCACCGTGGGCGTCACGTCCGGCGCCTCGGTGCCGGAGATCCTGGTCAGGGACGTGCTGACCCGTCTGGCCGAGCTCGGCTTCGGCGACGTGGAGGAGGTCCGCACGGCGACCGAGGACCTGATGTTCTCGCTGCCGCGGGAGCTGCGCGCCGACCTGAAGGCGGCGGGCGCCGAGACGCGGCCGGCGCGCGAGGGCCGGCGCTCGCTGGACGTCCAGGGCGTCTAGCGTTCGGCCGACGTCGGGCCGGTCCGCTCGTTCGCGGCACGGATGTCCGCCCGCGCAGGCCGTTCACGCGGCACCGCTGCCGCCCCAGGGTCAGCCCGCGACCTCCGTCGGGCCGGCGTGCGGCGAGGCCGCCTCGGCGCGCAGCGCGGCGGCGTCCCGGCGACCGTCCTCCTCCGCCAGCGCGGCCTGCTCCAGCACCACCAGCCGCTCGTCGGTCGAGGCCAGCAGCTCCGGTGCGGTCAGCGTGGTCAGGCGGGGGTCGACGGGCGGTGGTGAGGGCAGCTCGGCGTCGGTGACGTGCAGGTCGGCGAACCGCCGGGCGCTGACCAGCACCCGCGTCTCGAGGGAGCCGACCGTCTGGTTGTACGCAGAGGCGGTCGCGTCGATCGCCCGGCCCAGCCGCGCGAGGTGCGAGCCCATCGTCGCGAGCCGACCGTGCAGCTCCTTGCCCAGCGACAGCACCGCCTGGGCGTTGGCGGCGAGGGCGTCCTGCTTCCAGGCGTAGGCGACCGTCCGGAGCAGGGCCAGCAGCGTGGAGGGAGTCGCCACCACGACGTGCCGGTCGAAGGCGTACTCCGCCAGGCCCGGGTCCTCGTCGAGCGCGGCGTGCCAGAACGCGTCGGCGGGGACGAACATCACGACGAACTCCGGTGCGGGCGCGAACTGCTCCCAGTACTGCTTGGCCGCCAGGTCGTCGACGTGCCGGCGCACGTGCCGCGCGTGGTCGCTCAGCCGCGCGGCCCGCACGGCGGGGTCGGACGTCTGCGCGGCGTCGAGGAACCCGAGGAACGCCACCTTCGCGTCCACCACCACGTTCTTGCCGCCCGCCAGGCGCACCACCAGGTCGGGGCGCAGCAGACCGTCGTCGGTGCGGACGTTCTCCTGCTCGACGAAGTCGACGTGCGGCAGCATCCCGGCCGCCTCGACAACCCGGCGCAGCTGGACCTCGCCCCACCGGCCGCGCACCTGGGACGCCCGCAGGGCGGTGACCAGCTGTGCCGTCTCCCCGCGCAGCTGCTCGGACACTGCGTGCATGGCGCGGACCTGCTCACCGAGCGCCGCCTGGCCGGCGGCACGGGCCTGCTCCGCCACCTGGAGCTGCTCGCGCACCTGGTCCAGCGTGCGCCCGACCGGCTCGACCAGGGCGCGGACCGCCTGCTCGCGCTGCGCCAGCTCACCGACCTGGGTCTGGTGCTCGGCGGCCAGCCGCTGGTGCGCCAGCGCGAGGAACTGCTCGCTGCTCGCGGCCAGGGCGTCGGCGGCCAGCGCCTTGAACCGTTCCGCCGCACGCTCGTCGTCCGCGCGGGCGGCCGCCGCCGCGGTGCGCTCCGCCGCACAGCCCGCCTCCGCGCGAGCCGCCGCCACCTCGGCCGCCCGGACGCGGGCTGCTGCCCGGGATCCTGCCCCCACCCAGCCGAGGGCCGCCCCCAGCACGACCCCGACGGCCAGTCCCAGCAGCAGCACGCCCACGTCCATGCCGCCAGGGTGCCGCCGACCACCGACATGCCGGTCGCGGCGCGCACGGCGGCCGTCCCAGCCGGTCCGCCGCGCCGGTCCGCCCGCACCTGGCCCGGCGGAACCCCGGACCCGCGTGGGTGCCCGCACCTATGCTGACGCCCGTGCCCGACGGCAACCAGGGGCCGCTGCTCCCTCCCGATCCACCACCGCCGCTCGCCCCTGCTCAGCCGCTCGCCGAGCCCCCGGCACTGGTGCTCCGCGGCCTGTGGCGTCGGTTCGGCAGCACCATCGCGGTCGCCGGTCTGGACCTCGACGTGCCGACCGGCTCCTGCTACGGCCTGGTCGGGCCGAACGGTGCCGGGAAGACGACCACGCTGCTGATGGCGACGGGGCTGCTGCGGCCCGACTTCGGCAGCGTGTGGGTGCAGGGCGTCGACCTGTGGTCCGATCCGCTGCGGGGCAAGGCGCTGCTCGGCGTGCTGCCGGACGGCATCCCGCTGTTCGACCGTCTGACCGGCGCGCAGGCCATCACGTACGCCGGTCTGCTCCGCGGTCTCGACCGCGACACGGTGGCTGCCCGCACCTCCGACCTGCTGCGGACCATGGACCTGGAGCGGGACGCGGACACGCTGGTGGTCGACTACTCCGCCGGCATGACGAAGAAGATCGCGCTGGCGTGCGCCATGGTGCACGCGCCCCGGCTGCTGGTGCTCGACGAGCCGTTCGAGGCGGTCGACCCGGTCTCGGCCGCGAACATCCGGGACATCCTCGCCGCGTACGTGGCGGGCGGCGGCACGGTGATCGTCTCCTCGCACGTGATGGACCTGGTGCAGCGGATGTGCGACCACGTCGCGGTGATCGCCGGCGGCCACGTGCTGGCCGCGGGAACGGTGGACGAGGTGCGCGGCGCCGGCACGCTGGAGGACCGGTTCGTGCAGCTGGTCGGCGGACGGATCACGGGCGGGGGACTGGCGTGGTTGGGCACCTCGTCCGCCTCAAGCTGAGGCTGCTCGCCAACGGGTTGAAGCGCAGCGCCTGGCAGGTGGTGCTGATGTTGCTCGCGCTGCTGTACGGGCTGGGTGTGCTCGTGGTCGTGACGGGTGGCCTCGTCTACGTCAGCACCCAGGCGCTGGCGCTCCGGGAGCTCGTGGTCGTCGTCGCCGGTGCTGCGCTGGTGCTCGCCTGGTGCGTGGTGCCGCTCGTCGCGTTCGGCGTCGACGCCACGATGGACCCCGCACGCTTCGCGCCCTACCCCATCCGTCGGGCGCACCTGCTCACCGGCCTGGCGGTCTCCGGGCTGGTCGGCGTGCCCGGACTGCTGACGGTGCTCGCCGCGCTGGGGTCGGCGATCCTGTGGTGGCGGGAACCGGCGGCCCTGGTCGCCAGCCTGCTGGGCGCCGTCCTCGCGGTGGCGACCTGCGTCGTCGGCTCGCGCGCGCTGACCACCGCGCTGGCGCGGGTCGTGGTGCGGCGGCGGGTGCGCGAGCTCGGCGCCGCGCTGGTGCTGATCCCGATGATGTTCATCGGCCCGGCGATGTCCGGGCTGACCATGGGTGCGTCCCGTATCCGTGCGGCCGACACGGCGCCGGTGGTGCAGGCCGTCGGCTGGACACCGTTCGGGGCGGCCTGGGCCCTGGCGCCCGACGTGGCGTCGGGACGCTGGTGGCAGGCGCTGGCGCGGCTGGTGGTCGCCCTCGCCACGGTCGCGGTGGGGGTGCTCGTCTGGGACCGGTCGCTCGCCCGGGCCCTGGTGGACCCGCCGCACGACGTGGCCGGACGGCGTCAGCGCGGGCTCGGGTGGTTCGCCCGCGTGCCGGCCAGCCCACGGGGTGCCGTGCTGGCCCGGTGCCTGACCTACTGGGTCCGCGATCCCCGCTACGCCATGGCGGTCGTGGCCGTGCCGGTCTTCCCCGTGCTCTTCGCCGTGCTCGGCATGGGCAGCGGCCTGGTGCTGGCTGCGGGCCCGCTCGCAGGCTTCCTGCTCGGCTGGTCCATCTCCTCCGACATCAGCTTCGACGGGCCGGCGTTCTGGGTGCACGTCGCCGCGGGGGTGCGCGGCGGGGTGGACCGCGTGGGCCGCGTGCTCGCCGCCCTGGTGCTCGGCGTGCCGGTGGTGACGGTCATGACGATCGCGTGCGCGCTCTTCCTCCATCGCCCGGACGCCGTCGCGCCGCTGCTCGGCAGCGCCCTGGGCACGCTGACCACGACCCTCGGGGTCTCGTCCGTCGCCTCGGCACTCGTCGTCTACCGCGTGCGCAAGGCGGGGGAGAACCCGTTCTCCACCCAGCAGGGCGCCACCGTCCCCGCGATGCTGACGCAGCTCGCCGGCTGGACGGCGGTCGGGCTGCTGTGCGCGCCGGTCACGGTGCTCGCCGTGATGTCGGTGGCCGGGCACCGCGAGGCGCTCGGCTGGGTGACCCTCGCGGTCGGTCCGGCGCTCGGGACGGCGCTGATGGCACTCGGTGTGCTGCTCGGCGGTCGCACGCTCGACCGCACCGCTCCCGACCTGCTGCGCCGGCTGATCGCGATGGCCTGACCCGTAGACTCTCCCGCCGTGGCGCTCACCATCGGCATCGTCGGCCTGCCCAACGTCGGCAAGTCCACCCTCTTCAACGCACTGACGCAGGCCCAGGTGCTCGCCGCCAACTACCCGTTCGCGACCATCGAGCCCAACGTCGGCGTGGTCCCGCTGCCCGACCCCCGGCTGACCGAGCTCGCCCGCGTGTTCGGCTCCGAGCGGACGATCCCGGCCACCGTGTCGTTCGTCGACATCGCCGGCATCGTCAAGGGTGCGAGCGAGGGCGAGGGGCTGGGCAACAAGTTCCTCGCCAACATCCGTGAGGCCGACGCGATCTGCGTGGTGACCAGGGCGTTCGCCGACCCGGACGTGGTGCACGTCGAGGGTCGCGTCGAGCCGCTGGCGGACATCGAGACGATCCACACCGAGCTGGCGCTCGCGGACCTGCAGACGCTGGAGAAGGTGGTGCCGCGCCTGGAGAAGGAGGTGCGGCTCAAGCGGGCCGACGCCGCATCCCTGGCCGCCGCGCAGCAGGCGCAGTCGGTGCTGGAGGACGGTCGTCCGCTCTCGCTGGCCGACGGTGTGGACGTCCAGACGCTCGCGGAGTTCGGCCTGCTGACCACCAAGCCGTTCATCTACGTGTTCAACACGGACGACGAGGGCCTGGTGGACACCGCGATGCAGGAGAGGCTGCGTGCGGCCGTCGCGCCCGCCGACGCCGTCTTCCTCGACGCGAAGTTCGAGGCCGAGCTGGTCGAGCTCGAGCCGGACGAGGCCCGCGAGATGCTCGCCGCCAACGGTCAGGAGGAGTCCGGGCTGGACCAGCTGGCCCGCGTCGGGTTCCACACCCTCGGCCTGCAGACGTACCTCACCGCCGGCCCCAAGGAGGCCCGCGCGTGGACCATCCACCAGGGCTGGACCGCGCCGCAGGCCGCCGGGGTGATCCACACGGACTTCCAGAGGGGCTTCATCAAGGCCGAGGTGATCAGCTACGCGGACCTGGTGGAGGCCGGGTCCGTCGCGGCGGTGCGCGCGGCCGGCAAGGCCCGGATCGAGGGCAAGGACTACGTGATGGCCGACGGCGACGTGGTGGAGTTCCGCTTCAACGTGTGACGCTGGTGGCCGCACCGGCCGGCCCGTCGAGCCGCCGGTCGGACCGCGGGCTGCGATCGGAGGGAGCAGGCGCGTGACGGTGATCGCAGACGCGGCCTCGCCCCTGCGCCGGCTGACCCTCGGTGACGCACCGGTCCTGGCGCGGCTGGTCCGGGCGAACCGGGACTTCCTCGCGCCGACGAGCCCGGTGCGCGCCGAGGACTGGTTCACCGACGAGGGGCAGGAGCGCGCGGTGCGGACGGCGCTCGCGTCAGCCGAGGCGGGAACGATGTACCCCGCCGTGCTGGTCGAGGGCGGCGACGTGGTGGGCATCCTCAACCTCAACAACATCATCCGGGGCGCCTTCCAGTCCGCGAGCGTCGGCTACTGGGTGGCGCAGGACCGCAACGGCCGTGGGATCGCGACGAGGGCGGTCGCCGCCGCCAAGCGGCTCGCGGCTGAGGAGCTCGGGCTCCATCGGCTCGAGGCGAGCACGCTGCTCGACAACACCGCCTCCCAGCGCGTGCTGGCCTCGAACGGGTTCGTCCAGTACGGCGTGGCGCCGGACTACCTGCGAATCGCGGGCCGGTGGCAGGCCCATGCACTCTTCCAGGTGACGTTCCCCGGATCGTGACGGCTGCTCGACGTCTGTGCGGGGATGCGGTCCTGCCGAGGCCCAGCAGTTGACGCACGGGCTGTCGAGCGGGTCCTCGGGCGCGACGGTGACGTTCGCGGGGGCGCCGGCGTCCACGTCCCGCGGTTCGTCCGGCGGCACCGTGCAGCGCGGAGCACCTGCTCAAGAAGCAGTGCGCTGCACCTCGGGGTACGGGGTGGACCCGGCCAGCAGAGGCTCCGGCAAGCCCCGGGCCACGTGGTCGACGAACGCAGCCAGGTAGGCGTCGGCGATGGTCAGCGCGTGGTCGCCGTCGATCGAGCCGAGGCCGAGCAGGTACCGGATCGGTGCGGCCAGGTAGTAGGCGCCGTAGTCGCTGAAGTTGAAGTGGGCGGCGCCGTCGAGCTGGAAGCTCCAGACGGGTCCGGTGCTGGCGACCAGCAAGGAGCGGGCCGCATCGCGTTCGGACTGCTCGTCTGGGTTGCTCGGCCGGCAGGTCCCGGTGATGCAGGAGCCCTGGCTGGCCAGCAGCATCATCGGCTTCCCCAGTCCGGACTGGACGACCGTGCCGAACTGGGTCCCGTCCAGGTCGGCCGCGCCTGCGCACCGCGGGTCGTCGTGGCAGGCCTGCAGTGCGGCCGCGCCGCCGAAGGAGTGCCCCAGGTACGCGGTGGTTGCCGCGTCGACATGCCCGGCGAACCGGCCGGTCGCATCCAGCGCCGCGACCCGGGACGCGGCGAAGCGGTCGTCGGCTGCCCATACGCTGACCAGCCGGTCGGCGGCCGGACGCATGGCGGCCGCGTCGGACTCCTGCGGGTTGACGGCGGGTGTCGCGCCCACCGGCCGTCCGTCCAGCACGGTCAGGTTGGCGCTGTAGGTGGGCGTGATCCCGGCGACCAGGTATCCGTGGCTGGCCAGGTTCTCCGCGAGCGTGGTGTATTGCGGCGCGGCCAGACCCAACCCCGGTTCGAGCACGACCACGGGGAAGCGGTCGGACGCGGCTGGGGCGTCGGCGACGGCGTGCACCCCGACGTGGTCGAAACGGGTCTCGCCCAGCCCGAGCGGGCCGTGCAGGTGCAGTCCTGACCATGCGCCCGGGGTGTAGCGCGCAGGTGCCGCGCCTGGCGCCGGTGCGGCCGGGTACCAGAGCCACACGGACAGCTCGCGTGGCGTGCCCGACCGCGGAGCGAGCGGGTCGGTGCGGGCGTCGTCGGTCCAGTCGGCCATCGTCCGGCCGACGGGATACCGGCCGGTCGGGGCGGGGATGACGACCTCCTGCTGCTGCCGGACCGTCACGTCGCCGACGTACGCGGCGAGCGCCACCACCAGCACGATCGCCAGGACCAGCAGGGCCTTCAGCGTTCGGCGCAGACCTCGACGGTGGGTGCGCATCCACGCTGCTGCGGGTGGTGGCACGTGCATCGAACCTCCCTGCCGTGTGGTGGGCCGGCGACGAGCCGTGCTGGGACGATCCCACCGTTCAGGGGTCTGAGGTCAGGCGTGTGCTGCGCGGAGCCTGTCCAGCAGCGCCTGGCCGTCGGGAACGCCCAGCCCCGTGCACGGGTCCCAGCCCGGCCCTGCGGAGTAAGCCCCGTTGGTGCCGGACGTGATGTCCCGCAGGCCACCGGTCGGCGCCCCCGCACGTGCACCGGTGTAGAGCTTCCGGCCGAGCGGACCGGGCAGCCGTCCGAGCCCTTCGGCCAGGCGGCACACGAGTGCCGCCCACAGCGGTGCGACGGCGCTCGTCCCCCCGATGACGGTGTCCGTCCCGTCCACCCGGACGTCGTACCCCGTGGCGGGGTCGGCGTCCCCGGCGACGTCGGGCACACCACGCCCCGGCCGGTCGGTCGCGGCGTTCGGCGGCACGCCGACGCCGGACTGCCACGCCGGCGTCGGATAGACGTCGCTCACCCCACCGCCGGTGCCGCCCTGGCCGGCGCCGTGGAACCACACCGTCTCGGTCGCGACCCGGCCAGTCCTGGCGTCGGCGTGCAGCGTGGTGCCGCCGCAGCCGAGCGCCTGCGGGCTGGAGGCGGGGTAGTCGACGTGCGGCCGACCGTCGGTGGCGTTGTCGTTGCTGCCGTCGTCGCCGGAGGCCACGCACACCGTGACGCCCAGGGCGCCGGCGTCCGCCATCGCCTGGTCCATCGCGGCCCGGGCCTGCGCCGTCCACTGGTCCTCCGACTGCCCCCAGCTGATGCTCACGGCGGCTGGCGTCGGGCTGGCGTGCACCGCGGTCGCCAGCGCGTCGAGGAAGCCGCGGTCGGTGTTCGGTGCGAAGTGCACCACCAGGTCAGCGCCGGGGGAGAGAGCGCCGGCGACCTCGATGTCGAGCATCACCTCACCGTCGGCGCCGGACGGGTTGCCGTCCGGGGCGTTCCCGGCGCCGTCCACACCGACGGCCGTCACGGTCGGCGGGGAGGTCACGCCGACGCGGGACCAGTAGGCGGCCAGGTCGGCGTCGCTGTAGCCGCCGCCGAGCTCGAGGACGGCGAGCCTCTGCCCGGCGCCCGTGGTGCCGGCGGGGAACCGGTAGACGGTGCCGAGCTGCTGCGGGGTGAACGCTCGGGCGCCGGCGGCGGCGGGTCGAAACCGGGTCCTCGCCTGGGGCCTGTCGTCCAGGCCCAGGACTGCGACCACCACGCCGGCCAACGGGCCGGGCACCGACAGCTCGCCGGTCCGCTGCCGGTGCGTGACGGTGCCGGTGCCGTCCGGCGCCGGTGACTCCACGAGCCCGAGGGACGTGCCGAACACCCGTTCCAGCGTCTGCAGGCTGCCCTGCGCCTGGACGCGCCGCGAGACCGGGTCCTCGGCCGTCACGGTGACCCCGGCCGCCGCCAGCGTGCGGCGCACCAGCTCCAGGTCCTGCGGGTCCGCGCCGGCCGTGGCGGCGAGCTGCTCGCGGCTCAGCGGCGCACCACCGGGCGGTGGCAGCTCACCACGTCGGCGCAGCACGAGCGTGACCTCCACCGTTGCGGTCGGCTCGGGACCGCCCACCGGCCGGGCGTCGGGCACCGGGTGCCGGGTGCTGCCGGGCAGGGAGTGTCGTTCCTCGCTCATGCCCGCACCCTCCCTCCGTGCACCCACACCCGCCACCGCGGGAGCCGGGCCGCTGGGCTCAGTGCGCGACGGCCCCGGGCCTCTCGTCCCGCCGGGCCCGCGCGCCGACGACGACGCTCAGCCACACGTGCCGCAGCATCGCGCCGAACACCACGATCCAGGCGACCAGCGCCACCCACAGCTCCACGCGCCCGACCATCCCCACCACCGGCAGCTGGTCGGCCTGGCCCAGGTAGATGCCGGCGACGCCGTACATGCCGAGCGGGAACACGATGCTCCACAGCGTGGCGTCGTAGGGCAGGGGTAGCCGTCGGGCGACGTGCCGCCACCAGCCCGCGGCGACCAGCGCCGGGATCAGCCAGGTGGCGAACGCCCACAGCACCACCGTCAGGCCGGCGATCAGCCCTCGCGTCGCCTGCACCATCGGCGCGTCCGCCATCTCGACGATGCGCGCGCCCGCCAGCACCGAGATCGCCAGGGCGCCCATCGACACCCAGTAGGGCGCCGTGAGGTCCTCCGGACCGAACCGGTAGAGCATCAGCCGCAGCGCGACGAAGATCCCCGCGGCCGCGTAGAGGAACACCCCTACGGACCACGAGGTGACGGCGAGCACAGCCAGCTCGCGGCGGCCGGTGCCGAAGACGGGTTCGATGGTCGCCGCGGCGATCGCGACCGACTGGCTGGCGACCACCCAGATGAACCAGGTGCCGTTCGCGTCGGCGACGATCGGTCGTTGCTGCCGACCGAGGGCTGCGGTCCACGGGACGACGTACCCGAGCACCAGCCACGAGGCGCCCGAGACGACCAGCAGCGCGGCGGTCGCGGCATGGTGGCCGTCGGCCCCGAGCCGGACGCCCAGCACGTTGGTGGCGGCGACGAAGGTGAAGAAGCCGAAGGCGCGTCTCGGGTCGTTGAAGTCGTCGCTCACGGCGCGTCGGTACGCGAGCAGGCGCCACACGGTCAGCACGACCAGCACGGCGTAGCCGGCGGCCGTGACGGCGAGCAGGGCGTCGGAGATCACGACGAACCCCTCGAGCCGCATGCCGACGGAGATGATGCCGGTGGCCATGACCAGGGCGAAGTACCCGGGCGTCAGGCCTTCGACGGCGCCGCGCAGCCGGTCGCTCAGCTCGGTGGTCACCCGCCGCAGGCTACTGGGAGGCGATCTCCCAGACCGTGCCGGTCGGGTCGCGGAACGCGGCCGTGCGCGGGCCCCAGGGGCGGTCCATCGGCCCGTTCAGCAGGGTGACGCCGCGGCGCTCGAGCTCGGCGCACATGGCGTCGACGTCCGCGACCTTCAGCGTCAGCTGGCTGCGCACGCCGGCCTCCGGTGGCGCGATCGGGGCGGGTCCGACGAGCCCCGGCGCCTGCGACACCGCCAGCAGGTTGATCAACGTCTCACCGAGCTGGAACACCGCCGAGTTGGCGTCCTCGTAGACGACGGGCAACCCGAACACCTCGGTGTAGAAGCGCTTGGTCTCGCCGAGGTCCTCGGCGAACAGGGTCAGGGCGAAGATCGGTCCCGGCCACTCGCTCATGCATCCCCCTCGGGTCACCGTGCGTGGTCGTCGCCTGCCGGCGACCAGGCCTACCTTGGCACCCGGTGGCGACGCCGTCACCGGTGAGAGGGGCCGGCATGGCGAGCAGGTCGGGGGACCGGCGACGGTGGCTCACCCGGAACCTCGTCGTGCTGACGCTCGTCTCCCTGTTCCAGGACACCGCCAGCGAGCTGCTCTACCCGCTGCTCCCCGTGCTGGTGACGGGCGTGCTCGCCGCGCCCCCCGTGGTGCTCGGCGTGATCGAGGGCGTGGCGGAGGGTACGGCCGGACTGACCCGGTACGTGACGGGTCGGTGGTCGGACAGAGCGGGGCGCGTGCGGTTCATCGGCGCCGGCTACGGCCTCGCCGCCGTCGGCAAGGTGCTGGTCGCGGCGGCCGGGGCGTGGCCGATGGTGCTGGCCGGCCGGACGGTCGACCGGCTGGGCAAGGGCGTGCGGTCGGCACCGCGGGACGCGCTGATCGCGGCGTCGGTCCCGTCGGAGAACCTCGGCCGGGCGTTCGGCTTCCACCGGGCGGGGGACACGCTCGGAGCGGTGGTCGGGCCGCTGCTCGGGCTGCTCGCGCTGTCCGTGATGGGTGGCAACCTGCACGCGGCCCTGTGGTGGGCGGTGGTGCCGGCGGCGCTGTCCGCCGGCCTCGTCGTGCTGGTGCGCGAGCATCGGGCACCCGCGCCCGCAGGCGCCCCGGCCCGACCCGCCGCGGTATCCGCGGCGCCGTCCCACCCGCTGCCTGCGGCGTACTGGTGGGTGGTCGGCGTGCTCGTCGTCGTCGGGCTGGTCAACTTCTCCGACACGTTGCTGCTGCTGCGGGTCTCGGAGCTCGGGTTCGGCACCACGCAGGTGGTGCTGGCCTACGTGCTGTTCAACGTCGTCTACGCGGTCGGCTCGTACCCGGCCGGCGCGCTGACGGACCGCTGGCCGCGGGCCTACGTCTACGCGGTGGGCCTGCTGGCGTTCGCCGTCGGCTACGTCGGCCTCGCGCTGGTCGGCAAGGGGCCGGTCGTGTTCGTCTTGCTGGCCGTCTACGGCCTGTTCCCGGCCCTGACGGACGGTGTGGGCAAGGCGTGGATCTCGTCGCTGGTGCCGGCGGAGCACCGTGGCCGCGCCCAGGGCGCGTTCCAGGCGTTGAGCAGCGGGGCCGTGCTCGTGGCCGGCCTCTGGGCGGGGCTGCTGTGGGACGTGGGGCCCGGCAGGGGAACCGTGCCGCTGATGGTCTCCGGTGCGGGAGCCGTGATCGCGGTCCCGGTGCTCGCGGCATTGCGCTTCCGCGCCAGGCCGCGTCCGTGATCTGGTGGTCGGCATGAGCGACACGTGGACCACGCCCGAGCTCGACCCCCGCACCTACGGGAACCCCGTGGGGGAGCTGGCGACGTACCGGGAGTACCTGACCAACTACCGGCTCACCATCGAGCTGAAGTGCCAGGACCTCGACGCGGAGCAGCTGGCGCGCCGCTCGGTGCCGCCCAGCACGCTGAGCCTCCTGGGCCTCGTGCGCCACCTCGCGCACGTCGAGCAGAGCTGGTTCCGGCGGGTGCTGCAGGGGCGCCAGGACGAGCCGCCGCTCTACTGGGCCCCGGACGCGCCCGACGACGACTTCGACGGCGCCGTGCCGGACCCGGCCGTGGTCGACGAGGCGTTCGCCACGTGGAAGCACCAGGTCGCGCAGGCCGACGAGTGGCTGGACGGCCTGGACGACGACCACCTCGGCGACACGGCGCCGCACCGTGACGGCACCGTGTCGGTGCGCGACGTCCTGGTGCACCTGATCGAGGAGTACGCGCGCCACGCCGGCCACGCCGACCTGCTGCGCGAGTGCATCGACGGCCGCACCGGCCAATGACCACCGCCACCCCGTCCGCGGTGTCGGACGCCGCCGTCTCGACGGGCCCGGCCGTCTGCGCCGCGCTCGAGGTGAGCGCGGAACGCGGGCTCAGCCCCGACGAGGCCGCTCGGCGGCTCCTGCAGCACGGACCCAACGCGGTCTCCTCGCACCGCGCCCGGCTGCTCCCCGTCCTGTGGCACCAGGTGCGCTCCCCGCTCCTCGGGCTGCTGCTGGCCGCGGCCGCGGCGTCGTACCTGGTCGGGGAGCGCAGCGACGCCGTCATCATCGGCGTGATCGTCGCGATGTCCGTCGGGCTCGGGTTCGTCAACGAGTACCGGGCGGAGCGAGCGGCGCAGGCCCTGCACTCGACCATCCGGCACCAGGCGGTGGTCGTCCGCGACGGTCGGGCACAGTCGGTCGACGTCACCGCGCTGGTCCCGGGAGATGTGATCGAGCTGCGGCTGGGCGAGGTGGTGCCGGCCGACGTGCGGCTGCTCGCGGTCGCCGGGCTCGCCTGCACCGAGTCCGTGCTGACGGGCGAGGGACTGCCGGTCGACAAGGCGACGGACCCGGTGGGCGTCGGCACCCCGCTCGCGGAGCTGAGGTGCTGCGCGCTGATGGGCACGGTCGTGCACGCGGGCAGTGGCCGCGGCGTCGTGGTCTCCACCGGACGCGGCACAGAGTTCGGGGCGATCGCGGCGGGGCTGGGGACCCATCAGCTCGAGACCCAGTTCCAGGTGGGTCTGCGCCGGTTCTCCATGCTGCTGGTGTACGTCGCGGGGGCGCTGACCACGTCGATCTTCGCGGTCAACCTGGTGCTGCACCGTCCGTTCCTCGACGCGCTGCTCTTCTCGCTTGCCATCGCGGTGGGCATCACACCGCAGCTGCTGCCCGCCGTCGTGTCGACCAGCCTCACGGCGGGCTCGCGCCGGATGATCCGCCGCAAGGTGCTGGTCAAGCGACTGGTGTGCATCGAGGACCTCGGCGACGTCGACGTCCTGTTCACGGACAAGACCGGCACCCTCACGCTCGGACAGGTGGCGTACGCGCGCGCGTGGGCGACCGGTGACCTGCACCCGCGCGACGTGCTGCGCTGGGGCTTGCTCTCCACCGAGAACGCGACCGAGGACGGCCGGTCCGTGGGCGGCAACCCGCTCGACGAGGCGCTCTGGGAGTCGCCGGCTGCGCTCGCGGTCAAGGCGGAGGTCGCTCGCTGGACCACGCTGGGCGTGCTGCCCTTCGACCACGAGCGCCGGATGGTCTCGGTCGTGGTCCGCGACCCCGCGGGTGCGACCGTCCTGGTCACCAAGGGAGCGCCGGAGACCGTGCTCGACCGCTGCACGGACGTGCCGGAGCAGGCTCGCGCCGCGCTGGACGCGGAGTTCGTGGCCGGCAACCGGGTGGTGGCGGTCGCGACCCGACCCGTCGCCTCGGAGGCGCCGCCGGCGCCCGACGACGAGCACGACCTGCACCTGACCGGCCTGCTGGTGTTCCTCGACCCGCCGAAGCCCAGCGCGGCGACCGCCCTGCAGCGGCTGGCCCGCCTCGGCATCGCGGTCAAGATCGTGACGGGGGACAACGCCGCGGTGGCCGCCAAGGTGTGCCGGGACCTCGGGCTCGACGTCGGGCGGGCCCTGAGCGGTCCCGACCTGGCCGCGATGGGCGAGGAGGAGCTGGGCGCGGCCCTCGCCACGACGACCGTCTTCGCCCGGGTCTCACCCGAGGACAAGGCCCGCATCGTCCGCGCGCAGCGACGGACGGGGGGTGGGGTGGCCTTCCTCGGCGATGGCGTCAACGACGCCCTCGCGCTGCACGCCGCGGACGTCGGCATCTCGGTGGACTCGGCGACCGACGTCGCCAAGGACGCCGCCGACGTGATCCTGCTCGAGAAGGACCTCGACGTGCTCGCGGACGGGGTCGCCGAGGGCCGGCGGATCTTCGCGAACACGATCAAGTACGTGCTGATGGGCACGTCGAGCAACTTCGGCAACATGGCCTCGGCCGCACTGGCCTCGCTCTTCCTCAGCTTCCTGCCGATGCTGCCGTCGCAGATCCTCCTGAACAACCTGCTCTACGACACCAGCCAGCTGGCGATCCCGACGGACGACGTGGACGAGGAGCAGCTGCAGCGACCCTCGCACTGGGACATCGCGTCGATCCGCCGCTTCATGGTCCGGTTCGGACCGCTCAGCTCGGTGTTCGACCTGCTCACGTTCGCCGTGATGCTCTGGGTGTTCCACTCCGGCCCGGCGCAGTTCCGTTCCGGCTGGTTCGTCGAGTCGCTCGCCACGCAGACGTTGATCATCTTCGCGATCCGTACCCACCGGGTCCCGTTCTTCCGCAGCCGCCCGAGTCTCCCGCTGACGCTCGCGGCGCTCGGCACCGTCGTCGTCGGTGCGGTGCTGCCCTCGACGCCGCTCGCGCACGCCCTCGGGTTCCAGCCCCTCCCGGGGGCGTTCTTCGCGGCTCTCGCCGGCATGGTGGCGGCCTACCTCGTGCTCGTCGAGCTGGCCAAGCGGCTCTTCTACGGCGCGGTACCCGCGGTCCCGCGCGTGGAACCCGTCGACCGCCGGCCGCAGCGCATCCGTCGGCGGGCGGCGCGGTTCAGCACGGCCCTGCCTCGGCCTCGGGTCGTGCGACGCCGCGTCGGCTGAGGGCCGTCACTCGGACGCGGTCCTGCGGGACGTGAACCGCTTGCGCAGGTGCCACACCAGCAGACCGACGAGGACGATCCCGAGCACGACCAGGGCCGAGTCCGTCCCCAGCTTCTTCTCCACCGCGGCGTAGGAGGCGCCGGCGAGGTAGCCGACGCTGACGACGACCGACCCCCAGATGATCCCGCCGGCGGCGTTGAACGGCAGGAACACGTGGTACGGCATGCGGGCCAGACCGGCCAGCGCCGGCATGACGGCGCGGAAGAAGGCGACCCAGCGGCCCAGCAGCACGGCCCAGCCGCCGCGCCGGGCCAGGAACTCCTGCGCGCCCTCGATGCGCTCCCGCCGCTTCGCCACGATCCGGGACGCGAGCACGCGCGGTCCGATCAGCCGTCCGACCTCGTACCCGACGCTGTCTCCGACGATCGCGGCCACGATCACCACCGCCAGCACTGCCGCGAACGCCACGTGCCCCCGGTGCGCCGCGACGCCACCGAGGATCGCCGCGGTCTCGCCCGGCAGCACGAAGCCGACGAACAGCGCGTCCTCGGCGAACACCACGAGCCCGACGACGAGCAGCACGGCCCACGGGGCGGCACCGAGCACCTGGTCCAGGAAGGCCGTCATGGCGCGACGGTATCCGGCGATCGGCAGATCGGCCCGGTGCCGCCCACCGCGGTACGCGCCGTCAGCCGGTGTACCCGACGTCCTGCCAGCGCACGTCCTGGAACTGCGACGGGCCGTAGTTGGCCAGGTCCGAGCGGACCACCCACGTCGACGGCTCGACGAACAGCGGGATCATGGTGAACAGGTCCAGCGCACGCTTGTCGACGTCCGCGGCGAGCGTCAGCCGCTTCGCCGGGTCCAGCTGGGCGTTCAGCGCGTCCCAGTCGCTGCCGAGGGTCTTGTCCGTGACGCCGCCGTAGTTGGACCCGGAGTCGGTCGGGTAGAAGTACGCCTCGGCGGTCGCGATGGGGAACGCCCCCGCCACCCAGGCGAACGACGTCACGTCGAAGTTGCGCTTGTCCGTGGTGACGTAGCTGCTGAAGAAGTCGCTGCCGGGCACCGTCTGGACGCTCACGTCGAAGCCCGCCGCCTTCGCCTGCTGGCTGACCAGCTGTGCGATCGTCGCGACCGCTGCGGCGCCCTGCGGGGCCACGAAACGGGCGGTCAGCCGGGTGCCGCCCTTCGTCGCCACCCCGTCCTGCCCGATCGTCCAGCCCGCCGCCTGCAAGGTGCTGCGCGCGTCCGCCGCGGAGCCGCTGAGCACCCCTCCCGTGTGGTCGGCGTACCCCTTCTGCCCGGGGACGAAGATGACGCTGCCGAGCGTCTGCACCGGCGCCCCCACCTGTCCGAGCACCGCCTGGGCCAGCACCGTGCGGTCCACTGCCTGGGCGAACGCCTTGCGGACCGCCGGGTCGGCGAACACGCCTGCGGTGCCGTTGAGCGTCAGCTGCCGCGCCACCGTGCCGCCGGACTGCTCCACGGTGGTGCCCTGCCGAGCTCGCGCGGCGGTGAGCACGTCCGGCATGCCTTTCACGTCGACCGCGTCCAGCTCCTGGTTGGCGAAGCTCTGGCCGAGGCTGTCCCGGGACACCGTGCGGAACACGACCGTGTCGAGACGAGCCGGGTCGCCCCACCACCGGGGGTTGCGGCCGAGGGTGACCACCCCGGCGTTCGTGTCGATCGAGCGCACGACGAAGGGCCCCGCGGAGACGTACGTCGTGCCGTCGGCCGCGAACGGGCCGTTCTTCCACGCCGAGGTGAAGTGCGCCGGCGTGTCCACGGCCCACGACGGGTACACGCTGGCCAGCAGCGCCGGCCAGTCGGCATCGGTCTTGGCGAAGGTGATCAGCACGTCCCGGTCGTCGTCCCCGCGCGTCACCGACTTCACGTCCTGCCACACGGCCGTCGACGCCGGCGTGTACGCCGGGTTGGTGCCGTTGAACGCCTGCCAGCTCGCGGCGAGGTCGCGCCAGCTCAACGGCGTGCCGTCCGACCAGGTGGCGGCCGGGGCGATGCGGAGCTCGACCACCTCGGGGTCCTGCGACGTCACGGTCAGCGAGGCGGTGTAGTCGGGGTTCGGCGACCAGCTGCCGTCCGCCCCGATCCGCACGAACGACGGCAGGTACAGGTTGGAGATGCGCTGCAGGTCCAGCGAGGAGTTCGGGTCGTTGAGCTGGTAGGTCTGCGGCAGCGCGTCGACGCTGAGGGTGAGGGAGCCGCCGTCGCGTACCTGCGCGCGGGGCACGGCTCGCCACGCCGTGCCCGGCAGTGCGGCGGTCGTGGCCACGCCGGTCGTCCCGGTGGTGGCACGGGGGGTGGGGGATCCGGAGGTGCACCCGGCGAGGCCGAGCAGCACGGCGACGAGGCCCGCGCACAGCCGTGCGGACGTCCTGGGGTAGGCCATGGTCCTCACATCGTGATCAGCGCCGAGACGTGGCGAACGTGCACCCCTGCGTGGCCATCATGTCGTCCGGAGCGCCCGCGGCCAACCTCTGATCGAGAACCGGTCTCGGATGCGGAGTGCCTGGTCGGCGCGGCGTGTCGCACCTGTCCGGTTCGTCCCGGCGTGGTCGGCGCCGCGGGAGCGACCCGGTGTTAGCGTCGGCGCGATGCTCCGGTTCCTCCTGCGCCGGGCCGCGGGCTACGGGGTGCTGGCGACGGTCGCGACGGCGCTGGGCTACGTGCTCGCCAGCCTGACGCTGCACCCGGCGGCGCGGTACGCGGGTCGGACCCCGCCCGTGCCCCCCTCGGTGGTGCACGCGGAGCTCGCTGCGCTCGGCGTGGATCCCGGGGTCCCGGTGCCGGCCCGGCTGTGGCACTGGCTGACCGAGCTCGTCACCCACGGTTCCCTCGGGCTCAGCGTGCGAGGCGTGCCGGTGACCGCCGAGATCGCCGCCCGTGCGGGCACCAGCCTGCGCCTGCTGCTCCTCGGCAGCCTGCTCGGCGCCCTGCTCGGGGTGGCGGTGGGCACGTGGGGCGCCTCCCGTCAGTACCGCTGGCCGGACCGGGTGACCACGGTGGGCTCGTTCGTGCTGCTGGCCACCCCGCCGTTCGTCCTCGCCGTCGTGCTGATGACCCTCGCGGTGCGGCTCGACTCGGCCGCGGGCCGCACCCTGGTGCCCTTCACCGGGGAGTACACGCCGGGCCTGGCCGGTGGCTGGCCGGCGCAGCTGGGGGACCGGGCGGCGCACCTGCTGCTGCCGACCCTCTGCCTCGCGCTGGGCACGGCCGCGACCTGGTCCCGCTACCAGCGCGCCGCGATGCTCGACGTGCTCGCGGCGGACCACGTCCGCACGGCGCGGTCGATGGGCCACACCCGCCGGTCCGCCCTGTGGCGCCACGGGGTCCGGGTGGCGCTGATCCCCATGTCCACGTTCTTCGCGTACTCCTTCGGCCTGATCCTGACCGGGGCGGCGATCACCGAGCTCGCCTTCAGCTGGCACGGCATGGGGGAGTACCTGGTCCGGTCGGTCGTCGACGACGACGTGAACGCGGCGGCCGGCACGGTCCTGTTCACCGCCGTCCTGGTGCTGCTCGCCGGGGTGCTCGCCGACGTGCTGCACGCCGCCCTCGACCCCCGCGTGCGGACCTGACGTGGCCGTCACCGACCTGACCGCCACACCGGCCCCCCGGTCCGGTGCGCCCGGTGTGCTGCGTCGTACCTTCCGAGCACCGCGGGCCCGGGTCGGGGTGGCGGTGCTGGCGCTGGTCGTCCTCGCGGCCGTCCTCGGTCCCGTCCTGTCGCGCTGGGACCCGTTCACCTCGGACGTGACGGCCTTCGGGCGTCCGCCGACGGCGCTGCACTGGTTCGGCACGGACTCCTCCGGCCGGGACCTCTACGTCCGCACCCTCGTCGGGCTGCGCACGTCGCTCGCCGTCGGGCTGGTCGCCGGCCCGCTGTCGACGCTGGTCGCCGCCGTGGTGGGCGCCGTCGGCGGCTACCTCGGAGGTCGCGTGGACCGCGTGGTGGTGTGGGGCATCGACCTCGCGCTCGTGCTGCCGTCCTTCTACCTGCTGGTGCTCCTCGCCCCGACGGCGGGCCGTGCCGGCTGGTTCGCGGTGGCCCTCGCCATCGCGCTGCTGGGCTGGATGGTGATGGCACGGCTGGTCCGGGCGCAGGCCCGCTCGCTGCGCCGCCGCGACTTCGTGACGGCGGCGCGGTTCCTCGGCGTGCCCACGGGCGCGGTGCTGCGCCGGCACGTGCTGCCGCACCTCGCGTCCCTCCTGGTCGTGGACGCGACGCTGGGCGTCGCAGCAGCGGTGCTCACCGAGGCGACGCTCGGCTGGGTCGGTCTCGGCCTCGGGCCGCCCGCGGTGTCGCTGGGCACCCTCCTCGCCGCCGGCAGCGCCTCGGCGGTCACGCGGCCCTGGCTGTTCTGGTTCCCGGCCGGTCTGCTGGTCGTGACGGTCCTCGCGACCAGCCTCGTCGGCGACGCGCTGCGCGACGCCCTCGACCCCACGACGGGGACCGCCGGTGAGTGAGCCGCTGCTCGCCGTGGAGGGGCTGGGCGTCACCTTCCGTGCCCCGCGTGCGGCACGGCTCGGGCCGCGTCCCGGTAGCCGGTCCGCAGCAGCCGGGGGTGTGCCGGCCGTCCGGGACGTCTCGTTCACCGTCTCGGCCGACGAGGTGGTCGCCCTGGTCGGCGAGTCGGGGGCGGGGAAGACGACGACGGCGGTCGCCGTCCTCGGGCTGCTCCCCTCGAGCGCACGCGTGCGCGGCTCGGTCCGGCTGGAGGGAACCTCGCTCCTCGACCTGTCCGACCGCGCGTTCTCCGCGCTGCGCGGCGCGCGGATCGCGATGGTGTTCCAGGACCCGCGCTCGGCGCTGCCCCCGGTGCACCGCGTCGGTGCCCTGCTCGTCGAGGCGCTCCAGCTGCACGACCGACGGCTGTCCCGTGCGGCCGCGCTCGCCCGGGCGGCGCAGCTGTGCACCCTCGTCGGCCTGCCGGGCCGGACCCTGGACGCCTACCCGCACCAGCTGTCCGGCGGCCAGCGCCAGCGCGTCCTCGTCGCGGTCGCGGTCGCCAACCGCCCCCGGCTGATCGTCGCCGACGAGCCCACCTCGTCCCTGGACGTCACGGTGCAGGCGCAGGTGCTGGAGGTGCTGCACCGGGCCCGCGAGGCGGCCGGCGCGTCGCTGCTCCTCATCACGCACGACCCGGGGGTGGTGGCGGGGCACGCGGACCGCGTCGTGGTGCTGCGGGACGGACTGGTCGTGGAGCAGGGCGACGTGACGACGCTGTTCGACGCGCCCCGTCAGGACTACACCGCCAGGCTGCTCCGGGCCGAGGCGTCCGCCGCCACGCGGTCCGCGGTGGAGCCCTCCGGGCCTGCGGCCGTCGAGCTGGTCGACGTGCATCGCACCTTCCGGTCGCGCAGCAGGTGGAGGGGGCGCGCGGCTGACGAGGCCATCGCGGCGATGGACGGGGTGAGCCTCGTCGTCCCGCGGGGCGCCACGTTGGCCCTGGTCGGGGAGAGCGGGAGCGGGAAGACGACGACGGCGCTGGCCATCGCGTCCCTCGAGCCGCCCGAGGCCGGGACCGTGCGCGTGGTCGGCACCGACGTGTCCACGGTGCTGCGGCTCGGTCGCGCCGAGCGCCTGGCCCTGCGCAGACGGGTGCAGCTGGTGTTCCAGGACGCCGGCGGCTCGCTCGACCCGCGCATGACGGTGCGGCAGTCCCTGGCCGAGGGCCTCCGGGCGGCCGCCGCGACCGGTGCGGACGTCGCCGGCGTCCTGCGGCTGGTCGGCCTGCCCGCGGCGCTCGCGGACCGGTACCCGCACGAGCTCTCGGGCGGCCAGCTGCAGCGCGTCGCCCTGGCCCGCGCGCTCGCCGCCCGGCCCGAGGTCCTGGTGCTCGACGAGCCGGTCTCGGCGCTCGACGCACCGGTCCGAGCCGAGCTGCTCGCCCTGGTGGACCGGTTGCGCGACCAGCTGCGGCTGACCTGCGTCCTCGTCGCCCACGACCTGGGGGTCGTGCGCGCCCACGCGGAGCTGGTCGCGGTGATGTACCGCGGCCGCGTGGTCGAGCAGGGGCCGGCGCACGTGGTGCTCGAGGACCCGCGGCACCCGTACACGCGTGCCCTGCTCGCGGCCGTCCCGGTCGCCGACCCGCGCGTGCGACCGGCTCCGGTGCCGCTGCTGGACGACGACTCGCCGCCGACGACCGGATGCCGCTTCCGTCACCGGTGTGCGCTCCGCGCCGCGCTGCCCGACGACCTCGCGCAGCAGTGCACACAGGTGGACCCGGTGTCTCGTCGGACCGAGGGCCGGGACGTGGCGTGCCACCACGCGGACGTCCCCGTTCAAGGACGCCCCTGATGGCAGGCATCGTGTTACCAACGTGTTTCGTGCCGGTGTCGGGGCGGGCATCCTCCCAGCGCGGGACCTACTGGGCAGTATCGATCACGTAACGATTCGAAACTGGTGTCCAGCGTGTCGCGAATGTCCGTCTCGACCGCCCTACGGTGGCTCCCAACGTGTGGCGGTCGGCGACGTCCCCACGCGCACCCGGCGACGCCGGTGGCGCTGGCAGTCGCCCGGCCACTCCCATCCCAGGAGGAACATTGAAGATCAGGCGTAGCGCAGGCCTGCTCGCGACGATCACGGCTGGTGCCCTGCTCCTCGCGGCCTGCTCCAGCGGCGGCTCGTCGAGCTCCAGCTCGACCACGGCGGCCAGCGGCGGGACCAGCACGGGCATCGTCACGGCATGGGGCAGCGAGCCCGAGAACCCGCTGATCCCCACCAACACCAACGAGACCGGTGGCGGGACGATCCTCACCCAGATCTTCGCGGGCCTCGTGTACTACGACGCCAAGGGCAAGACGCACAACGAGGTCGCCGACTCGATCACGTCGTCGGACAACACCAACTGGACCATCAAGCTGAAGTCCGGCTGGAAGTTCACCAACGGTGAGCCCGTCACGGCCAAGAGCTTCGTGGACGCGTGGAACTACGGCGCCGTCTCCACCAACGCCCAGCTGAACAGCGGCTGGTTCCAGGACCCGAGCTACGGCATCCCGATCGTCGGCTACGACGACACGCAGGCCGCGGACGCCTCGAGCCAGCCGAAGGCCACGACGATGTCCGGCCTGAAGGTCGTGGACGACACCACCTTCACCGTCCAGCTGACCACCCCGCTGTCGGACTTCCCGGTCCGCATCGGCTACTCGGCGTTCTTCCCGCTGCCGTCCGTGGCGTTCAAGGACATGAAGGCGTTCGGCGAGAACCCGATCGGCAACGGCCCGTACAAGGTCGCCGACAACGGGTGGACCCACAACGTCGACATCAAGCTGGTGCCGAACACGGACTTCACCGGTGACCGCAAGGCGCGCAACGGTGGGCTGGACATCAAGTTCTACACATCTCAGGACACGGCCTACAACGACCTGCTCGCCGGCCAGCTCGACGTCCTGCAGACCGTCCCGTCGTCCGCTCTGGGCACCTTCCAGAACGACCTGGGCAGCAACGCGGTGAACATCCCGGGCGCCGTGTGGCAGGGCTTCACGATCCCGCAGAACCTCGCGCACTTCACCGGCGCCGAGGGCCAGCTCCGCCGTGCGGCGCTCTCCCACGCGATCGACCGTGACACCATCACCAAGACGATCTTCCACGGCACCCGTACCCCGGCGACCGACTTCACCTCCCCGGTCATCCCGGGCTGGTCGGACAAGATCGACGGCTCCGACGTGCTGAAGTACGACCCGGCCGCTGCCAAGAAGCTCTGGGCCCAGGCGGACGCCATGTCGCCGTGGTCGGGCAGCTTCACCATCGCGTACAACGCCGACGGTGGGCACCAGGCCTGGGTCGACGCCGTGACCAACAGCATCAAGAACGCCCTGGGCATCGACGCTGCCGGTCAGCCGTACCCGGTCTTCAAGGACCTGCGCACGGACATCAACGCGAACAAGAAGGGCAAGAAGACCGGTCTGACCGGTGCCTTCCGCAGCGGCTGGCAGGGTGACTACCCGGGCGCTCTCGACTTCCTCGGTGCCATGTGGGCCACGGGAGCCGGCTCGAACGACGGCAGCTACTCGAACCCGCAGTTCGACGCGCTGCTCAGCAAGGGTGCGCAGGAGAAGTCTCTGGACGACGCGAACAAGGACTTCGCCCAGGCCCAGACGATCCTGTTCAAGGACCTGCCGTCGATCCCGCTGTGGTACTCGAACTCCACGGGCGGCTTCGCCAAGACGGTGAAGAACGTCGAGTTCGGCTGGGACGGCGTCCCGCTGTACTACGCGGTCACCAAGTCCTGACCTGATCGCTCCACGAGTGGGGGCGGGGCCCGCTGGGGCCCCGCCCCCACTCGTCTGCGGTGGTGGGAGGGCGCCGATGGACTACAGTTCACCGGTCGGCGCTCCGCCTCCGTGAGGGAGCGGACCCCCCTGTCGCGGCACTGATCGCCGCGACCCCTGACTCGAAGGAAGGCTGATGGCCCGCTATCTCGGCCGCCGCCTGCTCCAGGCGATCCCCGTGTTCTTCGGGGCGACGCTGCTGATCTACTTCATGGTGTTCTCGCTGCCCGGCGACCCTGTGCTCGCCCTGGGCGGTGACAAGGGTGTGAGCGATGCGCTGGCGGCGCAGCTGCGCTCCAAGTACAACCTGGACAAGCCTTTCCTGGTCCAGTACGTGCTGTACCTCAAGGGCATCTTCACCGGGAACTTCGGCGTGACCTTCTCGGGACGCCCCGTCGGTGAGCTGCTGGCGCACGCGTACCCCATCACCTTCAAGCTCGCGATCATGGCGCTGGTCTTCGAGGGCGTGTTCGGCATCGGCGCCGGACTGCTCGCCGGTCTGCGCAAGGGCAAGCTGTTCGACTCCACGCTGCTGGTCGTCAGCCTCGTGGTGATCGCCGTGCCGACGTTCGTCATCGGCTTCGTGCTGCAGTTCTTCGTCGGCGTGAAGTGGCACCTGCTGCCGGTGTCCGTCGGGTCGGACGTGTCGTTCCGGACGTTGCTGATGCCGGCGATCGTGCTGGGGGCGGTGTCGTTCGCCTACGTGCTGCGGCTGACCCGGACGTCCGTCTTCGAGAACCTCACCGCCGACTTCGTCCGCACCGCGACCGCCAAGGGTCTGTCCCGGCCCCGCGTGGTGATGGTGCACGTGCTGCGCAACTCGCTGATCCCCGTCGTGACGTTCCTCGGGTCCGACCTCGGCAGCCTGATGGGCGGCGCGATCGTCACCGAGGGCATCTTCAACATCTCGGGCGTCGGCGGAACCCTCTACCAGGCGATCCGCCAGGGGAGCGCGCCCACCATCGTGTCCTTCACCACGATCCTCGTGATCGTGTTCATCGCGGCGAACCTGATCGTGGACCTGCTGTACGCCGCACTCGACCCGAGGATCCGTTATGCCTGAGCCCCTCGTCCGTCAGGACCAGGCGCACTTCTTCGCCTCGCTGGACGAGGACGTGCTCGCCGCCGTCGACGCCGTCGACGAGACCGAGGCGCCTGCCAGCATGTGGCAGGACGCCTGGCGCAACCTCCGGACCCGCCCGCTGTTCTGGGTGTCCGCGGCGATCATCCTGCTGGTGGTCGTCGTCGCGATCTTCCCGAAGCTGTTCACCTCGGTGGACCCGAACTTCTGCGAGCTGCAGAACAGCCTGAAGCGGCCGGCGTCGGGGCACCCGTTCGGCTTCGACTTCCAGGGCTGCGACATCTACGCCCGCACCATCTACGGCGCCCGTGCGTCGGTCGCGGTCGGCGTGCTGACCACCATCCTCGTCACCATCCTCGGCGCGGTGATCGGCGCGATCGCCGGCTTCTACGCCGGCTGGTTCGACGCGCTGCTGTCGCGCGTGACGGACATCTTCTTCGCGATCCCGTTCGTGCTCGCCGCCGTGCTGGTCATGGCGATGTTCCGGGCGCACCGCAACATCTTCACCGTGGTGCTGGTGCTCGGGATCTTCGGCTGGCCGCAGATCGCCCGCATCACTCGCGGTGCCGTGATGAGCGTCAAGAACGCCGACTTCATCACGGCCGCCAAGGCGCTCGGCGCCTCGCGACCGGCGGCGCTGGTGCGGCACGTGATGCCGAACTCGCTGGCCCCGATCATCGTGACCGCGACCGTGTCCCTCGGCACGTTCATCGTGGCCGAGGCGACGCTGTCGTTCCTCGGTCTCGGGCTGCCGCCGTCAGTGGTCTCGTGGGGCGCGGACGTGGCCAAGGCCCAGCAGCAGCTGCGCAGCTACCCGGGCATCCTCTTCTACCCGGCCGGTGCCCTCGCCCTGACGGTGCTCGGCTTCATCATGATGGGCGACGCCGTGCGTGACGCCCTCGACCCGAAGGCCCGGAAGCGATGAGCAGGACGACGGTGGAGCTGACCGACACGCAGGCGCCGGTGGTCGACCGCAACAGCCCCTTGCTCCAGGTGCGCAACCTGGACGTCTCGTTCACCACCGGGACCGGTGTGGTCAACGCGGTGCGCGGCGCGGACCTGACGATCTACCCCGGCCAGGCCGTCGCGATCGTGGGCGAGTCGGGCTCGGGCAAGTCGACGCTCGCGCACTCGATCATCAACCTGCTGCCCGGCACCGGCCGGGTCACCGCGGGATCGATCCTCTTCGACGGCCGCGAGCTGGTCGGCGCCGACAAGAAGACGTTCGTCGGCCTCCGCGGCAAGGAGATCGGCCTGGTCCCGCAGGACCCGATGACCAACCTGAACCCCGTCTGGAAGATCGGGTACCAGGTCAAGGAGGCCCTCAAGGCCAACGGCATCGCGTCCGGCAAGGCCGCGATGACCCGCGTCGCCGAGCTGCTCGCGGAGGCCGGTCTGCCGGACGCCGCACGGCGGGCCAACCAGTACCCGCACGAGTTCTCCGGCGGTATGCGCCAGCGCGCGCTCATCGCGATCGGTCTGGCGGCACGGCCCAAGCTGCTGATCGCCGACGAGCCGACGTCGGCCCTCGACGTGACGGTGCAGCGCAAGATCCTCGACCACCTCGAGGGTCTGACGGACCAGCTGGGCACGGCGGTCCTGTTCATCACCCACGACCTGGGCCTCGCGGCGGAGCGCGCCGAGCACCTCGTCGTGATGTACCGCGGCCAGGTCGTCGAGTCCGGGCCGGCGCGCAAGATCCTGGCCGACCCGCAGCACCCGTACACCAAGCGGCTGGTCGCCTCGGCGCCCTCGCTCGCGTCGCGGCGGATCCAGAGCGCCAAGGAGCGCGGCGAGCGCGCCACGGAGCTGCTGGCCATCACGCACGGCGACGGCGTCAGCCCCGCTCGGCAGGAGCTGATCCGGGTCGAGCACCTGACGAAGGTGTTCGAGCTGCGCGGTGGCGGCGCAGGCGTGGCCAAGGAGTTCAAGGCGGTGGACGACGTCTCGTTCACCGTGCGCCGTGGCACCACGATGGCGCTGGTGGGCGAGTCGGGCTCCGGCAAGTCGACGGTGGCCAACATCATGCTCAACCTGCTGCAGCCCACCGAGGGCAAGATCTACTTCGAGGGCACGGACCTGCACTCGCTCGACCGCAAGGGTGAGTTCGCGTTCCGTCGTCGGGTGCAGCCGATCTTCCAGAACCCGTACGGGTCGCTGGACCCGATGTACTCGATCTTCCGCACGCTCGAGGAGCCGCTGCGGATCCACCACGTCGGTGACAAGAAGGCCCGTGAGAAGCGGGTCCGTGAGCTGCTCGACATGGTGGCGCTGCCGGCGTCGACCATGCGGCGGTTCCCCAACGAGCTGTCCGGTGGTCAGCGGCAGCGCATCGCCGTCGCCCGCGCGCTCGCGCTCGAGCCCGACGTGATCGTGTGCGACGAGGCGGTCTCCGCCCTGGACGTGCTGGTGCAGGCGCAGATCCTCACGCTGCTGAACGACCTGCAGGCCGAGCTGGGCCTGACGTACCTGTTCATCACGCACGACCTCGCCGTGGTGCGGCAGATCGCGGACGAGGTCTCCGTCATGCAGTCCGGTCGCATCGTCGAGGCGGCCACCACCGACGAGGTGTTCGACAACCCGCGCGAGGAGTACACGCGCGAGCTGCTGAACGCGATCCCGGGTGCGCACCTCGACGTGTTCGGCGCCCCGCCGGCCGCCTGAGCACCGTGCGCCGCCGTCGTGGGCAGCTGATCGCCGCCCTCGTGGCGGCGGCCGCCCTCACGGTCGCCGGCTGCACCGCGACGACGGTCGACCCGCAGCGGTCGCGGACGGTGGTGGTGACGGTCGACGTGCCGTTCGAGTCGCTCAACGCCGCGACGACCGCGGGCCGGACACCGGGCAGCGCGCTGGTCCGCGGGCTGGTGCAGGACCGGTTCACCACGGTGGACGAGGCAGGTGCCGTGGTCCCGGACACGGCGATGGGCACGGTCGAGAAGACGTCCGACAACCCGTTGACCGTGCGGTACACCGTCGCGCCGAACGCCCGCTGGTCGGACGGTGTGCCGGTCACCGGCGACGACCTGCTGCTGGAGTGGGCGGCGCGGTCGGGTCAGCTCGACGAGAGCCCGCCGGACAGCGGTGCCGGCGGCACCGCGACGGCGAGCCCTGCTCCGAGCGGCTCGGCGACGGCGCCGGCCGTGCCGAGCGCGAGCTCCGCCGCGGCGAGCACCGCGCCCGCGTCGGGCTCCTCGGCGACCCCGTCGACCGCGCCCGCCTCGGACACCGTGTGGTTCGGCGCGGTGTCGCCGGTGCTGGTGCACGCCCCTGCCATCCCGACGGTGGACGAGCACGGGCTCACGCTCGTGTACGCGGACCCGGTCGCTGACTGGCGGTCGGCGCTCGACGTCAACCTCCCCGCCCATGTCGTCGGCCGGCTGGCGCTGGGCGGCGCGACGGCCTCGACCGAGGGGCCGACCGCGAGCGCTGCGTCGTCCTCCACGCCCGGGGCGTCGTCCGCGACGGCCGACGGGTCGCCCGCTCCGACGTCGACCGCCGGGGCAGACGCGGCGCACTGGTCCGCCCTGGTCACGGCAGCGATCCAGCACGCGGACCGGAACGCGCTGATCCCGGTCTCGCGCGTGTGGCGCACCGCGACGGACGCCGCGACGTTGAAGGACGACCCTGCCGCTGCGGTGACCACCGGCCCGTACCGGCTCGACGTGGTGGACCCCGGCAAGCGGGTGGAGCTGGTCCGCAACGAGGCGTACTCGGGTGCCCGCCCTGCCGCGTACGACCGCGTGGTGGTGCGCTCCGACCTCGACCCGCTCGCCCAGGTGGCGGCGCTGCGCGCCGGCACGGCGGACGTGGTGGCTCCCGTCGCGACGGCGGACGTCCGCTCGGCGCTGCAGAAGGTGCCGAACGTCCGAGTGTCCGACGGTGGTGGTGCGGTGCTGCAGCTCCAGCTGCAGGAGAGCGGCGGCAGCGTCTTCGACCCGGCGCACTGGACGTCGTCCGGTGGCGACGGCACGGCGCGGGCGGCGGCGCTGCGCGCGGCGTTCGTCGGTGCGGTGGACCGCGCCCGGCTGGCAGCCCTCGCCCACGGGTCGCCGAGCGACGCCGTCCTCGCCGCCGTCGGCCCGAGCGTGACGAGCTCGACGGCGCCACCGCGCTCGTCGTCCAGCCCGGCTCCCGGCGCCACGACGACGAGCTCTCCGGAACCGTCGGTGACACCGGGCGGCCCCTCTGCAAGCCCGACGGGTGGCCCGTCCGCGGCGGCCGTGCCGGTCCGCGTCCTGGTGAGCACGGACGACGAGGTGCGCCGGGACATGCTGGCGGCCCTGACGACGCAGCTGGCCCCTGCGGGTTTCGCGGTCACGCAGGCGCGGCCCGCCGACCCGGCCACGGCGCTGTGGGCGGACCCGGGCTCCTGGGACGTCGCGCTGCTGCCCGTGCCGCAGAGTCCCGCACCGGTGGCCTCGGTGCTCGCCCGGTGGCGCACGGGCGGCGCCACCAACGTCACGTCGCACCGCGACCCTGCGCTGGACACGCTGCTGGACCAGGCTGCGAGGCAGACCGATGCGGCGGCGGTCACCGCGTCGCTCTCCACCGTGTCGGCGGCACTCACCGCGGCGGACGTCGTGGTGCCCCTGGCGCGTCAGCCGGAGCTGGCGGCGACCGTCGGTGCCGGCACGTCGACCGCCTCGTCCGACGGCCGGCCTCGGCTGGCACAGGTTCCCGCCGTCCCGTGGGGGTCGGCCGACCTCACGTCGTGGTGGCGCTGGGCGAGCACGGCCGCCTGAGGCCGCACCCTCCCGGGGAGGCGCACCCGCCGGCCCGGGTCGGCCCCGGTCGGGGCCCGCCCGGGGGCCCGCGGCGCGGACCGCGTAGAATCGTCGGGCGCCCGCCGTCGTGGCGCGCTCCCCACCCTCGAACAGAGATGAGTCTCGTATGCCCGCCGTGCGTCCGGACCTGCGCAACGTCGCGATCGTCGCGCACGTCGACCACGGCAAGACCACCCTGGTCGACGCCATGCTGTGGCAGACCGGGGCGTTCGGCGCCCACGAGCACGTCGAGCGGCGCGCGATGGACTCCGGCGAGCTGGAGCGCGAGAAGGGCATCACGATCCTCGCCAAGAACACCGCGGTCCGGTACTCCGGCCCCGCGGCGGCCGAGGCGGGCCAGCCCGACGGCATCACGATCAACGTGATCGACACCCCCGGCCACGCCGACTTCGGTGGCGAGGTGGAGCGCGGCCTGTCGATGGTCGACGGCGTGGTGCTGCTGGTGGACGCCAGCGAGGGCCCGCTGCCGCAGACCCGCTTCGTGCTGCGCAAGGCGCTCGCGGCGAAGCTGCCGGTGATCCTCGTCGTGAACAAGGTGGACCGGCCCGACGCCCGCATCAGCGAGGTCGTCTCCGAGACCACGGACCTGCTGCTCGGCCTCGCCTCCGACCTGCACGACGACGTGCCGGACCTCGACCTCGACTCGATCCTGGACGTGCCCGTGGTGTACGCGGCGGCCAAGGCGGGGCGTGCCTCGCTGGAGCAGCCGGCCGACGGCGGTCTGCCGGACAACGAGGACCTCGAGCCGCTGTTCACCACCATCGTCGAGAAGATCCCGGCTCCGACCTACGACGAGGACGCACCGCTGCAGGCGCACGTCACCAACCTCGACGCGTCGCCCTTCCTCGGCCGCCTCGCGCTGCTGCGCATCTTCAACGGCACGCTCCGCAAGGGGCAGACCGTCGCCTGGGCCCGCCACGACGGCAGCATCCAGAACGTCAAGGTCACCGAGCTGCTCGAGACGAAGGCCCTCGAGCGGGTTCCCACCGAGGAGGCCCGTCCGGGCGACATCGTCGCGGTGGCCGGCATCGAGGACATCACCATCGGCGAGACGCTGACGGACCCGGACGACCCGCGGCCGCTGCCGCTGATCACCGTGGACGACCCGGCGATCTCCGTCACCATCGGGATCAACACGTCCCCGCTCGCCGGCAAGGGCGGCAAGGGCCACAAGGTGACCGCCCGCCAGGTCAAGGACCGCCTGGACCGCGAGCTGGTCGGCAACGTGTCGCTGCGCGTGCTGCCCACCAGCCGGCCGGACGCGTGGGAGGTGCAGGGCCGCGGTGAGCTGGCGCTGGCGATCCTCGTCGAGCAGATGCGGCGCGAGGGCTTCGAGCTGACCGTGGGCAAGCCGCAGGTGGTCACCAAGCAGGTCGACGGCCACACCTGGGAGCCGACCGAGCGTATGACCATCGACGTGCCGGAGGAGTTCCTCGGCGCGGTCACGCAGCTGATGGCGCAGCGCCGCGGCCGCATGCAGACGATGTCGAACCACGGCACGGGCTGGGTGCGCATGGAGTTCCTGGTGCCGGCCCGCGGGCTGATCGGCTTCCGCACCCGCTTCCTCACCGACACCCGCGGCACCGGTATCGCCTCCTCGATCGCCGAGGGCTACGAGCCGTGGGCCGGCACCATCGAGTCCCGCTCGACGGGTTCGCTGGTCGCCGACCGCGCCGGCGTCGCCACGCCGTACGCCATGACCAATCTGCAGGACCGCGGCACCTTCTTCGTGGACCCGACGCAGGAGGTCTACGAGGGCATGATCGTCGGCGAGAACCCGCGCAACGAGGACATGGACGTCAACATCACCAAGGAGAAGAAGCTCACCAACATGCGCTCCTCCACGGCTGACGTCTTCGAGACGCTCGTGCCGCCGCGCAAGCTGACGCTCGAGGAGTCCCTCGAGTTCGCGCGCGAGGACGAGTGCGTCGAGGTGACGCCCGAGGTGGTGCGGCTGCGCAAGGTCGAGCTCGACCAGACCGAGCGCGCGCGCATGACGGCCCGGGCCAAGGCCGCCGCGCGGTCGTGACGCCGCCGGGCGCGGTCGCGTCGAGCCAGGACGCGACCGGCGGCCTGGTCGCGGTGCACGCGCACCCGGACGACGAGACGCTGGCGACCGGAGCGCTGCTCGCGGCGTTCGCCGGCGCCGGCCTGCCGGTCACCGTGGTGACCGCGACCCGCGGTGAACGCGGCGAGGTGATCGGCGAGCGCCTCGCGCACCTCGAGGGCGACGGGCCCGCGCTGGCCGCCCGTCGGGAGACGGAGCTGGCGGCGGCACTGGCCGCTCTCGGCGTCGCCGACCAGGCGTTCCTCGACCGGCTGGCCCCGGTGTCCCTGAGGCGCTACGAGGACTCGGGCATGGTGTGGACCGGGTCGGCCCGCGCGGGGCTGGGCTCGGAGGTGCCGGCGGGGGCCTTCGTCGGCGTCCCGCTCGACGAGGCGGCCGAGCGGCTGGCCGGGCTGCTGCGTCGGCGTCGTCCGGACGTGGTCGCGACGTACGACCCGGAGGGCGGTTACGGACACCCGGACCACGTCCGCACGCACCAGGTGACGATGCGCGCGCTGGAGCTGGCGACGGGACCGGCCTGGTCTCCCGTGGTGCTCTGGCGACGCGCGGGCCGGACCGAGACGGCCGCCGCCGCAGCGGCGCTCGAGGTCCACGGGCCCTGGTCGGACGGGCTGACGCTGACGGACCCCGCGGGGGCGACCGCCGCACTCGTCGTGACCGACGACGCGGTGCACCTGGCGGTGGACGCGCGCCCCGTCCGTGACCAGGTGGTGGGCGCGCTGCGCGCGCATGCCACGCAGGTGCAGGCCGTGACGCCGATCGACGGCGACCCTCGGCTCGTCGGTGCGTTCGCCCTGAGCAACCGCCTCCTGCAGCCGCTCCTGCCCCATGAGGGCTACGAGCTGGCCGGCGGCGACCCCGGCGCCGTCGAGTGGCCGGAGCCCGTCCGCCGGCGCCGGACGGGCTCGGACGGCGCGCCCAGCACGCGCCGGTAGCCTGACCCGGTGCAACCCCTGACAGCCGCCGCGGCGGGTCGTGCCGCGGGTGCTCTGCTGCTCGGTGTGCTGGTCGGCACGGTCGGCACCGTCGTGCACCGCGCCTACCAGCCGTGGGGGATGGTCGGGGCGCTCGTCCTCGTCCTCAGCGCCGCCGTCACCGCGCGCGCGTGGTCCGGCTGGGTCACCTGGGTCGGCTTCCTCGGCGGTCTGTTCCTGGCGGTGCAGGTGCTCGCGCAGCGGGGACCGGGCGGGGACGTGCTGGTGCCCGCCGGGGTGCTCGGGCTGGTGTGGGTGATCGGCTCGCTCGTGGTCACGGTGGCGGTGGCGCTGCTGCCGCGCCGGCTGTTCGTCGACCGCCCGTGACCGCCGCCGACGAGCAGCAGGTGGACGCGTACCGGGCGGCCGTGGCCCGGCTCCCCGGTGGCGTGTGCGTGGTCACGGTCGCGTGGCGCGGGTCGGTGCACGCCACGACCGTCAGCTCCGTGGCGTCGGTCTCGTTGCGGCCCCCGCAGCTCCTGTTCTGCGTGCACGCCGACTCCCGGCTGGCGGATGCGCTCGAGGAGACCTCGCGGTGGACGCTCAGCGTGCTGGCGGACGACCAGGCCCCGGTCGCGGACTGGCTGGCGTCGTACGGCCGGCCCGTCGTCGACCAGCTGCTCCGCGTGCCGCACACGGTCTCGGCGCTGACGGGTGGCGCTCGCGTGGACGGCGCCGCCGCCTGGTTCGACTGCGAGACCGTCGCGGCGTACGAGTCCGGTGACCACCGGATCGTCGTGGGCGGCGTGCTCGACGCGGTCCAGGGGGACGCCGAGGCCGGTTCGCTGGTGCACCTGCGAGGCCGGCTCCGACCGGTCCGTTGAGCCGCGCGGCGGGTGCGTCGGCGCCCGCACGTGGCTGTCGGGCGGCCGGCCGACGGCCACCTCCCCGGCCGCCGACCCCTGCCGCCGTAGAATCGCGCGACGCGGGAGAGCAGCCCCGCCACCCAGGGGGAGTGCATGACGAACGGGACCGACAGCGACTCCGTACCGGTCGCCGATCCCACGCCGGGCGGTGACGGTGACGGCACCCGCTGGCCCACCTGGTCCGACATCAGCCGGCTGCACCACATCCCCTCGGCGCACCAGGGTGGCGACGGCCCGAGCACGCCGCGGGACGAGGCGGAGGCGACCCCGGTCGCCGAGGCCTCGGAGCAGGCGCCGGAGGACGCCCCGGAGGCGCGGGACGTCGTCGAGGGGACCGAACCACCCGACCGGATCCCCGGATCGGCGCCGGCCGAGACGGTGGCCCCCGCTGAGAACGTGCCACCCGCCGAGACGGTGACCGGCGGCGACGTCGAGCAGGCCGGCACCGCGGCGGAGACCCGGATCGCGAACGAGCCCGCGCAGGCGTCCGACGGCGCCTCCGCCCTGGCGGTCCCGCCGAGCACGCCCGACGGCCCTGTCGCCCCCCACGCTGTGGCCCCCGACGCCGCGGTTGACGCCGACGCGCCGATCGCCCCTGACGCCCCGGTTGCCGCCGACCGACCGGTTGCCCAGGACGCCCCGGTTGCCGACGGCACACCTGAGCCGGTCACCGGTCCCCGCGATCCGACGGTCGAGACGGCCTCCGGTGGCTCGCCGGCCCCCGTCGATGCGCCTGTCCACGCCCCTGCCGACGCGCCGGAGGTCCCCACGACCGCCGCCGAGCCGGACGTCGTGGCCCCGGCCGTCCCTGGGGAGCCCACGGCTGCCACGGCGATGCCCTCGCGGACCAGCGCCTTCCCGGCGACCGCGGCCGGCGGCTCGTCGTCCCCGCACGTCCGCGCCGGCGCCGTCCCGGTCGTGAACCGAGAGACCTCCGTGCTCGACGACTTCGAGCCGGACGACGGCCGCCGTCGCTGGCCGCGCCAGCTGGCCGTCGTGCTCGGCATCGTCGTCGTGCTCGTCGGGGCGTACGCCGGTGCCTGCTACACGCTCGGCCACCGGGTGCCGCGCGGGGCCACGGTCGCCGGGGTGGACATCGGCGGCCTGACCGAGGCCGCGGCGGTGGACCGGCTCACGGGTCGCCTCGGCCCGGCGACCAGCGGCGCACTGGCTGTCGCGGCGGGGAGCCAGCAGTCGCAGCTGGACCCTGCCCGCGCGGGTCTGACGTTCGACGCCGCAGCGACGGTCCGGCGGCTGGTCGGCGTCGACCTGCTGCAGCCGGTCCGCCTCTGGGACCAGGTGGTCGGGGTGGGCGCCCAGCCCGCCGTCACCGCGGTCGACGCGGGCGCCCTGCACTCGGTGGTCCAGCAGCTGGCCGACTCCCTGCAGGTCGCTCCCGTCAACGGTTCGATCGTCTTCGCCGACGGCACCGCCCACGCCACCCCGGCGCAGGACGGCACCGACCTGGACGTCCCGGGCGCCGAGAAGACGATCCGGGACGGCTGGCTGGTCGGCGCACGACCTCTCGTGCTGCCGACCAGGTCGGTCGCACCGGACATCACCCAGGCCGAGACGGACGCGGCGCTCACCGAGGTCGCGCAGCGCGTCGCCGGTGCACCCGTGACGGTGACCGTCGCGGACCGGACGGTCAGCCTGCCCGCGAGCACCCTGGTCGCCAACGCGTCGTTCGTCGCCCAGGACGGCAAGCTCGTGCTGCAGCTGAACGGCCCCAACCTGGTCGCCGCCGTGCTGGCGCAGACCCCGGGGCTGGTGACGCCGGCGTCGGACGCCCGCTTCGACTTCCAGAACGACGCCCCCGTGCTCGTCCCGGGGACGCCCGGCACGACGATCGACCCCAACGCCGTCGCGGCGGCGGTCGCCACGGCTGCGTCGTCCCCGACCCAGCGCACCGCCACCGTGTCGCTGGTGCCGTCGGACCCGGCGCAGAGCACGGCGGCGCTGCAGGCCCTCGGCATCAAGGAGATCGTCTCCGAGTTCGCGACGCCGCTGACCAGCGAGCCCCACCGCACGGTGAACATCACCGTCGGCGCGAGCAAGATCAACGGCGTCCTGGTGCGGCCCGGCGACACGTTCAGCCTCGGGACCGCGCTGAGCCCCATCGACGCCGCGCACGGCTACATCGACGCCGGCGCGATCGTCGACGGCGACCACGTCCAGGCCCTGGGCGGTGGCTTGTCGCAGATCTCGACGACCACCTACAACGCCGCCTTCTTCGCGGGGTTCGAGGACGTGGCGCACACCCCGCACTCGGAGTGGTTCACGCGGTACCCGGAGGGTCGCGAGGCGACGATCTTCGTGCCGACGCTGGACATGAAGTGGAAGAACAACACGCCGTACGGCGCCCTCATCCAGGCCTGGGTGGCGGACAACCAGGTGCACGTGCGGATCTGGGGCACCAAGTACTGGACCGTCACGTCCACGACCAGCCCCCGGTCCAACGTGCACGCCCCGACGACGGTCTACTCCCAGTCGCCGGCGTGCACGCCCCAGTCGGCGGGGAACCCGGGGTTCACCGTGACCGTGACGCGGCAGCTGTCGCTGAACGGTGAGGTGAAGCAGTCGACGTCCCGGACCACGACGTACAAGCCGCAGGACACGATCATCTGCGGTCCTGCGCCGGGCGGGGCCTCACCGAGCCCGACGTCCTGACGCCGGGCGCCCGGACGGCAGCCTGGCGCTAGAGGGAGCGCGGCCGGCGACGCGTCGGTGCGGGCGGCACCACCTTGGTCAGCGCGATCGCCCGGGCCGGGACGTGCACGTCACCGCGGCGGGTGCGGACCAGCACGCCCTCGTCGTCGACCTCCAGCAGGTCGCCCAGCACGTCCGTGTACCGCGGCTCGCCGGGCCCGGGGCTGTCGTCGCGCAGCCGGCGCACCACCACGCGGATGCCCGGAGCCCACTCCCGCCAGCCGTCGCGGGTCACGCGGCGTCCCCGTCATGTGGACCGTGACCGGCCGGCAGGGGCATGTGAGCGATACTAGGCACGACTGATCCGGCGCCGGCACCCCGCCTGTCGCGCACCCGTGGAGGAGCACCGTGACGTACGTCATCGCCGAGCCCTGTGTCGACGTCAAGGACAAGGCGTGCATCGACGAGTGTCCTGTCGACTGCATCTACGAGGGGCGTCGTTCGCTCTACATCCACCCCGACGAGTGCGTGGACTGCGGTGCGTGCGAGCCGGTGTGCCCGGTCGAGGCGATCTACTACGAGGACGACGTCCCGGAGCAGTGGGCCACGTACTACCAGGCCAACGTCGAGTTCTTCGACGACCTGGGCTCGCCGGGCGGTGCCGCCAAGATGGGCCAGATCGACAAGGACCACCCGATCATCGCCACGCTCCCGCTGCGCATCAACGGCGAGTGACGTCCCCGTGGGACTGCTGACCGGCACCCTCCCGGACTTCCCCTGGGACACGCTGGCACCGGCAGCCGCCCGTGCCGCTGCGCACCCCGGCGGCATCGTCGACCTGTCCGTCGGCACACCGGTCGACCCGACGCCGGCCCTCGTGCGCGAGGCCCTCGCTGCGGCGGCCGACTCACCGGGGTACCCGACGACCCATGGCACCGGCGAGCTGCGCGAGGCGGTGTCGCGGTGGTTCGCCCGGCGCCGGCACGTGCCGCACCTCGACCCCGCGGCGGTGCTGCCGACCGTCGGGTCCAAGGAGCTGGTGGCGCTGCTGCCGTCCCTCCTCGGGCTCGGCCCGGGCGACGTGGTGCTGCACCCGGCGGTGGCGTACCCGACGTACGACGTCGGCGCCCGGCTGGCCGGTGCGACCCCGGAGCCGTGCGCCGACCCGGCCGCCCGGCTGGCCGCGGACGGCGTAGGGGCCGTGCGGCTCGTCTGGCTCAACTCGCCGGGCAACCCGGACGGCTCGGTGCTCGGCGTCTCCGAGCTGCGTGCCGTGGTGGCAGCCGCACGGGAGGCGTCGGCCCGGCACGGGAAACCGGTCGTCATCGCGTCCGACGAGTGCTACGCCGAGCTGGCGTGGGACGCGCCCTGGGACGCCGAGGGTGTGCCGAGCCTGCTCGACCCGCGGGTGTGCGACGGCGACCACTCCGGTCTGCTGGCCGCCTACTCGCTCTCCAAGCAGTCGAACCTGGCGGGCTACCGGGCGGCGTTCGTCGCCGGTGACCTCGCACTGGTGACGGCGCTGCTAGAGGTCCGTAAGCACGCGGGCCTGATCGTGCCCGGGCCGGTACAGGCGGCGATGACCGTGGCGCTGGACGACGACGCGCACGTGGCGGAGCAACGCGCTCGCTACGCACGTCGACGCCGGGTGCTGCGGGCGGCGCTGGAGGAGGCCGGGTACGCGGTGGACCGTTCGGCGGCAGGTCTGTACCTGTGGACCCGTCCGGCGGCCGGTGCGCAGGACTCGTGGGCGACCGTGGACGACCTGGCCGGCCTGGGCATCTTGGTGGCGCCCGGTGCGTTCTACGGGAGGGCGGGAAGCGGCCACGTGCGCATCGCTCTGACGGCGTCGGACGAGCGCATCGGCGAGGCCGCGGCTCGTCTGACAGGGGCATGACGGACCGTGTGAGTCGCGTCACACATGGGACGAACGTCCGCCGGACGTTGGTCGTGTGACGAATTCGGCGGGTACTGTCACGCCACATCCTGCGGGGCCCTCACCACTGGCCCCGCCCGCTGAGGTACGCGACGATGCGGCTCATCCGGCCGGTGCAGGAAGGACGAACATGACGGAGACCCTCTCGGCGCCCACGCAGGCGCCGGTCCAGCTGGTGGTGGACGGCCAGGCCCGTGACCTGCCGATCGTCACCGCGACCGAGGGCAACGACGGCATCGTCGTCTCCTCGCTGCTGCGCGACACCGGCCTGGTGACCGTCGACCCGGGCTTCATGAACACCGCGTCGTGCGAGTCGAAGATCACCTACATCGACGGCGACGCCGGCATCCTGCGCTACCGCGGCTACCCGATCGACCAGCTCGCGGAGAGCTCCAGCTTCCTCGAGGTGGCGTACCTGCTGATCCACGGGGAGCTGCCGTCGCCGAGCGAGCTCGACGGCTTCGTCGAGCGCGTGAACCGGCACACGCTGGTGCACGAGGACTTCCGCACCTTCATGGGGACGTTCCCGCGCGGTGCGCACCCGATGGCCGTGATGGCCTCGGCGGTCAACGCCCTGTCGACCTTCTACCCCGAGTCGCTGGACCCGTTCGACCCCGAGGCGGTCGAGCTGGCCACCGTGCTGATCCTCGCGAAGACCCGCACCATCACGTCGTACGTGTACCGGGCGTCCAAGGGTGAGCCGCTGCTGTACCCCGACTACTCGCGGGGCTACGTCGAGGACTTCCTCCGCATGGCGTTCGCGGTGCCGTACCAGCAGTGGGCGCCGAACCCGGTCGCCGTGAAGGCGCTCGACAAGCTGCTGATCCTGCACGCCGACCACGAGCAGAACTGCTCCACGTCGACCGTGCGGATCGTCGGCTCGAGCCACGCCAACGTGTACGCGTCGGTCGCGGCGGGCATCAACGCGCTGTCCGGCCCGCTGCACGGCGGCGCCAACGAGGCCGTGCTCAAGATGCTCGTGGAGATCCAGAAGAACGGTGGCGACGCCACCTCGTTCATGCGGCGGGTCAAGGACAAGGAGGCCGGCGTCCGGCTGATGGGCTTCGGGCACCGCGTCTACAAGAACTACGACCCGCGTGCGGCGATCGTGAAGCAGAGCGCGCACGACGTGCTGCAGGCGCTCGGCACGCAGGACGAGCTGCTGGACATCGCGCTCCGTCTGGAGGAGATCGCGCTCTCCGACGACTACTTCATCTCGCGCAAGCTGTACCCGAACGTGGACTTCTACACCGGCCTGATCTACAAGGCGATGGGGTTCACCGAGGACATGTTCACGCCGCTGTTCGCCCTGGGACGCATGCCCGGGTGGATCGCGCAGTGGCGGGAGATGATGAACGACCCGCAGACGAAGATCGGGCGGCCTCGGCAGATCTACACGGGTGCCGTCGAGCGGGACTACGTGCCGGTCGAGCAGCGCTGACCGGGGCGCCGGTCGCCGCACCGGTCGCACCGCGGCGCGCCGCACGTCTGGGGGCGCGGGTTCCGCTGCGGGCCTGGGCCCGGGGTCGGCGGGACCGCGACGGCCGTCAGGTGGCGAGCGTCAGCCGCACCTGACCGGGCGGCAGCGCGCCGGTGGTGGTCGGGTGCCAGCCGTCGGTGCCGCGCTTCCACACCTGGTCGGCGACGGCCACCTGGTCGACACCGACGGTCCACGCCGCCGCGACCGCCCACTGGGCGGTCGCCCACCCCGCGCGTGCCGCGTCACCGGCGACCAGCGGCGTGGCGTCGACCGCCACGACCGGCGCCGGAGCCGCGGTGTGCCCCGAGCCCGGAGCCGGTGCGGCGGGGACGACGGTTCCGGTCAGGCCGAGGTCCCGGGCCGCCCGGCCCAGCACTGCGTCGGTGGTCCCTGGCGTCCCCGCCGGCCGCAGCGTGCAGCTCAGGGCGGCCCGTGACCATCCGGTCAGCGAGGAGGCCCATGCCCGGGACCGGTCCTCGTGCACCGCGTACGCGTCGGGGAGGGCCGAGCGCTGCACGGCCTGGGCCGCCTCGGTGATCGGCAGGTTCTGGTAGTCGGGCACCTTCACCAGCCGGTCGTAGAACGTCCCGGTCGCGTAGACGGGGTCCATCACCTGGGCGGCGGTGCCCCAGCCCTGGGAGGGGCGCTGCTGGAAGAGCCCGAGCGAGTCCCGGTCGCCGTGGTCGAGGTTGATCAGGCCGGACTCCTGCAACGCCGTCGCCAGGGCGATCGTCGCCGCACGTGCGGGGAGCCCACGACGGACCGCCACCGCGGCGATCACGGCGGCGTTGTCGGACTGCTGCGGGCTCAGCCTCGCCGTCACGCCGTTGACCTCGGCGACACAGCTCTCCGCGACGGGTGGTCGGGGTGCCGCGTGGTCGAGCAGCGTCACGACGCCGGCCACCGCGGCGGCGACGAGCAGCAGCGACCCGACGACCGTGGCGAGGACGCGCCGCCCCCGCCGACGTCGCGGAGATCGACGCCCGGGGCGTCGGCCTGGCATCAGTTGGCGTGCAACGCCGCGTTGAGCTGCACGCCCACCCCGGTGCGCCGCACGGCCTCGACGGCCCCGGTGCGGGAGTTGCGACGGAACAGCACGCCGTCCGCACCGGACAGCTCGCGCGCCTTGACGACCTGCTGGCCGGGCTCGTCGTCGAACCCGACCAGCGTCACCTTGGTGCCCGCCGTGACGTAGAGCCCGGCCTCCACCACGCAGTCGTCGCCGAGCCGGATGCCGAGACCGGCGTTCGCGCCGAGCAGCGTCCGCCGCCCGATCGACACCCGCTCACGGCCACCGCCGGAGAGGGTGCCCATGATCGACGCGCCACCGCCGACGTCCGAGCCGTCGTCCACGACGACGCCCTGCGAGATGCGGCCCTCGACCATGGAGACGCCGAGAGTGCCGGCGTTGTAGTTGACGAAGCCCTCGTGCATCACGGTGGTGCCGGGTGCGAGGTGCGCGCCCAGCCGCACGCGGTCCGCATCGGCGATCCGGACCCCGTCGGGGACGACGTAGTCGACCATCCGGGGAAACTTGTCCACGCCCAGGACCGTCACCGCACCGCGGGCGCGCAGGCGCAGGCGCGTGCGCTCGAAACCCTCGACGGCGCACGGGCCCGCCGAGGTCCAGACCACCGTGGGGAGCACGCCGAAGACGCCGTCGAGGTTCTGCTCGTTGGGCCGGACCAGGCGGTGCGAGAGCAGGTGCAGCCGCAGGTAGGCGTCGGCGCAGTCGGCGGGTGCGGCGTCGAGGTCGATCGACGTGGTCACCGCGACGACCGTCACGCCGCGCAGCGGGTCGTGGCCCGTCGCGGCCGCCAGCTCGGCGGGTGGCTCGGGATCGGCGGGCGGTGCGCCGAGCGCAGGCGCCGGGTACCAGACGTCCAGGGTGGTGCCGTCGTCGGCGACCGTGGCGAGGCCGTGGCCCCAGGCGGTACGGGAGGACATGGCCGCCAGCCTAGGGCCGGGACCTAGGCCCGTTCGGCGGGCGTCCGGACAGTGTCTAGGGTGTGCTCGGCACGGGTGCCTGCCCGGTTCCGTGCCCCGGGCCGCCAGCTCCCCCGAAAGGGGCCCTGGCCTGCATCGAAGGGCAAGTGACGTGGCTGATCCCCGAGGGTTCCTCACCGTGCGGCAGCGAGCTCTGCCCGCGGACCGGCCCGTCGACGTCCGCATCCTGGACTGGCGCGAGATCCATGCGCACCGCGCAGGGGACCGGGACGCGCTCGCCACGCTGCACCAGCAGGCCGGCAGGTGCATGGACTGCGGCATCCCGTTCTGCCACAACGGCTGCCCTCTGGGGAACTTGGTCCCGGAGTGGAACGACCTGGTGTGGCGCGACCAGTGGCCCGAAGCGACGGACCGGCTGCTGGCCACCAACAACTTCCCGGAGTTCACCGGTCGGCTCTGCCCGGCACCCTGCGAGACGGCCTGCGTGCTCGGCATCAACCAGCCGCCCGTCACCATCAAGAACGTCGAGGTCTCCATCATCGAGGAGGCCTACTCCCGCGGCCTGGTCACGCCGCAGGTGCCGCGCTGGTACACCGGCCACACGGTCGCGGTGATCGGCTCGGGACCCGCAGGCCTCGCCGCCGCCCAGCAGCTGACCCGGGCCGGTCACACCGTGGCGGTGTACGAGCGGGCGGACAAGCCGGGCGGTCTGCTCCGCTACGGCATCCCCGAGTTCAAGATGGAGAAGGACGTCATCGACCGTCGCTTGGCGCTGATGCGCGAGGAGGGCACCCGGTTCCACTCGGGCGTCGAGGTCGGCACCGACGTGTCCGGGGTGGAGCTGCGCGCCCGGTACGACGCGGTGGTCCTCGCGGTCGGCTCGACCGTTCCGAGGGACCTCGACGTGCCCGGCCGCCAGGTGAGTGGCGTGCTGCAGGCGATGGAGTACCTGCCCCCGGCCAACCGGGCGGCGCTCGGCGAGGACGTGCCGGGTCAGGTGACCGCGACGGGCAAGGACGTCGTGGTGATCGGGGGCGGCGACACGGGTGCGGACTGCCTGGGCACCGCGATCCGGCAGGGTGCCCGCTCGGTGACGCAGCTGGAGATCATGCCGCGGCCGCCGCAGGACCGGTCCGCCGGCCAGCCTTGGCCGACGTACCCGAACGTGTTCCGCGTCGCGAGCGCCCACGAGGAGGGCGGCGAGCGCGTCTACGCGGTCAGCACCCAGGAGGTGCTGGCGGACGGCCAGGGCGCGGTGCGTGCGCTGCGGCTGGTGGACGTCGAGCTGGTGGACGGACGGATCGCCCCGGTGCCGGGCACGGAGCGCGACCTGCCGGCCCAGCTGGTGCTCCTGGCGATGGGCTTCACCGGGCCGGAGCAGAGCCCGCTGCTGGAGCAGCTCGGCGTGACGCTGACGGGCCGCGGCACGCTGGCACGCGACGACGAGTTCGCGACGGACGTGCCCGGGGTGTTCGTCGCCGGGGACGCCGGCCGTGGCCAGTCGCTGATCGTGTGGGCCATCGCCGAGGGCCGTGCGGCGGCCCGCGCCGTGGACGCGTACCTGTCGGGGACCGGCACCAGCGAGCTGCCGGCGCCGATCCGGGCCAGCACCGCGAGCCTGCGCCTCTGAGCCGTGGTCAAGGGCCGTCGGTCTCCGGCGTCCCACATCGTGAGAACCAGCGGCCTCGCACGACGTCGTGCCGGCGCCGAATCTGGACGCCTGTCCATGCAGGTCAGACGCCTGATACGTCCGTTCTGACCGTTCTTTCGTGACGTGTTTCACGTCGTCTCGGGTAGACATGCCCGGTTTGCCGCCCCAGGGTCGAGACACGCAAGTGCGGGCGCTGCAGGGCCATCCAGGTCCCAGCGAGACGGTCCTCGGAGCCTTCGAGGGCAGGTCGTCCGCCGACCGGCGCCGATGACGCCGCCCATCCGCGAAGGAGTCTCTCCTTCGCGCCCTGGACGACGACGATGGAGGACCGGTGACCACGACCTTCGGGCGGCTGATGAGCGAGCCGCGCGCGACGGACGAGCCGTACGAGGTTCCTGCCCCGAGCGCCGAGAACGACGCGGCACGGAGCCCGTCGCTGGTGCTGCTCGTGCTGGCGGCCGCGGCAGGCGTCGTCCTGTACGCCGTCTTCCTGCTGAACCCGTCCAACCGGGGCGACTGGCTGCCGTACGTGATGGTGATGGCGGCCGAGGCGGTGCTCGTCGTGCACGCCCTGCTGGCGATGTGGACGATCCTCGCCGGTGGCGACAACCCGCGGAACTTCGCCTTCCACCACGCGCAGGACCGGCTCTACGAGATGGCCGAGATCCTGCGCGACCGTGCGGAGGACACCCCGTGGGCATGGCGGATGTTCCTCAAGGACCGCGTGGTGGACGTCGACGTCTTCGTCACCACCTACGGCGAGGACCTGTCGACCATCCGTCGCACGGTCAGTGCGGCGATGGCGATGCAGGGCGCGCACGTCGTCTGGGTGCTCGACGACGGTGACGACGACGACGTCCGCGACCTCGCAGCCGAGCTGGGCGCCCGCTACGTGCGCCGGCTCGCCCACACCGGCGCCAAGGCCGGGAACATCAACCACGCGCTGTCGCTGAGCAAGGCCGAGCTGTTCGCGATCTTCGACGCCGACTTCGTGCCGGACCCGTCGTTCCTGCACGAGACGGTCCCCTTCTTCGCGGAGGACGACGTCGCGTTCGTCCAGACCCCGCAGGTGTACGGCAACCTCGACTCGATCATCTCCCGGGGCGCCGGCTACATGCAGTCGGTCTTCTACCGCTTCATCCAGCCGGGCCGGAACCGGTTCAACGCCGCGTTCTGCGTGGGCACCAACGTCGTGTTCCGCCGCGCCGCGATCGACTCCGTGGGAGGCATGTACGCCGACTCGAAGTCCGAGGACGTGTGGACCTCGCTGCGCCTGCACGAGCGCGGGTGGCGGTCCGTCTACATCCCCACGGCGCTCGCCGTCGGCGACACCCCCGAGACCGTCGAGGCGTACACCAAGCAGCAGCTGCGGTGGGCGACGGGCGGCTTCGAGATCATGCTGCAGCGCTGGCCGTGGCGGCGCGGTCGCGGCCTGACGGTGGACCAGAAGGTCCAGTACACCGTCACCGCGACGCACTACCTGACGGGCATCGCACCGGCGCTCCTGCTGCTGGTGCCGCCGCTGCAGATCTACTTCGACATGACGCCGATGAACCTGCACCTGACGCCCCTGACGTGGGCGTTGTACTACGCGGGCTTCTACGTGCTGCAGGTGCTGCTGGCCTTCTACACCCTCGGCTCGTTCCGCTGGGAGGTGCTGCTGCTGGCCTCCGTGTCCTTCCCGATCTACCTGCGGGCCCTGGTCAACGCGCTGCTGCGTCGCGAGCAGGTGTGGCACGTCACGGGCAAGAAGGGCGCGTACCGCTCGCCCTTCGCCTTCATCCAGCCGCAGGTGCTGATGTTCGTGCTGCTCGCGGTCACCACGGTCGTCGGCGTCTGGAAGGACGTCAGCAACGGCTACCCGAGCCTGGCGCTCGCCTGGAACATCACCAACACCCTGATCCTCGGTGGCTTCCTCGTCACCGCCCTGCGCGAGGCGCGCCGCGCCCGTCGCGCCGCCCGGCTCGCCCGCCGCAGCGGTCGCCGTGCCGTCCGCGCCGCCGCGCAGCAGGACCCCGACCTGATCCTCACCGGAGGTGCCGCATGACCTGGGCTTCCCGCCTGCGACTCCTGTTCGGCGTCGTGCTCGTCCTCGTCCTGGCCGCACTGGCCACCTACAAGCTCAACGAGAACCGCGGGCGTGCCACGAGCACGTCGGCGCAGATCGTCGGTCAGGAGATCGCCGTCGGCGCTCCGTACGCCGGCATCGTGCTGGACCGGCCCGTGAAGGTCGGCGACCAGGTGCACAAGGGGGACACCCTGTTCACCATCGACTCCGCGACGCTGTCGCAGGCCCGTGCGCAGGGCGCCGGTCAGGTGCCCGACGCGACCGTCGTGGACAAGGCGGGCCACCTGGTGGTGCAGGCCGCCGAGGACGGCACGGTGACGCAGCTCCAGGCCCAGCCCGGCAGCTTCGTCCAGGCCGGCGGCCAGCTGGGCACGGTGCAGCGCGCCGGCAGCCTGACCGTGGAGGCGCAGTACACGCTCACCCCCAAGGAGTACGCGCGGGTCAGCAAGCAGGAGCCGGTGACCATCGTGCTGCCGGACCAGCGTACGGTCGTCGGCTCCGTGGACCAGGTGCGCGTGACCACGGTCAACGGCAAGGCGCAGGCGGTGGTCGACGTGACGAGCCCGGGCCTGGCGTCCGGCGCCGGTGACGGGATGGTGACGGCCGGGACCCCGGTCGTCGCCCAGCTCCAGCTGCGCAACGACGGGGTGGTGACCACGGTCGCCGACAAGGTCCGCACCTACGTCCAGGGGCTGATCGGTTGAGCCGCCGCGTCGTCGTCGTCGTCAGCTCCGTCGCCGCCGTCGTGCTGATGGCCGCCATCGCCCTCGGCCTGTCGTCCTGGGGCCCGCGCGGCGCTCGGCTCGGTGCGGCGTCGTCCTCCGGCGAGTCCTCGGGCCCGGTCCAGGGGCCGGCCGACGCGCCGGTGCCCCAGGTGGACACCGCTGCCCTGGTGAAGGGGGTGCCGCACGCGACCGTCGCGCAGGGCGTGACGGCCCCGCGGCTTGCTCCCGGCCTGGTGCCGCCGTCCAACCGGTGGTACTCCGGGCTCGTCTTCGGCGCCCAGCCGCAGCCGGTGTTCCCGCTCCCGTTGTCGTTCGCCCTGGCGGGCGGCGGCTTCCAGCTCGGCGCGCCCAAGCCGGTGGCCACCGCGAAGACGATCGCCGGTCCGCACGTCGCGGCCGTGACGGTCGACGTGGGTGCCGCGTCGTCCCAGGTGATCGCCGCCGACCCGGTGAGCGTGACGGTCGCGCTGCTGGACTCCAGCGGCGGCCGGCTGGGGCACGTCGCGCTGGCCGAGGGGTCGCCGTTCGCGTCGTTCACCGCCGACCGCGCGGTCTCGTTCGGTGCCGGCGCCGGCTTCGCGGCGGGTGACGGTCCCGCGCCGACCGTCACCGTCGGTGACACCACCTGGGCGCTGGTCGTGCCGGGCGGCGCCCTGCACGGCTCGTCGGTCTCGCTGCAGCCCGGTCAGACGGCGACGTGGTACCCCCTGCCGCGCGGCGCGTCCGCGCAGGCCGCGACCGAGCTCGCCAGCGCCGCCGCCGACCCGGTCACCGGTGTCGACGTCTCCTACGGCGTCGGCGACCAGGTGGCCCGCACCACTCTGACCTACCGCACGGCGAAGAGCACGCCCTCGGCCTACGTCCTGATGCCCCACCAGCGCACCGGCACCCAGCCGGCGCGCACGGGCTGCGACCTCGGCACCTACCCGAGCATCTACGGCGACCTCACGCTGTGCCGCGGCTCGGTGCTGACGGCGTACGCACCGCTCGCGACGCCGTCCGGCTCCCTCGACCTGTCGCACCTGGCCGCCGACCAGAAGGCGGCGATCGCCACGCAGGTGCGCGCCGACGTCGCCTCCACCGGCGCCTTCGCCTCCGACACCTACTTCGGCGGCAAGAACCTGTACCGCGCCGCGACGCTCGTCGTCCTCGGCGAGCAGGTCGGTGCCAAGGATGCGGTGGCGGACCTGCGCACCCGCACCGAGAAGGCGATCCAGGAGTGGGCGGACCCCAAGGGCTGCACCACCAGGGACGCGCGGTGCTTCGTGTACGACGACTCCGTCCGCTCGGTGATCGGCAAGACGCCGTCCTTCGGCTCCGACCAGCTGAACGACCACCACTTCCACTACGGCTACCTGCTGTCGGCAGCCGGGCTGCTCGCGAAGGGCGACCCGGGCCTCGCGGACAAACTGCGGCCCGTGCTCGACCTGGTGGCGCAGGACATCGCGGCGGCGAAGCCCAGCGACCAGCTCCCGCAGCTGCGCGTCTTCGACCCCTACACGGGCCACTCGTGGGCGTCGGGCACCTCACCCTTCGCGGACGGGAACAACCAGGAGTCCGGCTCCGAGGCGGTGAACGCCTGGAACGGTCTCGGCCTGTGGGCCGCGGCGAGCGGCCAGGACGCGCTCGGGACGGAGGCCACCTGGCTGATGTCCACGGAGGCCGCCTCGGTCCGCGCGTACTGGACGGCTCCCGACCTGTCGGCGTTCAGCGGGTTCCAGCACAAGGTGGTCGCCATGAACTGGGGCGGCAAGCGCGACTACGCCACGTGGTTCAGCCCGGAGCCCGGCGCGATGCTCGGCATCCAGCTGATCCCGATGAACCCGGCGTCCGGCTGGCTGGCCCAGGGCGTCGACCCGGCGCGGATCACTGCCGCGGTCGACGAGGCGGCGCCGAACGGGTACGGCGTGCAGTTCGGCGACTACCTGCTCATGTACCGGTCGATGGCCGGCGGCAAGGAGGCGGCCGCCGCCTGGACCGCCGCCCAGCAGCTGCCGGACACGTCGATCGACAACGGCGACTCGAAGGCCTACCTGCTGGCGTTCATCGCGGCGCACTCCCGCTGACCGGGGCCGCCGCGGTACCACCGCCGGGAGTGGCTAGGGTCGCCCCGTGACCGACCTCGATCTCACGGCGGACCTGCTCACGCTGACCCGCGCCCTCTGCGACGTCCCGTCGGTCAGCGGCGAGGAGGGGGCTCTGGCCGACCTCGTCGAACGGGCGCTGCGGGCGCAGCCGCACCTCGAGGTGCTCCGGGACGGCGACACCGTGGTGGCGCGCACGCGGCTGGGCCGGCCGCGGCGCGTCGCCGTCGCCGGGCACCTGGACACCGTGCCGATCGCGGACAACGTCCCGAGCCACGTCGAGGGCTCCGGCGCCGACGCGGTGCTCTGGGGCCGCGGCACCGTGGACATGAAGGCGGGGGTCGCCGTCCAGCTCGCGCTCGCCGCCGAGCTCTCGGCACCGGTGCACGACGTCACGTGGGTCTTCTACGACCACGAGGAGGTCGCCGCCGACCTGAACGGTCTGGGCCGGGTCGCCGCAGCGCACCCGGACTGGCTGGCGGCGGACTTCGCGATCCTCGGCGAACCCACGGCGGGCGGCGTCGAGGGCGGCTGCAACGGCACGCTGCGGGTCGAGGTCGTCGTCCCGGGTGTCGCCGCCCACTCCGCCCGCGCCTGGATGGGGGTGAACGCTATCCATCGCGCCGGTGAGCTGCTCCGGCGCCTCGAGGCGTACCAGCCCGCCACCGTGACGGTCGACGGGCTGGAGTACAAGGAGGGCCTCAACGCCGTCCTCGTCTCCGGCGGCACGGCCGCCAACGTCATCCCGGACCGGTGCGTCGTCACGGTGAACTACCGGTTCGCCCCCACGCGCTCGGTGGCCGAGGCGGAGGCGCACGTGCGCGACGTGATGGCCGGCTACGACGTCATCGTCGTGGACGCCGCTGCGGGAGCGTTGCCGGGGCTCGACGAGCCGGCCGCCCGCGACTTCACGGCCGCCGTGCTCGGCGCGACGGGCCGCGCGCCGGTGGCGAAGCTCGGCTGGACGGACGTCGCCCGCTTCAGCGCGCTCGGGGTGCCGGCGGTGAACTTCGGCCCCGGCGACCCGCTGCTCGCGCACGCGCGCGACGAGCGTTGCCCGGTGGCCCAGATCGAGCAGGTGCACGCCGCGCTGCGGGCGTGGCTCGTCGGCTGACCCGCCAGGTCGCTCCAGGGTCGCGGCCCTAGAGTGCCCCCCATGGACGAGCAGCAGGGCGAGGACCGCGGCGCACGCGGCTCCTCGCAGGCAGGACGGTCTGAGGCGGACCAGGGCGCCGACGGGCACGAGGTCGCACGCTCGGGCGACGGGCGCCGCCGCAAGGACATCACCGAGTACCGCCGGGGCCCCGTGCTGCTGCGCGGTCCGCAGATCCCTTCCACCACGTCCGACCAGCGCCTGCTGACCAGGGGTGACCGCGTCAGCTGGCTGCACGACGACCCCTGGCGGGTGATGCGGATCCAGAGCGAGTTCGTCGAGGGCTTCGGGGCGCTGGCCGAGGTCGGGCCCGCGGTGAGCGTGTTCGGCTCGGCGCGGATCCGCAAGGGCCGGCCGGAGTACGAGCTGGCGCGCCGCGTGGCGGCGAGCCTGGCGCGCGCCGGCTACGCGGTGATCACCGGCGGTGGTCCGGGCGTGATGGAGGCCGCCAACAAGGGCGCTGCGCAGGCCGGCGGGCTGTCCGTGGGGCTCGGCATCGAGCTGCCCTTCGAGCAGGGCATGAACAAGTGGGTCGACCTCGGCGTCAACTTCCGGTACTTCTTCGCCCGCAAGACGATGTTCGTCAAGTACGCCGAGGGGTTCGTGGTGCTGCCGGGCGGGTTCGGCACCCTGGACGAGCTGTTCGAGGCGCTGACCCTGGTGCAGACGCACAAGGTCGTCGGGTTCCCCATCGTGCTGATGGGCACCGACTACTGGGGCGGCCTGCTCGACTGGATCCGCAGCACCGTCACCGACCGCGGCATGGTCGGGCCGTCGGACGCCGACCTGCTGCGGCTGACGGACGACCCCGACGAGGCGGTCGAGATCGTCGTGCGCCGCGGGGCCGAGCTGAGGGCGCAGGAGGAGGCCGCCGTGCGCGGGGAGGCTGACGCCACGTCCACCCCGAGCACCGGCTGGTAGCGGCGTGGTGCTCGAACCGTCGCCGTCGCTCCGGCGCGCCCGGACGGACCCGCGCAGCTGGCCCTGGTGGGGTCAGGTCCTCGCACTGTTCGGGCTGACCCGGCTGTTCACCGCGGCGGTGTTCGTCTGGGTGGCGCGGCTGCAGCTGCCGAACCTCTGGACGCCCGGGCACCCGTCGTACTGGAAGTTCGTCGGCCTGATGTTCGACGGGTCCTGGTACCGGCAGATCGCCGAGCACGGCTACCCGGCCACGCTGCCGCACGGCGTGGACGGTCTGGTGCAGCAGAACGCGTGGGCCTTCTTCCCGCTGTACCCCGCACTCGTGCGCGCGGTGATGACGGTGACCCGCCTGCCGTGGGAGGTGGCCGCCCCGGTGGTCTCCACGCTGCTGGGCGCCGGCGCCGTCCTCCTCGTCCACCGCTGCGTCGTCCTCGGCGCGCCCCGTGCGGTCGCCGCGTGGCCGGCGCTGCCGCTGGCGACCGTCGCCCTGGTCTGCGTCTTCCCGACGTCGCCGGTGCTCCAGGCCGGCTACACCGAGTCGCTCGCCCTGCTGCTGGTCGCGGGCTCGCTGTACCTGCTGATGCGACGGCGCTACGGCGCGGCGGCGCTGGTCGTGGTGGCGTTGGGCTTCGCCCGCGCCGTCGCCCTGCCGATGGCCGTCGTCGTCGCGGTGCACGCGCTCGTGCGGTGGCGCGACGCCCGCCGGGGGAGCGAGGTGTTCCCGCTGCGCGACGTGCTGCGCGTCGCGGCCCTCGGTGCGGTCGCGGTGGTGTCCGGCTTCGCGTGGCCGCTCATCTGCGGCTGGATGACCGGGGTCCCGAACGCGTACCTGCTCACCCAGGAGTCGTGGAGGGGCGTGCGCACCACCACGCCGTTCTACGGCTGGACCTACGTGCCGCAGTTCTGGTTCGGGCCTTGGGCGGCCCTCGTCGTGGTCGCGGGGTTCGGTCTCACCATCGCGCTGCTCGTCGCTCCCGCGGCCTGGCGGCTCGGCAACGAGCTGCACACCTGGTCCGCGGCGTACATCGGGTACATCGTCGCGGTGATCGAGCCGGGGAGCAGCCTCGCCCGCTTCCTCCTGCTGGCGTTCCCCATGGGTGCGGTCACCGCGGGGCTGGTCACCCGCCCGGAACGTGCCCGGCGGATCGCGTTCTGGGCCGTGCTGGCCCTCATGGTGGGCCTGCAGGTGCTGTGGATCCGCACGATGTGGCTGTTCAACCCGCACGGCGACTGGCCACCGTGACGGTGCGAGGGCCGGTCGGAAGGGGCGGGTGACCTAGGATGGGACCCGGACAACCGCCTCCCTGCGCAGGGAGGCCGGGTCACACCAGCCGAAGGAGAGGCCCCGCATGGCCGCGATGAAGCCGAGGACCGGCGACGGACCGCTGGAGGTCACCAAGGAGGGTCGTGGCATCGTCATGCGCGTCCCGCTCGAGGGCGGCGGCCGTCTGGTGGTCGAGCTCAACGCGACCGAGGCGGCGGAGCTGGGACAGGCTCTGACGTCGGTCGCCGGCTGAGGCCGGCCGGCGGGATGGCGCCGTCGGCACGTCGTCGCACACCTCCGACGGTCACGCTGTCGGGCAGCGCGCTCGCGGACAGCCCGCTGCTCACGGACGGCTCTCTCGACGCCGTCGCCGTGCCGGTCGCACCGGGTCGCGAGGGTGACGAGGGGTTGGCCGCGGGCTCCGGGACCGCGCAGGCCGCGGCTCGGTACGGCATCGACCTGGCGGAGCTGGCGGAGCGCTCCGGCCTGACCGGCGCAGCCGGGGAGTCCTCCGTCGTGCAGCTGCCACGGCCGGTCGGCTCGGCCGTCGCCCTGCCGTGGACGGACCTTCCCCCGCGGATCGTCCTCGTCGGGGTCGGGCAGGGCTCGGACACCGACCTGCGCCGGGCCGGCGCGGCGCTGGCCCGTGCGTCCCGCGGCTGGCGCGCGGTCGCGACCACCCTCGGTGACGACGACCACGCCGCGTCGTCGGACGTGGCGCGCAGGACCCGGGCGCTCGTCGAGGGCTACCTCCTCGCCGCGTACGCCCAGCCGAGCGGTGCGCACAAGGACACCGCCAAGGCCGCCGCCGAGCTGGTGCTGCTGGGCCGCGACGGCGGTCGGGTCGGTGCGGCCGTAGTCGCCGCGCGCACGGCCGCCTCGGCGACGTGGCTGGTGCGGGACCTGGCCAACACGCCGTCCGGGGTGAAGAACCCGGCGTGGGTGGCCGACCAGGCGCGTCGGCTGGCCACGCGCGCCGGCGTGAGCGTGGAGGTGCTGGGCCCCCGCGAGCTGGCCGCCCAGGGGTTCGGTGGCATCCTCGCGGTCGGCGGCGGCTCCGCCTCGACCCCCCGGCTGGTGGTCGCGAGGTACACGCCTCCGCAGCCGGCCGCGCACCACGTCGTGGTGGTCGGCAAGGGCATCACGTACGACACCGGTGGGCTGTCGATCAAGCCGCGCGAGTCGATGGTGCCGATGAAGACCGACATGGCGGGTGCCGCCGTCGCGCTCGCCACGGTGCTCGGCGCCGCGCACAGCGGCTCGGTGCACCGTGTCACGGCGGTGCTCCCGCTCGCGGAGAACCAGGTCGGCGCCGCCTCCTACCGGCCGGACGACGTGGTGCGGCTGTACGGCGGCACCACGGTCGAGGTGCAGAACACCGACGCCGAGGGCCGCATGGTCCTCGCCGACGCCCTCGCCTACGCCGACGCGGTGCTCGACCCGGACGTGCTCATCGACGTCGCCACCCTCACGGGCGCGGCGACGCTCGGCCTCGGCCGCGGCCACGCGGCTCTCTACGGGACGGACGACGACCTCGTGCGGGCGCTGACCGCCGCCGGCCAGGCGACCGGTGAGCTCGCGTGGCCGATGCCCCTGTCGGCGGAGTACCAGGACTCGCTCCGCTCCGACGTCGCGGACGTGCGCCAGACCGCGCGGGACAAGCACATGGGCGGCGGCTCGGTGTTCGCGGCCCTGTTCCTGCAGCGCTTCGTCGGCACGCGCCGGTGGGCGCACCTGGACGTCGCCGGCACCGCACGGGCCACCGCCGACGCCCACGAGGTGACGGCCGGGGCCACGGGCTACGGCGCTCGCCTGCTGCTGCAGTACCTGGCCGACCTCAGCTGACCGGCCGTCGGACGCCGCGTCAGCGGCGGACGGCCACCAGCAGCCCGTCACCGCTGGGCAGCAGCGTCGAGATCAGCCGAGCGTCGTCGCGGACCGTGCGACCGACCTCGCGGACGACCGTCGTCGTCTCGTCGCGACGTGCCGGGTCGGCCACGCGGTCGTGCCACAGCGCGTTGTCCACGGCGAGCACGCCGCCGGACCGCAGCAGGCGCACGGCCTGCTCGACGTAGGCGGGGTAGGACACCTTGTCCGCGTCCACCAGGACGAGGTCGTACGCACCGTCCGTCAGCCGGGGCAGCACGTCGAGCGCCCGCCCGGAGATGGTGCGCGTACGGGTGGGCCGCACACCCTCCTCCGCGAACGCCTCCTTGGCGGCGCGCTGGTTCTCCACCTCGACGTCGATCGTGGTGAGCACGCCGTCCGCGGGCATGCCGCGCAGCAGGTAGAGGGCGCTGACACCGGCGCCCGTGCCGATCTCCACCACCGCACGGGCGCGGCTGGCAGCCGCGAGCACCTGCAGCGCGGCGCCGGTGCCCGGCAGCACCGGGGTGCAGCCGAGCTGGTCGGCGCGCTCGCGGGCACGGCGCAGCACGTCGTCCTCGGGGACGAACTCCTCGCAGTAGACCCAGCTCTGGGCCTTGTCGGTGGGGATGGTGACCTCCTGATGGCGTTTCCGCGGGTCAGCGTATCGGTGCTGCGTCCAGGGCCGGCGGAGGCGGAACCGATCGGCCGCTCAGGACGTTGCGCAGTGGTGGGAAGCCGCTCGGCCCTGGGAGGATCGTCGGACGACCCACGAGACGACAACACCCGGCCGTCGACGTCGAACGGGCCACCCGCCCGGAGGAGGACCTGGACCAGATGACCACGCAGCCCGCCGAGTGGCAGGCCCCGACGTGGGAGGCGATCGTCCGGGACAACTCTGCTCGGGTGTACAGGCTCGCCTACCGGCTCACCGGCAACCGGCACGACGCCGAGGACCTGACGCAGGAGACCTTCGTCCGGGTGTTCCGCTCGCTCGACTCCTACGTGCCCGGCACGTTCGAGGGCTGGTTGCACCGGATCACCACGAACCTCTTCCTCGACCAGGCGCGTCGCCGCAAGCGCATCCGGATCGACGCGATGGGCGACGACACCGAGCGGTGGACCACGTCGGACGAGCTCGCCTCGCCCGAGCGCGCCTTCGAGCACGGCAACCTCGACCAGGACGTGCAGCGGGCGCTGGACGAGCTGCCACCGGAGTACCGCGCCGCCGTGGTGCTCTGCGACATCGAGGGGCTCTCCTACGAGGAGATCGCGGTCACGCTCGGGATCAAGCTCGGCACGGTCCGCTCGCGCATCCACCGTGCGCGGGCACGGCTCCGGGTGTCGCTCGAGCACCGGCGGCCGCAGGCGGACGACGCCGGGCCGGTCGGGCTCGCGCTCGGCGGCGACACCGGGGGCGCACCCGTCGCGGGGGCGCGGGGATGACCCACCTCGGTTCGCGGATCAGCGCGCTGGTCGACCACCAGCTGTCCGTCGCGGAGACGGAGCGGGCGCTCGCGCACGTCGCCGGGTGCCCACGCTGCGCCGGCGAGCTCGCGGCCGCCCGGCGTGCGCGGGACGTGCTTGCCTCCGCCGCCGGTCCCGTCGACCCCGCACCCGACCTGACGGCGCGGCTCCTGTCCCTGGCGCCGGCACCCGAGCGCCGCCCCGCGCCGCGCGACCCGTTCGCCGCCCCGCGCTCCGAGGAGCTGGCCTCCGCGTTCACGCTGCGTCCGGCGGTCGGCGCCCTCGGTCTCCGCGGTCAGTCCCGTGCGTTGCGCGGCGAGGTGACCGCACGCAGGTCGCCGAGCCGCCTCGTGGTCGGAGCGGTTGCCGGGCTCGGGCTGGCCGCGACGGGGCTGTTCGCACTCGGGGCCCGACCCGCGGTCGTGCCCACGGACCATCCGGCCGTCGCGCTCGGGCTGCTCGGGCAGGCGGCCGCCCCGGCGCCGTCCGCCGGTGGCACCGTGCGCACCACGTCGACGTCGTCGGTCGACGCGCTCGCGGGCAGCGGCTGGACCGCTCCGCAGCTGCCCGCAGGATGGGCGGTCGCGGCGGTCCGGGGCGACCCGGCGGGGACGTCGGTCGAGCTCGACCTGACCGGTCCGACAGGCGCCACGGTCGTCGTCACCGAGAGGCAGGGGCGGCTGGACACCGCGGCGCTGCACGGGGTGGCGGTGCACCAGGTGGACGGCCGGGTCGTGTACGTGCTCTCCACGTCGCCGCGGCACCTCGTGTGGCAGTCCGAGGGCAGCGTGGTCGAGGTGGTCTCGGCCTCGCGCGACGACAGCGTCGAGGCCCTCGTGGCCGCCTTCCCCGCGACGCCGTTCGACGACGGCGTGCCGGCTCGGATCGGTCGTGGCTGGTCGACCGTCGCGCACGTGCTGGCAGGTCCCTGACCGCGGACCGAGCGGGTCGCCGGCATCCGGGGGCGCCGATCCCTGCGGGGTAGCCTTGGCCGGTGTTCGGTATCAACGGTGGCGAGCTGATCATCCTGCTCGTCGTCGTGGCCCTCGTCGTGGGGCCCGAACGCCTGCCCGCCTACGCCGAGCAGCTCGCCCGTTGGGCACGGGGCCTGCGCCAGCTGGCGTCGGACGCGCGCGCGCGGGTCGACTCCGAGCTCGGCGACACCGGCATCGACTGGGAGGCGCTGGACCCCCGTCGCTACGACCCGCGCCGCATCGTGCGCGAGGCGCTGCTGGACGACGGGCCGGGCTCCGGGCGGGGTCCCGCGGGCCCCGTGGGCCGCCCGGCGACGAGTGCCACCGGCTCGCCGGTACCGTCGTCCGAGGTCGGTCTCGCGGGACCGGCGCCGTACGACGACGAGGCAACATGAGGAGAGACACGCAGATGCTGACCGCCGGCATGCCCCGGGTGTTCTCGGGGATGCAGCCGACCTCCGACTCGCTGCACCTGGGCAACTACCTCGGAGCCCTGACGCAGTGGGTGGCGCTGCAGGAGGACCACGACGCGATCTACTGCGTCGTCGACCTGCACGCCCTGACCGTCGGCCCGGACCCCGCGGTGCTGCGCGAGCGCACCCGTCGCACGGCGGCCCAGTACCTGGCGGCGGGGGTCGACCCGGCGCGGTCGATGCTGTTCGTCCAGTCCCACGTGCCGGAGCACGCCGAGCTCGCGTGGCTCCTGTCCTGCCACACCGGGTTCGGCGAGGCGGGTCGCATGACCCAGTTCAAGGACAAGTCGACGCGCCACGGCACCGAGGGCACCAACGTCGGCCTCTTCACCTACCCGGTGCTGATGGCCGCCGACATCCTGCTGTACGACACGGCCCTCGTCCCGGTGGGGGAGGACCAGCGCCAGCACCTGGAGCTCAGCCGGACGCTCGCCCAGCGGCTAAACGCCCGGCTCGGGGCCGGGTCGGTGGTGGTGCCCGAGGCGTTCATCGTCAAGAGCACGGCGAAGATCTACGACCTGCAGGACCCCACGGCCAAGATGAGCAAGTCTGCGGCGAGCCCCAACGGGCTGATCGAGCTGCTCGACGACCCCAAGGTGGTCGCCAAGCGGATCCGCTCCGCGGTGACCGACACCGAGCGGGAGATCCGCTTCGACCCGGTCGCCAAGCCCGGCATCGCCAACCTGCTGACGATCTTCTCCGCACTGACGGACCGCTCGGTGCCGCAGCTCGAGGCCGAGTACGAGGGCCGCGGCTACGGCGACCTGAAGAAGGACCTCGCCGAGGTCGTGGTCGACTTCCTCACCCCGTTCCAGGAGCGGGTGCAGCACTTCCTCGCCGACCCCGCGGCGCTCGACGAGGTGCTCGCGGAGGGCGCCGGCAAGGCCCGCGACATCGCGGCCGTCACCCTCGACCGGCTCTACGAGCGGTCCGGTCTGCTCGCCCGCCGAGGGCGCCGATGACCGTGCCGCCCGGCGTGGTGCGGATCGGCGTCGTCGTCGGCGTCCCCGAGCCGCACGGTCCCGTGCTGCGCGCCGAGCGCATCGCCACCGGCGACCCGGAGGCGCACGCCATCGCACCGCACATCACGCTGCTCGGTCCGACGGACCTCGTCGCCGGTGTGCTCGACGAGGTGGACGCGCACCTGGCGGCGGTCGCGTCCGCGCACCGCCCCTTCGTGGTGCAGCTGCGGGGGACCGGCACGTTCCGGCCGGTGACGCCCGTCGTGTTCCTGCAGCTGAGCCGAGGCATCTCCGACTGCGAACAGCTCGAGCGTGGGATCCGTCAAGGTCCGCTGGCCACGCCCGTGCGGTTCCCGTACCACCCGCACGTCACGGTGGCGCACGGTGTGCCGGAGCCGGTGCTGGACGAGGTCTTCGACCGGCTCTCCGGTTTCGAGGCGACCTTCGTGGTGACGGGGTTCAGCCGCTACGAGCAGGACGACGACGGGACGTGGTGCGCCGTCCGCACGTTCCGGTTGCGCGGCGGCTCCGCCCGTGCGGGCGCTCCGCAGCCCGCAGCACCGGATGCCAGGGTGGTGCGGCCGACCTAGGGTCGGCCCGTGGACCATCAGACCGACCCGACCGTCGAGCCTCCGGCCGGCTCCGGCGCTGCACATGCGCGCGCCGCGGCCGCCGCCCCGGATCCCGCCGGGGCCGGTGCCGCCGCCCAGCGATCCGGTACCGGGGGGTGGTCCGGGCTCGTGGAGCGGGTCAAGCGCCTGCTCGCGTGGTGGCAGCGCAGTCGTGCCGGCCGGGCGAACTCGCGGTTCGGTGCCGCCGGCGGGGGGCTGCTGACCGGCGGCATCGCCTACGCGGCCCTGTTCGCGGTCTTCTCGGCGCTCACCCTCGGGTGGTCGGTGTTCATGCTGGTGCTCGGCCGCAACAAGGCCGTGCACGACAGGGTGATCGGCACGGTGGCGAACACCCTGCCTGGACTGATCGACACCGGCGACGGCAAGGGGGTCATCAAGCCCGACCAGCTCCGGCTCTCGGCCGGTCTCTCGGTGGCCGGGATCGTCGCGCTGGTCACGCTGGTGCTCAGCGCGCTGTCGGCGGTCGGCGCGCTCCAGACCAGCGTCCGGGCGATGTTCGGGCGGATGCAGCAGGGCAGCACCCTGTCGAACAAGCTGCGGGAGCTCGGCGGGTTCGCGGCCATGAGCCTCGCGGTGCTGGTGTCCGCCGTGCTCGGCCTCGCGCTGACCTCTGCGGCGGACTGGCTGCTCGGCGCGGTCGGCTGGGGTGCGATGGCGCGGTTCGCCGGCCGGGTGCTCGGCATCGCCGTGACCTTCGTCGTCGACGCGGTGACGTTCGTCGTCGTGGTCAAGGTCCTCGCCGGTGAGTCACCGCCACGCAAGGACCTGATCGGGGGCGCCGCCATCGCGGGCGTCGGTCTGGGCGTGGTCCGCGTGCTCGGTACGTCGGTGGTGTCCGGCAGCGTGCGCCACAACCCCGTGCTGGCGTCGTTCGCCGTCATCGTGGTGCTGCTGCTGTGGATCAACCTGGTGTCGCGGATCGTCCTGCTCGCCGCGGCCTGGACCGCGAACCCGCCCCTGACACAGCCGGAGCCGACCCCCGCGCCGGAGGGCGCGAAGGTCGGCTCGGGAGGCTGAGCTGCAGGAGGCCGACGCTCAGAAGGCCCGGGTGATCATCGCGCGCTTGACCTCGGCGATCGCCTTGGTCACCTCGATGCCGCGGGGGCAGGCCTCGGTGCAGTTGAAGGTGGTGCGGCAGCGCCACACGCCTTCCTTGTCGTTGAGGATCTCCAGACGCTGCGAGCCGCCCTCGTCACGGCTGTCGAAGATGAACCGGTGCGCGTTGACGATCGCGGCGGGGCCGAAGTACTGGCCGTCGTTCCAGAACACCGGGCAGCTCGACGTGCAGCAGGCGCACAGGATGCACTTGGTGGTGTCGTCGTAGCGCGCCCGCTCGGTCGGCGACTGCAGACGCTCGCGGGTCGGCTCGTTCCCCGAGGTGATGAGGAACGGCATGATCTCGCGGTAGGAGGCGAAGAACGGCTCCATGTCGACCACGAGGTCCTTGATCACGGTCAGGCCCTTGATCGGCTCGATGACGATCGGCTTGGTCGGGTCCAGGTCCTTGAGCAGCGTCTTGCACGCGAGCCGGTTGCGGCCGTTGATCCGCATCGCGTCCGAGCCGCACACGCCGTGGGCGCACGAGCGGCGGAACGTGAGCGATCCGTCCTGCTCCCACTTCACCTTGTGCAGGGCGTCGAGCACGCGGTCGGTGCCGTGCACCTGCACCACGAACTCCTGCCACGTCGAGGGGCCCTGCTCCGCGACCTCGCCGTAGGGCGCCGGCTCGGCGTCCGCGGGCTGGTAGCGGCGGATCTTCAGCCGCACCTCGAACGTCGGCACCTCGCCCATGGGGGCGCCGGAGGCGGCGGGCTTGTCCATGGTTGCTGTCATCAGTACTTGCGCTCCATCGGCTGGTAGCGGGTGACGGTGACGGGCTTCGAGCCCAGGACCAGCTGGTAGTCGTCGAACGGCGTGACGCGGTGGAACGAGCCCTCCTGGTCACCGTCCGTCTGTGCCGGGTCCACCGACAGCGGACGGCGGTAGGCGAGCGTGTGGCGCATGTAGCCGGCGTCGTCCCGCTTGGGGAAGTCCTCGCGGAAGTGGCCGCCGCGCGACTCGTTGCGGTTGAGGGCACCGACCACCACGGTCTCGGCGATGTCGAGCAGGAAGCCGAGCTCCACCGCCTCGAGGAGATCCGTGTTGAAGGTGCGGCTCTTGTCCTGCACGGAGACGGCCTGGTACCGCTTCTGCAGCGCCTTGACGTCCTCCAGCGCCTGCGTCAGGGACTCCGCGGTGCGGAACACCTGGGCATTGGTGTCCATCGTCTGCTGCAGGTCGCGGCGGATGTCCGCCACCCGCTCGCCGTCCGGCCGGGTGCGGATGCCCTCGAGCTCGGCCTCGACCGACTCGGCCGGGTTCTCCGGCAGGTCCACCCACTCGGCGTCCGCGGCGTACTCGGAGGCGGCGATGCCGGACCGCTTGCCGAAGACGTTGATGTCCAGCAGCGAGTTGGTGCCGAGCCGGTTGGAGCCGTGCACCGACACGCACGCGCACTCGCCGGCGGCGTACAGCCCGCGGATCACGTCGGTCTCGTTGCGCAGCACCTCGCCACGGATGTTGGTCGGCACGCCGCCCATCAGGTAGTGGGCCGTCGGGTACACCGGGATGGGCTCGGTGTAGGGCTCGACGCCGAGGTACGTGCGGGCGAACTCGGTGATGTCCGGCAGCTTGGCGTCGATGTGCGCCGGCTCGAGGTGGGTCAGGTCGAGCAGGACGTAGTCCTTGTTCGGCCCTGCACCACGTCCCTCGCGCACCTCGTTGGCCATCGACCGAGCGACGATGTCGCGGGGCGCCAGGTCCTTGATCGTCGGTGCGTAGCGCTCCATGAAGCGCTCGCCCTCGCTGTTGCGCAGGATCGCGCCCTCACCGCGGGCCGCCTCGGACAGCAGGATGCCGAGCCCGGCCAGACCCGTCGGGTGGAACTGGAAGAACTCCATGTCCTCCAGCGGGATGCCGCGGCGGTACGCGAGGGCGATGCCGTCACCGGTCAGGGTGTGCGCGTTCGACGTCGTCTTGAAGATCTTGCCGGCGCCACCCGTGGCCAGGATGACGGACTTGGCCTGGAACACGTGGATCTCGCCGCTGGCCAGGTCGTACGCGACGACGCCCGAGGCGTGCACCTCCTCGCCCTCGGGCACGTGGCCGGCCGCGAGGTCGTGGTCCACCAGCAGGTCGAGCACGTAGAACTCGTTGTAGAACTCGACGTTCTGCTTCACGCAGTTCTGGTACAGCGTCTGCAGGATCATGTGGCCGGTGCGGTCCGCCGCGTAGCAGGCCCGGCGCACCGGTGCCTCGCCGTGCTTGCGGGTGTGGCCGCCGAAGCGGCGCTGGTCGATCCGGCCCTCGGGCGTGCGGTTGAACGGCAGGCCCATCTTCTCCAGGTCGAGCACCGCGTCGATGGCCTCCTTGGCCATCACCTCGGCGGCGTCCTGGTCGACCAGGTAGTCACCGCCCTTGACGGTGTCGAAGGTGTGCCACTCCCAGTTGTCCTCCTCGACGTTGGCGAGCGCGGCGCACATGCCGCCCTGCGCTGCGCCCGTGTGGGACCGGGTGGGGTAGAGCTTGGAGATGACCGCCGTCCGCGCGCGGGTGGACGACTCGAGCGCCGCCCGCATGCCGGCGCCGCCGGCGCCGACGATCACCACGTCGTACTGATGGGTCTGCATGGTTGTCCTCGGGTCTCGGGCGCGGTCAGGCGTGGCAGAACGACGGCAGCAGGTTCGCGGGGGCGCCTGCCGGGCACGGGTCGAAGGTGAAGATCACCAGGGTGCCCAGCACGACCACCACGACGAACGCCAGCGCCAGGACCGACTTCAGCACCAGCCGGGTGGTGTCCCGCTCGGCGTAGTCGTTGATGACGGTGCGGACGCCGTTGGTGCCGTGGATCATCGCCAGCCACAGCATGAGCAGGTCCCAGACCTGCCAGAACGGGGACGCCCACTTGCCGGCGACGAAGCCGAAGTCGATGGCGTGGATGCCCTTGCCGGCCCACAGGTTGACGAACAAGTGGCCGAAGATCAGCACCACGAGGAGCACGCCCGAGGCGCGCATGAAGATCCAGCCCCACAGCTCGGTGTTGCCGCGGGTGGTCCGCCGGTTGCGGCGGACGAACGGGGCCTTCGGATCGGCGATCGCGCTCATCAGTTGCCCCCTCCGAAGACGTGCATCAGGTGCCGCGGCAGGAAGCCGGCCATGGTGAGGACCCACAGCCCGACGACCACCCAGAGCATCACGCGCTGGTACTTGGCGCCCTTGGCCCAGAAGTCCACGAGGATGATCCGCAGGCCGTTGAAGGCGTGGAAGACGACCGCTGCGACCAGCCCCGCCTCGCCCAGGCCCATCACGGGGTTCTTGTACGTGCCGATCACCGAGTTGTAGGCCTCGGGCGACACCCGCACCAACGCGGTGTCGAGGATGTGCACGAGCAGGAAGAAGAAGATCGCGACGCCGGTGACGCGGTGCGCGACCCACGACCACATGCCTTCCCGCCCGCGGTAGAGCGTTCCGGCCGGCGCTGAGGGCGCTGTAGGCACTTGAGGGCCTTCCTGGCGAAGGTTCACAGGGGAGGACGTCGACGTCCTGGGTTCACTGTACTGACCGGGCCGCGGAGCTCCGGACCGATGGTCCCGGCGTGGCCGTCGCGACGACCCCGCCCGGAGCCGCCCGGGACGTGCGCCGCTACCCTGGCCGCCATGTCCGCCGACCTCGCCACGACGCCCGTCCCCGGCTTCCACGCCGTCGTCCCGGCGGGGGGTGCCGGCACGCGGCTGTGGCCGCTGTCCCGTGCCGGCCACCCGAAGTTCCTGCTCGACCTCACCGGGACGGGCCGCACGCTGCTGCAGGCGACGGTGGACCGGCTGACGCCGTTGACGGGCGCCGGCAACGTGCTCGTGGTGACGGGCGCTCGCCATGCCGCGGCCGTGGGCGGTCAGCTGCCCGAGCTGCTGGCCGACGGCACCGAGCGGGTGCTGGCCGAACCGTCGCCGCGGGACTCGATGGCCGCGATCGGGCTGGCGGCCGCGGTGCTGGAGCACCGGCACGGTCCGGACGTGGTGCTCGGCTCGTTCGCCGCCGACCACGTGATCAGCGGTGCCGAGGAGTTCGGCCGGGCGGTCCGTGAGGGTGTCGCGGCCGCGCGTGCCGGCTACGTCGCGACCATCGGCATCGCCGCCACCGAACCGTCCACCGCGTTCGGCTACGTGCACGCCGGTGCGCCGCTCGGGGTGCCCGAGGCGCCGAGCGCGCGCCACGTCGTGGGCTTCACCGAGAAGCCGGACGCGCAGACCGCCGCGGAGTACCTGGCGACGGGGGAGTACCGCTGGAACGCGGGCATGTTCATCGTCAAGGCGCAGGTGCTGCTCGACCACCTCGCCACGCAGCTGCCGGCGCTGGCGGACGGCGTCCGCGAGCTCGCGCGGGCGTGGGACACCCCGGAGCGGGACGTTGCGCTGGCCCGGATCTGGCCGGGTCTGACCAAGATCGCGATCGACCACGCGATCGCCGAACCGGTCGCCGCCGCCGGCGGCGTCGCCGTGGTGCCGGGCGAGTTCGGCTGGGACGACATCGGCGACTTCGCCTCGCTCGGTGCGCTGCTGCAGGCGGCGGGCGGCACGACGCTCGGCGACGACGCGGCGGTGCTGCGGGTCGACGCCGCCGACGCGCTGGTGGTGACCGGCGGTCGGACCGTCTCGGTGGTCGGGGTGCCGGGAGCCGTGGTGGTGGACACCGCCGATGCGGTGCTGGTCACCACCCGCGAGCACGCCCAGGCGGTGAAGGCTGCGGTCGACGGGTGGCGTGCCCGGGGCCGGGAGGACCTCCTGTGACGGCACGGTGCAGCGGCCGGCGTCCGTCCGCTGGTCGCGCTCGGTGGGGCGCCACCGGCCGCGACTAGGCTCGTCGTGTGTCTCAGCCCGAGCCGGATTCCGTGCTACCGCTCCAGCTGACGGCCTCGACCGACCCCGTGCCGCCGATCACCTCGCTGACGCCGGCGCCGGAGAGCGCGCTCGCGGCGCACCTGCACGGCATCGTCGGCGCCCTCCGTCCGGAGCTCGTCGCCATCCGTCGGGACCTGCACGCCCACCCCGAGCTCGCGCGGACCGAGAAGCGCACCACGCGCGTCGTCGCCGACCGGCTCGCCGCCGCCGGGCTGCGTCCCCGGCTGCTGCCGGGCGCCGGGCTGCTGTGCGACCTCGGGCCCACCGGTCCCAACGTCCGTCGCGTCGCGCTGCGGGCCGACATCGACGCCCTCCCGGTGGTCGACCGCTGCGAGCTGCCGTGGACCTCGACCGTCCGCAACGTCGCGCACGCCTGCGGCCACGACGTGCACACCACGGCCGTGCTCGGTGCCGGTCTCGCGCTGGCGCAGCTCGACGCGACGGGGGACCTGCGCACCGCGGTGCGCCTCGTGTTCCAGCCGGCGGAGGAGGTGCAGCCGGGCGGGTCCATCGACGTGATGAACGCCGGCGGACTGGACGGCGTCGCCCAGATCTTCGCGGTGCACTGCGACCCGAAGCTCGACGTCGGCCTGGTCGGCACCCGCATCGGCCCGATCACCTCGGCGTCCGACGAGGTGTACGTCACCCTGACGGGCCCCGGTGGTCACACCTCGCGTCCGCACCTGACGGCCGACGTCGTGTTCGCCCTCGCCCAGGTGATCACCCAGGTGCCTGCCGTCCTCGGACGGCGGCTCGACCCGCGCTCGGGCGTCAATCTGACGTGGGGTGCTGTGCGCGCCGGCGCCGCACCCAACGCGATCCCGCCGACCGGCTCGCTGTCCGGCACCCTCCGCTGCCTCGACGTCCGCGCGTGGGAGCACGCCTCGGAGGTGTTCGAGTCCGCCGTGCGCGAGGTGGTGCGGCCCTACGGCGTCGAGCTCGAGGTCCGCCACGAGCGCGGTGTGCCGCCCGTGGAGAACGACGAGCGGAGCACCGCGGTGCTCGAGGCGGCCGCACGCGACGTGCTCGGCCCGGACGCCGTCACGCTGACCGAGCAGTCGCTCGGCGGCGAGGACTTCGCCTGGTACCTGACCAAGGTGCCGGGGGCCCTGGCGCGGCTCGGCACGCGGACCCCGGGCGGCCACACGTACGACATCCACCAGGGCGACCTCCGCGTCGACGAGCGCGCGATCGAGGCGGGTGCGCTGCTGCTGGCCCGCACGGCGACGCTCGGCGGCCGGCACGAGCCCGTCGAGACGGTGCGCTGAGCGCCGTACCGCTGAGACCGTCACCCGTCCGGCGGTGTGCGCGACCGGTCCAGGTACCAATGCGGTAACGGATGCTCGATCGATACCGCCAGGTAACGCTACGGACACGCGCCGCTCACTAGGGTCGCGTCTGATCGATGCCGGTCGGCTTCCGACCCGGCGGCGGCGCAACGGCGCGTCGTCGCCGGGTCGGACCCCTGGCCACCGGCGCGGCGACGAGAACCCCAGGAGACCCAGTGAAGAACGTGATTCGAGCGGCGGCGCTGACCGGCGCGATCGCCCTCGCGCTCGCGGCGTGCGGCAGCGCCCCGACGACCGGTGGTTCGACCTCGTCGGCAGCCGCCAGCGGTGCAGCCAACTCCAGCTTCAAGGGCTGCATCGTCTCCGACTCCGGCGGCTTCAACGACAAGTCCTTCAACGAGTCCGGCTTCCAGGGCCTGAAGGACGCCGCAGGCAAGCTGGGGATCCAGACGGCCAGCGCCGAGTCGAAGACGGACGACGCGTACACGCCGAACATCCAGAACATGCTCAGCCAGAACTGCAACATCATCGTCACGGTCGGCTTCAAGCTGTCCACGGCGACCGGTGACGCCGCGAAGGCCAACACCAGCACCAAGTTCGCGCTCGTCGACGCCCAGCCGACCGACGCGCAGGGCAACGCGCTGACCCTGCCGAACGTCAAGCCCCTCGAGTTCGACACCGCGCAGGCCGCGTACCTCGCCGGCTACCTCGCCGCGGGCATGTCGAAGACGGGCAAGGTCGGCACCTACGGCGGCCTGAAGATCCCGACGGTCACCGTGTTCATGGACGGCTTCGCCGACGGCATCGCGAAGTACAACCAGGTCAAGGGCAAGAACGTCCAGCTGATCGGGTGGGACAAGGCCAAGCAGGACGGCCTGTTCGACGGCGGCAACAGCCCGTTCGACCCGGGCTCGGGCAAGGCCAACGCCGACTCGCTGGTCGCCGCGGGCGCGGACATCCTGCTGCCGGTCGCCGGCGGCGCCGCGCTCGACGCCCTCACGGCCGCCAAGGCCACCCCGGGCACCCTGGTGATCTGGGTCGACTCCGACGGTGCGCTGATCAACCCCGACTCGTCCTCGATCATCCTCACCTCGGTGATGAAGCTGATCGGTGCGGCGGTGGGCTCCGCGGTCACCGACGCGGCCGGCAACAAGTTCGACGCGACGCCGTACGTCGGCACGCTGAAGAACAACGGGGTCGGCATCGCGCCCTACCACGACCTCGACTCGAAGGTGCCGTCCGACCTGAAGTCGGAGGTCGACCAGCTGAAGGCCGACATCATCTCCGGCAAGATCACGGTCCAGTCGGCGAACGCGCCGAAGGCCTCCTGAGTCCGTCGACCGAGCCGGTCCGGGCACGTCCCGGACCGGCTCGGTCGCGTCTGAGCCCGCGGCCGACGGCGGCCGCTACTGTCGTCGGTGCGGTCGGCGGGGCCGGCCAGCGTCGGCAGGCCCGAGGAGGGGCACGTGAAGCTGGAGCTGCGGGGGATCACCAAGCGGTTCGGGCCGTTGGTGGCCAACGACCGCATCGACCTGGTCGTCGAGCCGGGTCAGATCCACGCCCTGCTGGGCGAGAACGGCGCGGGGAAATCGACGTTGATGAACGTCCTGTTCGGCTTGTACGAGCCGGACTCGGGGCAGATCCTCATCGACGACCAGCCCGCGAAGATCAAGGGCCCTGCCGACGCCCTCGAGGCCGGCATCGGCATGGTGCACCAGCACTTCATGCTCGTCCCGGTCTTCACGGTGGCGGAGAGCGTGATGCTCGGTCACGAGTCGACCCGCGGCGCCGGGCTGCTGGACCTGGACGCCGCGCGCCGGCAGGTGCGCGAGCTGTCCGCACGGTTCGGGTTCGACGTCGAACCCGACGCCGTGATCGAGGACCTGCCGGTCGGCGTGCAGCAGCGCGTGGAGATCATCAAGGCGATGGCCCGGGACGCGAAGGTGCTGATCCTGGACGAGCCGACCGCGGTGCTGACGCCGCAGGAGACCGACGAGCTGATCGAGATCATGCGGCAGCTGCGCGCGGCCGGGACGTCGATCGTCTTCATCACCCACAAGCTGCGCGAGGTCAAGGCCGTCGCGGACGTCATCACCGTCATCCGGCGCGGTCGCGTGGTCGGTCAGGCCGACCCTGGCGCCCCCGAGTCCGAGCTGGCGGCGATGATGGTCGGCCGGTCGGTGATGCTGCAGGTCGACAAGGCCCCGGCCCAGCCGGGCGAGGTGGCCCTGTCCGTGCGCGACCTCGTCGTGACGGACCGCACCGGCGCCCGGGTGGTGGACCACGTGTCCTTCGACCTCGCGCGCGGCGAGATCCTCGCGATCGCCGGGGTGCAGGGCAACGGGCAGTCCGAGCTCGCCGAGGCGATCCTGGCGCTGGTGCCGGCCACCGGGTCGATGGTGCTCGAGGGTCGCGAGCTGGTCGGCAGCTCCGTCCGTGAGGTGCTGGACCACGGCGTCGGCTTCGTCCCCGAGGACCGCTCGCACGACGGGCTGGTGGGCGAGTTCACCGTCGCGGAGAACCTGGTGCTCGACCTGTTCGCCGACGCCCGGTTCCGCGGCGGTCTCGGCATGGACCTCGCGGCGATCAAGAGCAACGCGGAGGCGCGGATCGCCGAGTTCGACATCCGTACCCGCGGGCCGGAGCAGCCGGCGGAACGGCTCTCCGGCGGCAACCAGCAGAAGGTGGTCGTCGCCCGGGAGATGTCCCGGCCGCTGCGCCTGTTCGTGGCCAGCCAGCCCACGCGAGGCGTGGACGTCGGCTCGATCGAGTTCCTGCACCGGCGGATCGTCGCCGAGCGGGACAACGGCACCCCGGTGCTGATCGTGTCCACCGAGCTCGACGAGGTCAGCGCGCTGGCCGACCGCGTCGCCGTGATGTTCCGCGGGCGGATCGTCGGCATCGTCCCCGGCGACACCCCACGCGACGTGCTCGGCCTGATGATGGCCGGCGTGCCGTACGAGGAGGCGCAGCGGCATGCCGCCGAGCACCCCACCACTGAGACGCTGATCGAGCAGGACCCGTCCGCGGCGGCCGCCGCCGGGCCCGAGGAGGGTGAGGTCCCGTGACCGACGAGCTGGTTCCCGACCGGGCCGCGGCACCGCCGGCGGCGCCGCCGGAGCCGTCGAGCGAGGAGCGGGCGTCCTCCTGGCTGCGCCGGGTCTCGAGCGGGGAGGTCCTGACGACCGTCCTCGCGTTCGTCCTGGCCCTCGTCATCGGCGGCGTCCTGATCGCGGCCGTCGACAAGAAGGTGACCGCCGCCGCCGGCTACTTCTTCGCCCGTCCGGGTGACCTGCTCGGAGCCGCCTGGCACTCGGTCAGCGGCGCGTACGCCGCGCTCTTCCGCGGCGCGGTCCTGGACTACCAGGCCACCACGGTCCTCAAGGCGATCCGGCCGCTGACCGAGACGATCACCACCTCGACGCCCCTGATCATCGCCTCGCTCGCGGTGGCGGTGGCGTTCCGCGCCGGGCTGTTCAACATCGGCGCCCAGGGGCAGGTGATCATGGGCGCGGTGGTCTCGGGCTACGTCGGGTTCACGTTCCACCTGCCGCCGGTGGTGGCGGTGCTGGTCGCGCTGGTCGTCGGCGTCCTCGCCGGTGCGGTGTGGGGCGGCATCGCCGGCGTGCTCAAGGCGAGGACCGGTGCCCACGAGGTGATCGTCACGATCATGCTCAACTACGTCGCGTCGTTCCTGCTGGCGTGGTTGCTGACCACGTCGGCCTTCCGCGTGCACGGCTCGCAGGAGCCCAAGTCCCAGACCGTGCTGACGAACGCGCAGCTGCCGCTGCTGTTCGGCTCGCAGTACCGGGCCACGTGGGGCTTCGTGCTGGCGCTCGTCGCCGCCGCGTTCGTGTGGTGGCTGATGTCCCGCTCGCGCCTGGGCTTCCAGTTCCGGGCGGTCGGCGCGAACCCGTACGCCTCCCGGACCGCAGGCATCAGCGTGGCCCGCATGACGGCGTACGTGATGCTGGCCTCCGGTGCGCTGGCCGGCCTGGCAGGCGCGGTGCAGCTGCTGGGCACGAGCAAGTACCTGACCGACGGCATCGCCGGCACGATCGGCTTCGACGCGATCACCGTCGCGCTGCTCGGTCGTTCCAAGCCCGGCGGCATCGTCGCGGCCGGTCTGCTGTACGGCGGTCTGTCCGCCGGAGGCCGCTTCATGGAGGTGGTCACCGGCACGCCGATCGACATCGTGCTGGTGCTCCAGGCGCTCGTCGTGCTGTTCATCGCCGCACCTGGTCTGGTCCGCACGATCTTCCGCCTGCCGGCGCCCAGCGCCGACGTCGAGGGGGCCCTGGCATGAGCACCGTCACCGCAACCCCGCCGGCCCAGCCGCTGGCAGCCCCCGAGCGGGGCGTCGTCGCACCGAAGGTGTCGTGGCGGGTGCCCGGCATCACCGCCGCGGCCGGGCTGCTGGCCCTGCTCGCGTTCGGCGTCGGGGCTCCGTCCGGCACGCACAGCCGGTTCGACCTGTCGTTCCGTACCGACGCCGTGCAGCTGTCGCCCCTGGTCGTGCCGTCGCAGGTGACCAACATCGTCATCGGCGTGGTGTGCCTGCTGATCGCCGCCTTCGCGGTCGCGCAGACGGCGCGACGCCGGCGCACGCCGATGTGGCTGCTGGCCGGGTTCGGCGTGCTGTGGGTGTTCGCCTTCCTGGTGTGGGCGGTCGCCGGCAAGCAGACGTCGCTGGTGGACCTGCTGCAGGGCTCGCTGCTGCTGGCGGTGCCGCTCGCGTTCGGCGCGTTCGGCGGTGTGCTGTGCGAGCGGTCCGGCGTGGTGAACATCGCGATCGAGGGGCAGCTGCTGTCCGGCGCCTTCGCGGCGGCGGTCGTGGCGTCGGTGACGCACAACGTCTACGCCGGACTGCTCGCGGCGCCCGTCGCGGGCTACCTGCTGGGGCTGCTGCTCGCGCTGTTCACGGTGCGCTACGCGGTGAACCAGATCATCGTGGGCGTGGTGCTCAACGTGCTCGCGGTGGGCCTGACGAGCTTCCTGTTCTCCGCGGTGCTGAAGCCCAACTCGGCGCGGTTGAACACCCCGCCGCTGATGCAGCCGATCGCCATCCCGCTGCTCGAGAAGATCCCGGTGCTCGGCCCGGTGCTGTTCCGGCAGACGGTGATCGTCTACGCCCTCTACATCGCCGTTGCGGTGCTCACCATCGGCCTGTTCCGCACCCGCTGGGGCCTGCGCGTGCGGGCCGTCGGCGAGCACCCGGAGGCGGCCGACACCGTCGGCATCCCCGTGAACAAGGTGCGCTGGCGCAACGTGGTGATGGGCTCGGCCACCGCCGGGTTCGGCGGCGCCTTCCTCACCATCGGGTACATCGGGCAGTTCGGCCAGGAGATGTCCGGCGGCCGCGGGTACATCGCGCTCGCCGCGATGATCCTCGGCCGGTGGACCCCGTTCGGGTCGCTCGGCGCCGCCCTGCTGTTCGGCTTCGCCACCAAGCTGGCGTCCGTCCTGTCGGTGGTCGGCACACCGGTGCCCAGCCAGTTCATGCTGATGCTGCCGTACGTGCTGACGGTGCTCGCGGTCGCCGGCTTCGTCGGCCGCGTGCGCGGCCCCGCCGCCGACGGCGTCCCCTACGTGAAGGGCTGACATGCAGATCGACTGGGACGGGCTGCGTGCGGCCGCACGCGAGGTCTCGCAGCGGGCGTACGTGCCGTACTCGCGGTTCCCGGTGGGCGCCGCCGCGCTGGTCGACGACGGGCGGGTGGTGACGGGCTGCAACGTGGAGAACGCGTCCTACGGCCTCACCCTCTGTGCCGAGTGCGCCCTGGTGTCCGGGCTGCACGTGTCCGGCGGTGGGCGGCTCGTGGCGTTCACCTGCGTGGCCGGTGACGGCCAGGTGCTGGCGCCGTGCGGCCGGTGCCGGCAGCTGCTCTTCGAGCACGGCGGACCGGACCTGCTGGTGGAGACGGTCTCGGGGGTGCGGCCGATGAGCGAGGTGCTGCCGGACGCCTTCGGCCCGGCCGACCTCGGCACGCGGGCGGAGGCGGCCCGATGAGCGCGGAGGCCTTCGACGCCGTCGACGTCATCGTCGCGAAGCGGGACGGGCACCGGCTGTCGGACGCGCAGATCGACTGGGTGCTCGACGCCTACACGCGCGGCGTCGTTGCGGACGAGCAGATGTCCGCCCTGGCCATGGCGATCCTGCTGAACGGGATGGACCGTGCCGAGATCGCGCGCTGGACGGCCGCGATGATCGCCAGCGGCGAGCGGATGGACTTCTCCGGTCTGTCGCGGCCGACGTCCGACAAGCACTCGACGGGCGGCGTCGGCGACAAGATCACGCTCCCGCTGGCACCGCTGGTGGCGGTGTTCGGCGTGGCGGTGCCGCAGCTGTCCGGACGCGGTCTGGGTCACACGGGCGGCACGCTCGACAAGCTCGAGTCGATCCCCGGTTGGCGGGCGTCCTTGTCCAACGACGAGATGCTGCGCCAGCTCGAGGAGGTCGGCGCCGTGATCTGCGCCGCCGGCTCCGGGCTCGCGCCGGCCGACCGCAAGCTCTACGCGCTGCGCGACGTCACCGGCACGGTCGAGGCGATCCCGCTGATCGCCAGCTCGATCATGAGCAAGAAGATCGCCGAGGGCACCGGTTCGCTGGTCCTCGACGTGAAGGTCGGCTCCGGGGCGTTCATGAAGGACCTGGACCGCGCTCGCGAGCTGGCGCAGACGATGGTGGCGCTGGGCACCGACGCCGGGGTCCGCACGGTGGCGCTGCTGACGGACATGTCGACGCCGCTGGGCCTCACCGCGGGCAACGCGCTCGAGGTGCGGGAGTCGGTGGAGGTGCTCGCCGGCGGCGGACCGGCGGACGTCGTCGAGCTGACCGTCGCCCTGGCGCGGGAGATGCTCACCGGCGCCGGGCGGCCCGATGCCGACCCTGCGGCCGCGCTCGCCGACGGTCGCGCGATGGACGTGTGGCGGTCGATGATCGCTGCGCAGGGCGGCGACCCGGACGCGACCCTGCCGGTCGCACGCGAGACGGAGCAGGTGCTGGCGGAGGCCGACGGGGTGCTCACAGCCCTGGACGCCTACGCCGTCGGCATCGCCGCCTGGCGGCTCGGCGCCGGGCGTGCCCGCAAGGAGGACCCCGTGCAGGCCGGTGCCGGTGTGCAGCTGCACGCCAAGCCCGGCGACCGGGTGCGTGCCGGTCAGCCCCTGATGACGCTGCACACCGACACCCCGGAACGGTTCGGCCGGGCCCGCGAGGCGCTCGTCGGCGCCGTCAGCATCAGCGCGGACGCGGCTCCGGAGCGGGGCCCGCTGGTCCTCGAGCGCGTCGCCGACTGAGCCCGCGCCGCGGGCGGGGGCGGGCCGGTCCGCGCCACCGCGACCGACGCGAGACCGGGCGGTCGCGGTGCTGGCGCGCGGCTCGGCGTCGGACCAGGATGGGAGGCGGACAGCGTCGACCCCAGGAGGAGCGATGAGCACCGTGCCCGGACAGGACTCCTGGCGGGACGCCGGCCTCGAGCCGGTGGACCCCGAGGTCCCGCGGCGGCTGACCGACGAGGCCGAGCCGGAACCCGACGCGGAGGAGTACGCCCCCGGCTTCCCGCGGCCCGACCGTGACGACGTCGCCGCCGAGGCGGACGTCGTCGAGCAGGACACCGAGGTCGGTGCCGACGACGAGCCCGACGAGATCTGAGGGCACGTGCGTAGTGGTCCCGGGCAACGACCCGCCGACACTACGGTGAGCGCATGACGAGCCTGCCGGAGCCCTCCGTGGCACCGGACAACGCGCCCGACGGATCCTTGACGGTCCCGCCCGCACCGGCCGGTGGCGGACGGGACGGGACCCGAGCACCAGCACCGGCACAGCCGTTGACGGACCTGGTGGCCGACCTGCCGAAGGTGCTGCTGCACGACCACCTCGACGGTGGTCTGCGGCCGGCGACGGTGGTGGACCTCGCGGACGCCGCCGGTCACCCGCTGCCGACCTCCGATCCGGACGAGCTCGGCGACTGGTTCGTGCGGGCGGCCGGGTCGGGGTCGCTGGAGCGGTACCTCGAGACGTTCGCCCACACCGTGGCCGTGCTCCAGACCGCCGAGGCGCTGCACCGGGTCGCGCGCGAGGCGGTGCTCGACCTCGCCGCCGACGGCGTGGTGTACGCCGAGGAGCGGTTCGCCCCCGAGCAGCACCAGCTGGGCGGCCTGGGCCTCGAGCAGGTGCTCGACGCGGTGCTCGCCGGGTTCGCCGAGGGGGAGCAGGAGGCCGCGGACCAGGGCCGGCCGATCCGGGTGCGTGCGCTGCTGTCGGCCATGCGGCAGGCGGACCGGGGTGACGAGGTGGCGACCCTGGCGCTCGCGTACCGGGACCGCGGGGTCGTCGGCTTCGACATCGCGGGGCCGGAGGCCGGCTTCCCGCCCTCGCGCCTGACGTCCGCGTTCGGCGCGCTGCGCGCCGGGCTGCTGCCGGTGACGGTGCACGCCGGCGAGGCGGCAGGTCTGGACTCCATCGTGGAGGCCGTGCAGGTGGGCGCCTGCCGCCTGGGCCACGGCGTGCGGATCGCCGACGACGTCTCGGCAGACGGGCAGCTCGGCACGCTGGCGCACTGGGTGCGCGACCGGCGGATCTCCCTGGAGCTGTGCCCCTCGTCCAACGTCCAGACCGGTGCCGCCGCCTCGGTGGCGGACCACCCGATCACCCGGCTGCTGCGCCTGGGGTTCGCCGTCACGGTGAGCACCGACAACCGGCTGCAGTCCGGCACCACCCTCGGTCGTGAGCTGCGGCAGCTGGTCGAGCAGGCCGGCTGGACCCTCGACGACCTGCGGCAGGTCACGCTGACCGCCGCGCACCACGCGTTCGTCCACGAGGACGAGCGGACCCGACTCATCGACGAGGTCATCACCCCGGGCTTCGCCCGGGCTGCTGGCGGGAGGCACCGCGCATGAACCACCACATCACCCTCGAGGGCGCCCACCGGCCGCTGGACGCCGCCGGCCTGGCGACCTTCGTGGACCACACGCTGCTCAAGCCCGAGGCGACGCGGGCCGATGTGAACGCCCTGGTGGACGAGGCCGTGCAGCTCGGGGTGTACGCCGTCTGCGTCTCGCCGTCCTTCCTCCCGCTGGAGATCCCGGTCGGTCTCGACGGTGCGCCGGACCTGAAGGTCGCGACGGTGGTCGGGTTCCCGTCCGGCAAGCACCACAGCGACGTGAAGGCTGCCGAGGCGGCCCGTGCGGTGCGGGACGGTGCCGACGAGGTCGACATGGTGATCGACATCGGCGCGGCCAAGGAGCGGCGCTTCGAGGACGTGCAGGCCGACATCGCGGCGGTCCGCGCGGCAGCGCCGCACCCGACGGTGCTGAAGGTGATCCTCGAGACGGCGGCGCTGTCCGACCACGAGATCATCGAGTCGTGCCGCGCGGCGGCGGCGGCCGGTGCCGACTTCGTCAAGACCTCCACGGGGTTCCACCCGGCCGGCGGTGCGACGGTGCGGGCGGTCGGGATCATGGCCGGCACGGTCGGCGGCCGGCTGGGCATCAAGGCGTCCGGCGGGATCAGGACGGCGGCCGACGCGATCGCGATGATCAACGCGGGGGCGACCCGGCTGGGCCTGTCCTCCACCGCCGCGGTGCTGGGCGGTCTGACGGCCGACGAGGGTTCGTACTGAGTCGGCGGACGGGTCGGTAGGTCGGCGCGGAGAGGGGCGGGTGCGCACGGCACCCGCCCCCTCGCGTGCCGTGTCGTCGCGTCGAGGCGGCCGGCCGGGCTCGCTGGGCTACAGGCCCAGCGCGGAGCTGATCTCGCGGGCGAGGACGTCCAGGCGGGACCGCGCCGTGGTGCGTGCCGAGGTGACTTCGGCGTCCGAGGCGTCCGGCGCGACGGGGACGATCACCTCGAGGTAGCACTTCACCTTCGGCTCCGTGCCGCTGGGCCGCACGACGACGCGGGTGCCGTCCTCGGTGAGCAGGCGGAGGCCCTCGGTGGGGGGCAGGCCGCCGCGGTCGTCGTCCGTGCCCGCCGCCAGGTCGTCGATGCGGACCACCGGCGAGCCGGCGAGGCGTGCCGGCGGGGCCGAGCGCAACCGGTCGACGGCAGCGGCGATGCCCGCGACGTCCTCGAAGCGGGCCGCTACCTGCCCGGACAGGTACAGCCCGTAGCGCCGCGCCAGGTCGTCCAGCAGGTCCAGCAGCGTCCGCCCGTCGCCCTTGAGCGCGGCCGCGAGGCGCGCCACCCGCAGGGCGGCGCTGATCCCGTCCTTGTCGTGCACGTGCTGCGGGTCGACGCAGTAGCCGAGCGCCTCCTCGTAGCCGAACACCAGCCCCTCGACGCGGGACAGCCACTTGAACCCGGTCAGGGTGGGGGTGAAGCCGAGACCGTGGTCGGTGGCGATGCGCTCCAGCTGGCGTGACGACACGATCGACGAGGCGAGCACGGCGCCGGGACGGCCGGACAGCTCCTCCGCCACCGACCAGCCGAGCAGCGCCCCCGTCTCGTCGCCGTGCAGCCCGCGCCAGCCCTCCGCGGCGGCCGTCTCCGGCCCGTGGAACGAGCGTGCGCGGCGGTCCAGGACGCCGACGGCGCACCGGTCGGCATCCGGGTCGAGGGCGAGCACCAGGTCGGCGCCCTCGTCGCGCGCCAGCCCGAGCGCCAGGTCGAGAGCGCCGGGCTCCTCGGGGTTGGGGAACGCCACGGTGGGGAAGTCCGGGTCGGGTTCCGCCTGCTCCGGCACCACGGTGACGTGCGTGAAACCGGCCTCGGCGAGCACCCGCGTGGCGACCCGCGCGCCGACGCCGTGCATCGGGGTGAGCACGATGCGCAGGTCGGAGGCCAGCGCCAGGTCGGCGGATGTCGGGGGTGCGGCCGAGAGGGTGGCTGCGACGTACTCGTCCACCACGTCGGTGCCGAGCACCCGCCAGCCGGACTCCGCGCGGGGCACCGAGGCGACGGAGCGGACGTGCGCGATGTGCGCGGCGATCGCGGCGTCCACGGGGGGCACGATCTGGGATCCGCGGGCGGCGTCCTCCGTCACCCGACCACCGAGGTAGACCTTGTACCCGTTGTCGGCCGCGGGGTTGTGCGAGGCGGTGACCATGATGCCGGCGTCGGCGCCCAGGTGCCGGACGCAGAACGCCAGCACCGGCGTCGGGAGGGCCGCGGGCAGCAGCAGCGCCTCGATGCCGACCGCCGTCAGCACCGCGACGGAGTCGAGCGCGAAGTCGCGGGAACGGTGCCGGGCGTCGTAGCCGACGACGACCCGTGGCGGCGGTGCCATCCCCTCGAGCTCGCCGAGCAGGTACTCGCCCAGACCGGCCGCGGCGCGGATCACCACCGCACGGTTCATCCGGTGCGGACCGCCGCCCATCGCGCCGCGCAGACCCGCGGTACCGAACTCGAGCAGCCCGGAGAACCGGTCCTCGAGCTCGGCCCGGGCGGTCTCGGCATCCTGCCGTGCACGCTGGTGGACCGGGTCGTCCCGGTGGTCCGGCGCGGGCTGCACGGGCGTCTCGGCCTGGGCCAGCAGGGCTGTCAGCTCCGCCGCGGTGGTCGGGTCGGGGTCGTCGTCGATCCAGGCCCGGACCCGCGAGCCGAGGTCGGACGAGGCGTCGTCGCTGCTCATGGGGCCACGGTAGGGCAGACGGGTGCGGCCGGTCAGATCCGGCGGACCACCTGCGCCAGCAGCGCGCTGATCCGCGGCCCGGCGGCGGCACCGGCCGCCAGCACCTCGGCGTGGGACAGCGGTTCCGGGCTGATCCCGGCTGCCGCGTTGGTCACCAGCGAGACCCCGAGCACCTCGAGCCCCGCGTGGCGCGCGGCGATCGCCTCGAGCGTGGTGGACATGCCGACCAGGTGGCCGCCGATGCGACCCGCCATCGCGACCTCCGCCGGCGTCTCGTAGTGGGGCCCGCGGAACTGGACGTACACGCCCTCGGCGAGCGTCGGGTCCACCTCGTGCGCCACGGCGCGCAGCCGCGCGGAGTACAGGTCCGTCAGGTCGACGAAGGTCGCTCCCTCCAGCGGCGAGGTCGCGGTGAGGTTGATGTGGTCGCTGATCAGCACCGGCGTGCCGGGAGCCCAGGCGGGGTCCAGACCGCCGCAGCCGTTGGTCAGCACGACGGCCCGCGCGCCGGTGGCCGCCGCCGTGCGGACGCCGTGCACCACCCGGCGCACACCGCGACCCTCGTACAGGTGCGTGCGCGACCCGAGCACCAGCGCGAACCGGTCCGTCCCGTCGGGCGCCGCGTACCGCACCGACCGCAACGTCCCCGTGTGGCCGACGACCGCCGGCCGGCTGAATCCCGGCACCTCGTGGCTCGGCAGCTCGGCGACCGTCTCGCCCAGCAGGTCCGCCGCGCCGCCCCAGCCCGAACCGAGGACCAGGGCCACGTCGTGGTGGGGCACCCCGGTGCGCGCCGCGATCACCGCGGCGGCGGCCCGGGCCACCTCGGCGGGGTCGGTGGTGGGGTCGTCCAGGTCGGGGACGGTGGCGAGCGTCTCGCCGGTGCTGGGGTCGGGCACGGGTCCGGTCATGGCTCGAAGGCTAGCGGCGGACACTCCGTGCCCAGGTGAGCGGCTCCAGGCGAGCATCGGCAGAATGCGGGGGTGAGCGCTCCCGCCGTCCCGACCGGTCGTGTCGTCGTCATCGGCGGAGGGCCGGGTGGGTACGAAGCCGCGCTGGTCGCCCGGCGCCTCGGGGCCGACGTCACCGTGGTGGAGCGCACGGGGCTCGGCGGGTCCGCCGTGCTGACCGACGTGGTGCCGTCCAAGACGCTGATCGCGACCGCGGAGTGGATGACCACGGCGTCCCTGGCGCCGGAGCTCGGGGTGGGGGTGCCGCAGGCGCAGCGTCCGACGATCGACCTGGCGGCGGTGAACACCCGGGTCAAGGCGCTCGCGGCCGCCCAGTCGGCGGACATCGGCGCGCGGCTCGAGCGGGAGGGCGTCCGCGTGCTCCTCGGCGAGGGGTCGCTGCAGGACGCCCAGCACGTGGCGGTGCGGACCCCGGCGGGCCGGGACGACCTGGTGGTCGAGGCGGACGTGGTGCTGCTGGCCACCGGTGCGACGCCGCGCGTGCTGGCCGAGGCGATGCCGGACGGCGAGCGCATCCTGACCTGGACGCAGCTGTACGACCTCGCGGAGCTGCCGCGCCGGCTGATCGTGGTCGGATCCGGCGTGACCGGTGCCGAGTTCGCCGGTGCCTACAGCGCGCTGGGCGTCGACGTGGTGCTGGTCTCCAGCCGCGACCGCGTGCTGCCGGGGGAGGACGCCGACGCAGCCGAGCTGCTGGAGCAGGTGTTCACCGCCGGCGGCATGACCGTGCTGGGCCGCACGCGCGCGGTGGCGGCCCACCGCACGGCGGACGGTGTCGAGGTGGAGCTGTCCGACGGACGCGTGGTGACCGGGTCCCACGTGCTGCTCGCGGTCGGGTCCGTCCCCAGCACCGCCGGGCTCGGGCTCGAGGAGGCCGGTGTCCGGCTCGGGCCGGGCGGCCACGTGCTGGTCGACCAGGTGTCCCGCACGTCCGCGCGGGGTGTCTACGCCGCCGGCGACTGCACGGGCGTCCTCCCGCTCGCCTCCGTCGCGGCGACCCAGGGCCGCATCGCGATGTCCCACGCGCTCGGCGACGCCGTCGCACCGCTGTCGCTGCGCGGCGTGGCGGCGAACGTCTTCACCACCCCCGAGATCGCCACCGTCGGCCTGTCCGAGGCGCGGCTGCGGGAGACCGGCACGCCCTACGAGGTCAGCAGCCTGCCCCTGGCGCGCAACCCGCGCGCCAAGATGCTGGGCGTGCACGAGGGCTTCGTGAAGCTGTTCGCGCACCCCTCGAGCGGGACGGTGCTGGGCGCCGTCGTCGTCGGACCGCGGGCCAGCGAGCAGGTGTTCCCGCTGACGCTCGCGGTGGCGCACCGGATGACGGCGGACCAGCTGGCCGACGCGATCACGGTGTACCCGTCGATGTCCGGGACCATCGCGGAGGTGGCGCGCATGCTGCACCACCGGCCGGTGGACTGACCCGGCGGACCGGCCGGGACGGGCGGCCCGCGCCTCAGCCGGCGGCGACCACCGCCGGGTCCGCGCGCCGAACGCGCCGGGGGAACGCGGTGCGCACGAAGGCGGTCAGCACCACGCCGACGTACAGCACCCAGACGGCCGCCTGCAGCCACGTCGTCGCGGGGGAGAAGCTCAGCACGCCCTTCAGGAGCACCCCGTACCAGCTGCCGGGCGGCACGGCGCCCGAGACGTCGAACGCGAGCGCGTCCTCACCGGGCAGGATGCCCGCCTCCTGCAGGTCGTGGATGCCGTAGGCCGCCACCCCGGCGGCGACGACCACGAGGGACGCGCCCGTCCAGGCGAAGAACGCCCGCAGGTCCAGGTGGACGCTGCCGCGGTAGAGCAGCCAGCCGAGCAGCACGGCGGTCGCCAGCCCCAGGGCGGCACCGGTCAGCGGTCCGGCACTCGTCGTCCCGGCTGCCTTGGCACCGGCCCACAGGAACAGCGCCGTCTCCAGCCCCTCGCGGCCGACGGCGAGCAGGGCCGTGACCAGGACGGCGGCCCGCCCGGCCGCCACGGCGTCGTCGAGCCGGTGCTGCAGGTCCGAGCGCATCGACCGGGCCGTGCGCGCCATCCAGAAGATCATCCAGGTGACCAGGCCGACGGCCGCGAGCGAGAGCAGGCCACCGAGTGCCTCCTGAGCGCGGAACGTCAGACCCGACGGACCGAAGGTCAGCAGCGCCCCGAAGGCGAGGGAGACGGTGACCGCGGCGGCCACGCCGGCCCACAGCGCGGGGAGCAGGTCGCGCCGGCCCAGGCGGACCAGGTAGGCGACCAGGATGCTGGCGACGAGGGCGGCCTCGAGGCCTTCGCGGAGGCCGATCAGGTAGTTGGCGAGCATCGTGCACCTTCGTGGTCGGTGGGCCGTTACGGCGCCTGGACGGTCGGTGAGGTAAGGCTAACCTAAGCGTCTATCTCAGTCGAACGCCGCCTGGCCGACGAACGGGCTGGCGGCGGTCGTGACCGGCGTCCCGTCCGCCCCCAGCACGAGGGAGCCCTCCGCGAGGCCCGCCGGCACGGCGTACAGCCCGGAACCCGTGTGCTGCAGGTACTCGCCCATGGCGTCCGACCGCGCCAGCGCCGTCTGCATCGGCACGTAGTGCGTGCGGGGGTCCCGGACGAACGCCAGGAACATCAGCCCGGCGTCGAGCCGGCCGAGCGCGTCGTTGCCGTCGGTGAAGGTGTAGCCGCGCCGCAGCATCCGCACCCCGCCGTTGGTGCTCGGCTGCGCGAGCCGGACGTGGGAGTCCGCCGGGACGAGGCGGCCGCCGCCGGGCCCCGTGGCGGCCAGGTCGGGCTCCGTGCGCTCGGTGCCACCCGACAGCGGTGCCCCCTCGCCCTTGGTCCGCCCGACGACGGCCTCCTGCTCGCGCAGCGAGGCGCGGTCCCACGTCTCGATGCTCATCCGGATGCGCCGCGCGACCAGGTACGAACCTCCCGCCAGCCATGCCTCGCCGGACGGTACCCAGACGTGCTGCGCCAGGGCCTCGGTGTCCTCCGCCATGACGTTCGCCGTGCCGTCCTTGAAGCCGAACAGGTTCCGTGGCGTCTGCTGCGCCGTCGAGGTGGACGACGTGCGGCCGTAGCCGAGCTGGGTCCACCGGATCGTGGCGGCCCCGAACGCTGCACGGGACAGGTTCCGCACGGCGTGCACCGCCACCTGCTGGTCGTCGGCGCACGCCTGCACCACCAGGTCGCCGCCGCTGCGTGCCGGGTCGAGGGCGTCGCCGGCGAAGTGGGGCAGCTCGACGAGGCCCGCGGGCAGCCGTGCCGCGAGGCCGAAACGGTCCCGCGGGACGGCACCGGTTCCGACGAACAGCGACCGGCCGAAGCCGAAGGTCAGCGTCAGCCGTGCGGGCGGCAGGCCGAGCGCCTCGCCGGTGTCGTCCGGCGGCGCCTCGTACGGGCCCGACACCGGACCGAGCGGACCGGCCGGAAGGCCCTGGGTCAGGCGCGCGGCGATCGTCGTCCAGCGGCGCAGCAGCCCGACGAGCTCGTCGCGGGACGTGGTCGTCACGTCGAACGCAGCGAGGTACAGGCGGTCCTGCGCGGGCGTGACGATCCCGGCCTGGTGGGGTCCGGTGAACGGATGGGTGCCCGCCGGGCTGCCGGGGAGCCGTTCGACCGCGACGCGCCGGCCGACCTCGAACCCGGCGGCACCGACCGCGCCCGCGGCCAGGACCCCGGAGCCGAGCCCGAGGAACGCCCGTCGGGACAGGGTGTGCGCCGGTCGCGTGCCCGCGTCGCCGGCCGTGCGCCGCCCGGGCCGAGCGGACGGCGTCACGCAGCGACCACGGCGGCGGCGAGCCGGGACAGGGGTTCGGAGAGCGCGTCGACCGCCGCCGACAGCTGCTTGACCTGATCGGCGGACAGGGAGTCGTAGCCGGCGAACCCGGCGTCGTAGGACCCGTGGGTCGCCATCACGGTGGCGACGGCCTGGAACCGCTGGTCGAGCTCGGTGGCGAGGTCGGGGTCGCCGGCCCGCACCACGTCGGCCAGCACCTGGTAGGCGACGCGCGCACCGTCCAGGTTCGCCTGCAGGTCCCACAGGTCGGTGTGGGACCAGGTCTCCTCCTCGCCGGTGACCTTGCCGGTCACCACCTCGTCGAGCAGCTCCTTTGCACCGTTCGCGATCCGGGACGCCTCGACGGTGAAGTCCGCGGCCGCCACGCGGTCCATCAGCTGCTGCGTGGTCTCGACCAGCTGGTCGGCGGCCGACCGGCGCTCCACGGCGGTCAGCGGGACGTACGGCGCGCCGCCGTTCGCCGCGGCGTCCGGTGCCCACAGGTCCTTCTCGAGCAGGTGCCAGCCGGTCCAGGCCTGCCCGGCCGTCAGGTCGGCCTGCCGCAGGTCGAGCAGCGGGTCGAGGTCCCCGAACGACTCGGCGACGGGTTCCACCCGCTCCCAGTGCACCCGGGTCGGGGCGTACAGCGTGCGCGCCGTCGCGTCGTCGCCGGCGGTGTAGGCGTCGGCGAACCGGCGCGTGGCGGACAGGAGCTGGCCGACCTGGTCGCGGACGTAGGCGACGTACGACGTCTGCGCCGCCGACAGCACCTCCGCGCGGCGCGCGTCCACCGTCGCGGCCGTGCCGACGACCGTGAACGGCGCCTGGAAGCCGTCTCCCGTCATCCCCGGCTTGCACGCCGTGCGGTAGGTGCCGGGCTCGAGGCGCACGACGAGGTCCCGGGACAGTCCCGGCCCGATGTTCTCGGCCTCCGCCACCACGCGCAGGCCGTCCGAGCCGAGCAGGTAGAACTCGGTCACGTCCGCACCGTCGTTGCGCACCCGGAAGGTGAGGGTGCCGGCGGCCGCCTCGGTGGCGGACAGGCGGCACGCGTCCGAGGTCGAGCTGACCGAGACCGTGCCGGTCCCGGTGGTGGTGGGGCTGCCGGCCGCCAGCTGGTTCGGGACGCAGGCGGTGACGGTGAGCACGACAGCGATGGCGGCCAGCGCGAACGGGGCGCGGCTGAGGGGGCGGCGGGGCATGGTGCTCCTCGTCGACGGCGCGGCACGACCGCGTCAGGTGGGTTAGGTATGCCTACCCTAACCGCGAGTGCAACGGCGCCGACAAGGGCATCTCGCCGCAGCGGGTGCCCGGGGGCTCAGCCGCCGATCCGTGCGCGCAGCTCCGGCCACGCATCGGCGAAGGCCGTCAGCAGCGGTCGCGCCGTCACCTGGTCCACCGGTACCCACTCGACCGCCGTGCTCTCGGCATCCGTCACGGCGGGGACCACGTGCCCCGCCTCGTCGGCCAGCACCGTCGTGTACGACCAGTCCGGGTGCGCCAGCACGTGCTCACCGCGCACCGCGACGGCGGAGGGGTCGATACCGGCCTCCTCGTGCGCCTCCCGCAGGGCGCCCGCCACGGCGGACTCCCCGGGCGCGATCGCGCCGCCGGGGAGCGCCCACGTCCCGCCCTGGTCGCTCCACGTGGCGCGGTGCTGCAGCACCACGTGCGTCGGCCGTCCGTCGGCACCGCGCCGGACCAGCAGCAGGCCTGCGGCGCCGAACAGGCCCCAGTGGCGGCGCCCGCAGCGGCAGTCCACCCAGCCGTCGCCGGGCTGGCGGTGCAGCCGATCACGGGGCGGCACCGCGGAGTCCGTCACGCGGTCAGCCGACGATCTCGCAGATGGCGGTGCCGGCCGAGACGCTGGACCCCACCCCGGCGCTGAGCGCCGTCACGGTGCCCGCACGGTGCGCCAGCAGGGGCTGCTCCATCTTCATCGCCTCGAGGACCACCACCAGGTCACCCTCGGCCACCTGGGTGCCCTCCGCAACGGCGACCTTGACGATGGTGCCCTGCATCGGCGACGTCAGCGTGGTGCCGCCCGGCTTGGCGGCCGCCGCGCGACGCACCGGCCGGCGTGCCGTCGGCAGCGCCGCGCGACCACGGAGGCCGGTGCGCCCGCCGGCGAGTGCCGCGGGGAGGACCACCTCGAGGCGCTTGCCGCCGACCTCGACCACCACGCGCTCCAGCGCGTCCGGCTCGTCGTCCTCGTCGTCGGCGGTCCTCCGGGCGGCCGGTGCCAGGGCCGCGAGGCGGTCCGCGAACTCGGTCTCGATCCAGCGGGTGTGCACCGTGAACGGCTGCGCCGGGTCTGCCGGCGCGAACTCCTCGGTCTGCAGCACGGCCCGGTGGAAGGGCACCACCGTGGGGATGCCGACCACCTCGAGCTCGGAGAGCGCGCGGCGGGCGCGTTCGATCGCCTGGCGCCGGTCGGCGCCGGTGACGATCAGCTTGGCGATCATCGAGTCGAAGGCGCCGGAGACCGTGTCGCCCTCGACCACGCCGGAGTCGACGCGGACCCCGGGGCCGGAGGGGAACCGCAGCGTGCTGACCCGGCCGGGGGCGGGCAGGAAGCCGGCCGCCGGGTCCTCGCCGTTGAGGCGGAACTCGATCGAGTGGCCGCGGGTCGGCACGGAGTCGTAGCCGAGCGGCTCGCCGGCGGCGACCCGCAGCTGCTCGCGGACCAGGTCGATGCCGCTGACCTCCTCGCTGACCGGGTGCTCCACCTGCAGCCGGGTGTTGACCTCGAGGAACGAGATGGTGCCGTCGGCCGCGAGCAGGAACTCGCAGGTGCCGGCGCCGACGTAGCCCGCCTCGCGCATGATGGCGATCGACGCCCGGACCAGCTCGTCGTGCTGCTCCGCGGTGACGAAGGGTGCAGGCGCCTCCTCCACCAGCTTCTGGTGGCGACGCTGCAGCGAGCAGTCTCGGGTCGAGACGACGACGACCGTCCCGTGCTGGTCGGCCAGGCACTGCGTCTCCACGTGCCGCGGCCGGTCCAGGTAGCGCTCGACGAAGCACTCGCCACGGCCGAAGGCGGCGACCGCCTCGCGCACCGCCGAGTCGTACAGCTCGTCGATCTCGCCGTCCGTGCGGGCCACCTTCAGGCCGCGCCCGCCGCCGCCGAACGCCGCCTTGATCGCCACGGGCAGCCCGTGCTCGGCGGCGAACGCGTGCACCTCGGCCGGACCGGTCACCGGGTCCGGCGTGCCGGCCACCAGCGGGGCCCCGGCACGCTGCGCGATGTGCCGCGCGCTCACCTTGTCGCCGAGCGACTCGATCGCCGCGGGCGGCGGACCGATCCACACCAGCCCGGCGTCGATCACGGCCTGCGCGAACGCGGCGTTCTCGGAGAGGAAGCCGTAGCCGGGGTGCACGGCGTCGGCACCGGCACGCCGCGCGACGTCGAGCAGCTTGGCGGAGTCGAGGTAGGTGTCCGCGGCGCGGGCGCCGCCGAGCGAGTACGCCTCGTCGGCCAGCCGCACGTGCAGAGCCTCCCGGTCGGGCTCGGCGTACACGGCGACGGAGGCGATACCGGCATCGCGGCAGGCACGTGCGATGCGCACGGCGATCTCGCCCCGGTTCGCGACCAGGACCTTGGTGATGGCGGGCACGGCTCACCGTAACGCCCGGTCCATCGCGGGGACGGGTGCGGCTGGGCGGTGCCGGTCAGGTTTGGGCGAACCACCAAGGCGCGCGCCGTCCCGGTTGTGCAGGTCCCACACGTGGCGGCGGGAGCAGCCGGGTCGGTCAGGCCCAGAGGTCGGTCAGCGGCACGTCGACCCGCGCCAGCAGGTGGCGCAGGAGCGGCAGCGAGAGCCCGACGACGTTGTGGTGGTCGCCCTCGATGCGCTCGACGAACGGACCGCCGCGGCCGTCGACGGTGAACGCGCCCGCGACCAGCAGCGGCTCACCGGTGCCGACGTAGGCCGCGACCTCGGCGTCCGACAGGTCGGCGAAGTGCACCACCGTCGAGGCGGTCTCGCCGAACGTGCGGCCGGTGCCGCCGGCCGTCGTCGCGCGGGCGTCCACCAGCCAGTGCCCGGTGTGCAGCACGCCGCTGCGGCCACGCATCGCGTCCCAGCGGGACACCGCGTCGGCGGCGTCCGTCGGCTTGCCGAGCACCTGGCCGTCCAGCTCGAGCATCGAGTCGCAGCCGAGCAGCACCAGGTCGTGCGTGCGCGGGTGCCGGTCGGGCAGCACGGCGTGCACGGCCTCCGCCTTGGCGCGGGCGAGGACCAGGACCGCCTCGGCAGGGGAGAGCCGGCCGGCGGCGGCCAGCACGGCGTCCTCGTCCACCTGCGAGACGAGCACGAGCGGCTCGATGCCGGCGGCCCGGAGGGTGGCACGGCGGGCGGGGGAGGCGGAGGCCAGCAGCAGGCGCGTCACGCTGGGGAACAGTAGCCGCGCGACCTCGGGGCGGCCCGGCGGCCGGCCCCTGCGCCGTCCAGGCGACCTGTGCCGAGGAGCGGGGCTTCGGCCCTCCGTCGCCGCTGAGTTCGTCGGGCACAATGGCGCACGACGAGACGGGGAGGGGCCGTGGCACACACGCGCGCAGGGTCCGGAGGCGACGGCATCGAGCTGGACGACGTGCTGGACGACGAGGTCGGCGGTCTCGACGAGACGGACGACCCGCAGCTGCTCGCACCCGCCCCGACGCGGTGGGTGCGCCGCACGGCGATCGAGATGATCGTGTCCGGGCTGCTCGGGCTCTACACGTGCTTCGTGCTGTCGATCGAGGCCTGGCACCTGGCGGCCAACCCGACGGCGACGTTCTCCTGCGACATCAGCAGCGTGATCAGCTGCGGCACGGTCGCCCGGACGTGGCAGGCGCAGCTGCTCGGGTTCCCGAACGCGTTCCTCGGCATCCTGTTCGAGTCGGTGGTGCTGACCATCTCGGTCGCGGTGCTGGCCGGGGTCCGGTTCCCCCGGTGGTTCATGCTCGGCGCCCAGGCGCTCTACACGATCGGTCTGCTGTTCGCCCTCTGGCTGTTCACCCAGTCGTACTTCGTCATCCACGCGCTGTGCCCGTGGTGCCTGCTGATCACGTTCACCACGACGCTGGTGTGGGCCGGGCTGACGCGGTTCAACGTCCGCGAGGGCAACCTCGCGCTGCCGGGCTCGGCCGGTGCGGGCGCGCGCCGGTTCGTCGCGTCCGGCAACGACTGGTTCGTCACCGGCGCCTTCTGCGTGGTGCTGCTCGCGATGATCGTCATCCGGTACGGCGCCGGTCTGCTCGGCTGACCGGTTCGCCAGCGGGCGCGCCGCGCCGGCCGCCGCTGCACGGTCCGGGTCGGCGCGCGGCGGTCAGCGCCGCGTGAGCGCCGCCGGCAGCACCTGGAGGGGCAGCGAGCCGAGCGACAGCGCGTGGTCGTGGAACGTGCGCAGGTCGAACGCCTCACCGCGGGCCGTGGCCGCCAGCGCGGCGTGGTCCCGGGTCTGCTGCCACAGCCGCTGCCCCACCAGGTAGGACGGTGCCTGGCCCGGCCAGCCGAGGTACCGCATCCACTCGAAGCGGATGAACGACTCCGGCATGTGGATGTTGTCCCGTAGCAGCGCCCACCCCTTGTCGGCGTCCCACGTCGCGCCGCCGTACTGCTCGGGTGCGGGCAAGCCCAGGTGCACGCCGATGTCGAACACCACGCGAGCGGCGCGCATCCGCTGACCGTCGAGCATGCCGAGGCGGTCGCCGTCGTCCTCCAGGAAGCCCAGGTCGGCCATCAGCCGCTCGGCGTACAAAGCCCAGCCCTCGCCGTGGCCGGAGGTCCACGCCATCAGCCGGCGCCAGCGGTTCAGCCGCTGGCGGTTCACCACGCTGACTCCGACCTGCAGGTGATGGCCGGGCACGCCCTCGTGGTAGACGGTGGTCCGCTCACGCCAGGTGTTGAACTCGGTGACGTCCGGCGGCACCGACCACCACATCCGACCCGGCCGGGCGAGGTCGTCCGAGGGACCGGTGTAGTAGATGCCGCCCGTCTGCGTCGGCGCGATGCGGCACTCGAGGTGCCGCAGCGGTGCCGGGATGTCGAAGTGCACGCCGTCCAGTGCCGCGATGGCGGCGTCGGCGGTGCGCTGCATCCACTCCTGGAGGGCGTCGGTGCCGTGCAGCGTCCGCGCCGGGTCGGTGTCGAGTGCGGCGACGGCCTGCTCGACGGTCGCGCCGGGTCCGGCGATCCGGGCGGCGACCTGCTCCTGCTCGGCCGTGATGGCCGCGAGCTGGTCCAGACCCCAGGCGTAGGTCTCGTCGAGGTCGACCGTCGCACCGAGGAAGGCCCGGGAGAGCAGGCCGTAGCGGTCGCGGCCGACGGCGTCCTGGTCGACGGCGAGCGGTGCCAGCTCGTCCCGGAGGAACTCGGCGAGGTCGGCGTACGCCTGCCCGGCCAGCGCCGCCCCGCGCTCCAGCTCGATCCGCAGCGAGCCGGCCAGCTGGTCCGGCGCGGAGGCCACGAACCCGGGGAAGAACGACGACGACGGGTCGGCCTGCTCCTGCGCCTGCCGCTGCGCCTCGGCGACCTGCCGGGCCGCGGCGACGTGCCCCTGGGCCGCCGCGGCACGCAACGACTCGGTGTAGCCGGCGACGGCCGCGGGGAGCTCGACGAGCCGCGCGGCGACGGCGGCCCAGTCGTCCGGCGTGTCCGTCGACATCAGGTCGAACACGTCCCGCAGACCCTGGACGGGGGAGGCGATGTTGTTCAGCGTGGCGAGCGTCTCGCCCGCGGCGTCGAGCTCGAGGTCGGTCCCCAGCAGGTACGACATCGCCTCGAGGGTGGTGACGTCGTCCTCGTCCACCGGGTCGACGCCGTCGAGCAGCTGCAGCGTCTCGCGGGTCAGGTCGGAGCGAGCGGCGTGCCCGGCGGGGGACAGGTCGGTCATCTCCGAGTCGTGACCGGTGACGCCGAGCTCCGTGGCGAGCAGCGGGTCCAGCGCCGCGTAGCGGTCGACGTAGGAGTCGGCCACCTCGTCGACGGGGGTGTGGGGGCGCGTGGGCTGCTCGGCGGTCACAGGGCCGACCCTACCGACGGGTCCTGCGCGGACACCCGGGGAATCCGACGGACCGCAGTGGTCAGGGGGTGGTCAGGGGTGCAGGCTCCAGCGCCAGGTGGTCGGTCCGGGGGCCGGTGCGGGCGTGGGACGCACCGTGCGCCGGCGGTCCGTCCACGCGGCCGGGTGCTCGGCCTCGTGGGCGTCGTCGGACCGCGCGGTCGCGACGAGCCCGGCCACCAGCGCGGCCAGCTCGTCGTCGTCCGGCGTCCCGCGGACCACGTGGACGTGGGGCGTGTCGGTCACCCCTCGTCGTCCTCGTCGTCGTCCCCGAAGCTCATCGGCGCACCCCGGGACGCGCCCCACTCGATCACCTGGAAGCCCGCGTCCTGCAGCTTGTGCGCGAGCTCGGAGCCGCCCGCGTCCACCAGGTCGAGCACCGAGTCCAGCGTGAGGTCGCTCGCGCCGGTCGGCGGGCCGACGACGAAGCCGAGGTGGAACGTGTCGACGTCCTGATCGGACGGCTCCTCGTCGTGCTCGTCGTCGTCCCACGTCATGCCGGTCAGGTCGGCGTGCACGCCGAGCGTCTCGTGCAGCAGGTCGTACAGCTGGGCGTTCAGGGTGCCGACCTGCGACTCGAGGGCGAGCACCCGCGGGTCCTCGTCGGCCTCGTGCGCGCCGAACTCCGCGCGCACACCGACCGCCGTCTCGACGTAGGAGTGCAGGGCGGCCGACATCTTGTCCACGACCGCGTGCAGCGCCGTCGGGTCGACGTCCGGCAGCGGGTCGCTGCCGTGGGACGCGGCGTCGTGGTCGTGCTCGTCGTGCTCGTGCTCGCTCATAGAGGGATGTTCCCGTGCTTCTTGGCCGGAAGGGTGGCTCGTTTGGTGCGCAGCAGACGCAGCGCCTTGGTGATCTCGGCGCGGGTGGCCGAGGGGTGGATGACGGCGTCGACGTAGCCGCGGTCGGCGGCGTCCCACGGGTTGACGATCGCCTCCTCGTACTCGGCGGTGAGGCGCCGGCGCTCGGCGTCGACGTCGCCGCCGGCCTGCTCGACGGCCTTGAGGGCGCCGCGCTGCAGGATGTTCACCGCGCCGCTCGCGCCCATCACGGCGATCTGCGCGGTGGGCCAGGCGAGGTTGACGTCGGCGCCCAGCTGCTTGGAGCCCATGACGATGTAGGCACCGCCGTACGCCTTGCGGGTGATGACCGTGACCAGCGGGACCGTCGCCTCGGCGTAGGCGAAGATCAGCTTCGCGCCGCGGCGGATGATGCCGTTCCACTCCTGGTCGGTGCCGGGCAGGAAGCCCGGGACGTCGACGAACGTGAGCACCGGGACGTTGAACGCGTCGCACGTCCGCACGAACCGGGCGGCCTTCTCGGCCGCGTTGATGTCCAGGGTGCCGGCCATGGACATCGGCTGGTTGGCGACGATGCCGACCGGATGACCCTCGACGTGCCCGAACCCGATCAGCACGTTCGGGGCGTACAGCGACTGGACCTCCAGCAGCTCACCGGCGTCGAGCACCGCCTCGACGACCGTCCGCATGTCGTAGGGCTGGGAGTCCGAGTCGGGGACGAGGGAGTCGAGGGCCAGGTCCTCGTCGGTCGGCTCGAGGTCGGCCTCGTGGGCGAACGACGGCGGGTCGGTCAGGTTGTTGGGCGGCAGGTAGGACAGCAGCGCGCGGACGTAGTCGATGGCGTCGTCCTCGTCGGACGCCAGATAGTGCGCCACGCCGGACTTCGTGTTGTGGGTCGTCGCGCCGCCCAGCTCCTCGAAGCCGACGTCCTCGCCGGTGACCGCGCGGATCACGTCCGGCCCGGTGATGAACATGTTCGACGTGCCGTCGGCCATCACGATGAAGTCGGTCAGCGCGGGGGAGTAGACCGCGCCGCCGGCGGACGGGCCCAGGATCAGGCTGATCTGCGGGATCACCCCGGACGCGGCGACGTTGCGGCGGAAGATCTCGGCGAACTGGGTCAGGCCCGCGACACCCTCCTGGATGCGCGCACCGCCGCCGTCGAGGATGCCGACCAGCGGGACGCCGGTGCGCAGCGCCAGGTCCATCACCTTGGTGATCTTCTGGCCGTGCACCTCACCGAGGCTGCCGCCGAACACCGTGAAGTCCTGCGAGTAGACGCACACCTCGCGGCCGTCCACCGTGCCGTGCCCCACCACCACGCCGTCGCCGGGCACGCGCTTGCGGTCCAGGCCGAAGTTGGTGGACCGGTGCCGCACGAAGGCGTCGATCTCGGTGAACGTGCCCGGGTCGAGGAGCGCCTCGATGCGCTCGCGGGCGGTCTTCTTACCGCGGGCGTGCTGCTTCTCGGCGGCGGTCTGCTCGGCCTGCTCGATCGCGGCCTGCCGGCGCGCGGCCAGGTCGGCGAGCTTCGCCGCGGTGCCGGAGGCCTCGGCGGCGGCATCGGGCGCGTCCGCCTGCGCGGACGGGTCGGCCGGTGGGGCGCCGGAGGGATCGGTCTGAGTCACCCGACGAAGGCTAGTTGTCGCGTCCCTGCGGTGCCGTGCAGGCGCGTCACGGGGTTCGTCGCGGCACCTCGTGGGGACCCCACAACTGCACGATGATGGCCGGGTGACCGCCGACCGTCCCCCGCTGCGCCGGGGTGAGCTCCGTGAGCTGCTGCTCACGCCCGGGGGACCGCTCGCGAAGGTCGAGGTGGTGGACGCGGTCGGGTCGACCAGCAGCGCCGTGGCCGACCAGCTGCGAGCCGACCCGGAGTCGTGGCCGGACCGCTCGCTGCTCGTGGCGGACCAGCAGGTCGCCGGCCGCGGGCGAGCGGGACGCAGCTGGGTCACGCCCGCGCGCGCGGCGCTGACGGCGACCCTCGTGCTCCGACCCGGGGTGCCGGCGGACCGGTGGGGCTGGTTGCCGCTGCTGGCCGGGCTCGGTGCGGTGACGGCCCTCCGGGCGACCGCAGGCGTGCCGGCGGTGCTCAAGTGGCCCAACGACGTGCTGGTGGACCTGGACGGTCACGTCGCGGAGCTCGGCGGGTGGGGCACGGCCCGCAAGGTCGGCGGCATCCTCACGGAGGTGGTGGCGCTGCCCGGCGGACCGGTGGCCGGCGGGGCGACGGCGGGCGGGCCGACGGCGAGGCCCGGTGCAGCCGTGCTGATCGGGATCGGCGTGAACGTCTCGCAGACGGCCCCGGAGCTGCCCGTGGACAGCGCGACGTCGCTCGCCCTGGCCGGCGCGCAGCACACCGACCGGGAGACCGTGCTGACCGCGGTCGTCAGCGCGGTGCTCGAGGTGGTGGAGCGGTGGGTGGCGGCCGACGGGGACGCCGCCCTCGCCGGTCTCGCGGCCGAGGTCGCGGCCGTGTGCGAGACGCTCGGCCGGCGCGTGCACGTGGAGCTGCCGGGCGGCGGTGTGATCGACGGGGTGGCGCTCCGGCTCGACGCGACCGGCGCCCTGGTGGTGGCCGGGCCGGACGGCGAGCACGTGGTGGCGGCGGGCGACGTGCTGCACCTGCGCGGCCAGGTGGACCGCGGTGCCGCGCACTCCGCGACGGCCGTCGGCGACGGGCCGGGCGCCGGGACCGTCGGTGCGCCGACCGAGGTGCGGGCGGCGGGCGGGCCGGTTCCCGACTCGACGGTGGCCAGGCTGGACGAGGTGCTGCTCGGCGGTCCGCGCACGTTGACAGCCCGCGAGCTCGCGCTGCGTGCGGGGGTGGACGAGGAGTCCGTCCGCACGTTCTGGCGCACCTTCGGACTGGCGGCGGCCGAGCCGGACGAGCGGGCGTACACCGAGCGCGACGCCGAGGCGGTGCGGGCCCTCGTCGACCTGGTGCGGCGCGAGGGGCTGCAGCTGTCGACCGTCCGCACCCTCGTGCGCGGCCTGGGGCACACCACCGACCGGCTCGCCCTGTGGCAGGTGGAGGCCCTGGTCGAGGACGCAGCCACCCGGTACCGGCTGGACGACGCGAGCGCACGCCTGCTGGTGCTCGACAGGCTCGCCGCCATCGCGCCGGTCCTCGAGCAGGAGCTGGTGCTGGCGTTCCGCCGGCAGCTGGCGACGATCGGCGGCCGGTTCGGAGCCGAGCTGGGGCAGGCGCGGCAGGTCGGTACCGGCCCGTCGGACCTGCCGCTGGCCCGCGCGGTCGGCTTCGCGGACATGGTGCAGTTCACCCGGCGCACCGCGGGCCTCGGGTCGACCGACCTGTCTGCGTTCGTGCAGCGCTTCGAGGCGGCCGCGCGGGACGTCGTCGCGGCGGCTGGCGGACGCGTGGTCAAGACGATCGGGGACGCCGTGCTGTTCGTCGCCGACGACGTGGTGACGGGTGCGGAGGTCGCCCTCGGGCTGGCGTCGCGGTTCGGCGACGGGGCGGGTGCCGTGCCCGACGACCTGACGCAGGGTGCGCGGGGTGTGACGCCGGTGCGCGTCGGCATGGTGTGGGGACGCGTGCTGTCGCGGTTCGGCGACGTCTTCGGCGCCTCGGTGAACCTGGCGGCGCGCCTGACGGACATCACGGAGCCGAGCAGCGTGTGGGTGGACACCACCACGGCGCGGCTGCTCGCCGACGACCCGCGGTACGTCCTGACCGCGCTGCCGCCACGCGACGTCGAGGGGCTGGGGTCGGTCGAGCCGGTGGCGCTGGGGCGGGCCTGACCGCCCGATCCGGGCGGGCGCCGGCGCCCCGGAGTCAGGCGGAGTCCCGCACCTGGCTGTCGTCGACGTCCCCGGCCGGGTCCGACGCCGGATCCACCGGCTGCACCAGCTCCGGCCCGTTGTTCTGGACGGCATTGACGGCCGTCGACACCGGGGTGGCCACCAGCTCCGGCCCCGGGGCCTCGAGCAGTGCGCGGGCGGCCTCCGCGTCGACCGCAGGGTCGAGCCACGCGTCCCAGTCCTCGGGCCGCAGCAGCAGCGGCTGCCGGTCGTGGATGGCCGCGAACCGCGGGTCCGCGGGGCGGGTGACGATCGTGACGCTGACCAGCCAGCGGGACGGGTCGTCGTCGGCCTTGGACGGGTCCTTCCAGAACTCGTAGAGACCGGCGAGCGCCAGCACGTCGCCGTCGGCCGGGTGCAGGTAGAACGGCTGCTTGCGCCGGCGTGCCTTCGGCTGCCCCGGCACCGGTGGCAGCGCCTGCCACTCGAAGTAGCCGTCGGCCGGCAGGATGGCGCGGCGCAGCCCGAAGGGTCGCGCGAACGCCGGCTTGTCGGTCAACGACTCGCGGCGGGCGTTGATCATCCGGTTGCCGATCGACGGGTCCTTGGCCCAGGACGGCACGAGTCCCCAGTGCGCCACCCGGAGCTGGCGGGTCACCTCGCCGGTGTCGCGGTCGGCCCGCTCCACCACCATGCGGACGCCGTCGGTCGGCGCGACGTTCCACGACGGCGGCAGCAGCCGTGCGTCGTCCGCGACCGTCGCGATGGCGAACTCGTCCTCGATCGCCTGGTCCTCCCGGAACGACGCATACCGTCCGCACACGTCGCCCACCCTGCCACCCGCCTCCCACACGGGCGCGCCGGGCTTCGGAAGCACCGATCGAATCGATTCGCGGCGGTCGTCGGACGCGTGTGAGGATGGGAGCCGATGAGCTCGACGTCCCCGAACCCCGCACCGCCGTCCGGGTCCCCGGCGCTGCCGCCGACGGACGCGCCCGTGGCGGAGGCGGACACCGGTGGCGGGACGGTCGCACCGCCCGAGCACGCTCCCACGCCCGCAGCGCCCGTCTACCGTCCGGACGCGCGCTACGTGCTGATGCTCGGCTTCATGACCGCGCTGCCGGCGATCTCGACGGACATGTACCTGCCGTCTCTGCCGGACGTCGCACGCGACCTGCACACCACTGCCGCCGGCGCCCAGCTGACGATGACGGCGATGATGCTCGGCGGCGCCGTCGGGCAGCTGGTGATCGGCCCGCTGTCCGACCGGTTCGGGCGCCGCCGACCGGCGCTGATCGGCGTGGCGCTGCACGTGCTCACGTCGCTGACCTGCGCGGTCGCACCACTGATCGGCGTGCTCGTCGGCCTGCGCGCCGCGCAGGGCTTCTTCAACGCGGCGGCCACCGTGGTGGCCATGGCGTTCATCCGGGACAGGTTCGTCGGTGCCGACGCCTCGCGGCTGATCTCCCGGCTGATGCTGGTGATCGGCGTGGCCCCGCTGTTCGCCCCGTCGGTCGGCGGGTTCATCGCCGGGCAGTGGGGCTGGCGCTCGGTGTTCGTGGCGCTGGCCCTGTTCGGCGTGGTGCTCTGGGTGGCGGTGTGGTGGCGGCTGCCCGAGACGCTGCCGCCGGGTGTGCGGCAGCCCGGTGGCGTGCGGGTGGCGGTCGCCGGGTACGGCCGGCTGGTGCGGGACCGCCAGTTCGTCGGCCTCGCGCTGATCCCCGGTCTGACCTCCGCCGTGCTGATGAGCTATGTGGTGGCGTCGCCGTTCGTGTACCGGGTCGGGTTCGGGCTGAGCAACCAGCAGTTCGCGCTGATGTTCGCGGTCAACGGCCTGGGGCTCGTGGGCGGTGCGCAGGTGAACGCGGCCCTGGTGCGCCGGGTGGCGCCGATCCGGATCCTGCGGGTGGCCCAGCCGGTGCTCGCCGGCCTCACCCTGGTGCTGCTGGGGCTGGCGGTCACGGGGGTCGGTGGGCTCTGGGCCCTGCTGGTGGTGCAGGCTCTCGCGCTGTCGATGATCAACCTCGCGCCACCCAACGCCTCTGCTCTGGCGCTGACCCGCTACGGGCGCATGGCCGGCACCGCGGCGGCGGTGCTCGGCGCCGTGCAGGCCGCCGGGGGCGGCCTGGTCAGCCCGCTGTCCGGCCTGCTGGGCGGTGACGCGCGGGCGATGGCCCTGGTGATGGCAGGTGCCGCGGTGCTGGGGGTGCTGGTGCTGGCCCTGGCGACGCCGGCGTACCGGCGCGGGTCGGCCTGGACCGTCGTCCCCGGCTGACCGTCAGCCCCGCGCGAGCCCCGCGAGCCGCTCGGCAGCCTGCTCGAGCACCTGGGTCCGCTTGACGTAGGTGAACCGCACCCAGGAGCGCAGCCGGCGCTCGGTGGCCGACCCGGCGTGGGTGAACGCGCCGACGGGCACGCCCACCACCCCCGTCAGGGCGGGCAGCTCCCGGCACAGCCTCGTGCCGTCGTCGTACCCGAGCGGTGCGGCGTCCGCCAGCACGAAGTAGGTGCCGCGCGGCACCACCACGTCGAACCCGGCGGCGCGCAGGCCGGCGCAGAGCAGGTCCCGCCGTCGTGCCAGCGACGTCGCCAGCTCCCGCACCCACGCCTCGACGCCGGGGTCGGTCAGGGCGAACGCCACCGCCGGCTGGAAGGGTGCGCCGGACACGTACGTGAGGAACTGCTTGACGGTGCGGACGGCCGTCACCAGCTCCGCCGGACCCGTCACCCAGCCGATCTTCCAGCCGGTGAACGACAACGTCTTGCCCGCCGACGACACGGTGAGGGTCCGCTCAGCCATCCCCGGCAGCGTGGCGACGGGGACGTGCACCGCGTCGTCGTACACCAGGTGCTCGTACACCTCGTCGGTGAGGACGAGGGCGTCGTGCCGGACCGCCGCGTCCGCCACCGCCGCCACCTCGGCGCGGGTCAGCACCGTGCCGGTCGGGTTGTGCGGTGTGTTCAGCAGGATCAGCCGGGTGCGGTCGTTGACCGCCGCGCCCAGGGCCGCGACGTCGAGCCGGAAGCCGTCCGGCCCTGCGACCAGCGGCACGGTCACGTGCGTGGCGCCGGCCAGGGCGATCGCCGCCGCGTAGGAGTCGTAGAACGGGTCGAGCGTCACCACCTCGTCGCCCGGTCCGGTCAGCGCCAGCACCGCCGCGGTGAGCGCCTCGGTCGCGCCCGTGGTCACCAGCAACTCGGTGTCCACGTCCGGCACCAGCCCGTAGTGCCGGCGCTGGTGGTCCACGACGGCGGCGCGCAGCTCCGGGATGCCGGTGCCGGGCGGGTACTGGTTCGCGCCGGCCGCGATCGCGTCCGCTGCGGCGCGCGCCACCGAGGGAGGTCCGTCGACGTCGGGGAAGCCCTGCCCCAGGTTGATCGCCCCGGTGCGTGCGGCCAGTGCGGACATCTCGGCGAACACCGTCGAGCGCACGGTTCCCGACGGGTCCAGCAGGCCGGTGGCGGCGGCGACGGAACGCCAGCGGGGCGGCAGCGGGGGCACGCCCGCGAGGATAGGCCGACGGAGGACGGTCAGCGGACCCCGGCGGCCGCCATCAGCCCGCCCGCGACGAGCAGCCCCAGCGAGCCCCACGCGGACACGACCCACCACGCCACGCGGCGGTGCGGAAGGCCGCTCGGGTCGGTGCGGATGGTCATACCTTCACCATCGGCAGCTGCCCGAGACACTTCCAGGGGCCACGCGGGTGAACGGTCGATTCCACCCGGGGGAGCGTGGCGTCAGCCCTTCGCTGCCTGGTCGATCTTCGAGCTGAGCTCGTCGAGCGTCTTGCGGACCGCGACGAGCGCGGTGCTGCCCTTGTCGCCCGCCTGCGTCGTGACCGCGTCGAGCTGGCTCTTCGCGTCGGCGAGATCGGTCTTCGCCTTGGCCAGCGCATCCTTGGCAGACGCCGAGCCCTGGGTCCCGGCCTGCTGCAGCGCGGTGGTGGCCTCGTCGACGGCCTTCTGGGCCGCCGTCAGCGCCGTCTGCGCCTGCGTGCGCGCGGCCGAGTCGGTGGACGACAGGCTGTCCTTGGCCTGCTGGATCTTCGCGGCCGCGTCGTCGGCGGCCTGCTTGGCGCTCGCCAGCGCCGACTTGGCTCCGGAGACGGCCGAGGTCGCCGAGGCGGCTGCCTTGTTCAGGTCGCCCGTGCTGCAGGCGGCGGTGCCGAGCAGCAGGGTGCCGGCCAGCGCCAACCCCGTCAGGGCGGTGGCGCGGGTGCTGCGGTGGGCGGTGCCGACGGGTCTCACGGTCCCTCCAGGTGTGCGTGGTCAGCAGTCGGACCATCCAGTCTGCCCGTGCGGCCCCCGTCCTGCCCGCTGCGGGGGAGCGCCGCACCCGCCGGCAGACGGCCGACGCCCCGTCCGGACAGAGCCGGGCGGGGCGTCGGTGCGAGCGCGGTCAGGCGACCGTCGGGGAGTCGGTCAGGCGCTGGCCTGCTCGCGGCGGCCCCGGACGTCCTCCAGAGACGTGCCGTAGAAGGCCGCGGTCATCAGGTCCTTCATGTCCTCGATCATCGGCATGCGCGGGTTGGCCGGGGCGCACTGGTCCTCGTACGCACCCATCGCCACCTCGTCGAGCCGGGACATGAACTCCTGCTCGTCCACGCCCTGCGCCTGGAAGGACGCCGGGATGCCGACCTTGGCGCGGAGCGCCTCGACGGCGATCGCGTAGGACTCGACACCCTCGGCGGGGGTCGAGGCCGGCAGGCCGAGCATCGCCGCGATCTGCTGGAACCGCTCCGGTGCGACGTAGCTCTCGTACTTCGGCCAGCTGGTCAGCTTGGTCGGGACGGTGCCGTTGTACCGGATGACGTGCGGCAGCAGCGTGGCGTTGGTCCGGCCGTGCACCAGGTGGTACGTCGAGCCGATGACGTGCGCCATCGCGTGCACGATGCCGAGGAACGCGTTGCCGAACGCCATGCCGGCGATGGTGCCCGCGTTGTGCATCTTCTCCCGGGCGTCCTTGGTCGCCGGGTCGGCCGGGTCGCCGTTCACCGACTGCGCCAGGTTGTCGAAGATCAGGCGGATCGCCTGCAGCGCCATGCCGTCGGTGAAGTCGTTCGCGTACACCGCGACGAACGCCTCGGTGGCGTGCGTCAGGGCGTCGAACCCGGAGTCGGCGGCCAGGGACCGGGGCATCCGCGAGGTCAGCACCGGGTCGATGATCGCGACGGTCGGGGTCAGCGCGTAGTCGGCGAGCGGGTACTTCTTCTTCGCCTCGGTGTCGGTGATCACCGCGAACGGCGTCACCTCGGCGCCGGTGCCGGACGTGGTCGGGATGCAGACCAGCTTGGCCAGGTCACCGAGCACCGGGAACTTGAACGCGCGCTTGCGGACGTCGAAGAACTTCTGCTTGAGGTCGGAGAACACGATCTCCGGGTGCTCGTACAGCAGCCACATCACCTTGGCGGCGTCCATGGGCGAGCCACCGCCGAGGGCGATGATCGTGTCCGGGCGGAAGTGGCGCATCTGCGCGGCACCGGCCTGCACGGTCTTGACGGAGGGCTCCGGCTCGACCTGGTCGATGATCTGCAGCGCGACGTTGTTCGACCGGCGGCGCAGCACGTCGATCACCTTGTCGACGAACCCGAGCTGGGTCATCGTCGAGTCGGTGACGATGGTGACGCGCTCGATGCCCGCCATGTCCGCGAGGTAGCGGACCGCGTTCGGCTCGAAGTACGTCTTCGCGGGGACCTTGAACCACTGCAAGTTGTTGTTCCTCCGCCCGACGCGCTTGATGTTGATCAGGTTGATCGCCGAGACGTTGTTGGACACGGAGTTGTGCCCGTACGAGCCGCAGCCCAGGGTCAGCGACGGGATGAAGGCGTTGTAGATGTCACCGATGCCGCCGAGCGACGACGGTGCGTTGCAGATGACGCGGATCGCCTTGACGCGCGAGCCGTAGGCCACGGTCAGCGCCTCGTCCTGCGTGTGGATGGCGGCGGAGTGGCCCAGGCCGTCGAACTCCACCATCTGCTCGGCGAGCTGGAAGCCCTGCTCGGTGGAGGTGGCGCGCAGCACCGCGAGGACCGGGGCGAGCTTCTCGCGGGTCAGCGGCTCGTGCGGGCCGACGCCGGAGACCTCGGCCAGGATGATCGAGGTGTCGCGCGGGACGGAGAAGCCCGCCTGCTCGGCGATCCACTGCGGGGACTTGCCCACGACGGCGGGGTTGAGCTTCGCTCCGCCGCAGTTCTCGCCGCCGGCCTCGACGCCGAAGATGAACTGCTCGAGCTTGGCCTTCTCGGCCGGCGTCACCTTGTAGGCGTGCAGCACGGCGAACTCGGCGAGGGCGGCGTCGTAGATCTCGTCGTCCAGGATCACGGCCTGCTCGGAGGCGCAGATCATGCCGTTGTCGAACGCCTTGGACAGCACCACGTCGTTCACGGCGCGCTTCAGCTTGGCGGTCTTCTCGATGTAGGCGGGGACGTTGCCCGCACCGACGCCGAGGGCCGGCTTGCCGCAGGAGTAGGCGGCCCGGACCATCGCGTTGCCGCCGGTCGCGAGGATCGTGGCCACCCCGGGGTGGTTCATCAGGGCGTTGGTCGCGGTGAGCGACGGCGTCTCGATCCACTGGATGCAGTGCTCGGGTGCACCGGCGGCGATCGCGGCGTCGCGCACGATCTTGGCGGCGGCGACCGACGACTTCTGCGCGTTCGGGTGGAACGCGAAGATGATCGGGTTGCGGGTCTTCAGCGAGATCAGCGACTTGAAGATGGCCGTCGAGGTCGGGTTGGTCACCGGGGTCAGACCGGCGACGACGCCGACCGGCTCGGCGATCTCCGTGATGCCGCGGATCTCGTCCACGTTGACCACGCCGACCGTCTTCAGCGACGCCATCGAGTTGGTCACGTGCTCGCACGCGAAGATGTTCTTGACGGCCTTGTCCTCGAACGTGCCGCGCCCGGTCTCCTCGACCGCGAGCTTGGCGAGCTGGCCGTGCTGGTCGAGCGCGGCGACCGCGCCCTTCTTCACCAGGCGGTCCACGTCCTCCTGGGTGAACGTGGCGTACTCGGCCAGCGCCTTGGTGGCGTTCGCGACGAGCTGGTCGACCGTCGCCACGATGGCGGAGTCGTCGGTGGCGGGCGCCACGGTGGCGGCTGCCTTGGGCGTCTCGACGACCTTCTTGTCCCGCGCGCTGGAGGTGCGCGGGGTCGGGCTGCTCTCGGTGGATGGCACCGGTGGTTCTCCCCTAGTCGTATCGATGGGTGTCGACCTGCGACGCTGGAGGTCTGTCTTGGCGACATCTCGACGCTAGGGGCGGGGGCCCGGCCGGACGGCGGGGCAAAGGTCCTGACGGTCGTCCCAGGTGTTGTGACGAGGACCCGTCACGCCTCCGTTCCGGGACCTGGGTCCTGGGATGTATGCGGTGGAACGGCCCGGAACGGTCCGGAACGGCCCGTCAGGCCGGCCGGACCTCCTCGGCGGTCAGGTGCAGAACCAGCGCCTGGAACGGCCACAGCACGGGCAGCTGCAGGCCGACCTCGCCCAGCACCCGACCGGGCAGCCGCACCTGTCCGGCGGACAGCCACGGCGGGATGATCCAGCCGGCCTGCGGGGAACCGATCTCGTCGCGCACACGGACCTGGTACAGGCGCGCGGGGTCGAGGCCCGGCAGCCGTACGGGCTCGGGCAGCGCCTCCTCGAGGGCGGCCACGGTGGCGACCGTGAACACCGCCTCGTCCCGGTCCGCCGCCACCACACCGGTGATCCGCAGCGCCGGGTCCACCGGGTCGGCGTGCACCGCCGTGCCGGTGTGCAGCAGCGGCCGCAGCTCCGTGTACACGGCGGCGAACCGCCGCAGGGCTGCCGTCTCGGCCTCGTCGCACCCCGCGATGTCCCACTCGAGCCCGGCGGAGCCCATCAGCGCGGTGGCCAGCCGGTACGGCAGGTCGATGGTGCGACCGGAGCTGTGCGCGGTCGGCGGTCCGACGTGGCCGCCCACCAGCTCCGGCGGCAGCAGCAGCTGGGTCCAGCGCTGGATGTCCTGGCGCTCGACGGGGTCGTTGGAGTCCGACGCCCACACCCGGTCGGTCACGGCGAGGATGCCGAGGTCGGTGCGGGCGCCGCCGGACGAGCACGACTCGATCTCGAGGCCGGGGTGGTCGGCCTTGAGCCGGGCGATCAGGGCGTACGTGGCCAGCGTCTGGGCGTGCGTGCCCGGCCGGCCGGCGTGCACGGGTTCGACGAGGTCGCGGTTGTGGTCCCACTTGATGAAGCCGATGCCGAGCCGGCTCACCAGCGCGTCGATCTGCCCGTGGACGTGCTCCCAGGCCGCCGGCTCGGCGAGGTCCAGCACGTGCTGGTTGCGCCACGAGACGCCGTCGGGCGCCGCGAGCGGCCGCGCGTGCAGCAGCCACTCCGGGTGCGCGCGCGCCAGGTCGGAGTCGAGGTTGACCATCTCGGGCTCGAACCACAGGCCCAGCTGCATGCCGAGGGAGTGCACCAGCTCGGCGAGCGGCTCCAGCCCGTGCGGCCACACCGACGGGTCCACCACCCAGTCCCCGAGGCCGCGGGTGTCGTCCCGACGGTCGTGGAACCACCCGTCGTCGAGCACGAACCGCTCGACGCCGACCTCCGCGGCGCGGCGGGCCAGCGCCGCCAGCCGCTCCGGGTCGTGGTCGAAGTACACCGCCTCCCAGGTGTTGAGAACGAGGGGCCGAGGCGAGCGGGGGTGCTGCGGGCGGGCCCGCAGCCAGGTGTGGAACCGACCCGAGACGCCGTCCAGCCCCGTGTCCGACCAGGCGAAGTACGCCACCGGCGTGCGGTACTCCTCGCCGGGAGCCAGCCGGACCTCGCCGGGACGCAGCAGCTCGCCGGCGCCGAGCAGGGTGGTGTGGTCCGTCAGCCGGTCGACCCGGTGGGTGACGTCGGCGCTCCAGCCGAGGTGCACCGCCCACACCTCGCCGTGGCGGTCGTGGGGTGCGCCGGTCGAGGCCAGCGTGGCCCACGGGGAGTCGTGACCGGCGCGCCCGCGGCGCGAGGTGCGGGTGGTGCTGCCGCGCGGCATGGGCGTGGTCTGCGGCACCTTCTCGCGGGTCCACCGGCCGGCGAACGTGGTCACGTGGTCGGCTCGCCGCGGCACGGGAAGGGTCGCCTCGAGCCAGGCGACGTCCACGGTGCCCGGTCCGTCGTTGGTCAGCGCGTGCTCGACCAGCACGAGGCCGCCCGCGCCCACCTCGATCCGGGTGCGCAGCAGCAGGCCCTCCGCGGCGGCGGCGACCTCGACGACGGCGGCGCCGCGATCGACGGCCCGGACGGTCCAGCGCGGGAAGAGCGGTGCGCCGTCGCGGGTGAGCAGCACCCCGGGGCGACCGGGCCAGCCGTCGCCCTCCTGCGGCAGGACGGTGAGGCCCCACGCGCCGTCGAGCGCACCCGGCGGCGTCTGACGGGAGGTGGCCGCGTCGATGCCGGCCAGGTCCTCGTCCGACAGCGTGCCGAGGTCCGCACCCCAGTGCCGCACGGTGGGAAGCCCGCCCGCCTCGTGGGCGACCACGACGGCGACGCCGTCGCGGCGCAGCACCGTCCACGCCGGGGGAGCGGGATGCGAGGGAACGGTCACGGAGCACCTCTCGGGGGGACATCGGCGCGCGCGCACCGTCGCGCGGCCATCATGGCGGACCTCCGCCGACCGGCGCACCGGTGTGCCGCCGCGCGGGCACGGCCGCGCGGGTGCGGCCGTGCCTGGCCCGCCGACCGCGACGACCTGCACCGGTCTGAGCGCGACCGAGCCCGGCCGGGACGGACCCGACCGGGCTCGGCTCTGCCGTTCACGCGCCTCAGGGGACGATGTACCCCGCCGCGGTGAACAGCTCGTACCACTCCGCACGGCTCAGCTGCAGGTCCGAGCCGGCGGCGGCGTCCGCCACCCGGTCCGGTCGGGTGGTGCCCAGCACCACCTGCATCTGCGCCGGGTGCCGGGTGATCCACGCCGTTGCGATCGCCGTGGGCGTCACGTCGTGCTCCGCCGCGAGGCGGTCGATCACCGCGTTGAGCTCGGGGTACTCCGCCGAGCCGAGGAACGGCCCCTTGAAGAAGCCCGCCTGGTAGGGCGACCACGCCTGCACGGTGATGTCGTTCAGCCGGCAGTAGTCCAGCACGCCCAGGCTGCGGTCCACGGACTGCTGCTCGTCCCGCATGTTCATCGCCACACCCTGGGCGACGATGTCGGCGTGCGTCAGCGACAGCTGCAGCTGGTTGGCCACCAGCGGCTGGCGGACGTACCGGCGCAGCAGCTCGATCTGCCCCGGCGTGTGGTTGGACACCCCGAAGTGGCGCACCTTGCCGGCCGCCTCGAGGTCGTCGAACGCCCGGGCCACCTCCGCGGGCTCCACCAACGCGTCCGGCCGGTGCAGCAGCAGGATGTCGATGCGGTCGGTGCCCAGCGCCGCGAGCGAGCCGTCCACCGACTCCACGATGTGCTCGTAGGAGAAGTCGAACCCGGCGCCGCGGACGATGCCGGCCTTGGTCTGGATCACCAGCTCGTCCCGGTCGGCGGGCGTCAGCCGCATCGCCTGGGCGAACCGCTCCTCGCACTCGTGCAGGCGGGTGCCGTACACGTCGGCGTGGTCGAGGAACGTGATGCCGGCGTCGCGGGCGGCGGCCAGCAGAGCCCGGATCTCCTCGTCCGACTTGTCGGCGATCCGCATCAGCCCGAGCACGACGTTGGGCACGGTCAGGTCCGTGCCGGGCAGGGTGAACGTCTTCATGTCAGCGTCTCTCCCGTGGGCTCGGGCCGGCTCAGGCGCCGGCGCCGGACAGCAGCGCGACCTCGTCGGCCGAGAGCTGCAGCTCGGCGGCCTTGACGGAGTCCTGGATGCTCGTCGGGCGCGACGCCCCCGGGATCGGGATGACGACGGGCGCCAGCGCGAGCTCCCACGCGAGCGTCACCTGCTGCGGGCTGACGCCGTGCGCGTCCGCGACCTGCTGGAACGCGCCGTGCCGCGAGCCGACCTCACCGGCGCGGGCGATGCCGCCGAGCGGGCTCCAGGGCAGGAAGGCGATGCCGAGCTGGGCGCAGTGCTCCAGCTCGCCCTGCGACGAGCGGAAGGCGGGGGAGAACTGGTTCTGCACGGACACCAGCCGGCCGCCCAGCAGCTCGTTGGCCTGGTCGATCTGCGCGACGTTCGCGTTGGAGATGCCGGCGAGCTGGATCACGCCCTCGTCGAGCAGCTGGACGATCGCGCCGATCGAGTCGGCGTAGGGCACCGTCGGGTCGGGACGGTGGAACTGGTACAGGCCGATCGCCTCGACCCCGAGCCGCTTGGCGGATGCCTTGGCCGCCTCGAGCAGGTGCTCCGGACGGCCGTCCTGGGTCCAGGAGCCGTCACCGGGGCGCAGGTGGCCGCCCTTGGTGGCGACCAGCACCTCCGAGGTGTCCCCGCCGTACGTGCGCAGGGCCTTGGCGATCAGCTCCTCGTTGTGACCGACCTCGCCCGCGAGCAGGTGGTACGCGTCGGCGGTGTCGATCAGGGTCACGCCCGCGTCGAGGGCGGCGTGGATCGTGGCGATCGAGCGGGCCTCGTCCGGCCGGCCCTCGATGGACATCGGCATGCCGCCGAGGCCGATCGCGCTGACCGTGCGGGGGCCGAGGGTGCGCTGCTGCATGGGGGAGAGCCCTTCGTCGTCGTCGGCCCGGCCGATGGTCCCGGACCGTCGTCCTCGACCCTAAGGAGGGCTAATCTAGAAGTCCAACGACTACGAGTGATGCCAGTTATGAGCGTCACTCATGAAAGAGGCCATCGATGGATCTGCGGCAGATGGAGCACCTCGTCGCCCTGGCCGACGAGCAGCAGTTCACGCGCGCCGCCGCGATCTCCGGCGTCTCGCAGTCCGGGCTGTCCGCGTCGATCAAGGCGCTCGAGGACGAGCTGGGCACCTCGCTGTTCACCCGGACGACCAGGCGCGTCGAGCCGACCGACGCCGGCATGGCCCTGCTGCCGTACGCCCGCTCGATGCTCGCGCAGGCGGCCGCGGGCCGCGACGCCGTGGTGCGGTCGACGCGAGAGCTCGCCGGCTCGCTGCGCGTCGGCGCCGAGCAGTGCCTCGGCGTCGTCGACGTGCCCGCCGTCCTCGAGCGGTTCCACCGGCGGTACCCGTTGGTCGACATCCACTTCGCCCAGGCCGGTTCGCACGAGCTGGTCGGACAGGTGCGCGCCGGCGAGCTGGACCTGGCGTTCGTGGCCACCACCGAGCACGTCGCCACGGTCGCGCGGACGGTGATCGACCGGCGTCCGATCGTGCTGCTGGTGCCGCCCGAGCACCGGCTGGCGGGCAGCAGCCGCGTCGACTGGGCGCAGCTGGACGGCGAGGACTTCATCGACTTCCAGGACTCCTGGGGGGTGCGATCGCTGAACGATGCGGCCTGCCACGCGCACGGCGTGCGGCGGCGGGTGCGCTGCACGGTCAACGACATCCACACGCTGCTGGACCTCGCGCACCGCGGGCTCGGCATCGCGCTGGTGCCGCAGCACATCGCGGCCAAGCCGCAGGCAGCCGGCCTGGTCACGGTGCGCCTGCCGCAGGACACGACCCCGGAGTGGGTGGTCTCGGTGGTGAGCAGCCCGACGCCGGCCGCCGCGTCGCTGGCACCCCAGCTGCTGGAGCTGCTGGAGCCGTGCGCGGTGGACGTCGTCGCGAGCGGCGCAGCGGCGGGACCGGCCGACGACGAGCGCCTGGTGCTGGCCTGACCCTGCCTCTGCGGGCCTGACCCTGCCGCGGCGCCAGGCGTTCAGGAAGGTCAGGTGTTGAGGAAGCTGGCGGGGTCGTCGTCGGACCCCGTCTCCTGCGGCATCGAGATCGCCTCGCGGGGATCCGTCTCCGGCGACGTCTCCGCCGCGCGGACCTCGTCGATCTCCGGGTCCGTCACGGCGTCCGGGGTGTCGTCCGGCACCCTGCCCGCGGTCTCGTCCGGTGCCGCGTCCGATGTCAAGTCCGGGGTCATGTCCGGTGTCTGGGTCATCACGGGCTCCTCAGGTCGAACCGTCGGTCCCCTCCGACCCTAGGTTCGATCGTCCTGGGGCGCCCGTCCGGAGTGTGGGCCGGACATGGCGCGGCCCCCGCCGGCAGGGGGTCCGGCGGGGACCGCAACGAATCTGGACGCTAGTCCTGTAGCGGCGCTCAAGGGGCCGGTTCACGGACCGGGATCGACAGGATCACCCGGGCGAACGCACCCCGGCGGCATCCCGGCCACCCCACCGCCCGGTACGACGAAGCCCCGGCCACCGCTGCGGTGACCAGGGCTTCAACGTGCCCGCGACTGGACTCGAACCAGCGGCCTTCTGCTCCGGAGGCAGACGCTCTATCCACTGAGCTACGCGGGCCTGTCGCCGTCAGCCACCCGGACGATCGCTCCTCCGGGCGCGCCGCGACGCGGACACCGAGACTACCAGCCGGTGCTCACTGGTCAGGGACCAGGTCGGACAGGTAGGTGGAAGTCTCGTCGACCGCCCGCGCGTCGTTGCCCGCGACGATCGCGTCGATCAGCCCGTCGTGGGCGTCGTGCCCGTGCGCGTCCTCGCCGATGAAGTTGAACCGGATGTTGTCGCCGATCGCGTCGATCAGGTTCTCGTACAGCGAGAGCAGCACCGGGTTGGCGGCCGTCTCGACGATGGCACGGTGCAGCGCGAGGTCCGTCTCCACCATCTGGTCGAGGTCGCCGGCCAGGTACGCGGCGGAGCGGGCGTCGCGGCGCGAGACCAGGGTGGCGGCATCGGTGGCGGTCCGACGACGGGCAGCGAGCCGCGCCGCCTCGACCTCGAGCGCCCGACGCACCTCGACGACGTCGCGTTGACGCGCCTCGGCGATCTGGCGGCTCATGCTGACCGCCATCTCCGAGCTGGACAGCACGTAGGTGCCCGAGCCCTGCCGCCGCTCCAGCAGCCCGGCGTGCACCAGCGACTGCACCGCCTCGCGCACCGTGTTCCTGCCCACGCCGAGCAGCTCCACCAGCGCCGGCTCGGGAGGGATCCGGGTGCCCACGCCCCACTCGCCGGAGACGATGCGGGAGCTCAGCTGTTCGACCGCGCTGTCGATCAGACCGGTACGTCGCGCCATGGGGACAGTGTGCCTGCATCGAGCCCCTGCCCGGGACAGGTCGTCCGACGTCTCATCCCAGGTGCTGTCGACCGGGTGCATCCGACGCCTCACCTGCGCGGGCGATGCTGGCGGGTCGCCCGGACGCCGACCGGGCGTCCACGTGCTGCTCGGTAGGCTGACGCGGTGACCCCCGATCAGCTCGCGCAGGCCGTGCGCGCCGCTCTCCTGGCCGCCGTGGACGACGGCAGCCTCGCCCTCGACCCCGCCGAGATCCCGGCCGAGGTGCACCTCGAGCGACCCCGTCAGCGCGAGCATGGCGACTGGTCGACCAACGTCGCGATGCAGCTGGCGAAGAAGGCCGGCGCCACGCCGCGTGCCCTGGCCACCGACCTGGCGGGCCGCCTGGAGCAGACGCCGGGCGTCGCCTCCGTCGAGGTGGCCGGCCCGGGCTTCCTCAACATCCGGCTCGACGCGGCCGCCGCCGGCGAGCTGGCCCGCACCATTGTCGACCAGGGGCCTGCGTACGGTCGCAACACCTCGTTCGACGGCGTCGCGGTCAACCTGGAGTTCGTCTCGGCGAACCCGACCGGTCCGCTGCACATCGGCGGGGTGCGGTGGGCCGCGGTCGGGGACAGCCTGGCGCGGGTGCTCGAGGCGTCGGGTGCCACGGTGACGCGCGAGTACTACTTCAACGACCACGGCGCCCAGATCGACCGGTTCGCCCGCTCGCTGCTCGCCCGCTCGCGGGGCCAGGAGGCCCCGGAGGACGGCTACGGCGGGCAGTACATCACCGACATCGCGGAGCAGGTCGTCGCCGACGCGCTCGCGGCGGGCGAGCCGGACCCCCGGGCGCTGCCGGACCGGGAGGCGACCGAGGCGTTCCGTGTGCGGGGCGTCGAGCTGATGTTCGCCGAGATCAAGCAGTCGCTGCGCGACTTCGGCGTCGAGTTCGACGTCTACTTCCACGAGGACTCGCTGCACGAGTCGGGTGCCGTCGACCGGGCCGTGGAGCGGCTGCGCGCCGCAGGCCACATCTACGAGAAGGACGGCGCGGTCTGGCTGCGCACCACCACGTTCGGTGACGACAAGGACCGGGTGGTGATCAAGTCCGACGGCGAGGCTGCGTACATCGCCGGTGACATCGCCTACTACCTGGACAAGCGGGAGCGCGGCGCCGACCGCGTGGTGATCATGCTCGGCGCCGACCACCACGGGTACATCGGCCGGATGATGGCGGTCTGCGCCGCCTTCGGGGACACCCCGCACGTCAACCTCGAGCTGCTGATCGGCCAGCTGGTCAACCTGGTCAAGGACGGCGAGCCGGTCCGGATGAGCAAGCGCGCCGGCACGGTCGTCACCATCGACGACCTGGTCGACGCGGTCGGCGTCGACGCCGCCCGGTACGCCCTCGCCCGCTCGTCGACGGACTCGGCGATCGACCTCGACCTCGACCTGCTGGCGAAGGCGACCAACGAGAACCCCGTCTTCTACGTGCAGTACGCCCACGCGCGCACGGTGAACGTCGGCCGCAACGCCGCCGACTCCGGGGTGCGCATCGAGGACGGCTTCGACGCCTCGCTGCTGGACCACGAGTCCGAGGCGGTGCTGCTCGGCCGGCTCGCGGAGCTCCCGCGCGTCGTCGCGGCCGCCGCGGAGCTGCGGGAGCCGCACCGCGTCGCCCGCTACCTCGAGGACCTCGCCGGCGCCTACCACAAGTGGTACGACCAGCGCCGCGTCACGCCCTTCGGCGACGAGGACGTCTCCGACGTGCACCGCACGCGCCTGTGGCTGAACGACGCGACCCGTCAGGTCCTGGCCAACGGGCTGGCGCTGCTGGGTGTGAGCGCGCCGGAGCGGATGTGACCGGCCCGCTCGGGGAGCCGTGGTCGTCCGGCACCACGAGGGCGGCGGACGGGTCGCTGTCGGTCGCGGGCGTGGGCGTGCACGAGCTCGCCGCGCGGTACGGCACGCCCGCCTACGTCCTGGACGAGGCGGACCTGCGGGCGCGGGCGCGGGGCTTCCGCTCGGCGTTCGAGCGGGCCTTCGCGGCCCTCGGGTGCGAGGTGGACGTCTACTACGCCGGCAAGGCGTTCCTGTCCCGCGCCGTCGCGCGCTGGGTGCACGAGGAAGGGCTTCGCGTCGACGTCGCGACGGGAGGTGAGCTCGCCGTCGCGCTCGCGGCCGGCGTCCCGGGCGAGCACCTCGGCATGCACGGCAACAACAAGTCGGACGACGAGATCGCGGCGGCCCTCGACGCCGGTGTCGGACGGCTGGTCGCCGACTCGCTGGTCGAGATCGACCGGCTCGCCGCCGCGGCCGCGGCCCGGGGACTGGTCGCACCGGTGATGGTGCGGGTGACCACCGGCGTGCACGCGGGCGGCCACGAGTACATCTCCACGGCGCACGAGGACCAGAAGTTCGGCCTGTCGATGACGGCCGGCCCGGACGGCGGCGACAGCCCGGCGATGACCGCACTGCTCGCGGTGCTGGACCGCCCGTCGCTGCGGCTGCTCGGCATCCACTCGCACATCGGCTCGCAGATCCTCGACCCGGCCGGGTTCGAGGTCGCCGCGCGGCTGGTGCTCGAGCTGCGTGCCGCGCTGGCGGCACGGAGCGGCGTGCTGGTCGAGGAGGTCGACCTCGGCGGCGGGTACGGCATCGCGTACCTGCCCGGCGAGGCGCCGATGGATGCGGACGAGGTCGCCGACGGCGTCGCAGCCGCTGTGGCGGCCGCAGCCCGGGACACCCGGACGGCGCTGCCGCGGTTCTCGGTGGAGCCCGGGCGGGCGATCGTCGGGCCGGCGGGTCTGACGCTCTACACGGTCGGCACGGTCAAGCCGGTGCGTCTCGACGACGGACGCGTGCGGACCTACGTGTCGGTGGACGGCGGGATGAGCGACAACATCCGCCCCGCCCTGTACGGCGCGCGGTACCACGCAGAGGTCGTCGGGCGCTCGTCCGGTGCTGACACCGTGCTGGCGCGCGTGGTGGGCAAGCACTGCGAGAGCGGCGACATCGTCGTGCACGAGGTGCAGCTGCCGGGGGACGTGCACGCGGGCGACCTGCTCGCGGTGCCGGCGACGGGGGCATACGGGAGGTCGATGGCCTCGACCTACAACCTGGTGCCGCGGCCCCCCGTGGTCGGCGTGCGCGACGGTGCGGCCCGCGTGCTGCTGCGCCGGGAGACCGTCGCGGACCTGCTGGCGCTCGACGAGGGCTGATCCACCCGGTCCCGGCCGTCGCTGTGCGGCGCCGGAGCCGGTGCGCCCGACCCCTGATCGGCCCGGACACCGCCGCGACGGCGGCCCGTATCGTATGCGCCGACACCCCCACGAGGAGAGGTACCCGTGAGCGCTGCGCCCACCTCCGGACCGTTGCGCGTGGCCGTCCTCGGCTGCGGCGTGGTCGGCACCCAGGTGGTCCGGCTGCTCACCGAGCAGGCCGACGACCTGGCCGCGCGCATCGGGGCGCCGCTGACGATCGTCGGGGTGGCCGTCCGCAGCCTCGACGCCGAGCGTGACCCCGTCGTGGACCCCGCCCTCCTCACCACCGACGCGCAGTCCCTGGTCCGCCGGGCGGACGTGGTGGTCGAGCTGATGGGTGGCATCGAACCCGCCCGCAGCCTGATCCTCGAGGCGATCTCCCACGGTGCCGCGGTGGTGACCGCGAACAAGGCGCTCCTCGCGCAGGACGGTCCGACGCTCTACGCGGCGGCGGAGGCGGCCGGTGTCGACCTGTACTTCGAGGCGGCCGTCGCCGGCGCCGTCCCGGTGGTGCGCGCGGTGCGCGAGTCCCTCGCGGGCGACGGTGTGCGGCGCGTGCTCGGCATCGTCAACGGCACCACCAACTACGTGCTCGACCGGATGGCCGCCGAAGGTCTCGACCTCGACATGGCGGTCAAGGAGGCGCAGGCGCTCGGCTACGCCGAGGCGGACCCGACGGCGGACGTCGAGGGGTACGACGCCGCGGCGAAGGCCGCCATCCTCGCCTCGCTCGCGTTCCACACGCGGGTCTCGCTGGACGACGTCGGCCGGGAGGGCATCACGGCCCTGACCGCGGACGACGTGGCGTGGGCGACGCGCACCGGCCACGTGCTCAAGCTGCTCGCCATCGCGGAGCGGGTGCACGACGAGGAGACCGGCCGGGACGGCGTCCTGGTGCAGGTGCACCCGTCGCTGGTGCCGGAGGGGCATCCGCTGGCCAAGGTCGGCGGCTCGTTCAACGCCGTGTTCGTCGAGTCCGACGCCGCCGGGGAGCTGATGTTCCTCGGCCGTGGTGCCGGCGGCGCCCCGACCGCCTCCGCGGTGCTCGGCGACGTCGTCTCGGTGGCGCGGCACCGCGTGCTCGGTGGCAAGGGTCCGGTGGAGTCGTCCTACGCGGACCTCCCGGTGCTGCCGGCCGGTGCGGGCCGCGCCCGGTACCAGGTGCGCCTGGACGTGGAGGACCGTCCGGGTGTGCTGGCCCAGGTGGCCGCCCTCCTCGCCGAGCACGAGGTGTCCATCGAGGCGGTGCGCCAGTCGCCCGCCGCCGGCGATGCCGCGCACCTGGTGATCACCACGCACATCGCGTCCGAGGCGAACCTCCGCGCCACCGTCGCCGCCATCGCGGAGCTCGCCGTGGTGCGAGCCGTGCTGTCCGTCCTGCGAGTCGAGGGAGCCTGATGGCCCACCAGTGGCGCGGCGTGATCGCCGAGTACGCCGACCGCCTCCCCGCCCACGTCCAGCAGAAGGTGGTCACCCTCGCCGAGGGCGGTACGCCGCTGGTGCCGGCCCCCGTGCTGTCCGCCCGGATCGGTGCGGAGGTGCACCTCAAGGTCGAGGGCATGAACCCGACCGGCTCCTTCAAGGACCGCGGCATGACCACCGCGATCTCGGCGGCGGCCGGCCGCGGCGCCAAGGCGGTCGTGTGCGCGTCCACCGGCAACACGTCCGCCTCGGCCGCGGCCTACGCCGCGCGCGCGGGCATGGTCTGCGCCGTGCTGGTGCCCGACGGCAAGATCGCGATGGGCAAGCTGAGCCAGGCCGTCGCCCACGGCGCCCGGCTGCTGCAGGTGGACGGCAACTTCGACGACTGCCTGGTCGCGGCCCGCAAGCTCGCCGAGGCGTACCCGGTCGAGCTGGTGAACTCGGTCAACCCCGACCGCATCGAGGGCCAGAAGACGGCGGCCTTCGAGATCGTCGACTCGCTCGGCGACGCCCCGGACGTGCACGTGCTGCCCGTCGGCAACGCCGGCAACATCACCGCGTACTGGAAGGGCTACCGCGAGTACGCGGGCCTCGACGGCGGGTCGGGCCTCCCGGCCGTGGCGAGCCGCACCCCGGCGATGTGGGGCTTCCAGGCGGCCGGCGCCGCACCGATCGTGCTGGGCCACCCGGTGGACGCCCCGGAGACGATCGCCACGGCCATCCGCATCGGCAACCCCGCGTCGTGGGCGCAGGCCGAGGACGCGCGGGACACCTCGGGCGGTCTCATCGAGTCGGTGACCGACGAGCAGATCCTGGCCGCGCACCGGTTCCTGTCCGCGCAGGAGGGCGTGTTCGTCGAGCCCGCGTCGGCCACCGGCGTCGCCGGCCTGCTGGCGCTGTCGGAGGCGGGTCGTATCCCGGCCGGCCTGCGGATCACCGTCACGGTGACCGGGCACGGCCTGAAGGACCCGCAGTGGGCGCTGCGCACGGCCGACGGCGGTGACGTGCAGCCCGTTCGCGTGTCGGCGGACGTCGTGTCCATCGCCGACGCCCTCGGCCTGGGCTGAGCGATGCGTCTGGCCGCCGACCGGGTGCACGTCCGCGTGCCCGCCACGAGCGCGAACCTCGGTCCCGGCTTCGACGCGCTCGGCGTCGCGCTGTCCCTGCACGACGAGCTGGAGGTGCGCGCCGTCGGCTCGCCGGGCGCCACGGTCGAGGTGTCCGGGGAGGGCGCCGGGCAGGTGCCCGACGACGAGAAGCACCTGGTGGTCCGGGCGGTCCGTCTGGCGCTGGACCACGTCGGCGCCTCGCAGGTGGGCCTGCACCTGGTGTGCCGCAACCGCATCCCGCACGGGCGGGGCCTGGGGTCGTCCGCGGCCGCCGTCGTCGCCGGCGTCCTGGCCGCGCGCGGCCTGATCAGCGACCCCGAGGCGCTGGACGACGACACCTGCCTCGCCCTGGCGACGCAGATGGAGGGACACCCGGACAACGCGGCTCCCGCACTGCTCGGGGGTGCGACCGTCGCCTGGTCCGACGACTCAGGGGTCCGGGCCGCCCGGCTGCCCGTGCATCCCGACGTGCTACCGGTGGCCGTGGTGCCGCCGCAGCACCTGTCGACGCGGACCGCACGCAGCGTGCTGCCCGCCCAGGTGCCGCACGGCGACGCCGCGTTCGAGGCCGGCCGTGCCGCGCTCCTGGTCGAGGCGCTCGGCCGTCGGCCGGACCTGCTGCTGCCCGCCACCGAGGACCGGCTGCACCAGGAGTACCGACGCGCCGTGATGCCGGACTCGCTGGCGCTGGTCGGGGCGCTGCGGCGGCAGGGGATCGCCGCCGTGGTGTCCGGCGCGGGCCCCACGGTGCTGGTGCTGGCGCGCCGCACGGCGGACGGCGGTACCGATGCGGACGCGGCGATCGCGGCGGCGTTCGGCGGCGTGATGGCCGGCTGGCGGGTCTTGCCCCTGCCGGTGGACCCGCGCGGGGCCGTGGTCGAGCGGTCCCCGCTCCACTGACCGGCGTGGCCGCTGCCAGCACCGACGCGGCCGTCCACGCCGAGCGACGCGCGGCCGTCGGGACGTCCGCCGGTGCTAGCATCGTGCCGTTCCCCGGACCTCGTCCTCATCGCAGGAGCGACGGTTTCGCGGCCCCGGCACGGTCGGGACCGCCTGGACCGGTGCACCAGCACCCCGCACACGTTCGGCACGAGTCGACGAACGGGAACGCCCCGCCCACGTGAGCTGACGTCGTCGAACGTCTTCCGTGCGGCTCCACCACCGCCCGGTCCTGGACCGGGCGACGGCCGGCCCGACGAGCGTCGGGAGGCCCGACGAGGGGGAAGGGTCCTTCGTGACAGACACCATCGACACCGCCGTGACGAGTTCCGGCGGTACCGCCCGTTCCGGGGGGCTGTCCGCCCTCCGGCTTCCGGAGCTGCAGGCCATGGCGGCCCAGCTCGGCGTGAAGGGCACCTCCAAGATGCGGAAGGGCGAGCTGGTGCAGGCGATCGGCGCCGCACGCGGCACGGCGGGCCCGGCATCGCAGGAGAGCCGCCCGCGGGAGGTGCAGCGGGTGGCCGCCGAGCCGTCCGTCGCACCCCAGACCACGGCAGCGCTCGCGTTGCCCGAGCGCGCGGACGAGACCGCGGTCCGGACGACCGAGCGGGCGGAGCGGCAGCCCCGGCGCGCGGCGCGGCCCGTGCGCGCACCCCTCGGTTCCGGAGACGACGAGGCGCGCCCGGTCCGTGGCGCGCAGGACGCGCTCGCGGGCCTCGAGGCAGCGCTCGACGCCCGGACGACGGCGCACCAGGACGACCGCGAGGACCGGGCGGCCCGTGCGGCCGAGGCCGTGGTCGGCGTCAACGCCGAGCGCCGCAGCCGCCGCGCCGGTCGCGGTGCCGGTGCACCCGTCCGTGCCGACGAGGCGGACCGCGTGGAGCCGCGCGCCGCCGAGCCCACCGCCGAGACCGGGGCCGAGGGTCCGGGCCGCCCCGACGAGGAGCGTCAGAGCGGTGAGCGGCCGGCTCAGGACCGCCTCCGTTACGAGCGCGAGGGCTTCGTCCGCGGCGACCGTCAGCAGCGCGTCGAGCGCACGCAGGGCCCGGTCGGGCAGGGCGAGCGCACCGACGTCGGCGACGACGGCGAGGGCAACGGCCGTCGTCGTCGGTCCCGGGACCGCTACCGCGACCGGGACCGTAAGCGCGGCCGCGGCCGGGGTCCCAACGGTCCGGACGTGCTCGGCCTGGACAACGAGGTCGAGCTGTCCGAGGACGACGTGCTGCTGCCCGTCGCGGGCATCCTCGACGTGCTCGAGTCGTACGCCTTCGTGCGGACCAGCGGCTACCTGCCGGGTCCCCACGACGTGTACGTCAGCCTCGGCCAGGTGAAGAAGGCCGGGCTGCGCCGCGGTGACGCGATCACCGGTGCCGTCCGCCAGCCCCGTGAGGGCGAGCTGCCGCCGGCGGGCAACCGGCCGAACAAGTTCAACGCGCTGGTGCGGCTCGACACCGTCAACGGCCTGACGCCGGAGCAGGCCCGCCAGCGGCCCGAGTTCGGCAAGCTGACGCCGCTGTACCCGCAGGAGCGCCTGCGCCTGGAGACGGAGCCGACCCGGCTGACGCCCCGCGTGATCGACATCGTCGCGCCCATCGGCAAGGGCCAGCGCGGCCTCATCGTCGCGCCGCCCAAGGCGGGCAAGACGATCATCATGCAGCAGATCGCCAACTCGATCACCGCGAACAACCCCGAGGTCCACCTCATGGTCGTGCTCGTCGACGAGCGCCCCGAGGAGGTCACCGACATGGAGCGGACGGTGAAGGGCGAGGTGATCGCCTCGACCTTCGACCGGCCCGCGTCGGACCACACGATCGTCGCCGAGCTGGCGATCGAGCGGGCCAAGCGCCTGGTCGAGCTGGGCCAGGACGTCGTGGTGCTGCTCGACTCGATCACCCGGCTGTCCCGCGCCTACAACCTCGCGGCGCCGGCCTCCGGGCGCATCCTGTCCGGCGGTGTCGACGCGGCGGCGCTCTACCCGCCGAAGAAGTTCTTCGGCGCCGCGCGCAACATCGAGAACGGCGGCTCGCTGACGATCGTCGCGTCCGCGCTCGTGGAGACGGGCTCGAAGATGGACGACATCATCTTCGAGGAGTTCAAGGGCACCGGGAACATGGAGCTGCGGCTGTCCCGGTCGCTGGCGGACAAGCGGATCTTCCCGGCGGTGGACGTCAACGCGTCCGGCACCCGCCGCGAGGAGATCCTCATGTCCACCGACGAGCTGAAGATCGTCTACAAGCTGCGCCGCGTGCTCGGAGCGCTCGACCAGCAGCAGGCGATCGAGCTGCTGCTCGGCAAGCTGCGCGAGACGAAGTCGAACGTCGAGTTCCTGCTGCAGGTGCAGAAGACGACCCCCGGTGGCCCCTCGATCCTCGAGGACACCATCGGCCGCACCGTCTGACGCCGTCCCGCCCGCACCGGACCACCGGTGCGGGCGGCCACCGCGTCAGCGCCCGGCCGCCCGCACCGCCCGGCGGTACACCGCCTCGACCTGGTCCATGACCAGGTCGGCGTCGAACCGGTGCACGGCCGCGCGCTGACGCCGGACGGCGGCGGCGCGATCCTCGTCGTCCGCGTCGACCCAGCGTGCCAGGGTGCGCGCGAGCGCACGGATGTCCCGCGCGTCCACCAGCTGCTCCTCGACGCCCGCCATCGTGGTGCGGTATCCGGCGTTGTCACCCGCCAGCACCGGGCCGCCGGCGCAGGCCAGCGCCTCGACCACCGAGATGCCGAAGCTCTCGCCGCCCGTCGAGGGCAGGACGACGAGCCCGGCGCCGGCGAGCAGCTGCGCCTTCTCCTCCTCCGCCACGAACCCCGGCATGCGCACCCGCTCCGTCAGACCGCCGGTGCGCACCGCACGGTGCAGCTCGTCGACCAGCGGCCCCCCGCCGGCCAGGGTGAGGGTCCACGGCCGGCTCGTCATCCGCTCGTGCTCCATCAGCGTCAGCGCCGCGACCAGCTCCCGGGGGCCCTTGCGCTCCACGAGCCGCCCGAGGAACACGATCTCGGTGGTCCGGCCGGCGGTCGGCTGCACGGGTCCCGCGGGGAACGCCGACAGGTCCAGCGGCATGCCGATCGCGGTCGACGTCACCCCGAAGGCCCGCTGGGCGAACTCGCCGGCCGGCTCGGACAGGGCGATCACCTCGTGGAACCGCCGCAGCGTGCGCCGCTCCGCCAGCCCGAGCGCCCGCGTGGCCAGGGCAACGCGGGGGGAGTCCGGCAGGATCAGGAACGTCCCGACCACGGCCACGTCGGCAGCGGCCCGCCGCACCACCCGCCCGGTCAGCAGGGGGGAGTGCGGCAGCTGCACGTGCAGCACGTCGAACGGCACCTGCGCGAGCAGTCGGCGCACCGAGGCGGCCGAGGCCGGCAGGGGCGTCCGGACCACGTTGCCGTTGACGCGCACACCGAGGTGACGGCCCAGCACGTGGAGGTTCTCCAGGTCCGTACGACGGGTGGTGGAGGCGACCAGGTGCACGGTGTGCCCTCGTGCCGTCAGGTGCCGGGCGAGCGCCAGCACGTACTGCTGCACACCGTCCGGACGGTCGAGCCCGTCGTCCAGCAGCAGACCGATGGTCAGCGGCCGCCCCTCGTCGGACGGGGGCGAGGCGGACATCCGCCCAGGATAGGTGGGGGACGGAGGCGGGGTCGCCGGCGGCCGACGGCCGGTCCGCCGGGATGATTTCGGGCCGGTCCGTGGTTCTGGCATCATTGTCTGTCGGTCTGCCGGTTCACCGGCGCAGCACCTGCGTCCGGACCCGGAGACATCCCCGAACAGGAGATCCCCGTGAAGTCTGGTATCCACCCGCAGTACGTGCCCACCACGGTGACGTGCACGTGCGGCAACACCTTCGTCACCCGGTCCACCGTGACCAAGGGTGAGATCCACGCCGACGTCTGCAGCGCCTGCCACCCGTTCTACACGGGCAAGCAGAAGATCCTCGACACCGGTGGCCGCGTGGCCCGGTTCGAGGCCCGCTACGGCAAGAAGCAGGCCTAGCACCTCGACAGCGCCGGCGCCTCGGCGCGGACCCGCCCCTCCCGGGGCCGTCCGCCCCGGGCGCCGGCGCTGTCGTGCTGTCCGGGGTCGTGCGCCGCGACCCCGCGTGAACGGTCGACCGGGAGGTCACGCATGAGCGGGTCGTTCGACGCCTTGCAGCCGGTGCTCGACGAGCACGCGGCCATCGAGGCCCGGCTGTCCGATCCGGCGGTGCACGGCGACCCGGCGGAGGCGCGCCGGCTCGGTCGCCGGTACGCCGAGCTGGGCCGGGTGGTCGGCGCCTACCGGGTGTGGCGGGCCGCCGACGACGACGCGCGCGCAGCCGCCGAGCTGGTGGAGCTCGCCGAGGGTGGCGAGGCCGCGGAGCTCGCGGCGGAGCTCCCGGCGCTGCAGACCGCGGCCGACGAGGCCGCCGAGCGGCTCCGGCGGGTGCTCGTACCGCGGGACCCCGACGACGCGCGCGACGTCATCCTGGAGATCAAGGCGGGGGAGGGGGGCGAGGAGTCGGCGCTGTTCGCCGCCGACCTACTGCGGATGTACTCGCGGTACGCGGAGCGGCAGGGGTGGGCGACGCAGGTGCTCGACGCGACGGAGTCCGGCCTCGGCGGGTACAAGGACGTGCACCTCGCCGTGAAGGCGCGCGGCACCGTCGCACCGGAGGACGGGGTCTGGGCGCACCTGAAGTACGAGGGCGGCGTGCACCGCGTGCAGCGCGTGCCGGTGACGGAGTCGCAGGGCCGCATCCACACGTCGGCGGCGGGAGTCCTGGTGCTGCCGGAGGCCGACGACGACTCCGAGGTCGACATCGACCCCGGCGACCTGCGCATCGACGTGTTCCGGTCATCCGGTCCCGGCGGGCAGTCGGTGAACACCACCGACTCGGCGGTGCGGATCACGCACCTGCCCACGGGCATCGTCGTCTCGATGCAGAACGAGAAGTCGCAGCTGCAGAACCGGGAGCAGGGGATGCGCGTGCTGCGCGCGCGGCTGCTCGCGGCGCGTCAGGAGGAGGTCGCAGCGGCGGCGCAGGAGGCCCGGCGCTCCCAGGTCCGGACGGTCGACCGGTCGGAACGCATCCGCACCTACAACTTCCCCGAGAACCGGATCGCCGACCACCGCACGGGCTACAAGGCGTACAACCTCGATGCCGTGCTCGACGGCGACCTGGGCCCCGTGGTGCAGTCGGCGATCGACGCGGACGAGGCGGCCCGGCTCGCGGCCGCCACCTCGTGACGCGCGACGGCGGTCCGGCCGGGGCAGCCGACGCCGGCCGCGCCGCCGGGCTGCGCCCCTTCGTCGACGCCGCGACGCGGCTGCTGCTCGAGGCCGGCGTCGCCTCCCCGCGGCACGACGCGCTCGCGCTCGCGGCGCACGTGCTCGGCCGGGACCGCGTCGACCTCGTCCTGCCGCCCGAGCTGCCGGCCGACTTCGCGTCGCGGTTCGCCGAGCTGGTGGAGCGTCGCAGGCGGCGCGAGCCGCTGCAGCACCTGGTCGGTAGCACCGGGTTCCGGTACCTGACGCTCACGGTGGAGCCCGGCGTGTTCGTGCCCCGCCCCGAGACGGAGGTGGTCGCCGGCGTCGCCGTCGAGGAGGCCGCCCGGGTGGCGGCCGGCGGGACCGAGCCGGTCGTCGTCGACCTGTGCTGCGGGTCCGGCGCGATCGCCGTCGCGGTGGCCACCGAGGTGCCGACCGCCCGGGTGACCGCGGTCGACCTCTCCGAGCAGGCGGTCGCACTGACCGCCCGCAACGGCGCGGTGGCCGGTGCCGAGCACCTGGTCGCTCTGCACGGCGACGTCGCGGACCCCGCGCTGCTGCCCGGACTGGCCGGCCGCGTGCACGTCCTGGTGGCCAACCCGCCGTACATCCCACCGGACGCCGAGCCCGTGGACCCGGAGGTGCGGGACCACGACCCGGACCTGGCCCTGTACGGCGGCGGGGTCGACGGCCTCGACGTGCCGCGCGCCGTGCTGGGCGCGGGTGGCCGGCTGCTGGTGCCCGGTGGTCTGCTGGTGATGGAGCACGCCGAGGTCCAGGCGGCGGCCGCGCGGGACGCGGCGACCGCGACCGGGCTCTACGCGGACGTCCGGACGCAGGACGACCTGACCGGCCGGCCACGGATGCTCGTCGCGCGCCGCACCCGCCTGCCCGAGCCGTCCGGCGCGGCCCATCTCGATGAGCGGCGCCGGCCCGACGTGGGAGACTCGCGGCCGTGACCGGCGAGCAGATCCTGGACGCGACGGACCCGGTGGCGTGGGGCCCGGCCCTCGACGAGGCCGTCAACGCGCTGGCGCGCGGCGGTCTCGTGGTGCTGCCGACGGACACGGTGTACGGCGTGGGGGCGGACGCGTTCACCCCGGCCGCCGTGCAGGCCCTGCTGGACGCCAAGGGCAGGGGCCGGCAGATGCCGCCGCCGGTCCTCATGCCGGACGTGCGCACGCTGGACGGTCTCGCCCGCGACGTGCCGGAGGCGGCCCGGGCGCTGGCGGAGGCCTTCTGGCCGGGCGCGCTGACGATCATCGTGCACGCCCAACCGTCGCTCGCCTGGGACCTGGGGGAGACCCACGGAACCGTCGCGCTGCGGGTGCCGGACCACGCGCTGGCGCTCGCGCTGCTGCGGCGCACGGGCCCGCTCGCCGTCTCGAGCGCCAACCTGACCGGGCAGCCGTCGGCGGTGACGGCGCAGGAGGCCGCCGAGCAGCTCGGGGACGCCGTGCCGGTGTTCCTCGACGGCGGCCCGACGCCCGGTCCCGTGCCCTCCACCATCGTGGACGCGACGGGGGACCGCCTCCGGGTCGTCCGGCTCGGCTCGATCAGCCTCGAGCAGCTGCGCGAGGTGGCGGACGTCGACGAGCCCGCGCGGGAGGACCCCGCCCGGTGAGGGTCTACCTGCTCGTCCTCGTGCTGACGGCGGCAGTGACGTACCTGATGACGCCGCTGTCCCGGTGGCTCGCCCTGCGCTGGCACGCGATCACCGCGGTGCGGGACCGGGACGTGCACGCCGTCCCCACGCCTCGGCTGGGCGGCACGGCGATGTACCTCGGCCTGCTGGTGGCCGTCCTGGTCGCCAGCCGGCTGCCGTTCCTGGCCTCGGTGTACGCCAACCCTCGGCCGCTGATCGGGATCGTGGGCGGCGCGACGGTCGTGGTGCTGCTCGGGGCGGCCGACGACGTGTGGGACCTCGACTGGCTGACCAAGCTGATGGGCCAGGTACTCGCGGCCGGCTTCATGGCGTGGCAGGGCGTGCTGCTGTACCAGATGCCCCTGTTCGGGGTGACGGCGTGGTCCACCCGCATCTCGATCTTCGTCACGGTGCTGTCGGTGGTCGTCGCGATGAACGCGGTCAACTTCGTCGACGGCCTCGACGGGCTGGCCGCGGGCGTGCTCGCGATCGGCGGCAGCGCCTTCCTGCTCTACAGCTACCTGCTGACGATGGGCTCCAACCCCGGCGACTACGCGAGCCTGGCGACCCTCGTGCTCGCCGTCCTGGTCGGCATGTGCGCCGGTTTCCTGCCGCACAACCTGTACCCGGCCAGGATCTTCATGGGCGACTCCGGCTCGATGCTGCTCGGGTTCGTCATGGCCGCCGCCGCGATCATCGTCACGGGGCAGATCGACCCGCAGTCGGTCTCGCAGCGCGCCTCGTTCCCGGCCTACCTGCCGATGCTGCTGCCGCTCGCGGTGCTCGTCCTCCCGCTGCTGGACATGGCGCTGGCCGTGGTCCGCCGGGTGGGCGCGGGCAAGTCGCCGTTCCACCCGGACCGCCGGCACCTGCACCACCGGCTGCTCGCGCTCGGGCACTCGCACCGCCGCGCGGTCGCGATCATGTACCTCTGGACCGGTGTCTTCGCGTTCGGCGCCGCCGCCCTGGTGCGCTGGTCGACGACGACCGTCCTGATCGGCGTCGGCATCGCCGTGCTCGCCGCCGTCGCCCTCACCCTCGGCCCGCTGCGCGGCCGGTCGACCCCCCACCCGGAGGCACCCTGATGACCGCACCTGACGACGGCGCGCTGCCGGACCCCGACCCCGCGGCCCCGACCGCGGAGCCGACGGCCGCGGACGCGGTCTTCCGCCGCGCGCTGCGCGACACCGTGCTGCTCCTCGTCGCCCTCACCGTGCTCGGCGTGGTGGTCGGAGCCCTCGTCTCCGGCCTGCCGGGCGTCTGGGGCGCGCTGATCGGCGTGGGGCTGGCTGCCGTGTTCTCCGGCACCACGGTCGTCGCCATGCTGCGCACCACCCGCTCGGCACCGCAGGTGATGGCCGGGGTGGTGATGGGCACCTGGCTGGCCAAGGTGCTCGTCGTGATCGTCGCTCTCGCGCTGCTGCGCGGTCTGGACTTCTACTCGGCGCCGGTGCTCGCGGGCGTGCTCGCGCTCGGTGCCATCGGCTCCGCCCTGCTCGACTACCGAGCGGTCTCGACGGGGCGCGTACCGTACGTCGAACCGGGTGACGGGGGTCGTCGGTGACCCTCCTGAACCCTGCGCAACGGACCTTCGGCCATGGGTTAGGCTTGCCAACATCCATGACGGCCGGGGTGCCGATGGCCTGCCCGCACCGCTGCGGAAGGCGCCCGTTCGACCTCACGACCACCAGGAGCTTGCTCTGACCAGCCTTGCGACCATGCTGCCGTTCGCCGCCGATCAGAGCGGGACCGGCGGCTTCGAGCCGCCCTCGATCGCGGACTTCTTCCCGGCGCCCGTGCTGTTCCAGGGCACCTGGCTCGAGTTCAACCGGATCATGCTCGTGCGGCTCATCGCCGCACTGGTGCTGGTCACCTTCATGGTGGTCGTCGCGCGCCGCGCCCGGCTGGTGCCGGGGCGCACGCAGGCGGCGGTCGAGATGATCCTCGACTTCGTCCGGGTCAACGTCGTGAACGAGATCCTCGGCAGCGAGCGCGGCAGGCGCTACGCGGCGATGCTGACGACCGTCTTCTTCGGCATCCTCGCCTTCAACCTGACCGGTGCGATCCCGGGTCTCAACATCGCCGGCACGTCGCTGATCGGCCTGCCGGTGCTGCTGGCGGTCTGGGCGTACGTGACGTACCTCTCGGCGGGCGTCAAGGCCCAGGGCTTCGGCGGCTTCGTGAAGTCGAGCCTGTTCCCGCCCGGCGTCCCGTGGTTCATGTACATCCTGCTGACGCCGATCGAGCTGCTGCAGGTCCTGGTCATCCGGCCCGCGACGCTCGCGATCCGGTTGATGGCCAACATGGTCTCCGGCCACCTGATGCTCGCGCTCTGCTTCGCGGCCACCCAGTACTTCGTCGTCGAGGCGGCACCGGGGCTGAAGGTCTTCGGCGCGCTGACCCTGGTGGCCAGCCTCGCGCTGACGGCCTTCGAGGTCTTCGTCGCGGCGCTGCAGGCGTACATCTTCGTCGTGCTGACGGCGGTCTACATCAGCCTGTCGGTCGAGGCGGAGCACTGACGACGCACTGACGCACACGCACCACCCGGGGGCCTCGGCCCCGCCAACCCCGGTGCCGCCACCTGCGGCACCCACAGGAAGGAACGACCAACCGTGGACACCAGCACCATCCTGGCGGCGGCGGACACCGTCTCGGGCAACCTCGCCACGCTCGGCTACGGCCTCGCGGTGATCGGCCCTGGCATCGGCCTCGGCATCCTCATCGGCAAGACGATCGAGGGCATGGCCCGTCAGCCCGAGGTCTCCGGCCAGCTGCGCACCACCATGTTCATCGGTATCGGGTTCGTCGAGGTGCTCGGCCTCCTCGGCCTGATCACCGGGTTCCTCTTCAAGTGAGCACGGCCGCGCTCGCCGCGGCCGTCGTGACGGCCGCAACGCAGGAGCCTGACGGCGTCAACCTGCTGATCCCCCACACGTTCGACATCGTGTGGTCGCTGGTCGTCCTCATCATCATCGCCGTCCCCTTCCGCATCTGGGTGCTGCCGGCGTTCCAGCGGGTGCTGGACGAGCGGGCCGAGAAGATCGAGGGCGGTCTGGCCAAGGCGGAGTCCGCCCAGGAGGAGGCCGCGGCCGTCCTCGGCCAGTACCAGCAGCACCTGGCCGACGCCCGCGCCGAGGCGGCGCGCATCCGGGAGGACGCGCGCACCGAGGGTGCCCAGATCGTCGCCGACCTGCGTACCAAGGCGCAGGACGAGGCCGCCCGCATCCTCGAGACGGCGCAGCGCCAGGTCGAGGCGGAGCGGCAGCAGGCCGTGGTCGCCCTCCGGTCCGACGTCGGCGCGCTGGCCACCCAGCTGGCGGAGAAGATCGTCGGCGAGTCCCTGGCCGACGAGGTCCGCCGGTCCCGTGTCGTGGAGCGCTTCCTCGACGACCTCGAGGCCGACCAGGCCGCGGGTGTCGCGACGGGCCAGGGCAAGGGGGCCTGATGCGGGGAACGAGCCGGGCGTCCCTGGACGCGGTCGAGGGCCGGTGGGAGCCGGTCCTCGAGGCGGCCGGGGAGCAGGCGACCGTCCTGGGCCAGGAGCTCTACGCCCTGGTCGACGCGCTGGACGCGTCGGGGTCCCTGCGCCGCGTGCTGGCGGACCCGTCCGCCTCCGGGGAGGCCAAGGCCGCCCTGGCGGCGCGGCTGCTCGCCGCCGCCGACCCCCGCACGGTCGCGGTCGCGCAGGACCTGGCCCGCTCTCGGTGGTCGGCCGACGCCGACCTCGCGGACGCCGCGCAGCGCCTCGGCACCTCCGCCGTGCTCGCGGCGGCACAGTCGGCCGGCACGCTGGAGCAGGTGGAGCAGGAGCTGTTCGCCGTGATCGGTGCCCTGTCGGGGCAGCGGGACCTGCGGCGCGCCCTGTTCGACCCGTCGGTGCCGGGCCAGGCCCGTGCGGACCTGGCCGAGCGGGTGCTCGGGTCGCACGTCGGCGCCACGACGCTGCTGCTCGCACGCCGTGCGGCCGCGGCCCCTCGCGGTCGGAGGTACGTCGCCTGGCTCGGTGACGTCGTGGACCTCATCGCGGAGCGCCGTCACCACCGCGTCGCGACCGTGACGGTCGCGGCCCCGCTGTCGGACGCCCAGCGCACCCGGCTCGCCGGGCTGCTCGCGACGGCCCTCGGACGGCAGGTCGAGCTCGACGTCGTGGTGGACCCCCGCGTGATCGGCGGCCTGCGCGTCCAGTCCGGCCCGGACGTCATCGACTCGACCGTGCTCGCCCGCCTGGCGGACGCCCGCCGACAGCTCGCCGGATGACCCTTCGCCCCCGCCCGGCGGTCCCGGGCCCACGCACCCCGCGCGCGACGCGCGCGACCCACGAGGAGAACAGACACCATGGCTGAGCTGACGATCCGGCCGGAGGAGATCCGCGCCGCGCTGGACAGCTTCGTGAAGTCGTACGAGCCGAAGCAGGCCGCGACCGAGGAGGTCGGGCGGGTCACGCTGACCGCCGACGGCATCGCGCAGGTCGAGGGCCTGCCCGGCGCGATGGCGAACGAGCTGCTGCGGTTCGAGGACGGCACGCTCGGGCTGGCGCTGAACCTCGACGTGCGCGAGATCGGTGTGGTCGTGCTCGGCGAGTTCGCCGGCATCGAGGAGGGCCAGGAGGTGCGGCGCACCGGCGAGGTGCTGTCCGTGCCCGTGGGCGACGGCTACCTCGGTCGTGTGGTCGACCCGCTCGGCAAGCCGATCGACGGCCTCGGCGACGTGGAGACGGAGACACGCCGCGCCCTGGAGCTGCAGGCGCCCGGCGTCATGCAGCGCAAGAGCGTGCACGAGCCGCTGCAGACCGGCCTGAAGGCCATCGACTCGATGATCCCGATCGGCCGTGGCCAGCGTCAGCTGATCATCGGTGACCGCCAGACGGGCAAGACCGCGATCGCGATCGACACGATCATCAACCAGAAGTCGGCCTGGGCCACCGGTGACCCGAAGCAGCAGGTGCGCTGCATCTACGTCGCCATCGGCCAGAAGGGCTCCACGATCGCCGCGGTCCGCGGCGCGCTCGAGGAGGCCGGCGCGCTCGAGTACACGACCATCGTGGCAGCCCCGGCGTCCGACCCCGCCGGCTTCAAGTACCTCGCCCCGTACACCGGCTCGGCGATCGGCCAGCACTGGATGTACCAGGGCAAGCACGTCCTCATCGTCTTCGACGACCTGTCCAAGCAGGCCGAGGCCTACCGTGCCGTCTCCCTGCTGCTGCGCCGCCCGCCGGGCCGCGAGGCCTACCCGGGTGACGTCTTCTACCTGCACTCCCGCCTGCTCGAGCGTTGCGCGAAGCTGTCCGACGACCTCGGCGCCGGTTCGATGACGGGCCTGCCCGTGATCGAGACCAAGGCGAACGACGTGTCGGCGTACATCCCGACCAACGTCATCTCCATCACCGACGGGCAGATCTTCCTGCAGTCGGACCTCTTCAACGCCGACCAGCGCCCCGCCGTGGACGTCGGCATCTCCGTGTCCCGCGTCGGTGGTGCCGCGCAGGTCAAGGCGATGAAGCAGGTGTCCGGCACGCTGAAGCTCGACCTGGCGCAGTACCGCTCGCTCGAGGCGTTCGCGATGTTCGCCTCGGACCTCGACGCGGCCAGCCGGGCGCAGCTGACCCGTGGCGCGCGGCTGATGGAGCTGCTGAAGCAGGGCCAGTACAGCCCGTACCCGGTGGAGGACCAGGTCGCCTCGATCTGGGCCGGCACCAAGGGCAAGCTGGACGACGTCCCCCTGGAGGACGTGCGGCGCTTCGAGTCGGAGCTGCTGGACCACCTGCGGCGCAAGACGGAGGTGCTGAGCACCATCGCCTCGACCGGCAAGCTCGAGGAGTCCACCGAGCAGGCCCTGGCCGCCGCGGTGGACGAGTTCCGGCAGGGCTTCATGCTCTTCGACGGCAGCCCGCTGGTGAAGTCCGACGAGGACGAGCCGGTCCAGGTGGACCAGGAGCAGATCGTCCGGCAGAAGCGGGCCTGAGGATGGCGGGTTCGCAGCGGGTCTACCGGCAGCGCATCCGGTCCACGCAGTCGCTGAAGAAGATGTTCCGGGCGCAGGAGCTGATCGCGGCGTCCCGGATCGGCCGTGCCCGTGACCGGGTGAGCATGGCGACGCCGTACTCCCGCGCCATCACGCGGGCCGTGTCGGCCGTGGCCACGCACTCGACCCAGTCGCACCCGTTCCTCGTCGAGCGGACGGACACCAACCGGGCCGCCGTGCTCGTCGTCGCCTCGGACCGCGGCATGGCCGGCGCCTACTCGGCGTCGGTGATCCGCGAGGCGGAGCGGCTGATCAACCGGCTGACGGACGAGGGCAAGGAGGTGGCCCTGTACGTCACGGGCCGCCGGGCGCTGTCCTTCTACACGTTCCGGCAGCGTGAGGTCGTCAGCAGCTGGACCGGCAGCTCGGACGCGCCGACGGTGGAGATCGCCGACGACATCGCCGGCACGCTGCTGGGTGCCTTCCGCGCTCCCGCGGACGAGGGCGGTGTCGCCGAGGTGCACATCGTCTACACCCAGTTCGTCAACATGGTCACGCAGCGCCCGCGCGTGCTGCGGCTGCTCCCGCTCGAGGTGGTCGAGGGCGTCGTCGAGCCGGGCGAGGCCGAGGCCCTGCCGCTCTACGAGTTCGAGCCGAGCCCCGACGTGGTGCTCGACGCGCTGCTGCCGCGGTACGTGCGCAGCCGGATCTACGCCAGCCTGCTGCAGGCGGCGGCGTCCGAGCTGGCGGCGCGACAGCGCGCGATGAAGACGGCGACCGACAACGCGGAGGACCTCATCCGCATGTACACGCGGCTGGCGAACCAGGCTCGCCAGGCCGAGATCACGCAGGAGATCAGCGAGATCGTCTCGGGCGCCGACGCGCTCGCGTCGGCCTCCTGAGCCACCCGAACACACCGAAGCGAGGCAGCACATGACCGCCACCACCGTCGACGCGACGGCGACCCCCACGGGCAGCTCCGGCGTGGGTCGTGTCGCGCGGGTGATCGGCCCCGTCGTGGACATCGAGTTCCCGCCGGACCAGATCCCCGAGCTGTACAACGCCCTCACCGTGAGCATCGACCTGTCCCGCCAGGGGGAGGGCGAGAGCTCGCACAGCCTCACCCTCGAGGTCGCCCAGCACCTGGGTGACTCCCTGGTGCGCGCCATCGCGCTCAAGCCCACCGACGGGCTCGTCCGCGGCGCCGAGGTGACGGACACCGGTGCGCCGATCTCGGTCCCGGTGGGCGACGTGACCCTCGGCCACGTGTTCAACGTGACCGGGGACGTGCTCGACCTGGAGCCGGGCGAGAAGCTCGAGATCACCGAGCGCTGGCCGATCCACCGGCGGCCGCCGGCCTTCGACCAGCTCGAGTCGAAGACCACGATGTTCGAGACCGGCATCAAGGTCATCGACCTGCTCACCCCGTACGTCCAGGGCGGCAAGATCGGCCTCTTCGGCGGCGCCGGCGTGGGCAAGACGGTCCTGATCCAGGAGATGATCCAGCGCGTCGCCCAGGACCACGGCGGTGTCTCGGTGTTCGCCGGGGTCGGCGAGCGCACCCGTGAGGGCAACGACCTGATCGTCGAGATGGAAGAGGCGGGGGTCTTCGACAAGACCGCGCTCGTCTTCGGCCAGATGGACGAGCCGCCGGGCACGCGTCTGCGCGTCGCCCTGTCCGCCCTGACGATGGCGGAGTACTTCCGCGACGTGCAGCGTCAGGACGTGCTGCTGTTCATCGACAACATCTTCCGGTTCACGCAGGCCGGGTCCGAGGTGTCCACCCTGCTCGGCCGCATGCCGTCCGCCGTGGGGTACCAGCCCAACCTGGCCGACGAGATGGGCCTGCTCCAGGAGCGGATCACCTCGACCCGCGGCCACTCGATCACCTCGCTGCAGGCGATCTACGTGCCGGCCGACGACTACACCGACCCGGCGCCGGCCACGACGTTCGCCCACCTGGACGCGACCACCGAGCTGTCCCGTGAGATCGCCAGCCGCGGCCTGTACCCCGCCGTGGACCCGCTGGCCTCGACCAGCCGCATCCTCGACCCGCGGTACGTCGGCCACGAGCACTACGCGGTGGCCACGCAGGTCAAGTCGATCCTGCAGCGCAACAAGGAGCTGCAGGACATCATCGCGATCCTCGGTGTCGACGAGCTGTCCGAGGAGGACAAGACCGTCGTGGCGCGTGCCCGGCGGATCCAGCAGTTCCTCTCCCAGAACACCTACATGGCGGAGAAGTTCACCGGCGTAGCGGGTTCGACGGTCCCGGTGGCGGAGACCGTCGAGGCGTTCAAGAAGATCGCCGAGGGCGAGTTCGACCACATCGCCGAGCAGGCCTTCTTCAACATCGGCGGCCTCGAGGACCTCGAGCGGAACTGGGCGCGGATCCAGAAGGACTACGGGGTCTGAGGGGAGGCACGGTGGCACAGCTCGAGGTCGACCTGGTCGACGCGGAGGGCAAGGTGTGGTCCGGACAGGCCCACCAGGTCACCGCGCCGGCGGCGGACGGCGAGATCGGCATCCTGCCGGGTCACACGCCCGTGCTGTCGCTGCTGCGCGCCGGTCAGGTGCGGGTGCGCGAGGAGCGTGGCGGTGCTCCGCTCGCGTGGCACGTCGACGGGGGCTTCCTGTCCGTCGACTCGGACCAGGTGACGCTCGTCGTCGACAACGCCGAGCCCACCACCGCCGGGAACTGAGGGCGAGCAGGATGGGCGGGCTGGAGGCGGACACGCTCCTGGCGCTGGCCGCCCTCCTGCTGCTCGTCGTGCTGGTGTCCGGTCTCTGGCTGTCCCGGACCCGGACGCTCTCGCACCGGCTCGGCTCGTTCTCCTGCTCGCTCGCGCGTCGGCCGGAGGGGCCGTGGGCGCGGGGCATCGCGCAGTACGGCGTGCGCCGCCTGTACTGGTGGCGGCTCGCGTCGATCCTGCCCCGGGCGCGCCACGTCTGGAGCCGGCCGCGGATCGCGGTGCTGTCCCGGACGACGGTCCCGTCGCCGGACGGGCACACGCGCATCGTGGAGCTGCGCTGCCGCGTCGCCGGGGAGACCTCGTCGCCGATCGAGGTGTACCTGCAGATGTCCCCCGAGGCGTACGCCGGGCTGACGTCGTGGATCGAGGCGACGCCGACTCGCTCCGCCTCGGTCATCTAGAAGCCCGGAGGTCCTGGTGCGGTTGGTGGTGGCGTCGTGCACGGCCACGTACAGCGGACGGCTCGACGCGCACCTGCCGCAGGCCACCCGCCTGCTGGTGGTCAAGGCGGACGGGTCGGTGCTGGTGCATGCGGACGGCGGTTCGTACAAGCCCCTGAACTGGATGAGCCCACCGTGCACGCTGACGGTCTCGGTGCCCGACGAGCAGCGCGCGGCGCTCGGCGTGCAGGAGGTGTGGACCGTCCAGCACGCGAAGTCCGACGACCGCCTGGTCGTGGAGCTGTTCGAGGTGCACCACGACTCGGCGCACGAGCTCGGTGTGGACCCGGGCCTGGTGAAGGACGGCGTCGAGGCGCACCTCCAGCAGCTGCTCGCGGAGCAGATCACGCTGCTCGGGCCGGGCCACCAGCTGGTGCGGCGGGAGTACCCGACGGCGATCGGACCGGTGGACATCCTGGCGCGCGACCCGGCCGGGGGGACCGTCGCCGTGGAGATCAAGCGTCGCGGCGACATCGACGGCGTCGAGCAGCTGACGCGGTACCTCGAGCTGCTCAACCGGGACCCGCTCCTCGCGCCCGTCCGCGGGGTGTTCGCGGCGCAGGAGATCCGCCCACAGGCGCGGGTGCTCGCCACCGACCGCGGCATCGGCTGCCTCGTGCTCGACTACGCCGCCCTGCGTGGCGTCGACGACGCGGGCTCACGGCTGTTCTGATGGCCGGACCTCTCCGCCGCGCGCCGAGCGGGGACGTCGTCCCGCCCGGTACGGGCGCGCCGCGGGTGGTCGCCACCGATCTGGACGGCACGCTGCTCGGGCCCGACGGCGGTCTCTCGGCCAGGACCCGGGACGCCCTGTCCCGCAGCGACCGCGCCGGCGTCCGGGTGGTCGCCGTCACGGCGCGGCCGCCGCGGTGGCTCGGCGACCTGGCCCCGGCGCTGGGCGGGTGCGGCGTGGCCATCTGTGCCAACGGAGCCGCCGTCGTCGAGCTGGCGACGTTGGCGGTCCGGCACGCCTACACGTTCGACGACCAGGTGGTGCGCGACGTGGTCGCCCGGGTGCGCCGTGCCGATCCGACGGTGAGCTTCGCGCTGGAACGCACCACCGGGTTCGCCGCGGAGGTGGGGTTCCGCTCGAGCCACCCGGTGCCCGAGGGCAGCCCGTCGGTCGCGGACATCACCCAGGCGCTGGACGGTCGCACGATCAAGGTGCTCGTCCGCGCGGCGCCGTCGATCGACCTCGACGCCTTCGTGGGGGCGTTGTCCACGGCGGTCGGGGACGCGGGCGTGGTGTCCCACTCGGGCGCCACCGGTCTGGCGGAGGTGTCGCCGCCGGCCGTCACCAAGGCCAGCACGCTGGCCGTCTGGGCGGCGGAGGAGGGGGTCGAGGCGAGCGACGTCTGGGCGGTGGGCGACGCACCGAACGACCTGCCGATGCTCGCGTGGGCCGGTCGCTCGTTCGCCGTCGCGAACGCCCATCCGACCGTGCTGCGGAGCGTCGACACGGTGCTGCCGTCGAACGCGGACGACGGCGTCGCGGTACTGCTCGACACCGCCGTCGCGCTGGTGCCGCACGGCGCTCGTCGCGGGCGGGACCTCCCGGGCCCGGCGACCTCCTGATGGACCCTTGGAAGCGCTCCCGCAAGGCGCGCGGGGCGGTGTATCGTATCGATTCGACCCCGGTCGCAGACGACCGGCCCTTCCCCTCCCGCGATCGACCGAGGATTCCCATGGCGACCACGCGCCCGTCCGGCCGGCAGTTCCCCACCGACTTCCTCTGGGGGTCCGCGACGGCCTCGTACCAGATCGAGGGCGGCGTGCACGAGGGTGGGCGCGGCCCGTCGATCTGGGACACCTTCAGCCACACGCCGGGCCGGGTGCTGAACGGCGACACCGGTGACGTCGCCGTGGACCACTTCCACCGCGTGCCGCAGGACGTGGCGATCATGCGCGAGCTCGGCCTGCAGGCGTACCGCTTCTCGATCGCATGGCCACGGGTGCAGCCGACCGGTTCCGGCGAGTTCAACCAGGCGGGTCTGGACTTCTACTCCGACCTGGTGGACCGGCTGGTCGACGCGGGGATCCAGCCCGTCGCGACCCTGTACCACTGGGACCTGCCGCAGGCGCTGGAGGACGAGGGCGGCTGGGCGAACCGTCAGACCGCCTACCGGTTCGCCGACTACGCCCGCCGGATGGCCGAGGTCCTCGGGGACCGGGTGCGGCTGTGGACCACGTTGAACGAGCCGTGGTGCTCCGCCTTCCTCGGGTACGCGTCCGGCGCGCACGCCCCCGGGGTGACGGACGACGCCAAGGCGCTGGCCGCCGTCCACCACCTCAACCTGGGCCACGGTCTCGCGGCCCGCGCCGTGCGCTCCGTCCTCGGCGAGGACACCCCGGTCTCGGTGACGCTGAACCTGCACGTCACGCGCGCGGCCTCGGACGACCCCGCGGACGTCGCCGCCAAGCACCGCATCGACACGATCGCCAACGAGGTGTTCCTCGGCCCGATGATGCTCGGCGCGTACCCGGAGCAGGTGTTCGCCGACACCGCCGCGATCAGCGACTGGTCCTTCGTGCAGGACGGGGACCTGGACCTGATCCGCGTCCCGCTGCCCCTGCTGGGCGTCAACTACTACGCCACGGGCCTCGTCCGTGCCGGTGCGCCGGCGGCCGTCACGCCGGGGGAGCCCGGTCCGGACGGCCACCGCGCTGCGGAGCACAGCCCGTGGGTCGGGGCGGACCAGGTCGAGTGGCTGCCGGTCTCCGGGCCGTACACCGCGATGGGCTGGAACATCGAGCCGCAGGGCCTCGTCGACCTGCTCCTGGAGCTGCGCGACCGGTTCCCGGACCAGCCGCTGGCCATCACGGAGAACGGTGCGGCGTTCGCCGACGAGGTCTCGGCGGACGGGCGCGTGCACGACGCCGACCGGGTCGCCTACCTGCACGACCACATCGACGCGATGGGTGCCGCGATGGACGCCGGCGCGGACGTGCGCGGCTACTTCGTCTGGTCGCTGCTGGACAACTTCGAGTGGGCGTACGGGTTCGACCGCCGCTTCGGGGTGGTCCGCGTCGACTACGACACGCTCGAGCGCACGGTCAAGGACTCCGGACGCTGGTACGCCGAGCTGGTCCGCACCGGCACGGTGCCGCCGGCGGACGTGGCCGCCACGCTCTGAGTGCCCGGGCGGTGGGCTTGCAACCGCGGGCATCGGACAGGATGGGCGCATGCCGAGCAGCCGTCGATCGTCGAGACGGCCCTACGGGACCGCCCACCCGGAGCTGGACCTGATCCGCGCCACCGGTGGGCGGACGGCCGAGAGCGCATCCGACGGCGAGTGGACCGTGCAGTCGGTAGCCGGCTCCTCCCGGGAGTACCGGTGCCCGGGCTGCGACCAGGTGGTCGCGCCCGGGACGCCCCACGTGGTGGCGTGGCGGACGGACGACCTGCTCGGTGACGGTGTGGAAGGTCGTCGGCACTGGCACACCGCGTGCTGGCGCGCGCGAGGCCGTCGTCGTCTCAGCCGTCGCGCCTGACGCCGCCGCGCCCGAGGATGCCCAGGCCGACGGCCGCCTGCGTGCCCACCACGGCCGCCGGTTAGGCTCGAGACGATGTCCGAGACCTCTGCCGCCACCGCCCACGGTGCCCCGATCCGCTCCCTGACCGTCCTGCCCGCGCACCGGGAGGAGGTCGAGCTGCACACGGCGGACGGCCTGACGCTGGTCGGTGAGCTCGCCCTGCCGGTGGACGCGGAGGGCCGTCCGACGACGCCGCGCGCCACGCTGGTCACGCTGCACCCGCTGCCGACGCACGGCGGGTACATGGACTCGCACGTGCTGCGCAAGGCGGCGTGGCGGCTGCCCGCCCTGGCGGGTCTCGCCGTGCTGCGGTTCAACACGCGCGGCACGTCCAGCCCCCGCGGCACCAGCCAGGGCTCGTTCGACGGAGGCCTCGCCGAGCGGTTCGACGTCGCAGCCGCCCTCGAGCTGGCCGAGTTCCACGACCTTCCGCACATCTGGCTCGTGGGGTGGTCGTTCGGCACCGAGCTCGCGCTGCGGTACGGGCGGGACCCCGTGGTGGAGGGAGCCGTCCTGCTGTCGCCGCCCCTGAGCAGAGCGGGCGACGAGGACCTGGACGCCTGGGCGTCGTTCGGCCGCCCGCTCGTCGTGCTGGTGCCCGAGCACGACGACTACCTGCGCCCGCCGCAGGCGCGTGAGCGCTTCGCGCGGGTGCCGCACGCCGACCTGGTGGCCGTCGACGGTGCGAAGCACCTGTGGGTGGGGGAGTCCCAGGTGCGCCGCGTGCTCGACGAGATCGTCGCGCACGTCGCGCCGGAGGTTCCCGTGCCGCTGCCGCGGACCTGGTCGGGGCCGAGCAGCCAGGCGGAGTCGACCGCCGACCTGACGGGAGAGGACTCGTGACACCGATCGCAGGCCTGACCACGGTCCGGTCCGACGCCGGGGCGCTGCCGCTCGTGCTGCTGCACGGGATGCCGCTCGACTCACGGATGTGGACCGCGGCCGCGCAGCTCGTCGCCGGCCCGGCGGCCGTGCACCTCGTCGACCTTCCCGGCACGCCGCGGTACGTCGCCGACCTGCCTGCGCCGTCGCTCGAGGCCTCCGCCGACGCGGTGGCCCGCCTCCTGTCGGACGCGGGGGTCGACCGCGCCGTCGTCGTGGGCCTGTCGATGGGCGGCTACGTCGCGCTGGCGATGGCCGAGCGCCACCCGGACCTGCTGGCCGGGCTCGGCCTGGTGGACACCAAGGCGGTCGCGGACACCCCGGAGGCCGCGGCCAAGCGCCTCGCGGCGGCCGACGAGCTGGAGTCCAGCGGGTCGCTCGACGCGGTGCTGCCCACGGTCGACGGGTTGCTCGGCGAGACGACCCGGACCGCGCGGCCGCAGGTTCGCGAGCAGGTGCTCGACTGGGTGCGCGACCAGGTGCCGAGCGGGCTGGCCTGGTCGCAGCGGGCGATGGCGGCCCGGCCCGATCGGACCGAGGTGCTGCGGACCTTCTCCGGGCCCGTCACCGTGGTGGTGGGCGACGAGGACACCGTGTCGCCGGTCGAGCAGGCGCGCGCCATGGCGGCGGTCGGCGACGCGGCGCTCGTCGTGGTGCCGCGCGTCGGGCACCTGTCTGCCGTGGAGCACCCGGCGGCCGTGGCGACCGCCCTGGGAGAGCTGGTCGTGCGGGCGCAGCGCGGCTGAGCGCCTGCCTGCGGTCAGGCGCCGCCGAGGACGCGGGAGATCGCCACGTCGAGGTCCAGCGACTCCCCGTCCTTGCCGCCGGCGCCCAGCACCAGCGGTGGGTCCTGCGGGGTCAGCTCGACGCCCCGCCACAGGGACGCGAGGCGCGCCGGCGCGCGCAGGACGTAGAAGTCACCGGCGGTGGAGACCGCGAGCGACTCGTCCTGCCGGAGGTACCAGCCCTCCAGCCCGGTCCGGTACCGGTGCCGGCCGTCGAAGCTGCGCGCCCGCAGCGGCACCGGCGCCGGACCGCGCGCGGTCGCCCGTGCCACGAGCTCGGCGAGCATCGCCCGCGCGCGGTCCGACTCCGCCTTCTGACGCCGGTGCAGCGCCTCGGCGTGGGCGTCCGCCGCGGCCCGACGCTCCGCACGCCAGGACGACGCGTCGGAGGCCTCAGCGGAGTCGTCGCTCTGCGGGTGGTCGTCGCTCCCGGCGTGCCGGGCGTCCCACGACCCGCCCTGCGCGCTCACGGCGCTCAGCCGCGAGCGGATGCGGCGTCGGTCGACTCCGCCGGCGCCTCCGACTCGTCCCGCACGGACCCGTCCGGGACCGACTCGTCACGCACCGACTCGTCACGCACGGACTCGGCTCCGCCCGTCTCGCCGGTCGCCTCGGGCTGCCCCTCGGGCTCGGCCTCGCGGGTCGGCGTCGGCGCGTCCTCCGGGATGCCGTCCGCAGCCGTGTCGGCACCTGCCGAGGGCTCGTCGTCGGCCGCAGGGCTCGGCGGCGCCGTCGCAGCGGCGGACACCGGTGCCGGCCTTCCCTTGGCGCCCCGTACCGCCGGCCGGCTGCTCCGCGCCGGGCGCTCCGCCGCCGACTGACGGTTCTTCTCGAACTCGGCCTCCACGCGACCGGCCTTCTCCAGCGCCGAGCGGTCCGGGTTGCTTCCGAGGAGGTTCCGCAGCTCGTCGAGGTACCCGGTGATCGACTCCCGCTGCCGGTTCAGGTCCTCCACCTGGCGCTGGGCGGAGGTGCGCTCGCGCTCGGACTCGATCATCGCGTCCGAGATCTGCTTCTCCGCGTGCTCTCGGGCCTCGGAGACCACGCGGTCGGCGTTCTTGCGGGCGTTCGAGACGAGGTCCCGGGCGTGCGCCTCCGCGTCGGTCCGGACCTTCTCGGCCTGGGCGAGCGCCTTGGCCACCCGCTGCTCGGCCTCGGCGGCGTGCGCCTCCGCGTCCGCGACCAGGCGCTCCGTCTCGGCACGAGCCCGCTCGTGGCGCTCGGAGTCCGCGCGCTCGGCGGCCTCCCGCTTCGAGGCGATCTCCAGCTCGGCGTCCGCCAGGCGCTGCTCGGCATCCCGCACCAGCGTGTCGGCGTGCGCCTTGGCGTTCGCGGTCAGGTCGGCGATCGACCGCCGTGCCTCCGTCTGGAGCCGCTCGACCTCCAGGCGCGTGGTCTCCCGCAGCTCCGTGGTCTCGCGTGCGGCCGTCGCCCGCAGCTCGGCGGCCTCCCGCTCGGTGGTCTCCCGCAGCTGCGTGGTCTCCCGCTCCGTGACCTGGGCGAGGTGCGCCGTCTCGACCTTCGTGCGCTCCCGCAGCTCCGACGTCTCGCGCTCGGCACGGGCCCGCAGGTCGGCCGCGTACTGCGCCGCTTCCGCACGGAGCGCCCCGACGGCCTGCTCCGCCTCGGTGCGAGCCGCCGCCAGCTCGTCCGCGGTCGTCGCGCGCAGCTCGCCGGTCTCCCGCTCCGCGCTGGCCCGCACGAAGGACGCGTACTGCTCCGCCTCGGTCCGCAGCGCCGCCACCTCGGCGGCGACCCGCTGCTGCAGGGCCGCCCCGTCCCGCTCCGCCGCGGAACGCACCTGGTCGGCGTACTCCTGGGCCGACGCGCGCAGGGTCGTGACCTCGTCCGCCACGTGCTGGCGCAGGGCGGCGGCCTCGTCGTCCGCCTCGGCCCGGACCCGTGCCGCGTACCGGTCCACCTCGGAGGTCCGGGCGGCCAGCTCGGACTCGACGCGCTGACGCAGCTCCGTCGTCTCGACGTCGGCCGCGCGGCGCAGATCCTGGTCGTAGCGCTCGGCCTCGGCGCGCATCGCCTCGGTCTCCGCCTCGGTGCGCGCCCGCAGCTCGCTCGCGGTGCGCTCCGTCGCGACCCGGAGCTGGGTCGCCTCGTGCTCGACCGTCGCCCGTAGCGTGCCGAGCTCGCGCTCGAGGGTGGTGCGCCGCTCGCTCTCCTCGGTGGCGATCGCGCTCGCGATCCGAGCCGCCTCGCGCTCGGCGGAGCCGACCAGCTCCTCGGCCCTCCGCTGGGCGGCGGTCAGCTGGCTCTCCGCCTCCGTGGCCGCCGACGTCCGGACCTCCTCGGCCTCGCGGCGCGCGGTCGCGAGCAGCTCCGCGACCTCGTTCTCCGCGCGGGCGCGGAGCTGCCCGGCTGCGAGCTTGGCCCGCGCGAGCGAGTCCGCCGCCTGGGCGTTGGCCTGCGTCACGACGTCGGACGACTGCTCCTCGGCGGAGCGCAGCAGCTGCTCGATCCGCGAGCCGAGGCCGGAGTACGTGGGCCGCTCCGCCTCCCGCAGCTGCCGGTGCGCCTCGGACAGCTCACCGGCGACCTGGAGCGCCTTGGCATCAGCGGCCTGGACCTGCGAACGGGCGTCGTCCACGGCCTTCTCGAGAGCGGCGATCCGCGCGTCGACGGCGTCGCGGTCGTAGCCGCGGAAGTTGACGACGGGGAAGGTGGGCCGGGCATCGGACACGGGCTTGATCCTCCAGGGGGCGTGGGCACGCGACGGCGCGGTCGACCACGTGTCGAGACCGGCGACCCGGCGCCAGGATACGCGGAACGGGTGAAGGAGCCCATGGGCCGAACGGGGTGGGGAACCTCCCGTTCGGCGGGCCGTCCCGGGCCGCCCGCCTATCCTGGGTGTCCCGTCCGAGAGGATTTGTGTGTGCGCAAGCGACTGATCGAGGCCGGCATCGGCCTGCTGGGGCTCGTCGTCATCGCCCTGGCGGTCGCCTCCGCGACCCTCTGGCGCGCGGACGACATGCTGGTCGCCCGGGCCACTGCGACCGCCGGTCTCGTCGTCACGGACCCCGGTGTCCTGGAGCTCGGCGGAGACCCGGTCACGGTGCGCGCGCAGGTCCCGGCGGGGGACCACGTCGTGCTCGCCGTCGGTCGGGACACCGATGTCAGCGGCTGGGTGGGCAGCGATCCCTGCCAGCGCGTGTCGGGGCTCTCCGGCTGGCGAACGCTGCGGCTCGCCGGACCGGGGTCGTCCGCTGCGCCGTCGCCGGCGGGCCCGACGTCCGCGTCCGCATCACCGTCGGGGGGCGCCGCTGCCTCGAGCCCGTCGGCGACGGCCGCAGCCGCGTCGGCGGCCCCAAGCTCCAGCGCCTCCGCTGCACCGGGAACGGCCGCGAAGCCGGCAGCGGACCCGTCAGGATCCGACATGTGGGTGGCCCAGGCGACGGGCACGGGGTCGGCGCAGCTCACGTGGCACGCCCAGGACGGACGCTGGAGCCTCCTCGTCGCGGGCATCGCCGCCGACGGCTCCGCCGTGAACCCCACGCTGGAGATGTCGTGGCCCCGGGTCGTCTCGTCGCCGTGGCTGGTTCCCGGACTGGTGCTCGGGGGTCTGCTCCTCCTGGCCGGCGCCGTGCTGCTGGGTCGGGACTGGTGGCGGACCAGGACCGGTCACGACGGCTGGACCTCGGTGGAGACGGGTGCGGTTCCCGAGGTGCTCCCGGCCGGGCCTGGCGCCGTCCTGACGCGTCGGCAGCTGCGGGAGCTCCAGAGCCGCAGCGGTCGACCGCCCACCGGCGCCGTCCAGGCGGTGGGAGCGGTCGACGCGCGCGCAGCTGCTCCGGGCGAGCAGGATGCGGCCACGGTGCCGCCGACCAGCACGACGCAGATCGGGCCGCCATCCGCGCTGGGCGAGCGGTCGGGCACCCGACCGCAGCCCCGTCCGCTGCCTCCCGCCGCTGGGCGCCTCCCGGGCGCACCGGTCGCTCGCGCGTCCTCGACCCCCGGCGCCACGCCGATCGCGCCGCAGGTGCGACCCGCCACCGACACGGTGACCGCCGCGGACGCCGCACGCCGCGCTGCGTCCGCGCACAGGTCGCCCGCGGGTGCCGCCGCGGACACCGTCGGGACGTCGCCCGTCGCCGTGCCGTCGGCTGCGGCGCCATCGCACCTGGGGTCCGCTGGCGGACCACCGTCTGCCCCGCCGATCGAGCGCCCGGCACCGCCGTGGGCCGCCGGGGGCCGCCGCGCCCGTCGTGCGGCGGCCGCACAGCCCGACCTCGGGACGCAGCCGCACGAACCCACGACCCACGGTGCGACCTCGCCCGGAACGCCGACCCCGCACGAGGGCCGTCCCGCGTGGGCCGCGCCCGTTCCTCCGGACGCTGCCGGCGCGAGGCCCGTCGCCAGGTCAGGCGGGGACGCACCCAGCCCGGTCGTGCTGAACCGGTCCGGGCAGGAGGGGCCCGCCGCCCCCGCCCGGACCGGTTCAGGACAGACGGGCGCACCGGGTTCCCGGACAGCGGGAGGCCCGGCACGCCCCGGTCAGCCGCTGGCTTCCCGTCGCACCGCGCAGCCGCCGCGACCCGGCGGTTGGGTGCCAGTGCCCGGCGCGGGAGAGTCCGGGGTGCCCGCGGACCGCGGCGACCGTCCGGGCCAGCCCGCCGCACCGCGCCCGCCGGTGCACCCCTCGTGGCTCGTCAGCCGGCCCGATGAGCCGCCCACCGGCGAGTCGGCCCCGTCCATCGGCCGACCGTCCACGCCACCCGCCCGCTCCGGCGACGAGCAGCCCGCTGCGACGGACGAAGGCGCGGAGGACTCACCGTCGTCCCGCGCCGACGCGTGGCGGCGCGCGTGGGGCCTGCCCACCGAGCCGCCCGCCGACGACCGAGGAGGGGAGGGCCGATGAGCACCGCACGCGCGTTCTCCGTGACCTCGGGCTCACGGGCGCTCTCACGACGGGCCGCCGGGCTCACCGCCGTGGCCGCGGTCCTGGGCTCCGTGCTCGCCGGCTGCGCCGCGGCGCCACCGGCACCGCACCCTCAGGCCGCCCCGGCGGTGCCCCCACCGGTGCTGTCGGTTGCGCAGACCACCACCGTCCTCGGTGACCTGGGCAAGGTGCTCACGGCCGGTGACGCCGCCCTCGACTCCAACGCGCTGACGGCCCGCGTGATGGACCCGGCCCTGGCCATGCGGCACGCCGAGTACCTGCGCGCGCAGGCCACCAACGGTCAGCGACCGCCGACGGCTCTCCCGACCAGCGCTCAAGCCGTGATCGAGCCGCGGACCTCGGGCTGGCCGCGGACGCAGGTCGTCGTCACCGTGCAGCCCGACGACCTGCAGGCACCCCGCCTCCTCGTGCTGGAGCAGACGACGCCCCGCGACCCGTACCGGTTGTGGGGATGGGCGCGGCTGTTCCCGGGGGTCTCGATGCCGGCCACCGCGACGCCCGGTGCAGGCAGCCCGGTGCTCCCGGCCGACGCGAGCGGCCTGAGCGTCCGCCCGGACCAGGTCATGCCGGCCTACGCCGACGTGCTCTCGAACGGAGACGCGTCGCAGTCGGCGTCGCAGTTCGCGCCCGACCCGTTCCGCACGAGCGTGACCTCCGCCCGGCAGACCCTGGCTGCCAACGTCAAGGACGTCGGCAACGCGGCGGAGACGTACACGCCCGACCCCGCTCCGCTGACGGTGATCGGCACGGTCGACGGGGGCGCCCTCGTCATCGGCAAGGTGACGACGGTGTCCACGGTGTCCGTCACCGTCGGCGGTGCCAAGCTCAGCCTGAGTCCGGTGGAGTCCGCGCTGGCAGCGGCGTCCGAGGCGACGCAGTCGCTGGTGCGCACGTACACCGACGTGCTGGTGTTCCGGGTCCCGCCAGCGGGGTCGACGGCACAGGTGCAGCTCGTCGCCGCCGAGGCCGTCCTCACCGCCGTCGCCGCACAATAGGTCGGCCGTTCACGCAGCACCCAGGGAGACAGTTCGTATGTCGCAGTCCTCGCAGCCTCGACCGCGCCTCGACGTGCGTGGAGCCGTCGACCTCTCCTCGCTCGGCAGGCCCTCGACACCGCCCCCGGGCTCACCGGGCGGCCTCCCGGCCCCGGGCGCCTACGTCGTCGACGTCGACGAGGCCTCGTTCGCCGACGTGGTGCGGCGGTCGAGCGAGCACCCCGTCGTGGTGGTGCTCTGGGCGTCGTGGAGCGAGGTGAGCGCCACGGTGGCCGGTCAGCTGGCGGCGATGGCGCAGGACGACGGCGGCACCTGGCTCCTCGCCCGGGTCGATGCCGAGGCCAACCCGCAGATCGCCCAGGCGTTCGGCGCCCAGTCGGTCCCGACGACTGTCGCCGTCCTGGGTGGTCAGCCGGTCCCGCTCTTCCAGGGTGCACCCGCCCCGGACCAGATCCGCGGCGTGCTCGACCAGGTGCTCGCCGCGGCGCAGGCCAACGGCATCACCGGGCGCGTGACAGCCGCGCAGCAGCCCGAGGCCCCGGCCGAGCCCGAAGAGCCTCCGCTGCCCCCGCTGCACCAGGCCGCGTACGACGCCCTCGAGCGCGACGACCTGCCGGGCGCTCGCACCGCGTACGAGCAGGCGCTCCGCGAGAACCCGCGCGACGCGATGGCCAGGGCCGGTCTCGCGCAGGTCGGCCTCCTGGAGCGCACGGCCCCCCTCGACGCCCGCAAGGCCCGGGAGGCTGCGGCGGCGGACCCCCACGACGTTGACGCCGCACTGGCCGTCGCCGACCTGGACGTGATGGGTGGCGCGGTCCAGGACGCCTTCGACCGCCTCGTCGACGTCGTCCGGCGGACGTCGGGTGCCGACCGCGACCGGGTCCGGGAGCGCCTCGTCGACCTGTTCGAGGTCGTGGGGACCGACGACCCGCGAGTCGTGGCGGCCCGGCGCGCGCTCGCCAGCGCCCTGTACTGAGCTCCGTACTGAGCTCCGCACCCTTCCGATCGCCGCGCGCCTCGGCCGTCGCCGGGCGCCGGAACCGCTGGGGAGCCGGTCTGCACGGCGTGACGCGGGTCACCACGTCCGGGATTTGCACTTCTGCCCGAGCGTTGCATAACCTTCACAGGCCCCCGGCAGGGAGGAACGAACACCAGGGAACACCCGGTGGTCGGTCCCGCCGAGGGCCACCCGGACTCTCGACGCCACGGCACCGCTGTGGTCTCGGCCGAGTCCGACGCGGGTTCGACCCGCTCCTGACGACCGGACTGCCCGGCTCCGACCGCTTCTCCGCGGCCGAGGCCGAACAGAGCAGCGAAGTTGACCGGAGGAAGTCGAACCGCTAAGTTTGAACGGTTGCCTCCGAACGGGTCGAAAGGCCAAGACGGATGAGCGTCTGTTCTTTGAGAACTCAACAGTGTGCCAAGTAGTCGATGCCAAGTTGTCTGCTGCGATGTTGTGTCGTGGTGGGCTTGGTGTTGATGGGAGCCTGTCGTCCACCCCGTGGGTGGTGGGTTCCTTTTTGATGCCAGATCTGTGTTGTTCTTTGTTGTGTCTGTTGCCTGACTGTCTTCGGGTGGTTGGGTGGCGTTGGACATTGACGGAGAGTTTGATTCTGGCTCAGGACGAACGCTGGCGGCGTGCTTAACACATGCAAGTCGAACGGTGATGGCCAGCTTGCTGGTCTGATCAGTGGCGAACGGGTGAGTAACACGTGAGTAACCTGCCCCTGACTCTGGGATAACTACCGGAAACGGTGGCTAATACCGGATATGAGGTGCCTGGGCATCTGGGCGCCTGGAAAGTTTTTCGGTCAGGGATGGGCTCGCGGCCTATCAGCTTGTTGGTGGGGTGATGGCCTACCAAGGCGACGACGGGTAGCCGGCCTGAGAGGGCGACCGGCCACACTGGGACTGAGACACGGCCCAGACTCCTACGGGAGGCAGCAGTGGGGAATATTGCACAATGGGCGCAAGCCTGATGCAGCGACGCCGCGTGCGGGATGACGGCCTTCGGGTTGTAAACCGCTTTCAGCAGGGAAGAAGCGCAAGTGACGGTACCTGCAGAAGAAGCGCCGGCTAACTACGTGCCAGCAGCCGCGGTAATACGTAGGGCGCAAGCGTTGTCCGGAATTATTGGGCGTAAAGAGCTCGTAGGCGGTTTGTCGCGTCTGCTGTGAAATCCTCAGGCTCAACCTGGGGCTTGCAGTGGGTACGGGCAGACTAGAGTGCGGTAGGGGTGACTGGAATTCCTGGTGTAGCGGTGGAATGCGCAGATATCAGGAGGAACACCGATGGCGAAGGCAGGTCACTGGGCCGCAACTGACGCTGAGGAGCGAAAGCATGGGGAGCGAACAGGATTAGATACCCTGGTAGTCCATGCCGTAAACGTTGGGCACTAGGTGTGGGGTCCATTCCACGGATTCCGTGCCGCAGCAAACGCATTAAGTGCCCCGCCTGGGGAGTACGGCCGCAAGGCTAAAACTCAAAGAAATTGACGGGGGCCCGCACAAGCGGCGGAGCATGCGGATTAATTCGATGCAACGCGAAGAACCTTACCAAGGCTTGACATACACCGGAAAAGTGCAGAGATGTGCTCCCCGTAAGGTCGGTGTACAGGTGGTGCATGGTTGTCGTCAGCTCGTGTCGTGAGATGTTGGGTTAAGTCCCGCAACGAGCGCAACCCTCGTCCCATGTTGCCAGCGGGTTATGCCGGGGACTCATGGGAGACTGCCGGGGTCAACTCGGAGGAAGGTGGGGATGACGTCAAATCATCATGCCCCTTATGTCTTGGGCTTCACGCATGCTACAATGGCCGGTACAAAGGGCTGCGATACCGCAAGGTGGAGCGAATCCCAAAAAGCCGGTCTCAGTTCGGATCGGGGTCTGCAACTCGACCCCGTGAAGTCGGAGTCGCTAGTAATCGCAGATCAGCAACGCTGCGGTGAATACGTTCCCGGGCCTTGTACACACCGCCCGTCAAGTCATGAAAGTCGGTAACACCCGAAGCCGGTGGCCCAACCTTTGGGGGGGAGCCGTCGAAGGTGGGACTGGCGATTAGGACTAAGTCGTAACAAGGTAGCCGTACCGGAAGGTGCGGCTGGATCACCTCCTTTCTAAGGAGCATCTGGCAGCTGGTCGTGCCTGTCATGGGTGCGGTCGGGTGTCCAGGCCCATGCCCTGGCCGTACGTGTCGGGGGTGGAGCTCACGGGTGGAACATCGACTACGGCCGGTCTTTGCTTCTGGTTCGTCCTAGTACGTCGTGCTCGCTTCGGTGGGTGCGGGTGGGAACGGATGGGTCAGGGGTGGGGGTCGGCCAGGCACGCTGTTGGGTCCTGAGGGAACAGCCGTTCGCGGGTGTTGTCCTTGGGGTCGCGATGATCGCTTCTGCTGGTCGGGGTTGTGCTCCGGGTGGTGGGAGGGGTCGGGTGGCCGGCAGGCCCCTGGTCCGGTGGACCGCTCCCTGGTGGGGGTGGGCGTCGGGTGTTCCGGGTGGGTCCTGGTCGTTGGTTGAGAACTGCACAGTGGACGCGAGCATCTTTGATTTTTGTGGTCAAGTTGATAAGGGCACAGGGTGGATGCCTTGGCACCAGGAGCCGAAGAAGGACGTCGTAGCCTGCGATAAGCCTCGGGGAGTTGGCAAACGAACCGTGATCCGAGGATGTCCGAATGGGGAAACCCCGTACGAGTCATGTCGTACGACCCGCACCTGAATATATAGGGTGTGTGGAGGGAACGCCGGGAAGTGAAACATCTCAGTACCGGCAGGAAGAGATATTCCGTGAGTAGTGGCGAGCGAAAGCGGATCAGGCCAAACCGTGCGCGTGTGCAAGCCGGCAGGCGTTGCGCGTACGGGGTTGTGGGACCTTTCGGTCCGGTCTGCCGACCGGGCAGGGAGTCAGAAAGCCGTGTCATAGTCGAAGGGTCTTGAAAGGCCCGGCACAGAGGGTGGCACCCCCGTAGACGAAATGATGCGGCCTCCCGAGAGGGATCCCAAGTAGCTCCGGGCCCGAGAAACCTGGAGTGAATCTGCACAGACCACTGTGTAAGCCTAAATACTACCTGGTGACCGATAGCGGACAAGTACCGTGAGGGAAAGGTGAAAAGTACCCCGGGAGGGGAGTGAAATAGTACCTGAAACCGTGTGCCTACAAGCCGTCGGAGCCTCCCTAGCAGGGGTGACGGCGTGCCTTTTGAAGAATGAGCCTGCGAGTTAGTGGTACGTGGCGAGGTTAACCCGTGTGGGGAAGCCGTAGCGAAAGCGAGTCCGAATAGGGCGTGTCAGTCGCGTGCTCTAGACCCGAAGCGAAGTGATCTAGCCATGGGCAGGGTGAAGCGCGGGTAAGACCGCGTGGAGGCCCGAACCCACCAGGGTTGAAAACCTGGGGGATGACCTGTGGTTAGGGGTGAAAGGCCAATCAAACTTCGTGATAGCTGGTTCTCCCCGAAATGCATTTAGGTGCAGCGTCACGCGTTTCTTGCCGGAGGTAGAGCTACTGGATAGCCGATGGGCCCGACCAGGTTACTGACGTTAGCCAAACTCCGAATGCCGGTAAGCCAGAGCGTGGCAGTGAGACGGCGGGGGATAAGCTCCGTCGTCGAGAGGGAAACAGCCCAGACCACCAGCTAAGGCCCCCAAGCGTGTGCTAAGTGGGAAAGGATGTGGAGTTGCACAGACAACCAGGAGGTTGGCTTAGAAGCAGCCACCCTTGAAAGAGTGCGTAATAGCTCACTGGTCAAGTGATTCCGCGCCGACAATGTAGCGGGGCTCAAGCACACCGCCGAAGCTGTGGCATTCACACGTGTACTAGGCCTTCGTGGTCCAGGTGTGTGGATGGGTAGGGGAGCGTCGTGTGGGCAGTGAAGCCGCGGGGTGACCCAGCGGTGGAGACCACACGAGTGAGAATGCAGGCATGAGTAGCGAATGACGGGTGAGAAACCCGTCCGCCGAATGACCAAGGGTTCCAGGGCCAGGTTCATCCGCCCTGGGTAAGTCGGGACCTAAGGCGAGGCCGACAGGCGTAGTCGATGGACAACGGGTTGATATTCCCGTACCGGCGAAGAACCGCCCATACCGAGCCCGGTGATGCTCAGCGCCTCGTGCGTGCCACCGCCCCTTCGGGGGCACCGGTGCGTACGGGCCGCGACCCGATCCGGTAGTAGGTAAGCGTATTAACAGGGGTGACGCAGGAAGGTAGCCCGGCGTGGCGATGGTAGTCCACGTCCAAGGTCGTAGGGTGAGGGGTAGGCAAATCCGCCCCTCCTGAGCCTGAGAGCCGACGGTGACCGCGCAAGCGGGAACTGGGTGATCCTATGCTGCCAAGAAAAGCCTCGACGCGAGGTTCTAGCCGCCCGTACCCCAAACCGACTCAGGTGGTCAGGTAGAGAATACCAAGGCGATCGAGCAAATCGTGGTTAAGGAACTCGGCAAAATGCCCCCGTAACTTCGGGAGAAGGGGGGCCTCAAGCGTGAACCGGCTTGCCCGGGGAGCGTGGAGGGCCGCAGAGACCAGGGAGAAGCGACTGTTTACTAAAAACACAGGTCCGTGCGAAGTCGCAAGACGATGTATACGGACTGACGCCTGCCCGGTGCTGGAAGGTTAAGAGGACGGGTCAGCCGCAAGGCGAAGCTCAGAATTTAAGCCCCAGTAAACGGCGGTGGTAACTATAACCATCCTAAGGTAGCGAAATTCCTTGTCGGGTAAGTTCCGACCTGCACGAATGGCGTAACGACTTCTCCGCTGTCTCAACCGCGAACTCGGCGAAATTGCACTACGAGTAAAGATGCTCGTTACGCGCAGCAGGACGGAAAGACCCCGGGACCTTTACTATAGCTTGGTATTGGTGTTCGGTGCGGTTTGTGTAGGATAGGTGGGAGACTGTGAAGCGGGCACGCCAGTGTTCGTGGAGTCGACGTTGAAATACCACTCTGACCGCTTCGGATGTCTAACCTCGGTCCGTGATCCGGACCAGGGACAGTGCCTGGTGGGTAGTTTAACTGGGGCGGTTGCCTCCTAAAATGTAACGGAGGCGCTCAAAGGTTCCCTCAGCCTGGTTGGCAATCAGGTGGCGAGTGCAAGTGCACAAGGGAGCTTGACTGTGAGACTGACAGGTCGAGCAGGGACGAAAGTCGGAACTAGTGATCCGGCGGTGGCTTGTGGAAGCGCCGTCGCTCAACGGATAAAAGGTACCCCGGGGATAACAGGCTGATCTTGCCCAAGAGTCCATATCGACGGCATGGTTTGGCACCTCGATGTCGGCTCGTCGCATCCTGGGGCTGGAGTAGGTCCCAAGGGTTGGGCTGTTCGCCCATTAAAGCGGTACGCGAGCTGGGTTTAGAACGTCGTGAGACAGTTCGGTCCCTATCCGCTGCGCGCGCAGGAAACTTGAGAAGGGCTGTCCCTAGTACGAGAGGACCGGGACGGACGAACCTCTGGTGTGCCAGTTGTTCCGCCAGGAGCACGGCTGGTTGGCTACGTTCGGAAGGGATAACCGCTGAAAGCATCTAAGCGGGAAGCCTGCTTCAAGATGAGGTTTCCATGCCCCCTCGAGGGGTGAGAGGCTCCCAGCTAGACCACTGGGTAGATAGGCCGGATGTGGAAGACGGGACCAACGACCGTCGCAGCTGACCGGTACTAATCAGCCGACCACTTCACCACAACATCATGCACGCGTCCACTGTGCGGTTCCCGAGCAACGAACGGGAACCCGTTTGACAACTCGATACCGTTACGGCGGCCATAGCGAAGGGGAAACGCCCGGTCCCATTCCGAACCCGGAAGCTAAGCCCTTCAGCGCCGATGGTACTGCACCCGCCAGGATGTGGGAGAGTAGGACGCCGCCGAACACCATTCCAGAAAGGCCCACCCCCAACCGGGTGGGCCTTTCTGCGTTCACCCACG